>DATBZF010000028.1:0-24817 GCA_036513315.1 Roseiarcus sp.
GTCGAGATGGACGGTTTCGAGCAGAACGAAGGCATCATCATCATCGCCGCGACCAACCGCCCGGATGTGCTCGATCCCGCTTTGCTGCGGCCGGGCCGTTTCGATCGCCAGGTCGTCATTTCGAACCCCGATTTCATCGGCCGCGAGAAAATCCTCAAGGTTCACGCCCGCAAAGTGCCGCTGGCGCCGGACGTCGATCTCAAAGTGGTCGCGCGCGGCACGCCGGGATTCTCGGGCGCCGATCTGATGAATCTCGTGAACGAATCGGCGTTGCTCGCTGCGCGCCGCGGCAAGCGCGTCGTCACGCGCTCGGAATTCGAGGATGCACGCGACAAGATCCTGATGGGCGCGGAACGCCGCACGCTGATGATGACCGAAGACGAAAAGAAGCTGACCGCCTATCACGAAGCCGGTCACGCGCTCGTCTCCGTCACCATGCCAGCCAGCGTTCCAATCCATAAGGCGACGATCATTCCGCGCGGGCGCTCGCTCGGCATGGTGCAATCGCTGCCCGAGCGCGATCAGATTTCGCAGAGCTTCGAGCAATTGACCGCGTTGCTGGCGATGTCGATGGGCGGACGCGTCGCTGAGGAGCTGGTGTTCGGCAAGGACAAGGTGACGTCCGGCGCGGCGAGCGACATCCAGCAGGTGACCAAGATCGCCCGCGCGATGGTGACGCGCCTCGGTTTCTCCGAGAAGCTTGGCACCGTAATGTATGGCGAAAATCAGGAAGAAGTGTTCCTCGGCTATTCGATGGGGCGCACGCAGAACATTTCGGAAGCGACCGCCAACACGATCGACGCTGAAGTGCGCCGGCTCGTGCAGCAGGGCTACGACACCGCGACGCGCATTCTGACCGAGCGCCGCGAAGATCTCGAAACGCTGGCCAAGGCGCTGATGGAATTCGAGACCTTGTCAGGCGATGAACTGGTCGGCTTGCTGCAGGGCGTCAGGCCGGTGCGCGACACCGGCGACAAGGAGCCGCCGGCCGCGCCGCGCGCCGCCGTGCCCGCATCCGGCAAAAGCCGGCCCGCGATCGGCCCCGACGCCGGCGGGCTGGAGCCGCAGCCGACTTGATGGAAACGAGCGCCGCGCCTTTCGCGGACGTGGTTTGAAGACAAGCGGCGGAGCCAAGGCTCCGCCGCTTTTTTCATTTGGGCGCGCTCACCGACGGCGTTTCGATGGGCTTCAGGAAGGAGCCGAATATCGCCGCCGCGCCCTCCAGGCCGGCGCCGCCGCCGCCGACATAGACCTGCGGCAGCCGGAGATTGGCGACCAACTCGGGATGGCCGGCGAGCAATTCCAGAAACAGCTTGAGCTGCTGCAGCTTCAAGACGCTGTCCTTGCCGAGCACCTCGGCCTGCGCCGTCTGGCCCGCCGCCTGCTCCTCAAGATAGAGGCGCTCGGCGTGACCTTCCGCCTGGCGGCGATCCTGGGCCAGCAACGCGACCTTCACCGCGGTTTGCGCGGTGACGATGTCGCGCTGCTGGTCGGCGGTGGCGCGCGCCTGCTCGGTCTTCTGGCGCTGTTCCTGCGCCGTCTGTTCCTGGATATAGGCGGCGCGCAATTGACCGGCGAGCTGTTCGCGCTGACGGGCCAGCAGCAGTTCGGGCGGGATCGCCGATTCGCCGAGGCGAATCTCCTTGATGTCGACGCCGGCGCGGCGGCCGTCGATCTGCGCGCGATCGAGAATCGCCTGTTCCAGGATCGTGCGATTCTCGATGGTGTCGAGGACACGGGTCGGGCGCGTCACATCGACGAGCGCGCCTTTGTCGTTGGTCTCCTTCACGGTGATCGATCCGCCATAGACATTGCGCACCAGCGAGCGGATCGAGGGCACGAGAATGCGTTGATCGACTTCATCCTGGCCGCCAACCGCCGCCACTACGATCGGCGCGTTCTCCGGCGTGATCTGCACGATCGCGCGCAATTCCTGCGGGATTTCCCATCCTTCGATCTTGGTGTTGATCGCCGAATCGGCCGAATCCTTGGGTTGTGGAAAGGTCGCGGTGCGTTCGGTCTGGGTGAAGTCGCCCTTGGCGTCGACCTTGAGGTCGAGGTAGCGACGGGTGAAGCCGCCCTTGAACTCCAGCGCCGTCACCCGCGTCGACACCAGGGTGACGTCGTAGGCGTCCCGGTTGAGATAATAATCGTTGGGCGGCAGCGAAGTATCCCAGACGCCCTTGCAATATTGCGTCACCAGTTCCGCCGTCAGGCCGCCTTCATCGGTCTTGGCGGTCCGCGCCTTGCAGTCGATGCCGGCGCTTTGCACGCTCGAGCGCACGACGCCGACTGAGCCGGCCGGGACGCGGGTGATCGACGTGTCGAGCGGCGTTTCCTCTTTGGCCAGCCCGCGCAGATCGTAGACGTCGTCATTGTCGGCCACGATGTCCTTGCCATTCTTGATATAGCCGATCTTGACCTGATAAAGGGCCAGATTGAGGGGATAAACGCCGGGCTTCAGCACGCTGAGTTGGAGGCCCTTCTGGCCGCCATGGGTCATGAAATATTGGGCGTCGAGGAATTTCTGGTAATCGGCTTCCGGCCAGGCGTCCGCCATGATCTGGCCGGCGCTCAGCGGCTGGCCGTCGCTGGCGACGATGCGACCATAAAATCCGCTGGGAACAATGACGACCGGCAGGAGGTCGATGCGATTGAGCACGTTGAAGAAAATCGAGATGCGGAAGGTTCCCGGCGGAATGACCTCGGCCTGGTAGCCGGTCTCGCCCTGCGCGGCGATGATATGGCCCGGCGCGATATTGGCGAACCCATAGATCTTGCGCACGATGCCGACCTCATTGGCCGGGATCGAGATGATGCTCGTCGCCAGGATCTCGTAGAGCGCGACAAGCGCGAACACCAGGCGCAGCGCGGCGATGGCGCCCGCCCGCCGCCAACCGACAAGCGAATCGGGCATGACCCGCGGCGCGAAAATCGCGGCGAGTATCGCCGCCGCGGCGATCAGCATTTCGGACATGGTCGATCCTTTTCCTGTCGGGGCGAATCGCTCGGGCGCGGCGCCCCTGCCCGCTCGAAGCCGGCGGCACTTTAGGGCGAAACGGACCCGCCGGCGCGATCTTTCCAACCTGCGCGCATAGAAGGGCCAAACTCCCGCGACACGCCGCGCCGCGGCAGCGTTTACGGGATGAAATGATTTTTGAACGATCGTGAGCGTAGAATGAGGTAAAAGAGACATATGCGGCGCGTCGAAGACGCGCTGACGAGGATTTTTGACATGGCGGGCAAATATTTCGGCACCGACGGCATTCGCGGTCGCGCCAATGGCAAGATCACGGCCGAACTGGCGATGAAAGTCGGCCAGGCGGCCGGTCTCGCCTTTCAGCGCGGCGATCATCGCCACCGCGTCGTCATCGGCAAGGACACGCGGCTGTCGGGCTATATGATCGAATATGCGCTGGTCGCCGGGTTCACGTCGGTCGGCATAGAAGTCCTGCTGCTCGGCCCCGTCCCGACCCCGGCGGTGGCGATGCTGACGCGCTCGATGCGCTGCGATCTCGGCGTGATGATCTCGGCCTCGCATAATCCGTTCGAAGACAACGGCATCAAACTGTTCGGCCCCGATGGCTATAAATTGTCCGACGAGATCGAAGGCGAGATCGAGCTCTTGATGGACAGTGAGATCGCGCCGCGCCTGTCGAAATCGCGCGACCTCGGCCGCGCCAAGCGTATCGAAAGCGTTCACGCCCGCTATATCGAATTCGCCAAACGCACTTTGCCGCGCAATCTCTCCCTCGAAGGCTTGCGCATCGTCGTCGATTGCGCGAATGGCGCCGCCTATAAGGTCGCGCCCGAAGCTTTGTGGGAACTAGGCGCCGAGGTGTTCTCGATCGGCGTCGAGCCCGACGGCTTCAATATCAACCGCGACGTCGGCTCGACCGCGCCCGAAGCGCTCGCCGCCAAAGTGCGCGAAATGCGCGCCGATATCGGCATTGCGCTCGACGGCGACGCCGACCGCGTGCTGATCATCGACGAAAAAGGCCATATCGTCGACGGCGACCAGTTGATGGCCGTCGTCGCGCAAAGCTGGCAGGCGGACGGACGCCTGACCCAGCCGGGCATCGTGGCGACCGTCATGTCCAACCTTGGCCTGGAGCGGCATCTGGCGAGCATCGGCCTGGCGTTGGAGCGCACGGCGGTCGGCGATCGCTACGTGCTCGAGCGGATGATCGAAAAGGGCTATAATGTCGGCGGCGAACAGTCCGGCCATATCATCCTGTCCGATTACGCCACCACCGGCGACGGTCTTGTCGCGGCGTTGCAGGTGCTGGCGGTCGTGAAGCGCCAGCAAAAGCCGGTCAGCGAAATCTGCCATCGCTTCGAGCCGCTGCCGCAGATCCTCAAGAACGTCCGCTACCAGGGCGGCCGCCCGCTCGACACCGAGGCGGTGATTGCAGCGATCGCCAACGCCCGCAGCCGGCTCGGCGCGACGGGCCGCCTCGTCATCCGCCCATCCGGCACTGAGCCGGTCATCCGCGTGATGGCCGAGGCGGACGATCGCCAATTGGTCGAGAGCCTGGTCGACGATGTCTGCGACGCGGTTGCGTCGGCGGCTGCGGCGTAAGGCTCAAGTTCGTCACGCTTCAATATTCCAAGAACGCCAACGTCCGGTCTCTGCGTATCGACATTGTTGACACATCGCCGCCGACCTCATATTGAGTCCTCTATCGATATGCGGAGACGGGAATGAAAGTCGTCATAAAGAAATGGGGAAATAGCGCGTCCGTGCGCATCCCCGCCGCTGTCATGGCGGCTGCGCGGCTTACGCTGGACGCTTCAGTCGACGTGCGCGAAGAAGGCGGGCGCATCATCGTCGAGCCTATTCGAGCTCCGACCTATGAGCTCGACCGTCTGTTGGACGCAATCACCGCGGAGAACCTTCATTCTGAGATCGATTTCGGCGAGCCGATGGGCAAGGAAGCTCTTTGAAGCCCGCATACGCGCCGAGCGCCGGCGAAATCGTCTGGCTGCAATTCAGTCCCCAAGCCGGCCACGAGCAGGCGGGACACCGCCCTGCCGTCGTCCTGAGCCCTGCAAGCTACAACAGCAAAACCGGACTCATGCTCTGTTGCCCGCTGACAACCAAAATCAAGGGCTATCCTTTCGAAGTAGCAATCGCCGGCGATACGGCGAGCGTGGCGCTCGCTGACCAGGTCAAAAGCTTCGATTGGCGTGCGCGCGGCGCCAAGCCCAAGGGAAAAATCAGCGCCGTTGAACTGGCGAATATCCGCGGCAAGGCGGTCGCATTACTCGGAGGACCATAACGTGACGCCCCCTTTCAGCTCATCCAATTGCCGCCATCGACATTGAGCGTCTGCGCGACAATGTAATCGGCGTCGGCGGAGGCGAGGAAGACGGCGGCGCCGGTATGGTCTTCAGGCGCGCCCATGCGCCCGTATGGCACGGCCTGGCCGACCAGCCGTTTCTTTTCGCCGGGCTTGCGGCCTTCATATTTGGCGAACAGCGCGTCGACGTCGTCCCACATCGGCGTGTCGACGACGCCCGGCGCGATGCCATTGACGTTGATCTTGTGCTTGATGAGATCGAGGGCGGCCGATTGGGTGAGGCTGATCACCGCCGCTTTCGAGGCGCAATAGATCGACACCAAAGCTTCGCCGCGTCGCCCGGCCTGCGAGGCCATATTGATGATCTTGCCGCCCTTGCCGCGCGCGATCATGTGCCTGGCGACGGCCTGCAAGGTGAAGAAAAGGCCCTTCACGTTCACGCCGAAGACTTTGTCGTAACTTGCTTCGGTCACGTCGACGATCGGCGCCAGATCGAAAATCGCGGCATTGTTGACGAGGATGTCGATCCCGCCCCAATGCGAGACGACATCGGCGATCATGCGGTCGATGGAAGGGAGTTTGGCGACATTGACCTCGACAGCGAAGGCCTTGTCGCCAAATTCGGCGGCGACTTCCTCCGCCTGCCCGATCGCGAGATCCGCGATGGCGACGCGCGCGCCTTCCTGGATATAGCGGGTGACGATGGCGCGGCCGATGCCGCGCGCACCGCCCGTGACCAGCGCGATTTTATTGTTGAGTTTCGTCATGGCTTGCTCCGACTGTCCGTCCGTATTTGATTGCCGAGAACCCAGTCGGCCATCATTGTCGCGATCGCGTCAATATTGGGGAAATCGCAGCGCGTGCGTTGCCGCGGGTCGCGCTCTGACGATCTTTGCCAATCTGGATTCGAAGGGCCCGAGGCGCGCGGCCTGTGGCGACAGCATCTCATTGATTGCATGGAGGCGATTATGCGCGAGAGGCATTCGAACAATGAGCGAATCCGCCCTCGACTACTTCTTTCATATGTCATCGACCCTTGCTGCGACCTGCCTCAAAGCCGCCCATCCAGATATTCAGCAAGGGTCGCGCGAACGCCCTGCCCCCAAAGCTTCGACAGGGCGCCAGAAAAGGCGGCGACGTAAGCGGCATTTTGCGCCGCGCCGCCAAAAATGTCCTTCATCTCGAGAAACGCGGAAGGATTGGCCCGCGCCAGTTTCGCCGCCGTTTGCAGCCGCCCCCAGCTCGGATCGTTGGGCGCGACGCTTCTGCCGCTTTCGGTTTCGCCATAGCAATAGCGGCACCATAAAGCGGAAACGAGCGCCAGGCCCTTGACGTCGGCGCCGGACTTCAATCGGTCGAGGACAGTCGGCAGGATGAACTTGGGCTGTCGGTTCGAACCATCAAAACACAGACGTTCGATCGTATCCTCGATCTTCGGATTGGCGAATCGTCGCGCGATCAGAGATTGGTAGGCGGCAAGATCAGTGTCCGGCGGCGCCGGGACGACGGAGAGAATTTCGCGCCGCGTCAACTGATCGAGAAAGGCCGGGACCTGGGAATCGGCCATCGCCTGATGAACGAAGTGTATGTCGAGCAGCGCGGCAGGATAGGCGATCGCCGCGTGCCCGCCGTTCAGGATGCGGATTTTCATCAGTTCGTAGGGCGCGACATTGGCGGTGAAGGTGACGCCGACGTCTTCCAGCCGCGGCCGCCCCGCCGGAAATTTATCCTCCAGCACCCACTGGCGGAATTCCTCGCAAAACACCGGCCAATTATCTTCCAGCCCAAACTTGTCGCGCAGGGCGTCCCGCTCGCGATTCGTCGTGGCGGGGGTGATTCTATCGACCATCGAATTGGGGAAGGCGACATTCGCCCTTATCCAGCGCGCCAGTTCAGGATCGACGAGTTCGGCGAGCCCGGCGACGGCGTTTTCGCAGACGTGGCCATTGCCTGGAATATTGTCGCAGGACATTACGGTGAAGGGCGCAACGCCGGCGGCGCGGCGGCGCGCAAGGCCGGCGACGATCAGGCCGAACACCGTCTTGGGCGCATCGATAGCGCGCGCATCGGCTATGATGTCGGGGTGGGCGGCGTCGAATTCCTGCGTCGCCGGCGAGATATAATAGCCGCCTTCGGTTATGGTCATCGAAACGATGCGGATTTCCGGGCGAGAGAGACGCTCCAAATTCGCCGCGACATCGCCAGGCGGGACAAAATCGATGTGCGGGCCAATGATGCGCGCTTTCGAATGGGTTCCCTCCTGCTCGACGACCGTCGTCAACCAGTCCTGCTGCTGAAGCGCCGCGCGCACCGCCTTGTCGGCGTCGCGCACGCCGGCGCCGACAATCGCCCAGTCATGATCGCGCCCGCGTGCAAAAAGATCGTCGAGATAGACCGCCTGATGGGCGCGATGAAAATTGCCGACGCCGAAATGCATGATGCCGGCGCTGAGGTCGGCGCGACGATATCCAGGGACGGCGATATCGCGGCCGACGCTCGCCAGAGCCGCATTGGACAATTTCAGGGACATGCGCGGGTCCACCAATTTTGCGGGAGCCGTCCTGCGACGATCCCGTCAGGGCTACAAATCCGATCCGCGGACGCCGCCTCTTTCGACCGCGCCGATCACTCTTCCCCGCGTGTGCGCCCCTTCGCAACCGCGGCTCATCCTTCAAAGTTTCACTGACCGATTCGCAAGCCTTGCTGGTCGAAGCGATGAATGCGCGGCTCCTGCGGCGTGAGGAATATGCGCTGTCCTGGCTGGTTGGGCGCCTCGCCGCCGAGGCGGATCGTCATCGGGCCAATATTGTCGACTTCAACATGGACGTAGGTGTCCGAACCCAGATGTTCGGCAAGGCGCACCTTCGCCGGCCATTCCCCCGCCGTCGCCGACACATCGACATGTTCGGGCCTGATGCCGATGGTCGTAGCGCTGCGCTTGGCGGCTGAGGGGCCGGTGGCGATATTCATCGTCGGCGAGCCGATAAAACGGGCGACGAAAAGATTCTGCGGATGGTTGTAGAGTACGAGCGGCGAACCGATCTGCGCCACCTCGCCCTTGTTGAGAACGACGATCTTGTCGGCCATCGTCATCGCCTCGACCTGATCATGGGTGACATAGATCATCGTCGTCTTCAGGCTCTGGTGGAGATCGCCGATCTCGAGCCGCATCTGGACACGCAGGGCGGCGTCAAGATTGGACAAGGGCTCGTCGAACAGGAACGCCTTGGGTTCGCGCACGATAGCGCGGCCGATCGCCACGCGCTGGCGTTGGCCGCCCGATAATTGGCGCGGCTTGCGTTCGAGATAATCGGTAAGGTTGAGAATGCCCGCGGCCTTCTTGACCTTCTGCTCGATCACATCCTTGGGCTGTTTGTCCATCTTGAGCGCGAAGGCGATATTGTTGCGCACGCTCATATGCGGATAGAGCGCGTAGGACTGGAACACCATCGAAAGCCCGCGCTGCGAGGGGCCAACGCGGCTGACGTCCTTGCCGTCGATCAGCACCTGGCCGGAGGAAATATCCTCAAGCCCGGCGATCAGGCGCAGCAGGGTCGACTTGCCGCAGCCCGACGGTCCGACGAACACCGTGAATTCGCCGTCCTCGACCTTCAGGTCGACGCCATTGATGACCGAAAAGCCGGCGAAATCCTTGCGCACTTTAACCAGTTCGATGCTGCCCATGGTCGTTGCTTTCGTTTGAATCTTGAGACTATTTCACCGCGCCGAATGTCAGGCCGCGCACGAGTTGTTTCTGGCAGAACCAGCCCAGCACCAAGATCGGCGCGATGGCGAGCGTGGAAGCCGCCGAAAGCTTGGCCCAGAACAATCCCTCCGGCGCGGAATAAGAGGCGATGAACGCGGTCAGCGGCGCCGCGTTCGAAGTCGTCAGATTCAGCGTCCAGAAAGCTTCGTTCCATGACAGGATGATGCAGAGCAGCAAAGTCGAGGCGATGCCGGGAACGGCCATCGGCGTCAGCACGTAAATGATTTCATTGAGCAGCGAGGCGCCGTCCATCCGCGCGGCCTCAAGAATATCAACGGGAATTTCCTTGAAGTAGGTGTAGAGCATCCAGATCAGGATCGGCAGATTGGCCATGAACAGAAGAAAGCCGATGCCGATGCGATTGTCGAGCAAGCCGAGATACTGGAAGATGTAATAGACCGCTGCGAACACGCCGACGCCCGGCATCATCTTGGTCGACAGCATCCACAGCAAGAGATCCTTGGTGCGCTTGGTCGGCGCGAATGCCATCGACCAGGCCGCCGGCACGCCGACGATCAGTCCAACCAGATTGGCGCCGACCGACAGAAGAATAGAATTCCAGGCGAAGGCGAGATAATCCGAGCGCGACTGCACCTCAGCGTAGTTCTCTGTTGTCCAATGAAAGAAGAGGAACTTCGGCGGCAGCGAAAACGCCTCGAGCTCGCTTTTGAAACTGGTGAGGAAGGTCCACAGGATCGGAAAGAAGATCAGGAACCCGACCACCCAGGCCAGCGCCGTCATGCCGACGCGCTTGCCGACTGTCTGCTTAAGCGCCATAGCTCAACTCTCCAGATTCTTGCCGACGATGCGGACAAGGAAATAGGCGACGATATTGGCTAGCACGACCGCCACGATGCCGCCCGCCGAGGCGCCGCCGACGTCATAGCTATGCTGGGCGAGTTCGTAGACCAGGAACGGAATATTGGTGGTCGACGGGCCGCCGTTCGTGGTGACGTAGATTTCGGCGAACACGCTGAGCAGGAAGATCGTCTCGATCAGGATGACGACCGTCATCGCGCGCGCGATATGCGGCAGCACGATATAGAAGAAGAACGGAATGGCCCCGACGCCGTCGAGCGCGGCGGCTTCCTTCTGCTCCTCATCGAGCGACTGCAGCGCGGTCAGCAGGATGAGGCTGGCGAAGGGCAGCCATTGCCACGACACGATCAGGATCACTGAAAGCATCGGAGCGTTGGTGAACCAGTCGATTGGCGTCAATCCGACCGATTGCGCGATCCATGCGAAAAGTCCGGATACCGGATTCATCAGCATGTTCTTCCAGATCAACGCGCTGACGGTCGGCATGACGAAGAACGGCGCGATCACCATCAAGCGCACGATCGACTGGCCGTAGATCTGCTGATCCATCAAAAGCGCGACGAATATGCCGCCGACCACGCTGATGACGAGAACCGATCCGACAAGAATCAGCGTATTGCGCAGCGCCCCCAGAAAGTCGGGGTCGGAAAGAAAGTCGATGTAGTTCTGCAATCCGATGAAGCTGCGCGAATCCGGATCCGTCAGGATGAAATGCAATGATGAGAAATAGATCGTCATCACCAGCGGCACGATCATCCACAGGAACAGGAGGATCACCGATGGCGCCACCAGAAGACGGCCCGCAGTCGCTGTTTGTTGCGTCGCCATGACGTTTCGTCCCTTGACCGTTTTTCGGCGGCGGCGTGAAACTGACGCCGCTGCGCCTAGAGATAGTTTATCCGATCGCCGCGCCGCATGCGGCGCCGGCAAGACATATGCACGACTTTTCTTCAGCTGGCGCGGCGCCGGGCGCCGCTATCGTCCGTCGCCGGAGCGCGAGCGGACGCGATCATAAATTCCGCAGGGCCCCCGCGGCTCCCCTCCCCGCGAACGGGGAGGGGGTAAGGGGCAGGGAGGATTGCCCCTATTGTCGCCGCGCGACTTTGTTCAAAAGCGCGACAAGGTCGCCGCGCCTTACTTGACGTAACCGGCCTTCTTCATCGCCGTTTCCGTGCTCGATTGCGCGGAAGCCAGCGCCGCGTCGACCGTTTCCGTTCCGGCCAGAGCCGCCGAGAACTGCTGGCCGACATTGGTGGCGATGCCCTGGAATTCAGGAATGGCCACAAACTGCACGCCAGTATACGGCACGGGCTTGACGGTCGGATGAGTCGGATCGGCGGAGTCGATCGAGTCGAGCGTCATCTTGGCGAAAGGCGCGGCCTTCAGATATTCGGGGTTGGCGTAAAGCGATTTGCGCGTGCCCGGAGGAACGTTGGCCCAGCCTTCCTTGTCGGCGACGACTTCGGTGTAATGCTTGCTGGTCGCCCAGGAGACGAACTTCTCGGCGTCGGCCGTCTTCTTGGAGCCAGCGGGAATCGCGAGCGACCAGGCCCACAACCAATTGCCGCGCTTGCCAAGACCGTTATCGGGGGCGAGCGCGAATCCGACCTTGTCGGCGACCTTGGATTGCTTGGGATCGCTGACGAAAGAAGCGGCGACCGTCGCGTCGATCCACATGCCGCATTTGCCGTCGTTGAACAGCGCGAGATTTTCGTTGAAGCCGTTCGACGAGGCGCCCGGAGGGCCGTCCGCCTTCAGCAACGGCACGTAGAAATCAAGCGTGCTCTTCCATTCCGGCGTGTTGAACTGGGCGTTCCACTTGTCGTCGAACCAGCGCGCGCCGAACGAATTGGCGGTGGCGGTCAGGAAGGCCATGTTCTCGCCCCAGCCGGCCTTGCCGCGCAGGCAGATGCCGTAAACGCCGGCGGCCTTGTCGGTCATCTTGTCGGCGGCCTGCTTGATGAAGTCCCAGGTCGGCGCGTCGGGCATTTTGAGCCCGGCCTTGTCCATCAGGTCCTTGCGATACATCACCATTGAGCTTTCGCCGTAGAACGGCGCGGCGAACAACTTGCCGTCGACGGTGAGGCCGGAGCGAATGGCGGGCAGAAGATCGTCGACGTCATAGTCCGAGCCGAGATTGTCGAGCGGCACCAGCCAGCCCTTCTTGCCCCAGATCGGAACCTCGTAGGTGCCGATGGTCAGCACGTCGAACTGGCCGCCTTTGGTGGCGATGTCGGTCGTCACCTTCTGACGCAGGGTGTTCTCTTCGAGCGTGACCCAGTTCAGCTTGATGTCGGGATTCTTGGCGGTGAAATCATCCGTGAGCTTCTGCATCCGGATCATGTCGCCATTGTTGACGGTCGCGATCGTCAACGTCTCCGCGTAAGCGGGCAATGAGAACCCAGCCAGGGCGCAGGCCCCGAGCAGGCTCTTCATGAGAACCTTCATGTCGTTTCCTCCATTGGCAATGCCTGAGCATTTGCTTGTCGTGCGGGCGAATATTCAGCAAGAATCCTGGAAGAGTCAACAGGAAATCGTCGCTGCACCGCAGCATTCGCATTGCAGCAAATAGATAAGCATTTAATATATCTCGATTTTATCAGCGTATTTGCTCATTGCTGAAGCAAATGCTCAGCCGTTGCTTCGTCGGTGACGAGGCCGGAAATCAACCGGCCCGCCAAGGCGCCACGGAGAGCGGCGCGCCGCGTGGCGCCCATGGCGACGCCGATCATCAATCCCTCGCCCGGCCGCAACGGGGCGCTGGCGACGCGATCATTGATTGGCCCCTCGATCACGCGGCCGCGCGCATCGAAGGCCCAACCGGTGATCTCGCCGACCGCGCCCGCCTCGCGCAACGTCGAGGCCTCCGCGCGCGTGACGATGCCGTCCTGAACGAGCGCGGCGCCGTCGCTGACGGCGCCGACGCCGACGAAGCTGACGTCGGCGCGCTCGATGAGCGCGAGCACGCTGCGCACCGACGCGAGACTCGTCAGCAATTGGCGCTCCTCGACCGAACGCGCAATGACGGGAAGCGGCATCGGATAATGGGGCGCGCGAATTGTATCGGAAACGCGGATGATGACGTCATAGAACGACGCCGAACCGTCGGTCTTGGTGGTGCCCACCAGAGCCACCAGTTTATGCTGCGGGCATTCCATCGCCGGCAATTGGTCGGCGACCGCGCGCATCGTGCGCCCGGTGCCGATGCCGATGATGGCGGGCTCGGCGTTGCGCAGCCAGCGCTCCAGCTCGGCCGCGGCGACCTGCGCGATGCCCAGCGTCGACGAGGCCGATGTCGGATCGGTGGGTGCGATCTCGCAAAACCGCAAATCGAAGCGCTTCTTCAGCGCGGCGCCGAGTTCGAGACAGCGGGCGATCGGGTGATCGAGGCGAACCTTGATCAGGCGCTCGCTGATCGCCAGCGAAACCAGGCGCTGCGCCGACTGCCGCGAAATGCCGAGCTTGCGGGCGATCTCGTCCTGCGTATTGCCGGCGACGTAATAGAGCCAGCCCGCCCGGGCCGCTTCATCGAGCCTGCCATCCTCCGCTTCGGTTTTCTTCGGCATCGACTGTTCAACCTATCGCCGTGTCGGCTCCGCCGCGCCCGCTGCGCCGCATCATGGGAGATTGCCGCACCGCTGCGCGATTAGCGGCGGCAATTGGCTCATGTCATCGAAAATCAGCGCGGCGCCGACCGCACGCAAGCGCTCCGCCTGCGCGAACCCTGAAAAATGGCTGCCGCCGACAAAACCAAACACCGGCATGCCCGCTCTGACCGCCGCCGTCACGCCGGGCGCGCTATCCTCGATCACCAGGCAGCGCTCGGGCGGCGTCCCCATCGCGCGCGCCGCGTGAAGGAACAGATCAGGATGCGGCTTGCCGCGCGAAGCCATCGTCGCGGAAAAGATGTTTGGCTCGAACAGGGAATCGTAACCGACGAGCGACAGGGACAGCCGGATGCGGTCAAGCGAGCTCGACGACGCCACGCAGACCTTGCAGTTCAAGGCCCCGACCGCCTGCCTGACGCCGGACATTCCCTTCAATTCGGCGGAAAAGCGCGCCAGTATATCGCGCTGGAGGTCATCGCGAAACGCGCCGGGCAGAGGGCCGGAAAGTTCGGCTTCGGCTGTTCGTATAATTGAATCAAGGCTCAAGCCGAGGAACCGATCGATTGCCTCGGCATGGGTCAGCGTCAACCCCGCCTCGCCCAGCGCCTGGCGCACCTGCCCCAGCGCGATCTGCTCGCTGTCGACGAGGACGCCGTCGCAATCGAATATGACGAGATCAGGCCATTGCATGACGTTCGCTTCGCCCGCTTCGGCTGAAAAGAGCGGCCGCCGCCCAAAAATCCCAATCGCCGACCCTCCCAGCGACCGGCACGCTAACATGATAGCGTTGGAAAAAACAAACAACTGCCCGCGGCATGGTCAATTGCTCAGCATTATTCGAGCGGCGGGCATTCGGCCATGATCTCGCGAATGCCCCGTTCGGCGCCCTGCATCAGGTCGAAGGCGCGGCGCTTGCGGTCATGAAAACCAGCCATTTCGGCGTTCGGAAGGACCTCCTCGGCGAGGCGGGACATCGCCGACATCGCCGACCCCATATCGGCGCGTCCGGCGGCGACCGCGCCGAGCATGGCGGCGCCGAGCAATACCGGTTCGCTGGTCTCGGGGGCGCCGACCCGCTTGCCGGTGGCGTCGGCGATAATCTGGCGCACGAGCGGACTGCGCCCGGCCCCGCCGCTCACGACCAGCATATCGAAATCGAAGCCGCCCGCCTCCAGCGTGCGGATGATCTGCACGACGCCATGGGCGAGCCCGGTCAGCGCAGCGACATAGAGCGCCAGCGCGCTGTCGCGGTCGGCGCGCAAATCAAGGCCGACCAGGACGCCGCGCACATTGGGATCGGCGAACGGCGAGCGATTGCCGAGAAAATCGGGCAGCACATGCAGGTCCTTCGCCAGCAAAGCCGCGCGCGACAGGCTGCCTGCCCGCGCGAGAATGTCGCGTTCCATTTCCTCGTAAGCGTTGTCGCCCAGGCGTTGCGATGCGTCGGTGAAGGCAGGGTGCCGCCGCATCAGGCGATCGATCGCGGCGCCGAAGGCCGATTGGCCGCCTTCGGTGAGCCATTGATTGGGCGTCAGCGCCGAGAAATAGGGACCCCAGACGCCATCGATGAAACGCGGCTGATCGGAAACCGCCATGCAGCAAGCGGACGTGCCGAGGATCAGCGCAAGTCGTCGGCGCAGATCGGCATGGGCGCCGCCCAGACTCGCTGAAAGCGTGCCGACCGCGCCGGCATGGGCGTCGATCAGGCCCGCGCCGACTTTGACGCCAGCGGCCAGGCCCATCGCAGCCGCCGCCTCCGCGGTCAGCCCGGCGCCGAGCGGCGTCCCCGGCTCGACGACATCGGCGCCGATCCGCGCGAAGCCGTCAGCGGCGAGCGCGCCGAGGCCGAGACCGTCAAGAAAATCCGCGGCCCAGCGCCGTTCGTGCGCGAGATAGGTCCATTTACAGGTCAAGGTGCAAACCGAGCGGCGCCGCGAGCCGGAGGCGCGCCAGGTCAGGAAATCCGTCAGGTCGAAAAAATGGCCGGCGCGCTCGAAACTCTGAGGCATATGCTTGGCGAGCCACAGCAGTTTGGGGACTTCCATTTCCGGCGAGATTTTGCCGCCGACATAGCGCAGGACGTCGTGGCCGCCGCCATTGATCCGATCAGCCTCGCCGGTCGCGCGATGATCCATCCAGACGATGACGTCCCGCTGCGGGTCGCCGCTCGGGCCGACAGCGAGCGGGGCGCCGGCAGGATCGAGCACGACGAGCGAACATGTCGCATCAAAACCGATGCCGGCAAACGCCCCCCGCGGCAGCCCGGAGGCGGTGACCGCCTCGCGCACGGCGCCGGTCGTCGCGCGCCAGATGTCTTCCGACGAATGTTCGACGATTTCGCCCGCCTCGCGCCAGATCGCGATCGGCCGCTTCGCGCTCGCCAGAAGCCGCCCGGCGCCATCGAACACGCCCGCCCGCGCGCTGCCCGTGCCGACGTCAACGCCGATATACGCCTCGTCCATATGCGCCCGCCCTTATCGATTGGCGCGACAATCCCATCATGGCCGTCGCTTTGGCAAGGAGAGAAGCGAAAGGGGAGCGACGAGGCGGTGGGATATGTTGAAGTCGTCCGTAACTCTCCGGCGTCTTGCCCGGGCTTGTCCCGGGCATCCACGCCGCCCGGTAGCCGTCAACATCAAAAGTTTGATGCGACGGCGCGGCGTGGATGGCCGGGACAAGCCCGGCCAAGACGCAGAGAGGTCCTTTTCCCCTTGGATTCTCCGGCGTGACTTTCTGGCCGAACCGCGCAGCCCCGCTGCTCGCTCATCACGCCGGCAGCGTCAACAACCCCGCGCCGCCGCTATCGAGGCCAAAGGCGAGGCGCGCGCCGATCGCATCCCAAGCAAGCGCCGTGATCGCGCCATCGCCCGCTTGCGGCTGGCGTACGAGAATCTCGGCGGCGTCGGCGAGCCGGCACAGCAGGATGAAACCATCCTCGTAGCCGACTGCGACGACGAGCGTGCGCGGATGGAACGCGACCTGCGAAACCTTGGAAGCGCGCACGCCGCCCTCGCGCGGCGCCTTGCCCATCGGGCCGTCCTTGTCGCGGAACGGCCAGACGATGCAGGCGTCGGCGCCCGAAGTCGCCAGCCAGGAGCCGTCATGCGACCACGACAGCGAGCGCGACTTCTTGGGGTAGCCGGACATGCGCATGTTTTTGGAATCGCTGACGCGCCAGCCGTGCAGGCTGTTCTCCTGCATCGAGGTGACGACGAAACGGCCATCCGGCGAGGTCGCCACGTCGAGATGCGAGCCCTTCCATTCGAGCAAGGTCGGCGTCGCGGCGACATTGGGAAACCACAGCGAAACGCCATTGTAATGGGAAAGCGCGAGACGATAGCCCTTGGGCATGAAGCAGAGGCCGCGCACGGTCGTCGGCGCGACATGCGCCTTGACGGCGCCGGCGCTGTCCCTGGCGCGCACCTCGCGCCCGGCGGCCCAGGCGACGGCGCCGGCGCGCATCGCCAGCGCGTCGATCCAGCGACCCTTCTCATGCGCGATCTCGCGCGCGGAGCCGTCGCGCGATGTCGCCACGACGCGACCATCGTCGCCGCCGGTGACCATCATCTTGCCGTCGCTGACCGCCGCCAGAATGGCGCCGCCGGGGTGCGCGGCGACCCGGTTCGCAGCGCCCGGTTCGCCAAGCAGAATGGCGCCGTCGCCCATCGCGAAGGCCGGCGCATCATCAAGGAAGCTGGCGGCGGTGACATGCGCGCCGGTCTCGAAGAACTGCACGTTCTTCGTCAACGAGGACGTCGGCTCGGTCATATCGCGCGCGCCCGCCCTGCCCTGACCCCCGCGGCGCGCAACGGATCGCGGCGCAACCTCACGCCGCGCAAGCGAGGAAACCCTTGCGGATATCGTCTTCCTTGAGATCGCGTCCGATGAAGACGACTTTCGACTCGCGCTTTTCGCCGGCCTTCCATTCGCGCTGCGGCTCGCCGTCGAGCATCATGTGCACGCCCTGGAATACGAAGCGCTTGGGATCCTCGGTGAAGGCGACAATGCCTTTGCAGCGCAGGATATTGGGACCCTGCGTCTGCGTGAGCTCGTTGATCCACGGCATGAACTTGCCGGGATCGACGTCGCCGTCGAGCCGCACCGAGATCGATTGCATGTGTTCGTCGTGGTAGTGTTTGAGGCCATGGCCATGGCCGTGATCATGGTGATGATGATCGTGGCTGTGGTCGTGATGGTCGTGGTCATGATCGTCGACTTCGAGGAAATCGGGCTCGATCTCCATGATGCGGTCGAGATCGAACGCCTTGCGCTCCAAAACGTCGGCGATCGCCACATCGCAGCGCTGGGCGCGATGCAGTTTCGCATAAGGATTGATCGCGCGAATGCGCGCCTCGACCTCACGCAATTCGGCCGGCGAGACGAGATCGATCTTGTTCAGCACGATGACGTCGGCGAAGGCGATCTGGTTCTTGGCCTCGGGCGCATCGCGCAATCTCGCCGCCAGCCATTTGGCGTCGGCGACGGTGACGACCGCGTCGAGCCGAGCGAGGCTTTGCACATCCTGATCGACGAAAAAAGTCTGCGCGACGGGAGCGGGATCGGCAAGGCCGGTGGTCTCGACAATGATCGCGTCGAAGCTGCCCTTGCGCTTCATCAAGCCTTCGATGATGCGGATGAGATCGCCGCGCACCGTGCAGCAGATGCAGCCGTTGTTCATCTCGAACACTTCCTCGTCAGCGCCGACGACAAGCTCATTGTCGATGCCGATCTCGCCAAATTCATTGACGATCACGGCGTAGCGCTTCCCGTGCGGTTCGCTCAGGATCCGATTGAGCAGCGTCGTCTTGCCGGCGCCGAGATAGCCGGTGAGGACGGTGACGGGGATTTTATTCTGGGCGGAAGCGGCAGGGGCGGCGGCAAGCGGATTGGAATCATTCATCGGTCGTGAACCCTTGGTCCTGAACCCTCTATTTCGGGTCCTTTTGGCGCCCGGTCAAACCAGACGCAAAGCGCCCCCCGATATAGGCCGCTTCGGGCGCCTTGGTAAGAGGCCGGCGCCGATTCAAAGCCAGCCCGACAATTCCCGCTGGACGACGTTCTGGATGACGCGGACGCCCTCGGCGCTGTCGTTCAGGCAGGGGATGGCGGCGAAATTCTCGCCGCCGCCGAGGCGGAAATAGCCAGCGTTTTCGACCCCGATCTCCTCGATCGTCTCGAGGCAATCGGCGGCGAAGCCGGGCGTCACGATCGCCAGGCGCTTGACGCCGCGCGCCGCCAAGGCCTTTACCGTCATATCGGTATAGGGCTGCAGATATTCGGTCTGCCCGAACCGCGATTGGAACGTGAGTTGGAACCGCTCGCGCGAAAATCCGAGCGCCTCGCGCACCAGCCGCCAGGTCTTGGCGCAATGGCAATAATAGGGGTCGCCCTTGTCGAAATAGGCGCGCGGTATGCCATGGAACGAGGCGAGAATGACCTCCGGTTCGAAATCGAGCGCCGCCAGTCCGGCCCGAACCGATTGCGCCACGGCGCCGATATAGACGGGATCGTCGAAATAGGGCGCGGCGACCCGCAAGGTCGGCTGCCAGCGCATCGTCTTCAACACGTCGAAAGCCTTGTCGCAGACAGTCGCGCTGGTGGCGGCGCAATATTGGGGATAGAGGGGCAAGAGCAGGATGCGGTCGCAGCCCGCCGCCCGCATCGCCTCAAGACGCTCGGCGATCGCCGGCTTGCCATAGCGCATCGCCCAATCGACCAGGCAACGCCCGCCCGGATCGCGCCCCGACTGGCCGAGCGCATCGACGAGCTTTTCGGTGGTCGCCCGCGTGATGGTTTTCAGCGGGCTCTCGTCAAGCGCCTTGTTCCAGATCGCTTTATAATCCTTGCCCTTGATCTGTGGGCGCCGCGACAGAATGCCGAGATTGAGGATCGGCCACCAGATCAGGCGATTGGTCTCGATCACCCGCCGGTCGGACAGGAATTCCTTGAGATAGCGGCGCATCGACCAATAATCGGTGCCCTCCGGCGTGCCCAGATTGACGAGGAGAACGCCGATCCGACCGCTCTTGACAGCGGGATGCCCGGCGGGCCTCTGACCGCGAAAAGCGTCCGGCGATGCTGGCGCGTTCATATGCAGGCCCTTTTTGCGGCGTTGAAAATCGTGCCTTGCGGCGCCACGCGGAACAAGAGATCGGGCATGCGGTTGGAGGTACGCGTCAGCCGGATTGATGGGGAGCCAATATTCCTTCCCCAACCCCACCACATCACGCCCGGCCTTGCGCCACGGCTCTCCAGTGCAGCAGGATCGGTTGCATAGTTGAAGTCGCACAGAACCCTCACGCGTCCTGCCCGGGCTTGTCCCGGAGCGGAAGCCGCCAACTTCGAAAGTTTCTTGCAACGGCGCCACGTGCGGACGAATGCTCCGCATTCGCCTTGGGATAGCCGGGACAAGCCCGGCCAAGCCGCCGAGAGGTGCTGTTTCACCTAGATTCTCTCGCGTGACGGGACTCTTTTGCTGAACCGGACAGCCGTCGCCTTGTGCCGGGCATCCAAGCCCTGACGCCATCGGGAGCTTCAAGCGTTGTTTGCAGCGGCGCCGCGTAGATGGCCGGGACAAGCCCGGCCATGACGTGGAGGGGTGACGCATGACCTAGTTGCATCTTAGATTCCGCAACTTTCCGTCTTCCCGGACGACCCTACGCAAGGGGGGAGGGGGAAGGCGGGCGTCCGTTCGAATGAGCTCACGCAACCCATTATTCCGGTTTGAAGTTCATCGCGACGCCGTTGATGCAATAGCGCAAATGCGTCGGCGCCGGCCCGTCGTCGAAAACATGGCCGAGGTGCGAGCCGCAGCGCGCACAATGGACCTCGGTGCGCTTCATGCCGTAGCTGCGGTCGACCGTCGTCTCGGTCGAGCCGGGGACGGGATCGTTGAAGCTTGGCCAACCGGTGCCGCTTTCGAATTTGGTCTTCGAGACGAACAGCAGGGATTCGCAGCCCGCGCAGGTAAAGCTACCGGCGCGCTTTTCATAATTCAGCGCGCAGCTTCCCGGCCGCTCGGTGCCATGTTCGCGCATGACCGCGAATTGCTCGGGCGTGAGAATCTTGCGCCATTCCTCGTCGGTATGCGTCACCGGGAAGTTTTCGTGTTTCATGATCGCGCCTCCTCGGGGCCATTCTATCCGCGTCGTCTCCGCTTGGGAAACGCGGGGCGCCGCTATGCCGGCAGCCAATCGGCGGGCGCCGCCTCGCCTGCTATAAATTGGGCGCGCGCCAGCGAAGAAAAAAGACCCTGGCGCGCAATAAGATCGTCAAACGCGCCCGCCTCGACGATTCGGCCATGGTCGAACACCAGGATTTGATCGGCGTTGCGGATGGTCGCCAGACGATGGGCGATGACGAAAGTGGTGCGCCCGCGCATCGCATTTTCGAGCGCGCCCTGCAATTGACGCTCGGTATTGGCGTCAAGCGCGCTGGTCGCCTCGTCGAGGATCATGATCGGCGGGTCTTTGAGCAACGCCCTGGCGATGGCCAGACGCTGGCGCTCGCCGCCCGAAAGGTTGCGGCCGCGCTCGCCGACCAGCGTCGCCAGGCCCATCGGCTGGCCCGCGACGAAGGCGCTCGCCTGCGCCCGTTCAAGCGCCAGCTCAAGCTCGGCGGCGCTCGCGTCCGGCTTGCCGATGCGCAAATTCTCCTCGATCGAACGGGCGAACAAGAACGGCTCCTGAAACACGACGCCGATATTGTCGCGCAAAGATTCCAGCGTCATGTCGCTGATGTCGCGGCCATCGATCAGGATCGCGCCCTTTTGCGGATCGAAGACGCGATGCAGAAGGCTGAGCGTCGTCGACTTGCCCGAACCCGTCGCGCCGACCAGCGCGATCGTGCGGCCCGCTTCAGCCGTGAAGGATAGATCGCTCACCGCGTCGCGGGCGCCGGCATAGGAGAACGACACGTTCTGGAACTCGACCCTGCCCGCCAGCCGGCCGACCGCGGCCGCGCCTGGGCGATCGGCGACATCCGAGCGCGTGTCGAGCACTTCGAAGAACTGCGCGAGCTTGGGCGCCAGCGTCACAATCATGTTGACGAAGGCGACGTTCTGCTCGAGCCTGCCGATCAGCGTCGTCGCGAGACTCATGAAGGTGACGATTTCGCCGATCGTCGCCAGGCTCTCGATATTGAGCCAGATGCCGGTGACGAAAATGGCGAGCAGGGTGAGCGTGGCGCTCGCTCGCGTCGCCATCGCCGCCACCGCCCACCAGGACAAAACCGGGAGCTGGGCGGCGAGCACCCTGTCGATCAGCGCGCGCAGGGCGCGCGTCTCCTCCTGCATCCGCGTGAAACTCTGGATCGCCGGCACATTGCCGAGAACGTCGGAGACGCGCTCGGCAAGATCGGAATGCAATTGGTCGACGCTGCCCTGCAGGCCCTGCGTTCGCCGCAGCACGAAATTCATCATCAGGCCGAATGCGACGACCAGGCCAAGCAGCATCGCGCCGAGGCGAAGGTTGATGAACAAGGTCAGCGGCAGCAGGATCGTCAGGCCGATGAAGCCGACGCAATGTTCGCGAAAAAACGATTGCCAGATCGCCATCTGGCCGCTGGCGCCTTCGAGCATCACTTTCAGAAGACGGCCCGAATGAGCGCCGGCGTGAAAGCCCGTCGGCAAGTGCAGGACGTGATCGAAATAGACTGACATCGCCGACATCCGCTGGCGATGGGCGAGGCGGTCGGCGTGCAGCGCGACGAGGATTCCGGCGCCGATGGTGAAGAGCGCGAACGCGACCCAGGCCGCCAGCAGAGGCAGGACGTCAACCCAGCGCGGCGCGGCGCCGGCCTGCTGCGCGCCGGCAAGCCGATCGACGATGCGGCCGAACAACACGGGCTCGGCAAATTGCGCCGCGGCGAGCGCGAGATTGGCGAGGACCAGCACGATCGCCACGCCCCTGGCGGCGCTCAATTGCCGGAGAACGCGCGCATAGAGGCTGACAAAAGACATGGACGCAGACGAGTTGGACAAGGGCGGCGCGCCGGGCTTAGCGAGGCGTCCACGCCAAGGCAAGCGCGATATCGGAAGTGGCGTCCTCGTTCGCCGCATGGCCATGAAATCGGCGCGTCATGGAATGGTTAAGAAAGAGCAAAGCCTGACGCGTTCGGACAATTGCAAGCGCCCAAATGCGCGGCGCGGGGAGTCCTTTCGAAATAGTTGAAATATATTCGTTTTTTTCAATATTTCAGGCGTTCGAAAACGAGACAGCCCCGTCTCGGCGCGGCTAATTCAGTTTTTACTAAAAGGCGACATATTCGCATTGTCAGTCGCGTTTGAGTGTTCTCGTCAATGCGTATCTCCCGTGCCGGGGCGTCCGGCCAACCCGCCCAGATTCAGGTATCGCGTACTGGCAGCGGTTTGGCTCGACGCCCCGTCATCGGCGTCGCGCCGCGTGATGCGATCATCGTCGGCGATTGCATCGAAGAGCTGGAAAGGCTGCCGCCCGCCAGCGTCGATCTGGTCTTCGCCGACCCCCCCTATAATCTGCAATTGGAAGGCGCACTATCGCGTCCCGACCAGAGCCTTGTCGACGCCGTTGACGACGATTGGGACAAATTCGCCAGCTTCGCCGAATATGATTCCTTCACCAGGCGATGGCTCGCCGCCGTCCGGCGGGTGATGAAGCCCGAGGCGACGATTTTCGTGATCGGCTCCTATCACAATATTTTCCGCGTCGGCGCGATCATGCAGGACCTCGGCTTCTGGATCCTCAACGACATCGTCTGGCGCAAGGCCAATCCGATGCCGAATTTTCGCGGCCGCCGTTTCACCAATGCGCATGAGACGATGATCTGGGCGGCGCGCGGCGCCGAGGCCAAGAGCTATACATTCAACTATGAAGCGCTGAAGGCCGGCAATGAAGATTGCCAGGCCCGCTCCGACTGGTTCCTGCCGATCTGCACCGGGGCCGAGCGGCTGAAAGATGCAGCGGGCCGCAAGACCCATCCGACGCAAAAGCCCGAGGCGTTGCTGGCGCGCGTTCTGCTTGCCGCTTCAAATGCCGGCGATCTCGTGCTCGATCCGTTTTTCGGCTCTGGCACCACCGGCGCGGTGGCGAAACGTCTGCATCGCGCGTTCATCGGCCTTGAACGCGATGAGCTTTACGCCAATGCCGCGCGCGCGCGCATCGACGCCGTGGCGCCTGTGCCGGTCGACGCCATCGCGTTGGCGCCGACGCGCCGCAGCGAGCCGCGCGTCGCCTTCGCCAGCGTGATCGAGGCGGGCCTCATCCGACCCGGCGAACATCTGATCGATTCGCGCCGGCGCCACGCCGCGCTGGTGCGCGCCGACGGGGCGCTGACGCTGGGGCCGGCGATCGGCTCGATCCATAAGATCGGCGCGCTCGCGCAAGGTCTGCCGGCCTGCAACGGCTGGACTTTCTGGCATGTCGAACGGGCCGGCGCACTGACGCTGATCGACGATATGCGCGCGAGCGTTCGCGCGACAATGCGCGAGGCGGCGGAATAGCGGCGGGTTGGGATGCCTGGCCTCAAGTTCGCGCGCGCTTGCGCTCGTTATGCTCCTTGATCCAGGCGGCCGAACTCCTCGCGATCCATTCGCGCGCATTGGCCTCGGTCTTGAAGCCGCCAATCCGCAATTCCTTGGCGTCGGGCAGCGTCACCAGCACGTACCATTCCGGCAGAATTTTCCATTCGACCGGTCGGAATGTGATCTCGGGCTTGGGCTTCGCCATGCCGCCATTATGAGGCTGCGCCGACGATCTGGCTAGAGATGAAATTGCCTACCGGCCCCTTTCATCGGCCGTTCATCGAGCCTGTGTTTTGATTGGCGCGGCTGGGGCAATCGGAGGTACCATGTCAAAGCTCGATATAGCGCGCCGCTCGGTCGCCGCCCTCGTCGGCGTCGGAATGCTCGCGCTATCCCTGAACTCCGCGGACGCCCTTACGCTTTCAGGGCCTCCCCTCGGCCAATCCGTCGCGTCGGCGCAGATCGATAAAGTCTGGTGGCGGCGCGGTTGGGGATGGGGCTGGGGTCCCGCCGCCGTCTTCGGCGGCCTCGCCGCCGGCGCCATCGTCGGATCGGCTCTCGCAGGACCGGGCTATTACGGCCCAGGCTATTATGGACCCGGCGGGCCCTATTACGGCTCGTGCTGGCGTCGCGCCGCCGATCCCTATGGGCGCTGGTACTGGACGCGCGTGTGCTGAAAGCGCTGCAATGCTGGCTGGTCGCTTCGCGCGGCTAGTCGGGACTACCGCCAGGCAACGTCGCGGTCAAAGCCAATTGTCGTGGAAAGTGCGTCGGGACCGTGCCGAATCGGCCCCGACGCTTACGGCTGGGATGCGCAGGGGGG
>DATBZF010000029.1:0-7646 GCA_036513315.1 Roseiarcus sp.
GCCCGCCGAGACGGCCCGCCTAGAGAAATCCTCGCGAATCCCTTGAAACGCCTCCGCCTCGGCGCCGACATGGCCGAGCTCAAAAAGAGCGGCGACGCTCTGGCGCGGAAGAAGAGCGGCCGCCTTCTGGATCGTCGCGACGCGCTCGGGTCCGTTCGTGCAGCTCGTCAGGATATAGCGATAGGCGTCGACGGCGCGGCTCTCCCGGTCAGTTCGAACGAAAGCCTCGGCGACGCGCCAGAGAACGTCGATGTCGCCGCATGTGCGCAGGCTCGGCGTCGTCGCGGCGATCTGCACCACCATCCCATATTGCTTGGCGTCGAAAGCATTGACGAGACGCTCGCGCATATCGGCGAGCGTGAGACGGTCAAGGAGGTCCCTGGGCGCGATCCAGCCGGCCTGGGCGGCCTGCCGTGTGGCGATCGCCTCCCGCACCACCGTGAACTGACCCTGAGCGTAGAGCTGCCACATGCGATCAAGCTGCGGATCGGCGATCGGCGCCGCTTTCAGCGGATCCGAAGGCGGCGTCCAGTCGGGATAGAGGGAACGCAGCCGCGCGATTTCGGCGTCGAGCCGGCGCGTGTCGCCCTGGCGCGCAAAATAACGCAAGGCCGTCTCGTCGACCTGTGGCGCTGCGGGCGCATTGGGCGATCCCGCCTCATTCGCCGCGCTTTGCGAAACCGGCGCAGGCGCCGGCGGCGACGCCGGATTTGCAACGCCCGCCGGCGCCGCGTCGACATTGGTCGACGCTAAGCGGCCTAGCGAGCTCGACGAATTGTCGCTGCCCACCGGGGCTAGGCCGGACGGGACGCCGACGTCTCTCATGACAGCGGGCGCGGTCATCATCGGCATGGTGATCGAGCGCGGCTGCCGCCAGAGATTGGCGCCCTGCCACACCACGGCAAGGCCGAGCGCGGCGACGAGCAACATGCTGGCGACGGGCGCTGCTGTCCTCATAGGCACTCCGGATAATTCTGAGAGATCGTCGCGAGCGCGAGAAGGTGCAGCGTCGAGGGATAATAATTCGTCGGAGCGGGCGTTCTCAACGAAACCGGGATCGGTTTGCGATCAAGCGCACAAGCGACCGTTGCCGCGATCATCCGATATCCGGGATCGCCGAGCGCGTTCGCCGCATGGCCATCGGCGAGGTTGACGACCGCCGGCGCGTCGGCGGCCGCGCCGCCTGATTTCGCGAACGGCTCCAGCAGCGACCGGTCGAGAAGCCCGGCCCTGACGAGATAGAGCGGAATGCGAATGGCGTCATAGCCGAACAATGGATCGAAGCCGCCCGCGGGCGCCGGCGCCGCCGAATGAAGGGAAATCCAGTTCGCCGGCAATCGAGCCGGGCCAAAGCGAGCGGCGAGGACGAGTTCGCGCCCGCTGTCGGCTAACGCCGCCCAATCCGGGTCCGGCGCGAGCCGCGCGAGGACCGGCAGCGCCTCGAATATCCAGTAGGAAAGATTGACGACGGGTCCGTCCGGCCGTTCGTCGGCGGCAAACCCTTTAGCGGCCGGCATCAATAGGGTACGATCGCCGACACGCTTGACGAGGACGCGACCGATCGCCTTCGCAAGCTCCTGCGCGGCTGTCGTCAATTCCGGAGAATTCCAGCTCTCCCCGGCGAGCGCGAGCGCATAGGCGATAAGAATATCGCCGTCGGAGGCGTTGTTGATGTCGGCGACGTGCGGGCTGGCGGCCGGATCCCAACGCCAGACGGCAAGGCCGTCGTCGCGCAGAAGGAGCTCCCTCCTGGTGAAGCCCCAAATCCTGGCGAAGGCCGCACGATCTTGCGCCAGTACGGCGAGCAGCAGACCATAGCCCTGCCCCTCGCTATGGCTGATGTTCTTGTTGGCGTCATCGACGATCCGTCCGTCGGCGGTCATGAAGCGATCGCGCCACGGCTGCCATTGTTGCGGCGAGAGAGAGCCGGGTTTCGTCACCGCCATCGCCGGCGCCGGCGCTGCGAAATCGCGCTGAATCGGCGTCATCGCCGCGACGGTCGCCGCCATCGCGACCGCGGCCAGGCTCCATAGAGGAAAAGCGAGGCTCGGCTTCGTCATGCCGCGCCCCTGCCGATGCGCGAGAGGAATAGCGCGGTTACGAGGCCGAGCAGGATGCAGGTGAACAGGAGCAGGACCGAATAGGTGAGAATATTGTCTGAAAGCCAGTTGGCGATGATCAGCCGCAAATTGGAGAGCGACAGCGGCTGCGTCACCAGAAACGAGAAGGTCGTGACGGGCTGGGCCGTCAAGGCGCCGGTCTTGCCGTTGTAGCTGACGACATGGCCGGCAAGCTGCGACCATTGTTTCTGTGCGGTGAGTGCTTCGGCGCCTTGCCGCAACCATTTCGTGGTCGGCGCCGTCAGCAGCGTCCATGCCCCGTTGCCGCTCGGGTTCTCGCCCTGGGCGAGCAGGATCGTGCTGCCGCGCGGCGCCTCGAACGCGACATCGGGACTCGGCAGAAAGCGCAGGCTCGCCGCCGAGAATTGGAACGTGCGCTGCAGCCAATCCTGGAACGCGCTCACATTCCCGCGCCAGCCGCCGCCGTCGGAGAGCGCGTTGCGCCAGCGGCTGAATGTCGCCTGCGTATCGAGTTCGTCGGGCGCGGGGAGTTCGGCGCTGGCGAGCGCGGATCTGCCTGCCGCTTCGGCCGATGTGGCAGCGGCGTCGACAGCGGGATCTTCCGGCGGCGCTTTCCATGCAGTGCGCAGGCTCTGGTCAATCCCGAGCTGAGCGAGAACCTCGCTCGGCGCCTGGTCGGAGGAAGCGACGAATATCGCATCACGTTCGCCGATCGTCGCCGGCAAAGCGATATCGAACGGAATGATCCGTCCTGCTGCAACCGCCATTCGAGCCAGCAGCGTCGCCGCGGCTGAGACTGTATCGGAATCGGCTTCGTTCAACACCAGCGCTGTCAGGCTAGCCGCGCGACTGTACGGGAATCCGGAGCCCATCAGCGCGGCGAGGTCCGGTAGCCGCCCGATTCTTGCGAAATCGGGCAAGACGAATTCGCTGGTGTCGAAAATGGCGAAGCGGCCGGACAGATTGGCCGCGCCGCCTGCGCGGCACAATTGATCGGCCGCGGTATTCAAGAGCGCTTCGAACCGGATGAGATTGGGCCCCGGCTTGAAATGCGTCATCAGCATGCGGATCGGTAGGTGGCGGAGGATCTCGCCGCCGCTCGTGGTGATCGGCGCCGTCGCGGTGATCTGATCGTTCACGAAGACGTCGAGATGGCTTCCCGGCAGCACTTCGCCCGAATAAGCTGCATCCAACAGCAGCGTCGCCTCGCCATAGGCCGACGCGTAGAAATCCGACGGCAGCGCCACCATGAACTGCGTCTCGAAGCGACGGCCGGAGAATTCCTGGGTGTGCGCGCCAAGCTCGGAAAGTCTGTAACGCACGGCGCCCCGCGCGATCGGCGCGTTCGGAGCGAACCAATGGCTCGTCGCTGCCGATAGGCGCTGGCCAGCCATGGGATCGTCGGCGAGAGACACGATTGCGTCGGCTGCTTGCGACAAAGCAGGGATGGTCGGGCCGGAGATGACGAGCGTCGAGGGCCCGAGCGCCGGATCGTCGACAAAGGCGGCGAGTGGGCGCGTCGCCGCCTCGGGCGGTAGTGATCGCAGCATCGGCTGCAGATCGCCATAGGTTCCAATCACCGCGGTCAGCACGCCCGCGCCGCCTGGCGCGCCCGCCCGGTCGAGCACGGAGACCGTCTGGTTGGGCTCGCCGATAAGGACGGCGGCGCCTTGTGCGAAGCGCAACAGGACGCGCGCCAGGGCAGCCTGGCCAAGCGCTGGCGCGATGATGCGCAGATGCGCGACGCCATGCTGATCGACGCCGGCGGCGCTCAGATCCTCAAGGCGATGCAGCGTCATTGCGCCGGCTGCATCGAAATGCAGCGCGCTGTCGCTGTTGTAAATCTCCGTCCACAATTCATAGGTCGAGGCGATCGAACAATCCGTTCGATGGCGCTGCGAAACTTCGGCGCGAAAGAGGTTTGGGCCGGGACGCAGCAGACCGACCGGCAGCTTGATCGACAATCGGCCCAGTTGCTCGGAGGCGGCGATCGGGCCTTCCAGCACCGGGCGATCGTTGACAAGCACCCGCAGCCGAGAAGATTCCGGCGCGACGACTACCGCCGATTTGTAGCCGACCGTCAGCGTCGCGGGGCTCTCCGACTCGTCCCGGGTCAGTTCGACGCTCCAGGATCGGGAATCCACCTCGCCGTTCAAGCGCAGGACTTCAGAGGGAAGGATCGGGCGCTGCGCAGCGGGGACGGCGCCAGCGGCGCCGACAGATTCGAGCGGCGACGGCGACGACTGTGCCGGCGCGGTCGTTAGCGGCGCGACGAAGGGCGACGAATCGGCTGGCGGAGCGGCCGTGCGAGGCTGCGAAGGTTGCGAAGGTCGCTCGGTCGACATGTCGAAGCCGCCGGAATCCGCCAAGGCGCCGGTAAGGCCGGCCAGCAGGACCGCGACAATCGCCAATGGCGTCGCCGCCTGTCTCATCGTGCGTCCTCAGCCTCTCGCTGGCCTTGCAGTTCGGGCGCGGCCGGGCGCTTCGCCGCCCGACCGAAGTAGAACAGCCCGCGCGCGGTCTCGCGGATCGCGAGCCCATAGAACCAGATCGTGCCGCGCAGCAAACCCGGATTGACGCGTCTTGCCGCTTGCATCGACGACCATTGATCGGAATTGGCGTAAAGGAGGTCGGCGACCAGTCGGTAGTGAACCGCCGTGGTGGGGAGATAGCGTACGCCGAGCAGGATGCTGCCGTCGCCTTGCGTCTTGTGGCGCACCATGCACGGCAGCACGGGATCGACGGCGATCGGCGCGAGAGGCGGCACGCGAATCGCGATGCGATCGAGCCTTGCGACGCCGGCGTCCGTCTGCGCAATCCTGATGCCCGCGCCATTGGCCGAAACGTTCTCGATCGCGGCGGCGATAACCGAATCTCCGGCGAGGATTTCGCAACGTCGCCTGACGGCGACTCTTCGGCTCGCCTGTCGTTCGCCGCGCTCGGAGACGACGCCGAGCGCGCATCCGGCCAGCAGAAGGTTCAACAAATTCCAGCCGCCGACGACGAGCGTGACATCCGCCTTGTAAGGCTGCGCGATGAGCCGCATCACGGTCATGACGACGCCGGCCACCAGCAGAAGGAAAAACCCGAACAACGGCCACGCGATCTCCGAAAGACGGTCGGTCTCGATCGACTCGTCCTTGGCCGTTACGTTGAATGTCGGCTTGCTCGGATTGAGCAGAACCGAGACGAGAGCCGGCAGCATGTAAAGCGACTGCGCATATTCGTAAAGTTCCGAAATCCACGGCCATCGATAGGAGCCGTAGAGATAGTTCTGCATCATCAGATTGACGACCATATACGACAGCGTATAGGCGAGAAATTCCGAACCGGACGACGTGAATATCTCAAGTCCAAAAAACAGATAGAACAGCGGTGCAATCAGAAAAATGGTTCGGGCGACAGGAAAGAACCAGAACAGCATGCTGGACATGTAGCAAAGGCGCTGCGCGATGCTGAGGCCGCGCTTCATATAGGGTTTCTGGAACAACAGGATCTGGATCATCCCCTGCGCCCAGCGCGAACGCTGCACGATGAAGCTCGCAAAGCTCGACGGCTGCAGGCCGGCAATGAGCGGTTTGTCGACGTAGATGCTGTGCCAGCCGCGGGCGTGCAGTTCGAGCGCGGTTTCGCAATCCTCCGTGATGCTACGGCCTTGAAAGCCGTTCGTCTGGGCGAGCGCTGTGCGTCGCAGGACCGCCGCAGAACCGCAAAAGAACGAAGAGTTCCACTTGTCTAACCCGCGCTGGATCACACCGTAGAACATCTCGTTTTCAGACGGCATTTTGAGAAAAGTGCGCAGATTCCGCTCGATCGGATCGGGGTTCAGGAAAAAATGCGGCGTTTGCACCAGGAACAGCCGCGGCTCCGCCGGAAAGAAGCCGACCGTGCAATGCAGAAAGTCGCGCGCCGGCGCATGGTCCGCATCAAAAACGACGACCAGTTCGCCTGACGATTGGGCTAGTCCGTTGTTCAGATTGCCGGCTTTCGCATGTTCGTTGCGCGCGCGCGTCAGATAGCGCACGCCGAGTTCGGCGCAGAGCCGCTGCAGATCGTCGTGCCTGTGCTGCGCTGCGTTCGCCGCTTCGATCTGGTCGGAATTGCGCTTTTGCTCTGTCCCCCCATCGTCCAGCAGGAAGATCGTCATTCTGTCGGCGGGGTAATCGATCGCCTTCGCCGCGGCGAGGGTCCGCGCCAGAAGATCGCGATCCTCGTTGTAGCTGGGGACGAATATGTCAACCGTTGGAAGCTCGTTGTCGGCAAGCCGCGGGGCGCGGCGCGAGGGTAGCGGACTCGCCACGACGAAAAGCGACAGCGCGAGCATGCCAACGCTGTACATTTCGGAGAGATAGACGAGCAGCCCGGGGATGAAGTCCTGCGGCTGATTGATCGGCGGCAAGGTGCTCGTGCTGCGCCAATAGACGTAGCGCAGGACAATCGACGTGCCAAGCGCGAGTGCGATAAGCCGCCACATGCCATGCGGCCTGACCGCCTTCAGCATCATCATCGCGACGACGACCGCCGTGCCAGCGATCAGGTGGGTCTGCAGGCTGATCGGCAGGGTGATCAGCGCCATCACGACCAGCGACACCGCTGCCCACAATACGAAGGAGGACAGCTTGCGCATACTCATCGCCTCGGCTCCTGCGGCGGAGGCGGCACACTGATCTGCGCCGGCGACGGCGTGGCGGCTGCGGGCAGCGGCGCATCGAGAGCGGCGAGCGGCGGCGCGGGAACAACGACCCCGTTTGACGTGGGCGGCTGAACGACGGAACCGGCAGGCGGCGCCGGCTCGGGCTGCCGCGCGCGCCTCGCCTGTCTGGCGCGGAGCGGCGGCGCGGCGCGCGCAGGCAATGGCGGAAGTGGATTGGCGGCGGCGATTGCGATTTGCGGCGGCGCTGTCGGCGCATTCACCGCGCCGACGTCGCTGGAAAGTTCTCGGGGTTCGGGCGTCCAACTGCCCGAGGAAAGGGCGATATTGACGTTCAGATTCATCATCGTCGCGGCCAGAGCGGCTTCGCTCGCGACGGAATCGCAGAGTCTGAGACGGATCGATATCGCGTTGCGCGAATTGATCAGCGAGATCTTTGTGTCCGGCGTGGCGAGGCGCTGCCATGCATAGACGCAGGTGTCGCTTTGCGCCGTCTTGCCGACGATATAGCCGAACGGGCCGTAACGATTCTGCAGATAGCTATTCGATACGCGCAAGGAAGCGTCCGGCAGTGCGTCCTGCGCTTCGGCGGCGAGTTCGGCTTCCTTCAGCGGAAGATCGGGAAGCGACGAATCGAGGGCGACATTGTCGTTCTTCACGCCTAAGACATCGACCCGCAACTGGTTCTCGCCGGGCGTCTTGCCGCGCGTCGCCAGCGCGATCGTCTGCCTTGTCGCATTGGCGTAATCGCTCTGGATGACGGAGAGGACGGCGGGGCCGCCCGGTCCTAGAGAGACGAAAGCATGGTCCGTCGGCACGGCTCTTGCACCGGAATTCTCGACGATCGTGCGTTGTGCGGCGCACCCGTTTGCGACAAGCGCCATCATCAAAATGATTGCCGACGCGGCCTTTCG
>DATBZF010000030.1:0-3692 GCA_036513315.1 Roseiarcus sp.
GCGGCGCTCAAGGCGGCGCCTGGCGGACATGGGGCCGATTTCGCCGGCAAGCGTCTTTCGGGCCTCGATCTTTCCGGCCTCGACTTTTCCGGCGCAAATTTGCGCGCCGCGCGGCTCAACCATGCGAATTTCTCGCACGCCAAGCTTGATGGGGCGACCATGGACCAGGCCTGGGCGCTTGACGTCGACCTCTCTGGAGCCAGCCTTGTCAAGGCTAGCCTGTTCGCAACGCAGATGGCGGGCGCGCGTCTCGATGGCGCCAATCTCACCGGCGCGCGGGTGACCGCCGACCTGACCGGCGCGCATCTCGTCGGCGCTCGATTCGAAGACGCGAATTGCAGCGCCGACGAAAAGAACCAGTCGATGGGGCTCATGCGCGCGACCTTCAAATCTGCGGACCTAAGCCGCGCCGATCTCTCTCGCGCCAATCTCGCCCGCGCCGACTTGCGCTTCGCTAAGCTTCCCGGCGCCAATCTCGCCGGGGCGACATTGCGCGAGGCGGACGCAAGCGGGGCGGACCTGCGCGGCGCCCTTCTTCAAGGCGCCGACACGTCGGGACTGGATATTGATTCGGCCCGTATCGACAGGACGAGCGTTCCTTATCTCGCCAAGGCGATCCACCTCGAGCGCGCCTACCAAGAGTGACTGCGGCGGCGTGAGCGGCGCTATTTCGCGTCCTTGAGGGGCATGCGCGGCGGCGCGAGCGGCGCAAAATTGATTGTCTGGTTCTCGCCATGCGCAGACTGGGGGTCGAGCGGACCGCCGGAAGAGGGGTCGCCGCCGCCTGTTGTTGTGATCGTTGAGGGCGTGACCTCGCGCGCGGTCGCCTCTGCAACGCCGCCCTGGCCGTTGCCGAAGTCCGCAGTGCGACCGCCCTGTGGCTTGCCGTCGGCGCTCGCCCGGATCGCGGCCTCCGTCCTCTCGGCCAGATGGCCGTCATAGGGCAGACGATAGGCGCGCGGCACGCCGCTTGGGAAATTGTCGTCGTCGAGGGCCTCGACCCACAAATGAATGGCGCCGGGATCGCCTTCGAGGGAGTGCGGTTCAACGATCCGGGCGCCCAAGAGCTTGAATTTCGGCGGCAGAGGATCGGTCGACGACCAGCCGAGCAGGCCGCGCGTCGCAAAAAAGCTGACTACGTAAAAGGCGCTCGTTAGCAGGATAGCGCCCGCCTTCACCGGCCACGGGACCTTGGCGAAGACGCAGATGACGAGCAAAAGAACGCCGAGCAGAGCATAGGCGATCGACAGCCAGATGATGACGTCGCTGAGGTTGGTCACAGCTGCTTCACGTAACCTGTTTTGGGGTCGCGGTCGGCACCGTTCTGGCGCACATTGCGAAAGGTCTCCATCAGCGACTTCGCCCGGCGATTGACGTCAGTGACCTTGCCTTCGCTATCAAGCGTGAACCGGACCGCCGTCTTCTCGTCGCCGGTGTGATCGACGAAGACTGTGTCGTCATAAACGACCTGCGCGGTCGGGTTAAGCTTTTGCACCTTCACTTTCGCGGGCACCGGCGCGCTGGTTGTCGCCACGAAATGGCTGACATTGACCGTGTATTCGCCGGCGACGACGCCGCGGATGGTGACGATCTCCTCGCGAATGGGTGACGAGATTTTCTTGCTGTTGACCACGATGAAATCGTTGGCGCCGCCGCGGTCGTCGCGGTCGAGCACCATAAAGCCCGCCTCGCGATGACGATACCAGGCGATGTTCCCTGCGGGATCCTGCACGAACAGATCAAGATCGTCGGGATGGCTATCGGGCCAATCCATGGTGATAATGAACTCGGCTTTCGAGTCGATCTTGCCGTCCTTGGCCTCAGGCGATATCGCCAACAGCGCGAGGAAAAAGAGAAACGCAACCACCTGCAGCGCCTTGAACAACATCACACTGAACGGATCGAACGGCTCTTCGCGCGGATAGAGGCCGAATTCATCGATCATGCGCGCATGGCCAGATCGTGGGAGCGCTCCAAGGCCGGAACGACGCGCGTCTCGGTCAGCGTCACCGCGCGTGAGAACACCTTCGCGGTCGCATTGTCGAGCATATAATACTGGATCTTCAATAGAATCGAGCCGACGAGGCCCGCGAGCGTAGTGTACATCGCCACCGCCATCCCATCGCTCATCAACCCCATCGAGGATTTCAGCACTGACTTGTCGCTCACGTCGAGCCCCGCGATCGGCGCCAGCATGATGATGAAACCGATGATCGTCCCTAGCAGGCCCAATTTCATAAGCGTGTCGCTGGCGAAGGAGCCGAACCCATTGGAGCCGCGCAGGCGATCAGCGAGCGAGCGCAGCAGCAGCGTTTGATCGAGCCGCCCGCGCCCTTGCGTGCGCGCTTTCAAGGCAAGATCGCGGATGTGGTCGGCGATGAGGCCATCGGGGAGCGCGGTCGAAGGCTCGAGCGCGGCGACGTCGGGACCTCCCGTCTCGATGCGGGCCGCCACCCGTTGCCCGGCATCGCCTTCGCGCGAAATGACGATCGTTCGCCAAAGGCAATGCAGCGACGCTCCCACATAAATCAGGAAGATCACCGAGGACAGATAGGTGCGGTCGGAAACGACCATCAGGCGAATGAGGCCGTAGCGCCACAACAGGATCGCGGCGAAAACGGTCGCGCCGGTGAAGATCAGCCAGCGCAGGAGGGGCGCGCGATCCACGCTGGACCATGCGCGCTCAGGCTCCGGCGACAGGACGACGGCGGTCATGCCATTTCCTTCCAAAAGTCGTCCGCCCCGCAACGATGAGCCAAGGATAGCGCTCGCGTTGCGGAGCGCAAGCCGCCGCATGGGGAACGTCTACGGGCTCGGTAGTAAAATCTCCCCCTTGCCGAGCGCTGCCAGATCGCCTGCCCAACGCCGCAACGGCCGGCGGAAAAGCCTCGCTAGCTTTCCGCTGAATTCGCCGATGTGATTAGCCAGAAGCTGCGCCGCGACCAGGTCGTGTTCGCCGCAATCGCCGAAGCTCGGCGACAAAAGCGTCGCGCCGCGCCCAAGAAGGATCGTGCCGCGGCCCATCAGATAGCCGGGCAGATCGCCAGCTTCGCCCCCGATCGCCAAGGTGCCCGCGATCATGCGGCTGCCGGCGTAGGCGCCTGCCCGGCCTTCGATCAGAATGAAGCCCCGCCTCAGCCGGTCGCCGGCGCGTGCGCCTACGTCGCCGCGCACATGCAGGACACCGCCGCTCATGCCGACGGTCTCGCCGCTCAACGGGCCTCCGAGCCGCTCGCCCGCGTCGCCGTCGATGTCCAGCGTTCCGCCCGTCATTCCAGAACCGGCGAACGAGCCCGCATCGCCGCGAATGGTCAATTGTCCGCCCGACATCAGGCGCCCGGCTTCGACGCCGACGTCTCCCTCGACGCGGATGGCGCCTGAGGTCATGCTCATGCCGACGCGGTCAAAGCGCCCGCCGCCGCCTTCGATGAGAATTGTCTCAGGATCGCCTTCGCGGATGCGGAAAACCTCTCCTACCGTGACGCGCATGCGCGTCGTTTGCAGTTCGATACGTTCGATCTCCGCGATCGTCTTGCCGGCGAGATTCTGCGCGATCAAGGGCGACAGATCGAGACGCTGGGCCGGCGCCTCGCGCAGCGAAAAGGTCAAAGAACTCACCGGAGGAGATCCTTGAGATGATAATGGTGCCGGCCGAGCTTGCCGCCGTAATTGCCCGCGCCGACGCGCAGCGC
>DATBZF010000031.1:0-202645 GCA_036513315.1 Roseiarcus sp.
CGTGATCGCGTTCCAAATGGAAGGTTTCGAGCCATCAGTGCAGTTCACGTACGAATTGGAACCCGCGCCGCCCGATGTGCTCTGGCGCCAAATGCGCGATAAAACCCGCAACGTGGCGCGCAAAGCCCAGAATATCTATACGGTTGACGATACGATTGACGCCGAAGAGTTCATCTGGCTTTACAGACAAAACTTACAGATTACGAGACGGGACGAGATCATTGACTTGGACATCGCCAAGCAGCTCTTGATTGCCTGCTGCTCGCGCGGCCGTGCGCTGGGACTTGCCGCACGAAACAGTGAGGGGATCGCCAAGGCTGCCATTTTCTGTGTCTGGGACCGGTCCGTCTGCTACTATCTGCTTTCCACGCGAACGCCGGACAGCGGTAATGGCGCAATTACTCTGCTGTTATGGTCGGCGATTCGGAATGCAGCCGCAACAGGCCTAGTCTTCGATTTCTATGGGCTCGGGAACCGCGGTGCGGTGAAGTTCTATACGGGATTCGGCGCGGAGATTCGACCTCGCTACATCATATCCCAGTCGACGCTGTCCTTTCGCCTATTGCGAGAGGCGCGGCGGTTATTCCGAAAATCTGATAACCCCTTCTTTGAGATGAGCGGCGCGCTGCATTCTTTCTGGGCTAAGGATAGCGAAAATACGACGAAGCGAGGCGGGGTTGCATCGCCTTACGCTGATCGGTGACGGCGCCATAAGCCAGCGCGGCCCGTAGGCTGATCAGAACGGAATGTCGTCGTCGATTTTCCCGCCCGCCGCCAGCGCCAGCAAAGGCAGCGCGCCGATCGGCCTGAGTGGGTGGAGCGGCCGAAGCTAGAACCGTTGCCACCGCCCTGTCACTGCCCCGCCTCATCGCCTTCGCAACACGATTTCCGTCGTCTCGGCGCCGCTCTGATCGGTCCATTTGCGCGTCTGCAACGCGCCTTCGATGTAGACCTTGCCGCCCTTCTTGCAATATTGCTCCGTAATCTTGGCGGAGTGTTCCGGGGTCCAGCGAATGTTGAGCGATGGCGGAGTCGAGTTCGTCGAGGGAGAACCGGGCGTCCGGCCGAGAAAGACCTGAATGAAGCTGCGCCCGCGCAAGTCCGACCGATGGAGCCGATCGCCTCTGACGATCTATCTGGAGTTGACCGCGTTGACGCTTGCGGGGCTCGTTATTCTCGTGTTGGCCCAACGATTTTCGTGAGGGGCTGACACAGGCCGGTCTTGCGTTTGCTCGCGGCGCCCTTCCGATCCGTGGTATGTTTAGCGGAAAGCAGGCGAAAAATGACCAACGCATCCAAGCGACCCCGATTCGTAGCAGCGCTAACCAGCGACGCAATCTCGGAAAGAGCTGAGATCAGCGCGCTCACCGATCTCGAAGCTATTGAGACGGCAACGACCTGGGCGACCAGGATCATGGCCCATCGCGAAATCGGTTCCGGAACTCTACAGGTGACTCGGGACGGGGTGGAAATCAAAAGCCTTCCCATGGTGAGACTTCAAATGGGGGAGGCGCCCAATGCCCGCCGGACCTAAAGGGCAGAAGCGCCCCGCCGATGTGTGCTCGCATCTCAGCTAAGCCGCACGCTCGCCGTGGAGGGTCTGCATTTGGCCTAGCGGCAAGCGGCCGGCGAGGCGTAATCCGATGCCGACAATATGGAGCGCGATCGCGGTGACGCTCACCCATGCCAACGACGTGCTGGCGCCTCGTCCTTCGCGCGGGGCCGCGGATCCAACACAACCGCGTTTCGCCGCGCCTTATGCCAATCCGAACGCGGCAGTCGGAGCCTAATTTCATGCCGCACGTTGCTGACGGAACATCGCGCCAATCTCCGCTCACTTGGCGCTATAGGTGAACCTCAATCCGATTGGCTCGCCCTGCGGCGGCGTCGGAAATGGCGCCGCCTTGCTGACCGCCGCGACAGCCGCCGCGTCAAGGTCCCGCGATCCGCTTGAACGCAGGATCTGATTCTGCGTCAGATTGCCGGTTCCATCGACCGAAAAGAGGAGCACGCCCTCAAGCTTGCTGGCGCCCCCACCGACGCCTGTCGGCAGATGCATGCGGGCCATCACCAGGCCGTAGAGGATCGTCAGATAAGTCGTTTTGGCCTTACCCCCAGCAATCGGGCTCGTCTTGGCCGCGCTATCGAGTTGAACGTCAGGCATCGGTTCAAAGGTCGGCAGTTGGCCGCGCGACCAACTCGGAAGCGACTGACCGACGAGACTTGGCAATTTCTGCGGCTCGGCTTTCGTATCGACGGAGGCCTGTTGCTGCTCCGATTTGTCGCGATCGAGCTCAGGCTTCTTGACCACCTCGGCGTCGGGCTTGTCTACCGTCGGTTCAGCCGCATGGTCCGCCGCCTGGAGCTCGCCCTGCCGAACCGGTCCCGTCTCTCCGCCAGGCGCGGCGCCGGCGCCGGGCGTTTCTGTCGGCGTTGGCGCCGGCGGCGCCTTGGATGCCTGATCGGGAGCGTCCCTTTCGATTTTTTCGTTATTCGCGGCGCGGGGCGCATCGAACGCGGGGTCTTCGTCGATCGTGCGCGTCGTCGGCGCCGGCGGTGGCGGATCAGGCTTTTCCTGTGGCGGCGGCTCGACGACGATTTCGATAGGAACTTCCTCCGGCGGCGTTTCGACGACGGGTTCCCAATTGACGAAAAGCAGGAATAACAGCACGCCTGCGTGGAAAACGCAGGCCCCGAGAAGCGCGATGTAGAGGCGCGACCCCATCAGGGAAGACGGCTCGCGCGGCCCCGTCCGGCGCTCGTCGGGATTGGCTCTGAAACTGATGTCGGACGGCAACATGTAAAATCGGCCAGGGCGCCGGCGCCGGCCGGCGTCGGAAACGATTGATTTTGCTCATACGAGGAACGGCCGGAAGTGTCCGCGCCGGTCTCCTCAATAAACGCGCGCCACAATGGCCCACGTTTCGCCCGAGGCCAACATTTGATTGAGGCCAATCTGCGATGTCGACCTGTCGCTCGCGATCGCCAGTCGCTGCGTCGGCATTTGGAAAGTTGACTCGCGGCTCGCGAGCTAACGAGCCAGATCCCGAAGCACCGCCAATCAGCGAGCGATAATTTCGGCCATAAACTTATTGTCGGCGCGCAACAACTCCTTGCGACCGAGTGGACGCCATACTGCCCCACATCGCGGAGGCCCCGCGAAAATAAGGGGTCCGATTAATCGCGCGGATTCAATATCAGTTGATCAACCGCAGCCTTCTCGCCTCCCGCTCGGCGAATGACCACATTTCATGAAGTTCGGTGTAATCGGATTGCGGATGCAGCCTCGCCCATGCAGCCGGGCAAAGGTCGCGCCCGCCTTGCCGCTGCACGACGTGAAAAACAAATTGCCGGTTGCCGCCAACATTGGATATTACGAAATTGTTAGGGTCGGGATTGTCGACAACATAGACCTCAGACATGCCGCTTCCTCCAATTGTCGATTTTTGTTCTTTCCGAACAATGCCAAACGCCTTGGGCGTAATTGTGGTTCCATTGAGACTATGGCGTTCTCGCGCGCCCGATTCTTGGGGAAAACCACCCGATTCTTGGGGAAAACTATAGGATCGACGAACGCCCTCGCGCCTCTTATGCCGACTGTGGATTCATCGACAAAGAAGAAGGTCTTATCGGCTGATGGACAGGAATTTGGACGAGCCGCCGCCCGATCTTTTTAAAATCAGAGCGATCGTTCCGCATTTTGAAGCGACCGTCGCCGATTACAAAACTTCAAGTGCGGCGACCCGGGCGCGGCTGCCCTCACGACTGGACGTCGCCTATGGCGACGATCCGGACGAAAGGCTCGATCTGTTCTTCCCCGAGACCTCTGCCGCCGCCGCCCGGCTTCCCATTCATCTGTTCATCCATGGCGGTTATTGGCGCGCGCAATCGAAGGCCGATTATTCGTATCTCGCCGATGTTATTGTCGGGCAGGGCGCGATCGCGGCGATCGCCGACTATTCGCTGATGCCGGGCGCGCGCATGGCGCGGCTTGTCGACCAGGCGCGCCGCGCCGCGCACTGGCTTGGCGAGCATGGTCGGGAATTCGGCGGCGATCCCACGGCGCTCAGCGCGAGCGGGCATTCGGCGGGCGGACATCTTACGACCTACCTGTGCTGCCGCGCGCCGCACGAATCGGAATTTCCCGACAATCCCGTGCGCTCGATCCTGTGCGTTAGCGGCCTCTATGACCTCGCGCCGATCGCGACAAGCTTTCTGCAGGCGGAACTGCATCTGACGCCGCAAGAGATCGCCCAATATTCGCCTTGCCAGGCGATTGCGCGCACAGACGCCGCCATTCGCCTTATCGTCGGCGGCCGCGAAACGACACCCTTCTTCGAGCAGGCGGGCCGCTTCGCGGGCCGTCTGTCTTCCCTCGGGCTGCAGCCGCGTCTGGCGAGCGTCGACGACGAAGATCACATGACGATCGTGCGTTCGCTCGGCCGACCTGGCAGCGTCTGCGCGTCGCATCTGGCCGATACTATCGCCGCATCGCGAACCTGAGGCGAATGTCAGGATTGATCGTCGCCGATCAACTGACCGAACCACGCCCTGAGGCGCACACCGACCGACTTGACGCCAATCGCGTCCGAAGCGGTCTCGATCTGGCGGGCGATCGCCAACGGCAGCCATAATCTACCGCCGGAATCGCGCTCTTCCAGCCAGTCGCGCAAGCCGGCCGGATAGGCGAAAGCGGTCAGCGCGAGAATGCAATAGATCACCACGATCCAGCGTAGCGGACGGTTGGCGGCGGCCGGAGCGATGGGTTCGGGCGACATCGGATTCTCCTCAGAACCGGAAATAGATGAATGGCGCCGACGCTGCCGGCGCCATGATCAGGACGATGTAGAGCGCACAGAAGCCCAGCGCGATTTGCGCGGGCATGCTCTGCCTGTCGAACGCCGCGCCGGCGATGCGCCGCGTCGCCTCGGGCATCAGATGGGTGACGGCGCCGACGAACAGCAACGGCGCAACGACCCATGGCGCGGTGACGCCGGCGCCATTGTCGGTCCACACGCCCGCCAGAAACTGGAGGGAATCGTCGAGCGAAGCGGAGCGAAAGAAAATCCAGGCGAAGCAGACGAAATGAAACGTCACGATCCAGGCGATCGCCTGATAGAAGCCGTTGCCTTCCAGCCGTGCGAAGGCTTTCGAGCGCTGCCAGCGATGATCGACTGTCAAAGCAAGGCCATGCATGGCGCCCCAGATCAGAAACGTCCAGTTCGCCCCATGCCAGATGCCGCCCAGCAGCATCGTGATCATCAGGTTGCGCATCGTCGCCCATTCGCCATGGCGATTGCCGCCGAGCGGAATATAGAGATAGTCGCGCAGCCACACCGACAGCGTCATATGCCAGCGCCGCCAGAAATCGCTGAAGCCGAGCGCGCGATAGGGCTGGTTGAAATTCTGCGGAAAGCGATAGCCGAACAAGGCGGCGACGCCGATCGCAATATCCGTGTAAGCGCTGAAATCGCAGTAAATCTGGATCGCATAGGCGTAGGTGGCGATGATCAGATCGATCCGCGAGAATTGCGAAGGATCGGTGAAGACGGGATCGACGAATCGCACCGCGAGATAATTGGCGATCACCATTTTCTTGAAGAGCCCGCCAAGGATCAGCATGAGATTCTCGCCGAGCGAGAAATCCCCCGCGCGCCCCGGCCGTTGCAATTGCGGCAGGAATTCATGAGCGCGCACGATCGGCCCGGCGACCAGATGCGGAAAGAAACTAAGATAAAGCACCACGTCGAGCGGCGAGCGCGACGGCGAAACCCGGCCGCGATAGACGTCGATGACATAGGACAAAGCGTGGAACGTCAGGAACGAGATCGCCACCGGCAAAGTGACGTTGACGAAAGCCAGCGCCGGATCGAGCGACAGGGAATGCGCGAAATTGAGGATCTGGGCGACCAGGAAATTGAGATATTTGAAATAGACGAGAATGCCGAGATCAAGCGCGATGCATAGCGTCAGGGCGGAGCGACGAAAGGGGCGCGATTTCGCCGCATCGACATAAAGGCCGCCGGCGAAGGAAATGGCGCCGCTCGCCAAAATCAGGAAGACGAAATGCCAATCCCATGAAGCGTAGAAGAACAAGCTCAAACCCAGCAGAACGAATTTCTTCAGCAGGTTTTGGTTGTTGAGGCTCCAGACGAGGGCGAATGATCCGGCAAAAAATAAGGCAAAATCAATTGTAGGAAACAACATGCTTGAGGCTCTGCCGGTCGTCGATCAGCGGAATCAGGAAATCGGCGAATTTGTCCGCGCTGAGCTTATAGCCGTCGAGCGTCATATGGACATAATCATGCGCCATCAGGGCGGGCGTCGCCGCCGCCCATGTTTGCGCGCCGCAGGGGCCCGGCATGATGGCGGACCAGTCCCAGAAGGCCGCGCCGGTTCGCGTCGCGGTGGCGCGCTGGGCTTCGCGAACTTGCGCCAGTTTCGGCGGCGTTTCGAAGCGGCAACGGGCGCCCGCCGCTGCGTCCGTTCGTGGTAGCGTTTCACCGCAGTCGTGGCCGGTGGCGCCGCCTGAACAGGGATGTGCGGCGCCCGGTAGACGCGCGCCGTCGGGTGGACCGATCAGGACGATATGGGCGTTGGGCAGGAGGAACTTCAGTTTCCCGATCAGGCGTTCATAATCGGCGGCATAGACGCCCAGGTCGAGATTGTCGTTGAATCCTTCGTTGGTGCCGAAAGCCAGCACGAGGATATCGGGCGCGAGGCGGCGCAAGTCGTCAGAGAGATTCGGCATCGCCAGCCTTTGCAGAACCTCCATCGTCGCGCCGGGAAAACCCAGACTGAGATAGGATACGCCGTCGCCGTCGCGCTCGACATGCACCCCCGTGACGGTCACTGGCGCGTCGGTGGTCGACCGCACCGCGATCTCGCGGATCGCATGCTGGCCGCCGCCGGGCGCTCGCGCCGACAAAATCGCGCGCTGGTCGCCGGCGCCGTCGAGGTCGATTTCACCGCTTAGCGCGCCATCGATGAGAACCTGAGCATGGCCGCCGCCGGGCTGTTTGAGAAACGCCACTTTGAGGCTGTCGTAACCTATGGGATCGCGCGCAGTCAGATTGATCACGGCCCCGGCGTGATGAGCGACGGCATTGAAGCCGGATAGGTAAAAGCGTCGGTTTTCCGAAGATTTTTGCAGCGCTTCGTAGTTCCAACCGTCCGACGCCTCGTCCTTGAACAGAGCCGATCGAACGCCGGGATGTGGGACGCCCGGCACGATATAGCCGGCGCCGCCGGCGCCATAGAGTTCCTGCAGGCGCTCACGCACCCGTCCGGTGAAGAAGTCCGCGGCGGTATGGCTGTCGCCGAGTTGCAGGATGGTCAGTCGATGGCCGGAGAAGCTGCCATGCACCAGCGAGCCGTCAATGCCGAGCTCCGCGTTTTCTTCCGCGCGCGCGGCGAATTCGAAAGTGCGGTAGGGCGGCTCGCCGGGATGAGGGCCAAAATGGTGCGGAGACGTGAGGATCGCCTTTGAAATGAGCGTGGAAAAGGTCATGTCGCCGGCCAGCGGCGGCGCAGTGTTGGCTACGATTTCCGGTTCGAGCGGCGCCGCGCGCGCGCCGACCGGAGGCCAGGGCGCGAAGGTGCGAGAGGGGGAAGAGGCTGCCTGCATCCCTTCCCGCAGTTTCGCCAGCAGGCTTTGGTCCAGGTCGATTCTGGGCACAGCGCTCTCCTGGCGGCCCAGGTTTCGGGACATGAACGGCGCGTCCGCGAGGGTCATTGCGCCCAGCAAGACAATCGTCCCGATAATCAGGCCCTTGGGCTGCAGCAACCTTTCATCCTTTCTACTTTGAGCATTCGCTCAAAATATCGCGTCCACGCTGCTTGAGGCTCTCCATGATCGAGGGATAGAAATAATCCATCACCTGATCATAGCCGGTCGTGGTGAAATGCACACCGTCATTGGCGCGGAACTGGACGATCTGATTGTTCGCGTTGGGCAGATACGGCTTGTATTCATCCTCGCCCCCCTTCGAAGTCCACGGTTTGACATAGACCGCGCGTGGCGAACCGACATCGGCGACCGCTGCGGCGAACAGGTGATTCTTGGCCTTGGCGTCAGCATTGGCCGCCGGATCGAGCATGACGGGCAGGCCGGTGATGATGATGGAAGCGCCCGCGCCGACGGCGTTGCGGATGAGATCTTCGGCGAACGCCTGATAGCGGGTGTCAAAATCGGGCGCGTCATATTCAGTCCTGACCTTGCTCGGATCGACGATCGCCTGACGGTCATTGATCCCGAAAGAGCCCACAAAAAGATCGGGGGCCTGTTCCTTGGCCATGGCGCCGACTTCGGCCACCCAGTTGAATTGATCGAGCCGGCTCAACCCCGTGCCGTTCTTGGCTTTCCGGATCAACTTTATCCTATCGGCGAGACATTTGTCTTTTCCGAGGCGGCGAAACAGCGCCCCCCAGAGCCCATCGGCCATTGAATCCCCGACAAAAGCGATATGCACGGGGGCTATTTCGGCCGCCATCGACGCCGGCGCGGATAATCCCAATACTATCGCAACGCCGACGCAAACGACGCCCGCCCACGAAAATGGCGACTTAATCTTCATTCTCTGTCCCCAATGCCAAGCAAATTACTTCGCCCCTGGCGCGACCTCCGGCGCTGGGGCTGGGGCGGCAGGGGCGGACGAATTCTTCTTGCGATGTCTACGTCTGGTTGTCTTTTTCTTCCGATTGTCCTTGATTACGGGCTGACTCTCGTTGGACGCCACCGTGACAACCGGAAATCCCGCGGCGGCGGCGGCTTTCTGCCACATCATCGTGTAGCCGGCCATATTGAAATGAACGCCTTCGGCGCCGCGCAAGGAACGGTCGCAAATATCGGAACCGCGCATGCTGACATAAATGACGCCGGTGCCGGCCAGTTCATCATGGAGGACCTCATCCAGTTTTTTGGAAGAGACGTCCCAGGGTTTGAAGACGCAAGGCGGACCGAGCCAGACCAGTTTGACGTCCTGGGCTTTGGCCGCCGCCAGAATGTCCTGCACCGGCTTTTTCACGTCGACCGCGCCGCCCACGGCGTCATTGGTGCCAAGGCTCATGAAAGCCGTCGTGCCGCGCGGCAATTGGCGAATCTGTTCAAGAATCTGGCCGCCATGAATTTCGACGCTGTTTTTGGCGAGCGAGGGGAATTTCGCCGCCCAGGATACGCCGACCCCCAGGCTGTCGCCGATAATTTCAGCTTGCTCAGCCATGGCGGCGGACGGAAGGGCAACAAGAGCCGCGGCGCCAAAAGCAAGATTGCGAAGAGACATGACAACAGCCAAAAGATTTATGACATCCGATGAGTAGGTCAGGATGGTTAACGCCCGACTAATTCTCCGCGCAATTGCGGCGACAGCCAAGCCCGCGCCCCTCACCGAAGCGGCTTGCGGGGAGGCGCTGTTTTGCGCGAAGATTTCAAGGCCCCGTCGACCATTCGAGCCGCCCTATTGAGTTCCCGCCTCCTTTCCATCCTCCACGTGCGCGCGGCGCCGGGAAATCGCGCGCGCGGCTGGCTTGTCGCCGGCAATCTCAGCATTCCCTGCGCGTTGGGCCCGTCAGGGATCGTGCGACGCAAGCGAGAGGGCGACGGCGGCACGCCGGCGGGGCGGTTCGCGCTGCTTTGGGCGTTTTATCGGCCCGATCGCCAACGGCCTTCCACCAGCGGCGTGCCGATGCGGGTCCTGCGACGGGATGCTGGCTGGTGCGAGGATTCGCGCAGCCCCTGCTACAACCGGCCAGTGCGGCTGCCGTTCGCGCTCGCCTGCGATTCCATGTGGCGCGGCGATGCGCTCTACGACCTGACTTTCGTGCTCGACTATAATTTTACACGACGAAAAAAGAGCGCCGGCAGCGCGATTTTCTTTCATCTGGCGCGGCCGGGGCTGACGCCGACCGCCGGCTGCGTCGCGATCCGCGCCGCCGACATGCGTCGATTGGCGCCAAGGCTGGCGGCGCGAACAATGATGGCGATCGGCTAGGGTTCAGGCGCGTGCGCCGAAAATAGCGCTGCCGACGCGGACATAAGTAGCGCCGAGCTGCACCGCCAGCTCCCAATCCGCGCTCATTCCCATCGACAATTCGGCGATTCCGCAACGTTTGGCGATCATTCCGAGGAGCGCGAAATGCGGCGACGCCTGCTCGTCGACGGGTGGGATGCACATCAGTCCGGCGATCTCAAGCTGATATTTTTCGCGGCACAAGGCGATGAATCCATCGGCGTCGGCTGGGGCGACGCCGGCCTTCTGCGGCTCGGCGCCGGTATTGACCTGCACGAACAGGCGCGGCCTCTTGCCGGCTTTCGCCATCGCTTCGGCGAGGGCGGCGGCGATCTTTTCGCGATCGACCGTTTGAATGACGTCGAAAGCCTCGACGGCTTCGCGCGCCTTGTTGCTCTGCAGCGGGCCGATGAGATGAAGCTCGATCGTCTTGCCGAGCCCAGCGGCGCGGGCGCGCAGCTCGGCCCATTTGGGCTGCGCCTCCTGGACCCGGTTTTCGCCAAACAGAAGCTGGTCGCCCTCGGCGATCGTCGGCCAGATTTCGTCCGCCGAAAAGGTCTTCGACACCGCGATCAGCCGGGTTGAAGCCGGCTCGCGCCCGCAATCGGCCTCCCGCCGGGCGATCGCCTGGCGAAGCCCGCGCAGCCGCGGCAAGGCGCCGCCGTCGTGCAATGGACCTGTCCCGTTCAATTGAGCGATCTCCTTTCGCTTGACGCCCCAAGCCCCTTCCCCTATAGACCGCCGACCCAAGAAGCCACGATTGGATTGGCCGTCGGGACGCTTTTTTAACAGGCGGCCCCTTTAGGCGTTGATCGGTCGGGCTCTTTTTAAAAATCCCATTCGTTCAGGGGAAGTTGCTCGATGTCACGCCGTTGCGAATTGACGGGAATAGCCGTTCAGACCGGCAATAAGGTCAGCCATTCCAATCGCAAGACGCGCACGCGCTTCTTGCCGAACCTGTGCAATGTCACGCTGATTTCCGACTCGCTGGCGCGCTCGGTGCGCCTGCGCGTCGCGGCGGCGGCGCTGCGCTCGGTCGAGCACCGCGGCGGCCTCGACGCGTTCCTGATCAAGGCGCATGACGACGAATTGTCGCAGGGCGCTCTCGTCCTGAAGCGCGAGATCAAGAAGAAGCTCGCCGAAGCGGCGGCCGCGGCCTGAGTTCTTGCGGCCTTTCCTGTTTCCGCTGTGGAGCAAACCCTCGACGCCGATGCGCCGGGGGTTTTTTGCGAAGAGACGACAGAGCTACTAAGCTAAACGCCTTCGCCTTTCACGCCGCCTTCGTCCCCGCCCGCATCGGCCGTCCTTGCTTGGTCGGCGCCGGGCTCTGCGCCGCTGATTCGTCGAACAATTCGGCCAGTTTCTCGGTCATCGCCCCGCCCAGCTCCTCGGCGTCGACGATCGTCACCGCGCGGCGATAATAGCGCGTCACGTCATGGCCGATGCCGATGGCGATCAATTCGATTGGCGAGCGCGTTTCGATCTCCTCGATGATGTAACGCAAATGGCGCTCGAGATAATTGCCTGAGTTGACCGATAGCGTGGAATCGTCGACGGGCGCGCCGTCCGAAATCATCATCAGGATGCGCCGCTGCTCGGAACGCCCGAGCAGACGCTGATGCGCCCAGTCGAGCGCCTCGCCGTCGATATTCTCCTTGAGCAGGCCCTCGCGCATCATCAGGCCGAGATTTTTGCGGGCGCGCCGCCATGGCGCATCGGCGCTCTTATAGATGAGATGGCGCAGATCGTTGAGGCGGCCCGGGGCGGGGGGTTTGCCTGCCTGCAACCAGGCTTCACGCGCCTGTCCGCCTTTCCAGGCGCGGGTGGTGAAGCCCAAAATCTCGACCTTGACGCCGCAGCGCTCGAGCGTGCGCGCCAATATGTCGGCGCAGGTCGCCGCCACCGTGATTGGGCGCCCGCGCATCGAGCCGGAATTGTCGATCAGCAGCGTCACCACCGTATCGCGAAAATCCATGTCCTTTTCGCGCTTGAACGACAAAGGTTGCTGAGGATCGATGATGACGCGCGACAGCCGCGCGGGATCGAGCATGCCTTCTTCGAGGTCAAACTCCCAGGAGCGGTTCTGCTGCGCCATCAGCCGCCTTTGCAGGCGATTGGCGAGGCGCGCGACGACGCTGGAAAGATTCTGCAATTGCTTGTCGAGATAATCGCGCAGGCGCTGCAATTCCTCGGGCTCGCAGAGGTCCTCGGCGTTGATGATTTCGTCGAATTTCGTGGTGAAAGCTTTGTAATCAGGCCCGCGACGGTCATGGCCGGAAGAGGGAGAAGGCTTGCTCTCGGCCGCCTCGTCGGCCTCGCCCGCCTCGGCTTCATCGGGGAATTCGCCGGATGGCGCGTCCGCCGCTTCCATCGCGCCTTCCTCGATTTCGTCGGATGAATCGTCGGAAGCCTCCATATCCATCGTGTCTTTGGATTGCTCCTCCTGCGCCTCGCCATCGGCGCCATCGGATTCGTCAGCGGGCGCGTCCTCGCCCGACTCGCCGTCCTCCTCGTCCGCGTCGGCCTGGGAATCGCTCGCCATATCGAGCGAGGCGAGCAGTTTATGAATCGAGCGGGCGAAGGCGCGCTGGTCGAGAATCGTCGCATCGAGACGGTTGAGTTCACCGCCCGCTTTCTCCTCGATAAAGGGGCGCCACAGGTCGACGATGCGCTGGGCGGCCGCCGGCGGTTGCAGTCCGGTCAAACGCTCGCGCACCATCATCGCCACCGCTTCGTCAAGCGGCGCATCGGCGCGGTCGGTCACTTCGGCGTAGGGACCGCGATGAAAGCGGTCGTCGAGCATCGCGGTGAGGTTGGCGGCGACCCCTTCCATCCGGCGCGCGCCAATCGCTTCGACACGCGCCTGCTCGACAGCGTCGAACAGACCGCGGGCGGCCTGGTTTTGCGGGGCAAAGCGACGATGAACGGCCTCGTCATGGCAGGCGAGCCGCAGCGCCATCGAATCGGCGAGGCCGCGCAGGATCGCCGCCTCGCGCGGATTGGGCTTGCGCGGCGGCTCGGGCAGGCGCGCCTTGGCGCCGTCGGCGCCGCTGGCCAGCGACGGCTTGTCGGTAGCGAAAGTGATTTCGAGCTCGGGATGACGCGACATCGCCCGCGCGCAGGAAGCGATCGCCCGCTTGAACGGTTCGTTCGGCGCCTCCGCCTTGCCGGCTGGCTTGCGATTGGTGGGCATTTTGATGTCGAGGGGCGGCATAGACGCTTTCGTTTGGGGCGATGATCGACCCCGTTTCCTCAGATATAGCGGACCTAGCTAGGCCGCGTCACCCCGGATCGCTTCGACAAAAGCGTCTAGGGCGGCGCGCAGGGCGGCGGCGAACCGCGGATTGGCCGCGATTTCGGCGGCGTCGACCATCTTTCCCGTCAGCGGCAAGGCGACGAACGCTTCCGGAATCAGCCGCGCCGACATGGTCGCCAGCGTTTCGCGCAGCGCCGATTGCGCATGAAACGAGCGCGGCGCCGTGTTGATCATGGCGACCGGCTTGCCGGGAAAGGCATCGCTGGCGACCAGCCAGTCCAGCGCATTCTTGAAAGCGCCGGGCACGCCATGGGCATATTCGGGCGCCGCGATAATGAGGCCGGCGGCGGAGCCGACTAGCGCGCGCAAGGCGGCGACGGCGGGCGGCGGGGCTTGCTCGTCGTCGTCTGGATTGAATAGGGGCAGGGCGCCGAGATCGCGATAGAGCGGGATTTCCACGCCCGGGGGCGCAAGAGCGCTGAGCGCTTCCAACGTCGCCGTATTGGTCGAGGCGGCGCGCAGGCTGCCTGAAAGCGCGAGAAGCTTCACTGGCCGGAATCCTCTCTCCCGCGTGCCGCGAGCCGTTCGCCGCCAACGCTACGCCTCGTCGCCGGGCCACAGGATCGGTCGTTCTATCAAATCGGAAAAAGCGAAAGGCAATTTGGCGGGAAAAGTGCGCGTAGGCAGCCCGGTCTCCCGCGCCCCCTCGTCCCGAGCGTCGTCATAAGCATCGGCGAGCGCCTCGTTGAGCCGCGCCTTGAGGCCAGGATTCTTCCGCAGCTGTCGCACCGCGCGCCGTCTCTGTTCGCGAACGATGATCGCCCAGGAACGGCTCCGCGCGGCAGGCTGATAGTCCCATTTTAGAAGATGATGCAATAACACACGCAGAGCGCTTTCCAACCGGTGATATTGCTCCTCGCCCACGTCGTCGATTTCCTCGGCGATGGCCGCGGCGTCGATCTCGGCGATGCGTCCCTCTCGCAGCAGAGACGCCTGCTGCGCCGCCCAAGAATAGAGGTCGCGGTCCTTCGTCGCCGCAACACCCGCTTTCGTCCTGATTGGGGAACTCGTCTTTCCGGCTCCCGCCATCGCCTTCCTCAGCTCAGCGCCACATTCAACGCGCTCTCCGGCAATTCCTGGCCGAAGCAGCGTTGGTAGAATTCGGCGACCAGGGTGCGCTCCAGTTCGTCGCATTTGTTGAGGAAGGTCAGGCGGAAGGCGAAGCCGATATCTTTGAATATATCGGCGTTTTCCGCCCAGGTGATCACCGTGCGCGGCGACATTACGGTCGACAGGTCGCCGTTGACAAACGCATTGCGGGTAAGGTCGGCGACGCGCACCATCTTGTTGATGATGTCGCGCCCGTCTTTGCGAGCGCGGTGATGCGGCGATTTGGCGAGGACGATATCGACCTCCTTGTCATGCGGCAGGTAGTTCAGCGTCGCCACGATCGACCAGCGGTCCATCTGGCCCTGGTTGATCTGCTGGGTGCCATGATAAAGTCCCGACGTATCGCCGAGGCCGACCGTATTGGCGGTAGCGAACAGCCGGAAGGCCGGATGCGGGCGGATGACGCGGCGCTGGTCGAGCAATGTCAGCCGGCCGGAAATCTCCAGCACGCGCTGGATGACGAACATCACGTCCGGGCGGCCGGCGTCATATTCGTCGAAGCATAGCGCGATATTGTTCTGGATCGCCCAGGGCAGGATGCCGTCGCGAAACTCGGTGACCTGCTTGCCGTCCTTCAGCACGATCGCATCCTTGCCGACCAGGTCGATGCGCGACACATGGCTGTCGAGATTGATGCGCACCAGCGGCCAGTTGAGGCGCGCGGCGACCTGTTCGATATGCGTCGATTTGCCGGTGCCATGATAGCCGGTGATCATAACGCGGCGATTGAAGGCGAAGCCTGCGAGAATGGCGAGCGTGGTGTCGCGGTCGAACAGGTAATCGGGATCGAAATCGGGCACATGCTCGTCGGGCGCGGAATAGGCGGGCGCCTCCATATCCGAGTCGATGCCGAATATTTTCCGCACGGAGACGCGCGTGTCGGGCGGTCCCGGAACGGCGCCGGCTGCTTCGGTCTGCGGCTGCGATAAAGCGACTTTCATCAATCCTCCGTTCCCGCCCGGCGAGCGGGCAGGGCCTCAAGCATTATAGGGACATCCCGCCTCGCGGCGAAAGGCCGATAGCCGTTCCCTCGATCAAGGACAGTCCGGGCCTATGACAAACCGGCGCTCGCCTTCAGACCAGTTTGTTCGATCTCAGGTAATTATAGGCCTGGATGATCTCGCGCAATTTTTCTTCCGACGACCGATCCCCGCCATTGGCGTCGGGATGGTGCCGCTTCACCAATTCCTTGTAGCGCGCCTTGATCGCGGCCTCGTCGGCGCGCGCGTCGAGTTCCAGCACGAGGAGCGCCTTGAGCGCAAGCGCGTTATATCGCGGTTCGTGTTTGTATTTACCGCTCCGCCCCGCGCCGCGCCGACGATAGACGCGCGCTTCGCCGAAAATCGTCTCGTCGCTATGTTCGGGGCCGCCGCGGGCGCCCCGCTTCGCCCCTAACGGCCAGGTCGGCCGATGGCCGACAATGTCGTCTTTCTGGAATTTGGCGAGCGCCTCGTCGTTCATCCCTCTGAAATAATCGTAGGTCGCGTTATATTCGCGCACGTGATCCATACAGAAGCAGAAATACTGGCCTTCGCGGTCGCGCCCCATCGGCGCCCGAAAAACGCCTTCGGCCTTGCATCCCGGATGATTGCAGGGCACGCCGACAGGCTCGGCGGCCTGCGGCGCCGATTTCACCCGGATTCGATCGAATAAACGCGAATTGAGATTCATTCCGGCGACCTTAAGAGCGAGCCGACCGAGCGGCAAGCCCGTATGTTGCAAAGCGAGAGAGATAAAATTTGCGTGATGACGATGCGACCGAGAAGAATGCGCGCGGCGCGCCAATCCCGCGCCACCCTAAACCAAAGATAAGGCAGGCGAATGAACGTTGAGGCCCGCATTAAAGAAAAACTGACCGCCGGACTCGAGCCGATCAGTCTCGAAGTCGCCGACGAATCGCATCTTCACGCTGGCCATAGCGGCGCCCGCGAAGGCGGCCAGACCCATTACCGTATCAAGGTGGCGTCGGCGCGCTTCTCCGGCAAGGGGCGCGTCGAACGCCATCGCATGGTTTATGCGCTGCTCGCCGATGAAATCGCGCAAGGCGTTCATGCGCTGGCGTTGCAAACGCTGGCGCCGGGCGAACCGTGAGCGAGGGGCGCGCCCAGCAAGAATTGGGACCCTATTCGTTCGAGATGACAGAGGAGGACGCCAGGGTCGCCGCGTCCCGCGCCGGCCTGCGCGCCGCTCTGTCCGGCCGCCTGTCGCGCAATCACGTGGCGCCGCTGGTCGCCTTCGCGCTCCTCATGGCTTTCATCACGATCCTGACGCTGACCGGCCTGATCGGGCGGCGTTTGGGCGATGGCGCGCTGATCCTCGCCGCGATCGGGTTCATGACCGTTCGGATGACAGCGCATTGGCGGCTGCGCGGCGCGCAAAAGAACAGTCTGGCGGCGATGAGCGTGCTGCAGGAGTCTGCGGCCGTCGTTGTCAGGCTCGATGATTGGGGCCTGCGCATGGATACGTCCGCGGGCTCTCGCCAAATTTCTTTCGCCGACTGCGGCGACGTCGAACAGGCCGGCGAGATGATTTACCTGTGGCCACGCAAAGGCGAGCCGGCATTCGTGCCGACGCGCGCCTTCGCCGACGCGCGAGCCGCTCAGGAATTTCTCAGCTTTGTTCGTGCAGGCATGAAGCGCGCAGCCGTGCGTTGAGCCCGCGCACCGCCTGTTCGTTACCGCTTATTGCTGGAGAGGCGCGCCGGCTAAAGCCAGCGTGCCGGGTTTGGGCTGGGCGGCCGGCGCGGGATGCGCGGCAGCGAAGTTCTGCGACCGTAGCGACGCCTGCGGCTTGCTCGCCGAATCGGCGGCCGCGTTGCGGCGCGGCGGCAGCGGTACGTCGGCGGGAACGGGTTCAGCCGGCTCGTAAGCCTTCACGGCATTAGCATCGTTCGAACCGCCCCCGAAACTCAGCCATTTCTTGACGAAAGACTGACTGGCGTCGCTGGCCCCGCCTACGATCGCGGAAGGCGAAAGCGGCGAACTCTCAGACGCAGGGTTGGAAGCAGCGGGGGCCTGCGCGACCAGGGTCTGCGGCGGCGCGCTCGGCGCAGTGGGCGTCGCGCCGACGCGTTGCGCTTGACTCGTCTCTGCGACCTTGACGACCGGCGGAATAGGTTTGCCAGTCTTTTCGTCGAGGGCGATCTCGGTCGGGCTCGCAGTGATCGCATCGGGGCGGCTCACATCGCTCTGATGCCCAATGAACGAGGGATTCTGGCCGCCGTCGTCATAGACGAGTTCGATCGGTTTGACGCCCTGCGCCACCAATTGGGCGACGGCCTCATCGTCGCGCGCCTGTTTGGCTGCGACTTCCGCTTCCACCGTGTCATCGCGATGCAAGGCCGGGCACGCCTCGGTGGCGTTGAGGCCGCTCTCCTGCATGCCGAAGACGTAATGCTTGGCGCAGACGCCCACTTGCGGTTCGGTTTTGGTCACCTCGAAATGATCGGAGCCGTTTTTCAACTGTTTCCAGAAATCGATATTCGGGTCGAGCCGGTGCTTGGCGAGGTTTTCTGCGGTCATGTGAAAAGGATAGGATTGCATCTGAATTTCGCGCTGGCCGCCGTTGAAGGCGTCGCGCGCGATCGCATAGATTTCCGCTATCTGCTGGTCGGTCATCGAGAAACAACCCGCCGACGAACAGGCGCCATGGACCATGATCGTGCCGCCGGTGCGGCCAAACGCGCGGTCATAGGCGTTGGGATAGCCGACGTTGAACGACAGGTAATAATTCGAATTCGGGTTCATCTGACCCGGCGCGATCGGATAGAAGCCTTCCGGAACCTGACGATCGCCCTCGCGGGTCTTGGGGCCAAGCTGGCCCGACCACCGGCACATCGGATAGGTCTTCAACAGCGCATAATGGCCGTCCGATTTCATCTTCCAGATTTCGAATTCCGCTTCCTTCTTATAGGTGCGGATGAGAACGGGGCTGGAAGGGGAGGAATCGATCTGCGTCATCAGCGCGATCGTCTCGGGCGAAATCGGCCGCAAGGACCGTCCCGAACCGCTCGCGAGCTGATCGCCTTCGCAGCCCGCCAGCATGGCGGCGAGCGAAGCGGCCAAAGCAAGGGCCGCCAATTTCGATCCCGAAAAGCTTTTCATCGTCTCACTGCTCTCGGAGCCCGCTTTGGGCGGACTATTGCGCGAATGTTCACCTTGCTGAGTTAAGGCTTTTATCCTTTCCGGGACCTTACTGCAAACGCCACGGTGATGAGAATATGGTGAACCGCCGGTTAAGCGCGGCCGCCTTAGATTTTTCGGCCGATGCTCAGAAATTTGGCGGCGCGGGCGTCGCGCACCTGATCTGGCGACATATTGCCCATCTGGTCGAGCGCGCTGGCGATGGCGGCGCCGGTGGCGGCGATCGCCGCCTCAGGGTCGCGATGGGCGCCGCCCAAAGGTTCTGCGATAATCCCATCGATAATTCCGAATTTCAGCAGGTCCTGGGCGGTGATTTTCATATTGGTCGCCGCGTCCTGGGCGCGCGACGAATCACGCCACAGGATCGACGCCGACGCCTCGGGCGAAGCAACAGTATAAATCGCATGTTCCAGCATCAGCACTTTGTTGGCGGTGGCGATCGCCACCGCGCCGCCCGAACCGCCCTCGCCAACGATTACCGCGACATTGGGCACGCCAAGCGACAGGCACATATCGGTTGAGCGCGCGATCGCCTCAGCCTGGCCGCGCTCCTCGGCGTCGATGCCGGGGAAGGCGCCGGCGGTATCGACCAGAGAAATGACCGGCAGCTCGAAACGGTCGGCCAATTCCATCAACCGAGCCGCCTTGCGATAGCCTTCCGGCCGCGCCATGCCGAAATTATGGCGCAGGCGGCTGACGGTGTCCTCCCCCTTCTCCTGGCCGATCAGGCAGACCGAGCGGCCGCGAAAACGGCCGAGCCCGCCGACGATCGCCTCGTCCTCGGAGAATTTGCGGTCGCCCGCCAGCGGCGTGAAATCCTCGATCAGGCCTTTGACATAGTCGTGGAAATGCGGCCGCCCCTGCACCCGCGCGACCTGGGTTTTTTGCCAGGGGGTCAGCGCCACATAGAGATCGGTCAACGCCTTGGCGGACTTCGCCTCCAGCTTGCCGATCTCCTCGATCAGCGCGGGCGAATCGCCTTTTGCGGCAAGGGCGCGCAATTCGTCGATCCTCGCGTCAATGTCGGCGACCGGCGTTTCAAAATCGAGATAGCTGCGCATGGGCCCTTGACAAACCGACCCCTGGAGGGCGCGCCTAAGTGGCGGCAAGGCGTGGCGAAGTCAAGGCGAAGCGGCGCTGTCTTCGCATCTGATTGTGGGCGCTCGGAGACGGCCCCAGCGCCGATGAGCAAGGCTCTGATCCCTTGTTTTCGCGCCAATCGCGCTTAGAAAGATAAACGAGAGCCCTCGGTCACTTTCCTCAGCAGATCTCCAGATGGACTTGATCGTCTCCCGTCCTGACGGGCTCTATTGTCCGCCGGGAGACTTCCACATTGATCCGTGGCGGCCCGTCGCGCGCGCGGTGATCACTCATGGCCATGCCGATCACGCGCGATCGGGAAGCGGCGCCTACCTATGTCATCGCGACAGTATTCCGATATTGCGCAGGCGATTGGGCGAAATAAACGTGGAGGGATTGCGCTACGGGGAGGCCGTCGACCGCAATGGCGTGACCGTGTCGCTGCATCCGGCCGGCCATATATTGGGATCGGCGCAGATCAGGGTGGCGTATCGCGGCGAGGTCTGGGTCGTTTCCGGCGACTATAAGCTCGAAGACGATGGGACCTGCGCGGCGTTCGAGCCGGTCCGCTGTGACGCTTTCATCACTGAATCGACCTTCGGCCTGCCCATCTATCATTGGCGCTCGCAAGACGAAATAATCAATGAGATCAATGAGTGGTGGCGCGGCAACGCCGAGGCGGGCCGCGCCAGCGTGTTGCAGGCCTATGGGCTTGGCAAGGCGCAGCGCATCCTCCGGCATATCGATCCGCAGATCGGTCCGATCGTCTGCCATGGCGCTGTCGAGCCTTTGAACGAAATCTATCGCCATCTCGGCGTCGCGCTGCCGCGCAGTTTCACGATCGCCGATGGGCTCGACAGGAGACAACTTGCGCGGGCGCTCGTGCTGGCGCCGCCGTCGGCGGCGCATAGTCCGTGGGTCAAACGGTTCGGCATTCATTCCGACGCCTTTGCCAGCGGTTGGATGCAGGTGCGCGGCAATCGGCGCCGGCTCGGCCTCGATCAGGGATTCGCGCTGTCAGATCATGCCGATTGGCCGGGGCTGCTGGCGGCGATCGCCGCGACCGGCGCGACGCGCATATTCGCCACCCATGGCGGCGTCGCGCCGCTCGTTCGCTACCTCGCCGAGAAGGGCCTCGACGCCAGGGCGATGGCCGCCGAATATGGCGACGAGACTTTGGAGGACAAAACTCCAGCCGATGACCCCACCGCTGCAAGCGGCTCGAGCGACGCGCCATGAAAGCTTTCGCTGCGCTCTATCGGCGCCTCGATTCCGCGACTTCGACGAGACACAAGCGCGACGCGCTGCGGGACTATCTTAGCGCCGCCATTGCCGACGAACAGCTTCAGGCGAGCGCGGCCTGGGCAGTCTATTTTCTTGCCGGCGGCAAGCCGCGCCAGATGATTTCGACCAAGCTTTTGCGGCAATTGGCGCTCGATGAGACGCAATTGCCGGAATGGCTGTTCGAGGAATGCTACCAGAACGTCGGCGATCTGGCCGAAACGCTGACGTTGCTACTGCCCGCCCCAAAGACGATGGAAGACGCGCCGCTCGATATATGGATGAACGAGCGCCTGCTCTGCCTGAGGAGCCTCGATGATCCCACGAAATTGGAGCGCCTGCGCGAATGGGTGAATGCGTTGCCTCAGGTGCAACGGCTGCCGTTTTTCAAGCTGATCACGGCGGCCCTGCGCATTGGCGTGTCGAAACTGCAAGTCGTCCAGGCGCTGTCGGAGGCGGCGGGCGTCGAGGCCAAGCGCATGGCGCAGCGCATGATGGGCTACACCCAGGCCGGCCGGGCGCCGCGGGCTGAGGATTTCGCCGCGCTGACCGCCCCCGAAAACGGCACAGAAGAGCAGGGCGCCGCGAGCGGCCACCCCTATCCGTTTTTTCTCGCCCATTCGTTTCAGGCGCCGCTGGACGAAATGCCGGCGCTGCTCGGGCCGGTCGAAAACTGGCTCGTCGAATGGAAGTTCGACGGCATCCGCGCGCAATATATCCAGCGCGCCGGACAATATTGGCTTTGGTCGCGCGGTGAAGAACTGGTGAGCGAGAGTTTTCCTGACGTGGCGGCGCTGCGGGACTGGCTTCCCGACGGGACCGTCCTCGACGGCGAGCTGGTCGTGGTTAGGCCGGATGCGGCAGCCGATGTGAATCCGCCGGCGGTCGACACGCTCGACGACATCCAGCCGTTCGCATCGTTGCAGCAGCGCCTCGGCCGTAAGAATCTGAGCGCGAAAATATTGAAGACGCTACCCGTCGCGCTGATCGCCTATGACCTCCTTGAAAGCAAGGGGCAAGATATCCGCCATCTCGAACAATCCGAGCGCCGGCGCTTGCTGGAGTCGCTGGTGCGCGAGGCTCATCATCGCGCCGCCGCGCTCGCGCAGGATATTCCGCTGCGGCTCAGCCCGGCGCTTCACGCCGCCGATTGGCCCACGCTCGATGTTCTGCGCGGCGAGGCGCGCCGCGTCGGCGCGGAAGGCATGATGTTGAAAGCGCAGAGCGCGGAATATGGCGTCGGTCGGCGCCGCAGCGGCGCCGATCTCTGGTGGAAATGGAAGCTCGATCCGATGAGCGTCGATGCGGTGCTCGTCTATGCGCAACGCGGCCATGGCCGGCGCTCGGGCGTTTACAGCGACTACACGTTCGCGGTCTGGAACGGGCCGCCCGAAGACAAAGAGCGCGCCCTGGCGCCTTTCGCCAAAGCCTATTCGGGTCTCTCGGACGAGGAGATGCGTGAAGTCGATGCGGCGATTCGCAAGACGACGGTCGAGAGCTTCGGCCCGGTGCGCAGCGTCCGTCCGACCATGGTGTTCGAACTCGGTTTCGAGGGCATTGCGCTGAGCAAGCGCCATAAAAGCGGAATCGCCACGAGGTTCCCGCGCATGTTGCGCTGGCGGCGCGACAAGCCGGTGGGGGAAGCCGACACGATCGCCGAATTGCGCGCATTATTGCCGGGCGGTCAGCGCCCGCCAGATTGAAGGACGTGGCGTCATTCGTCCGCAAGCGGGTGCAGGTCGCGCACCATCGCCTTGGCGCGCTCGTCGAGCACATGCGTATAGATCTGCGTCGTCGAAATATCGGCGTGGCCGAGCAGGTCCTGCACGACGCGCAAATCGGCGCCGTTCTGCAGCAGGTGGCTGGCGAAAGCGTGACGCAGGACATGCGGGCTGATGCGCGCGGATGCGATGCCGGCGGCGGCGGCGAGGACCTTGAGTTCGCGCGCGAAAGCCTGGCGGGTGAGATGGCCGCTGTCACTGTCGGCTGGAAACAGCCATGGGCTCTTGGCGGCGCCGGGCGCGCGCGTCTCCAGCATCTCGCGGTAGCGCGTGATCGCCACGCGCGCCGGTTCGGAAATCGGAACCAGCCGCTCCTTGGCGCCCTTGCCGCGCACACCGATCATCGGCTCGCGCGCCCGCGCCGCCGATTTGGGCAGGCCGATGAGTTCGGAGACGCGCAGGCCCGAGCCGTAAAGCAGTTCGACCAGGCACAAGAGTCGCAATGCGCGCAGGCGCTCGGCGGCGGGCCGGCCCTCGACATCGATCCCCTCGCGCGCGACGGCGAGCAATTTGTCGACTTCGCCGATGCCGAGCACTTTGGGAATCGGGCGATTGCGGCGCGGTCCTTCGATCGCCATGGTCGGATCGTCCGTCCGCTTCCCCTCGAGATAGAGGTGTTTATGAAACTGCCGCACCGACGAGAGCTGGCGCGCCAGGCTCGAGGCCTTCAGCCCCGCCGCGCCGCGATGGGCGAGGAAAGCGCGGGCGTCGTCGCTTGATGCGCTCAGCGCATCGAAGCCCCTTTCCGCCAGAAAGCCTAAATAATCCTCGAGGTCCCGGCGATAGGCCTCGATCGTGTTGCGGCTCGCCGCGCGTTCGGCGGCGATCGCTTCAAGGAAATTTCTGATGAGGCGCTGGCTCGGATTCGGCGTTTTCATGCCCTCATTTCGGCGGCTTGGGGAGAGTGACCGTCTGCGTCATTTCGCGTGGCTGCACTTTGACGAAAGCGACCAGCGCAATCATGCCGCCATAGACCAGCGCGGCGAGCAGTCCGACGACGAAGAGGAAGCGAAACAGGCTCGGCAAGAATGTCTCCAGGTCGACCTAACGCTCTGCGCAACCCAGTTGATGGGCCGCTTCTCTTCTCCCTCCCCCACAAGGGGGGAGGGAACATCGGCGCCGCATCAATCTGGTTGACGCGGATCACTAGCATGACGCTTGCGCGCCCTCATTCCTCTTCCTCGAACAATCCCGCCTGCATGGCCTCCCGCGCCGGTTCTTTCAAGCCCAGATGTTTGAAAGCGTGCGTGGTGAGCAGGCGGCCGCGTGGCGTGCGCTGCACGAAGCCCTGCTGGATCAGATAGGGCTCGATGATCTCCTCGATCGCATCGCGCGGCTCGGACAGCGCGGCGGCGATCGTCTCGACGCCGACCGGGCCGCCGCCAAAACTAAGGGCGATGGTGTCGAGATAGCGCCGGTCCATCTGGTCGAGGCCGATCGGATCGACGTCGAGCAGGCGAAGCGCGCCGTCGGCGATGCTTCGGGTGACGCTGGCGGCGCCCTCGACAATGGCGAAATCGCGCACGCGGCGCAGCAGCCGTCCGGCGATGCGCGGCGTACCGCGCGCGCGCCGCGCGATCTCATTGGCGCCGTCTTCGGCGAGCGCCAGCCCGATCACCCGCGCGCCGCGCCGCACGATGCTTTCGAGTTCCGGCACCGTGTAGAAATTCAGCCGCACCGGAATGCCGAACCGGTCGCGCAGCGGCGTAGTGAGCAGCCCCGCGCGGGTGGTGGCGCCGATCAGCGTGAATTGCGCCAGATCGATCTTCACTGAGCGCGCCGCCGGTCCGGCCCCGATGATCAGGTCGAGCTGGAAATCCTCCATCGCGGGATAAAGGATTTCCTCGACCGCCGGATTGAGGCGATGGATTTCGTCGATGAACAGGACGTCGCGCGGCTCGAGATTGGTGAGCTGGGCGGCAAGATCGCCCGCTTTGGCGATCACGGGCCCGGAGGTCGCGCGAAAATTGACGCCGAGTTCGCGAGCGACGATTTGCGCCAGCGTCGTCTTGCCAAGGCCGGGCGGCCCGACGAACAGCACGTGATCGAGCGCCTCGCCCCGTGTCTTGGCCGATTCGATGAAGACTTTAAGGTTTTTGCGCACCGCCTCCTGGCCGGTGAAATCGGCGAGCACCTGCGGGCGCAGCGCGACATCGTCTTCGACACGCTTTTCGGCCGAGACCAGCCGGCGCGGCGGCGCACTCACTGCGCCAGTTCCTTCAGGCCGAGCCGGATCAGCCCCGCGGTTTCAGCGTCGGCGCCGAGCGTGGCGACGCCTTTGGCGACCGCCAGCGCCGCCTGCGGGCGGGAATAGCCGAGATTGACCAGCGCGAGAACCGCGTCCTGCGCGCCGCGGCTGAGTGCGCCGGGAGCCAGCGCACCGGCGATGTCGCCGCCAAGATCGGCGATGCCAGGCGCCGGCGCCTTGTCTTTCAGTTCGGCGACGATGCGCGCGGCGAGCTTGGGGCCGACGCCTTGCGCGCGCGCCACCATCGCCTTGTCCTGCAGCGCGATCGCCTGGGTGAGTTCGGCTGGGGACAAAATGCCGAGGATCGCCAGCGCGACCTTGGCGCCGACGCCCTGCACGCTCTGCAGCAGCCGGAACCAGTCGCGCTCGGCCTCGGCGAGAAAGCCGAACAGGCGGATCGCGTCCTCGCGCACCTGCGTCTCGATATGAAGGGTCGCGGCCTCTCCGATCGCCGGCAGGTTGCGCATCGTGCGCGCCGAAGCGGCGACGACATAGCCGACGCCATTGACGTCGAGAATCAGCGCGTCCTCGTTGATCGAATCGACCAGGCCCTTCAGCTTGCCGATCATGCCGCACCCCGTGCGCGCGCTTGCCGGTGCTGGGCATGGGTGATCGCCACCGCCAGCGCGTCGGCGGCGTCGGGCGAGGCGATCTGACAGGCGGGCAGCAACATTTTCACCATCATCGCGATCTGCGCCTTCTCGGCGTGACCAACGCCGACGATGGTTTTCTTGACGACATTGGCGGCATATTCGGCGACCACGAGGCCAAGCAAAGCGGGCGCGGCAAGCGCGATGCCGCGCGCCTGGCCGAGCTTCAGCGCCGATTGCGGATCGCGATTGACGAAAGTCTCCTCGACCGCCGCCTCGTCCGGCCGCTCGGCCTCGATGAGCGTAGTGAGCCCGCGATGAATCTGCGCCAGCCGCTCGGCGAGTGACAGGTCCGCGCGGGTCTGGATCGAACCGCAGCCGACATAGACGAGCCGCGACCCCGCGACCTCGATCAACCCCCAGCCGACATTGCGCAGGCCTGGATCGATGCCGATGATGCGAATCGCGCGCGTGTTCATGAAATGATCTCTACGACAAAGCGCGGGCGGGAGGCCAGTGGGATGGGGCGGGTCCCTTGGGCGCCCGTCAATGCCCTTCTTTCCTGGCGCCATGATGCGAGGCGGTGTGAAGGCACCCACCAGAGCTCTCCCGCGTGGAAACCGCGAGCCGTGAATCAGAACTCAGTTAGAAAGTGTTTCGATAATTTGCCACTTGGCATGATATGCGATATTTTATGCCAAATAGGAGAATCGCGATGGCTGCATTGCTTCCGATCAATACCGCGCCACCGAACTTCACCCCCGCGCCTATCACAGATGAAGAAGCGCGCGCCATGTTCAGGGCGGCCGTCAATCTCTTTCGGCTATGGTCGGTCACGGACGAAGAGGCTGCTATTTTGTTGGACTTGCCGGTCCGTTCCTATCGGCGCTGGAAAGCCGGCGATATTGGCCGCATCAATCGTGACGGCAAAGCGCGACTATCGAATCTCATGGGCATCCATAAGGCTCTGAGAATCGTTTTCCGCGAACCTCAGCGGGGCTATGCTTGGATTCAAGCGCCGAACTCCGCTTTCGGAGGCGACACGGCCCTGAAGGTGATGCTCGGCGGAGAGTTAACCGACCTCATGCGGGTGCGTCGATATCTCGATAGCGAGCGGGGTGGTTGGTGATCGATATCGCCGCGATCCCGATCGCTGAGGTCAAATGGGGTCACGCGGTCCGAATTATCCGCACCATCTTTCCGCCGATCGACCTGTTCGAGGATGTTGCAGACCCAGCCGATTGGCCGCTCTTGATCTCCGCCGAGCAGAAGACCAATCCGCGGCTGATGGAGACGATCGGCAATCTTGATTTGGTGCCGACGGCCAGACGAGTGGCCGGCCCCGGGGCTACTTACTTGATGGCGCCGTTTACCCATGTGAGCGCCAATCGACCCAGCCGATTCAGCGACGGTTCATTCGGCGTGCTTTACGCGGGCAGCTCTTTCGAAGTTGCCTTGTTCGAGACGGTCCATCACCACAACCGCTTTATGGCGCTCACCCACGAGCCGGCTGGATGGAGCTCGCAATTTCGAGAAATCATGCTCGACATCGACGCCAAACTGCATGACCTCCGAGGCCGCGACCCGGCCCATCGCGCGGCGCTCGACCCTGACGACTATGCGGAAGCCCAAAACCTCGGCGCGCAGCTGCGGGCTGGAGGCTCCGATGGTCTCGTCTATCCGAGCCTTCGATACGAAGGCGGCGAATGCGTCGGACTTCTATATCCCGACTGCGCCGCTATTCCCGTCCAGGGTCGCCACCTCGACTATCATTGGGATGGCGCGCGGGTGGATTTGTGCCGCGATTTGGGTAGCGGCCAAGTCTATAGGATTGTTTAACCGGTTACCTCGACCTGGGACTGCTCCGGAAATATTTCGCCATGGAATTCGCTCAGCGACTCATGCAAGGCGAAGACGGACTATTCGACCAAAATCGACCGCGTGCTGCGTCTCCATATCGCGGAGGCTGAGAAACGGCGTGCGTGGAACGTCGTTGCGAGAGGACGGTTCTTCCTTCAAACGACTCCGCCGGCGCTTGACAAACCGCGCGCGCCACAGGATCATTTGTATACAAATGAGTTCAGCTCAAAGAACCAGCGCGGCCAGCCAGAATTTTGCTTAAAACTCGGGAGCGGCATCATGAGGGTTTCGTCGACGATAGTTTCGGGGCTGATCGTCATTGCGGGCCTCATGGGCGCCAGCGCGCCGGGCGCCGCGCAGGAGACGATCAAGATCGGCGAGATCAATTCCTATTCGGCGCTGCCCGGCTTCACCGAGCCCTATCGCAAAGGTTGGCAGCTTGCGCTCGAGGAGATCAACGCCGCCGGCGGCGTCGGCGGCAAGAAACTCGAAGTGATTTCCAAGGACGATGGCGGCAAGCCGGCCGATGCGGTGACGGCGGCCAATGAACTTGTCTCCAAGGACGGCGTCGCGATGCTGGCGGGGACGTTCTTTTCCAATATCGGCCTCGCCGTCTCCGATTTCGCCAAGCAGAAGAAAATCCTGTTCCTCGCCGCCGAACCGCTGACCGATGCGGTCACCTGGTCGCAGGGCAATCGCTATACGTTCCGCCTGCGCCCGGCCAATTACGAACAGGCGGCGATGCTCGCTGAGCAGGCGGCGAAACTGCCGGCCAAGAAATGGGCGACGATCGCGCCCAACTACGAATATGGCCAGTCCGCCGTCGCCGTGTTCAAGAAATTGCTGTCGCAGAAGCGGCCCGACATCCAATGGGTCGGCGAGCAATGGCCGCCGCAGGGCAAGATCGACGCCGGAGCGGTGGTCGAGGCGATCGCCAAGACCGAACCCGAGGCGATCCTCAACGTCACTTTCGGTCCCGACCTCGTGAAACTGGTGCGCGAGGGCAATACGCGCGGCCTGTTCAAGGACCGTTCGGTGGTTAGCTTCCTCACCGGCGAGCCGGAATATCTCGATCCCTTGAAGGACGAAACGCCGGAAGGCTGGATCGTCACCGGCTATCCCTGGAACGCCGTCGCAATCCCAGACCACGCGGCTTTCCTCAAGGCCTACCAGGCCAAATACAACGATTATCCGCGCCTCGGCTCGGTGGTCGGCTATTCCACCTTGAAAGCGGCCGCCGCGATCCTCGCCAAGGCGCGTTCGACCGATAGCGAGAAACTGGTCGACGCCGCCGAAGGCATTTCGGTAGATACGCCATTCGGCCCGGTAACCTTCCGCAAATCCGACCATCAGTCGACGCTCGGCGCCTTTGTCGGCAAGACCGCGCTGAAAGACGGCAAGGGCGTGATGGTCGATTTCACCTATCACGACGGCGGCCAATATCTTCCCTCCGATGACGAAGTGAAGGCGCTGCGCCCGCAGAACTGATCGCGCCAGGGGAGGCCCCCGCCTCCCCGCCCGGCCTCTCCGGCGACAGGGTCGAACGTGAATTTCTACTTCGATCAATTCGTCACCGGACTGGCGAGCGCCTGCTCGCTGTTCCTGGTCGCCTCCGGCCTTTCGATCATTTTCGGCGTGACGCGCATCGTCAATTTCGCGCACGGCGCCTTCTATATGCTGGGCGCCTATGTCGGCTTCACGCTCACTGAGCAATTCTCCGGCGCCTTCGGCTTCTGGGGCGGCGTTCTCGCCGCGGCGATCTTTGTCGCTGGCGTCGGAACGCTGGTCGAAATCATCCTACTCAGGCGCATCTATGATGCGCCCGAATTGTTCCAATTGCTCGCGACTTTCGGCGTGACGCTGATCGTCGAGGACCTCGCGCTGATCATCTGGGGTCCGAACGATCTCCTCGGCCCACGCGCGCCGGGCTTTAAAGGCGCCGTCGATCTCTTCGGCCGGCCTTTTCCGTCTTACGACCTGCTGCTGATCGCGCTCGGGCCGCTGGTGCTTGGGCTGCTGTGGCTGTTGTTCCGCCGCACGACCTGGGGCGTTCTGGTGCGCGCAGCGACGCAGGATCGCGAAATGGTCGCCGCTCTCGGCGTCAACCAGAAATGGCTATTCACCAGCGTCTTCGCCCTCGGCGTCTTTCTCGCCGCGCTCGGCGGCGCGCTCGAACTGCCGCGCCAGGCGGCCAATCATACGATGGATTTGCAGGTCATCACCGAAGTTCTGGTGGTGGTCGTCATCGGCGGCCTCGGCAATGTGCTCGGCACATTTCTCGCCGCGATCATCGTCTCCGAACTCAACGCCTTCGGCATCCTCATCTTTCCTAAAATATCGATCGTCCTCGTCTTCGCGGTGATGGCGCTGGTGCTGATCGCGCGGCCCTTCGGCCTGCTCGGCCGCGCCGAGGCGGCGGCGCGGGCCGCGGGTGGGGCGGCGATCCTGCGCTGGCGTCCGATCGGCGCGCGGGGCCGGCTGGCCGTCGCCCTGGCGCTCGTCGCCGCGGCGCTGCTGCCGCTCGCCGCCGGCGATTATCTTCTCGGCGTCGCCGCTGAAGTGCTGATCTTCGTCCTCTATGCCGCGAGCCTGCATTTCCTGATCGGCGCCGGCGGCCTCGTCTCCTTCGGCCACGCCGCCTATTTCGGCCTTGGCTCCTACGGCGCGGCGCTCGCGCTCAAGCAATTCGGGCTCGGCATGGAGGCCGGGCTCGTCGCCGGGCCTCTGCTCGGCCTTGCCGGCGCCATTCTGTTCGGCTGGTTCTGCGTGCGCCTCTCCGGCGTCTATTTCGCGATGCTGACGCTCGCTTTCGCCCAGATCGCCTGGTCGGTCGCCTATCAATGGAGCGAAGTCACCGGCGGCGACAACGGCCTTATCGGCGTCTGGCCGAGCGCCTGGGCCGCCGCGCCCGCGCATTTCTACTGGCTGACCCTGGCGCTCGTCGGGGCCGGCGTCGCGGTTCTGCGCATGATCCTGTTCTCGCCGTTCGGTTATGCGCTGCGGGCGCTGCGCGACTCGCCGCTGCGCGCCGAGGCGATCGGCCTTGCCCGGCGGCGCATCCAGTGGATCAGCTTCGCCATCGCCGGCGGCTTCGCCGCGCTCGCCGGCGCGCTCTATGCCTTCCTGAAGGGCAGCGTCTTCCCTGACAATCTCGGCATCCCCCTGTCGATCGATGGCCTGGTGATGGTGCTGCTCGGCGGCGTCGACACAGTTTCGGGCGGCATCGTCGGCGCCGCGCTCTACCGATCCTTCTCGATCTGGATCATCAGCCATACCGATTATTCCAAACTCGCGCTCGGCCTGCTGATCGTCGTGCTGGTCGTGCTTTTCCCCAAGGGAATTGTCGGGGCTCTCGCATCCTGGCGCGGCGCGCGCGTCGCCTCGACCGGCGGAGAGCGCGCATGAGCATTCTGAGCGTCGAGCGCCTGGCCAAGAATTATTCGGGATTCCAGGCGGTCCAGGACGTCAGCTTCACGTTGCAGGCTGGCGAGATGCTCGCGCTGATCGGGCCGAACGGCGCCGGCAAGAGCACCTGTTTCAACATGATCAACGGCCAGCTCGCGCCGACAAACGGGCGCATCAGCATTTTCGGCCGCGACACACGGGGCATGAATCCAGGCGAGGTTGGACAGCTCGGCGTCGGCCGCACATTTCAGATTACCGCGACCTTCGCCTCGATGACGGTGCTCGAAAATGTCCAGATGGCGCTGCTCGCTCACCACCGCCGCCAATGGCTGCTCAATCGCTGGGCGGCGCGCTATTACCCTCAGGAGGCGATGGCCCTGCTGGCGCTGGTCGGCATGGCCGATCAGGCGGAGCGCGCTTGCGGCGAACTCGCCTATGGCGATCTCAAACGGCTCGAACTCGCCATCGCGCTGGCCAACGAGCCCAGGCTGTTGCTGATGGACGAGCCCGCCGCCGGCATGGCGCCCAAGGAACGCGGCGCGCTGATGGCTCTGACTGCGCGGATCGCGCGCGAACGCACGATCGGCGTCCTGTTCACCGAACATGACATGGACGTGGTGTTCGAACACGCCAATCGTATTCTCGTGCTCAATCGGGGCGTGCTGATCGCCGAGGGGGCGCCGGCTGCGGTGCGCGCCAACAGGCAAGTGCAGGCGGTCTACCTTGGCGCCGGCGCCCTCCATGAGGCCCCGCGATGAGCGGCGCGGGCGCCAGACTTCGCGTTAGCGGCCTCAACGCGGCCTATGGCCAGGCGCATATTCTCACCGATGTCGCGCTGGAAGTCGGCGCGGGCGAAGTGGCGGCGCTGCTCGGTCGCAATGGCGCGGGCAAGTCGACGACCTTTCGCGCCATCCTCGGCCTGATCGCCAATCGCAGCGGCCAGGTGCTCTTCGACGGCGAGGATGTCTCTGATCTGCCGACCTATGACATCGTGCGGCGCGGCCTCGGCTATGTCCCGGAGGACCGGCGCATCTTCGCCGACCTCACCGTCGAGGAAAATCTGCTGGTCGGCCGCCAGCCGCCGCGCACCGGCGCGCCGACCTGGACGCGCGAGCGCCTGTTCGAGATTTTCCCGAACCTTAGCCAACTGCGCCACCGTCCTGGCGGGCGCATGTCGGGCGGCGAGCAGCAGATGCTGACGATTGCGCGAACCCTGATGGGCAATCCCGCGCTGGTGTTGCTCGACGAGCCGTCGGAGGGATTGGCGCCGCGGATCGTCGAACAGATGATCGAGGCGATCCGCGACATGAAGCGCCAAGGCCTGAGCCTGCTGGTGAGCGAGCAGAACCTTCATTTCGCGCGTCTCGTCGCCGACCGCGCCTATGTCATTGAAAAGGGCCGCATCCGCTTCGCCGGGACGATGGCCGAGTTCGACTCGCGGCCCGACATTCGCGACGCCTATCTCGCGCTGTGAAGCGGTTGCGCCTGATTGGACAATCGCACGCATCAATCGACCTCCGTGGCCTGAAAGCAATCCGTCGCCTGATACAGGTTTATGAGGAGGCGCGGTCCTGGAACTCGCGATGTGAAGATCATACTATCGCCAGATGGCGATTTTCCTTTGACAGGCAGGCTCGGATTTCCCTACGCCTCAGCGATCATCGTCAACACGGCGGTCACCTCGGCTGGGCGCCTTCGGCGCTCAAGCGCTTCGCGCATCGAAGGTCAATTCCAGCGCAGCTTCGGCATCTGACGATCGCCATCGCGTTGATCAATTCAGGAAGTCTGGACTTGCCGCTGTCAGCGACCTGACAGAAAGCTGTCCGTAACCTGCGGAATCTTTACACACAAGAAACCGCTTTTTCGGCGCGCCGGGTTTCACCAATCGGCCGGCCTGATCAACGTACCCTCAACGTCCGATAATTTCGATTTTCAATGTGGGCGACGCCCCTTTGCGTCTCAGCAATTATTCTCTTCCTTTGCGAACCTCACAAAGTCGACGATCGACGTCGATGTACTTTCGCTTCCGCTTGGCGTAACAGGAAGTGCGGGCCGCGCGAGGCGATGCGTCAACCGGCTGTCACATTGGCAGTTGTAATTCGCTGGGAATGCGGACAGGTTGATGTCGCTGCTCCCCGTCTCTTGGCGGGATCAAGCGTCGAACCCTTGACTTCACGAGGTCTGCCTTGGCGATGACGGAAACACGGGTGCGCGACATCCACAAAAGCTCCCTGCCGACGCTTGGGCTGGCGGCGCTCGGCATCGTCTTCGGCGATATCGGCACCAGCCCGCTCTACACATTCAAGACCGTGCTCGATCTGACCGACGCCCATCCCGACTCTGCGGCGATCCTCGGCTCGCTGTCGCTCATCTTCTGGACCCTCATCATCATCACCAGCGTCAAATATGTCGGCTTCGCGATGCGCGTCGACAATGACGGCGAAGGGGGCATTCTGGCCTTGATGTCGCTGCTCGGCGTCAAGAAGCAGCATCGTCCGACCATTGTCGCGATCGGTCTGTTCGGCGCCGCGCTGATCTATGGCGATGGCGCCATCACGCCGGCCATATCGGTGCTCTCGGCGCTGGAAGGGTTCGAACAGGCCGCGCCCGGCCTCACGCCTTATGTGTTGCCGGCGGCCGTTGTCATTCTCGTCGCGCTCTTCGCCATACAGCCGCAGGGCACGGCGCGCATCGGGCGCGCCTTTGGCCCGATCATGCTCGCCTGGTTCGTCGTCATGGCCGTGCTGGGCGTTTACGGCATCGCGCAGCATCCGACCATCATCGCGGCGGTCAACCCGCTTTATGGCCTGCGCTTTCTGTTCTCCGGCGGCCTGACAAGCTTCCTGGTCCTCGGCGGCGTCTTTCTTTGCGTCACCGGCGCGGAGGCGCTCTATGCCGATATGGGGCATTTCGGGCCGATACCGATCAGGCTCGCCTGGAATTTCGTCGTCCTGCCGAGCTTGCTGTTGAACTATGCCGGGCAGGCCGCGCTCGTCCTGGAAGGCGCGCCGACCGACGGCAATATTTTTTATCGCCTGTGTCCCGCTCCCTTGCTCCTGCCGCTGATCGTGCTGGCGACAATCGCCACCATCATCGCCAGCCAGTCGATCATCACCGGCGCCTTCTCAATGACGCGGCAGGCGATCCAACTGGGCTGGATGCCGCGTCTGGCGATCAAGCAGACCTCATCGGAGGGCTACGGCCAGATCTATGTCGGCGTCGTCAACTGGCTGTTGATGATCGTGACGCTTGGCCTGACGCTCGGCTTTGGCAAATCGGACAATCTGGCGGCCGCCTACGGCATCGCGGTGTCGCTGACCATGCTGATGACGTCGGTGCTGCTGTTTATCGCGATGCGTGAGATATGGAACTGGAGCTTGGCTGCGGCCGGTCTCGTCGCGGGCGGCTTTTTCGTCACCGACGCCGCCTTTTTCGCCGCCAATTGCGCCAAGGTTCTCGATGGCGGCTATGTGCCGCTGCTACTGGCGGCCGCAGTCTATGGCGTGATGTGGATATGGCATCGGGGCGCGGTGGCGGTTCACGAACGCATGATGGAGACCTTCACGCCGATCGAGCCGTTCCTCGCCAAAGTGCAATCGGGCGCGATTCCGCGCGTTCCCGGCGCCGCCGTCTTCTTCACGCGCACGGTGCAGGGCGCCCCGCCGGTCATGATGTGGCATGTCAAGCACAATCGTGCGTTGCACGAATTCGTCCTCGTGCTGAGGCTGGTGGTTGTCTCGACGCCGCGCGTCGCCAGCGCGGACCGTCTGGTGCTGACGCGCACCGAGCCGAATTTCTGGCGCGCCGAGGCGCGCTACGGCTTCATGGAGACGCCGGACGTTCCCCGGCTTCTGCACGAAACAAGAGCGATGGGCTGCAATATCGATCTCGACGACGTCACCTATTATGTCGGCCACGAGACCATCATTTCGCGCGAGGACAAGCTCGGCCTGCCGCATTGGCAGGAGGCGGTGTTCGCGGTGATGGAGCGCAACGCCTCGCGCATCAGCGACTTCCTCAAACTGCCGAGCGATCAGCTTGTCGAAGTCGGCCGGCAGATTGCGATTTGAAGGGCGAGGACGACGACGTGAGAGCCGCGAGTTCGTCATTGCGAGGGCGCGCAGCGACGAAGCAATCCAGACTGAGCTTTTGAAAGCCTTCGCCTGGATCGGTTCTCAAGGTCCACGCGATGCGATCCGTACCGGTCTTGACGCGGCTTAGTCTGGATCGCTTCGTCGCTCCGCTCCCTCGCGATGACGGCGAACTGGGTCCGCCATCACACGCCTAAAAATTCTCGCCCAACACCGCCGCGATCACCGCGTCCGCGACCTCTCGCGTCGTCGCCGCGCCGCCAAGATCCGGAGTATGCAGCGCGACATCCGCCGTGACGCGCTCGATCGCGCGCATCAGCCGGTCGGCCGCGCTTTTCTCACCGACATGCTCCAGCATCATCGTCGCCGTCCAGAATGCGCCGATCGGATTGGCGATTCCCTTGCCGGCGATATCGAAGGCCGAGCCGTGAATGGGCTCGAACATCGAGGGGAAGGTCCGCTCGGGATTAAGATTGGCGGTCGCGGCGATGCCGAGCGAACCGGCGAGGCTGGCGGCGAGATCGGAGAGAATGTCGGCATGCAGATTGGTGGCGACGATCGTGTCGAGCGTCGCCGGCCTCATCGTCATGCGCATGGTCATCGCATCGACCAGCATCTTGTCCCATTTCACCTCGGGAAATTCGCGCGCGACCTCGGCGCCGATTTCGTCCCACATCACCATCGCGTGGCGCTGCGCATTCGATTTGGTGACGATGGTCAGCAATTTGCGCGGCCGCGAGCGCGCCAGCGCGAAGGCGAAGCGGAAAATGCGCGTCACGCCGACGCGCGTCATCACCGAGACGTCGGTCGCCACCTCCTCCGGCAGGCCGCGATGGACGCGCCCGCCGACGCCGGCATATTCGCCTTCCGAATTCTCGCGCACGATCACCCAGTCGAGCTCGGGGCCGGTCACATCGCGCAACGGGCTGACGATGCCCGGCAGGATGCGGGTCGGGCGGACATTGGCGTATTGGTCGAAGGGTTGGCAGATCGCCAGGCGCAGGCCCCACAGGCTGACATGATCGGGCACATCAGGCGCGCCGACGGCGCCGAAAAAGATCGCGTCGTGACGCCTGATCTGCTCGCGCCCGTCCGCCGGCATCATCACGCCATTGGCTTTGTAATAATCCGAGCCCCAGTCGAAATGATCGAAGGCCAATTCGAACCCGCCGTCGCGCTGGGCGAGCGCGGCGAGAACCTCGACGCCGGCGGGGATGACTTCCTTGCCTATGCCGTCGCCCGGAATGACGGCGATTCGATAACGCTTCATGTGGAAGTTCCTCTCGCGCATAATATGACGCGTTGTCGCCGCCAGAGCAGAATGATTTTTAGTGGAACCGTCGACGGACTTTGATTCGACTATAGATCATATCCCGCCGGCGACGTCGGTCTCGGATGTGCTTCCCGCATAGCCCCTGCATAACACAGGGTCGACGACGATGCGGGCGAGTAGCGATCAAAAAAAGAGGAGGCGCCGGGGCGCCTCCCAATTTCGTTTTGCCGCGTAATTCCGGGATTTGAGACTATTTCTGGATGCAAGTGTCGACAGTCGCCGCGGTGCACTCGTCAAGGCCGGTGAAGACCGGATCGTCGACCTTCTTGCCTTCGATCAGGTCGATCATCACGCTAGGCGCCTTATAGCCCATTTCAAACGGCCGCTGGCCGACGAGCGCTTCGACCCGCCCCTCCCTCGCCATCGCCACTTCATCGCCGATCGTATCGGCGGCGACGATCACCAAAGCCTTGCTGGCGAGCTGCGCCTTGAACTGATCGGTCAACTGACGATAGGGCTGCGGCGCGCCAAACAGCGGCCAGCCGCCTTCGATGACAAAAGCGTCGAGCTTGGGATTGGCGGTCAGGATATCCGACATCGCCTGGACGCCCTTGGGACCGTCGTCATTGGTGAACACCGGGCAGCCGGCGATTTCCGTCCAGCCGCCTTCGCCCTTCAGCATATCGAGGCCCTTCTTGCCCGACAGAGCGTCGCGGCTGCCTGACGCGCGGCGCAGGATGTTGTCGGCCGCCGCATTGCCTTCGATGAAGCAGACGGTTCCGCCCTTGGGCTTGGCCTTCTTCAGATATTCGCCAAGCTTGAAGCCCATCAGGTAATTGTCGGTGCCGAGATAGGTCTTGCGCAAAGCCGAATCTTCCTTCTTGAGGTCGGCGTCGATTGTCATGACCGGGAATTTCGGATTGCCGGATTTCAGCGCATTGGCGATCAACGGTGCGTTCGAGGGCGATATCGCCATCGCTACCGTATCGGACTTGCCGATGATGTCGCCGACGATCTGCGCTTCGCCCGCTTCGTCGGATGTCGAGGCCGGACCGGTATAGAAGCACGTATAAGGCGAGCTTGCATTTTCCCTGTTCCATTTCTCGCAGCCCTGGTGGATGGCTTCGAAGAATGGATTGTCCAGACCCTTGACGACGATGACCAGTTGCTTCTTTTGCGCCAGCGCCGAACCCGCCGACAGGGCCAGCGCCGCGGCAGCCAACAATAATGCGACCTTGTTCATCTCTTCCTCCCGATGGGCGCTGAATCATTATTCATGCGCCTAGAAACACTGCCAAATCGCGCGCTTGGCGGTCCAACGGCCTTTTAGCCAAGAATGTTTCCAAATTTCGCTGGAACGCCATAATATCCCGCGCGATAGCGAGCCTATAAGCCGCATTTTTCTCCGTCAATGAAATAATCATACGAAAAGAAGGTTTGATTTTGCCGGCTCCGCCGATGCTGGGCGCCGATTTGTCTGACAATAGATTGACGATAACGCATCGGCTCGGTAAGCAAATGAGCGATTTGCGGTATTGACGCGGAATTCGTGGCCCGCAAAGTAATTCGTGGCCCGCAAAGTTTCGAATCGTTCGCCGATCGCGAGCGAAGAAAAGCAAGGGCCGCAAACGCGGTAGGGCAACGGGAGGGCGAGCGCCGTCATGGCGATACTTGAGCTGGAGAATGTCTCCAAGCATTTCGGCGCCATCCAGGCCCTCACCGATGTTTCGCTTGTCCTTGAGCCCGGCGAGGTCGTCGGGCTGATGGGCGACAATGGCGCCGGCAAATCGACGCTGGTGAAGATCATCGCCGGCAATTTCCGCCCCTCCCATGGCGCGATGCGCATGGAAGGCACCGAATTGTCGATGCATCGGCCGGTTGAGGCCCGCCAGCACGGCATCGAGATCGTGCATCAGGATCTGGCGCTTTGCGACAATCTGACCGCCGCCGCCAATGTCTTCCTTGGACGCGAAATGCACAGGGGAGTCGGGCCGCTCAAAATCCTCGACTATGCGACGATGTACCGCCGCGCCGCCCAGATTTTCGCGGAGCTGAAATCGGAGACGCGGCCGCGCGATCTCGTCAAACGCATGTCGGGCGGCCAGCGCCAGGCGGTGGCGATCGCCCGCACCCGATTGTCCGATCCAAAAATCGTGCTGATGGATGAACCGACTGCCGCCATCTCGGTACGGCAGGTCGCCGAGGTCCTGAACCTGATCCGGCGATTGCGCGACCAGGGCATCGCCGTCATCCTGATCAGCCATCGCATGCCGGATGTCTTCACCGTCGCCGATCGGATCGTGGTGCTGCGGCGGGGTCGGAAGGTCGCCGACAAGGCCATCGCCGCCAGTTCGCCGGAGGAAGTCACCGGTCTGATTACTGGCGCGATCGAGAGCGCATTGTAACGGAGGGCGCCCCGGCGCTCGAAAAAGGGATTGAGGCTGATCGATGGCAATCGCGCTTGACGCTCCCGTTCCGCAGAAGCGGGAGAGCTGGATCTCATGGCTGATGTCGAGCCAGGCTTTTTGGGTCTTTGTCGCCGTCATTCTCGCCTGCCTGTTTTTGAGCTTCGCCACCAATTCCTTCGCCACCAGCAACAACCTCTTCAACATCACGCGCAATTTCACTTTCACCGCCGTCATTGCGCTCGGCATGACCATCGTCATTATCAGCGGCGGCATTGATCTTTCCGTCGGCTCAGTCCTGTGCCTGTGCAGCATGATCCTCGCCGTGGTGATGCACGCCGGCTACAGCATCGAGATCGGCATCGCCGCTTCGCTCGGAACGGCGTTGCTGGTCGGCGCAATCAATGGCGTGCTGATCGCCTATCTCGGCATTCCGCCATTTGTCGTCACGCTTGGCATGCTGTCGATCGCCCGTTCGCTCGCCATGGTCGCCTCCAACAACACCGTCGTTTTCCAATTCGGGCCGGACCATTCCAAACTGCTGTTTCTTGGCGGCGGCGCACTGTTGTTCGGCATTTCGAACCCGGTCATTTACATGATCGCTCTGGCGCTGATCGTTGGGTTCATGCTGCGCTGGACGCGGTTCGGCCGCTATGTCTTCTCGATCGGCGGCAATGAACAGGCGGCGGTGTTGACGGGCGTTCCCGTGCGACGGATCAAGGTGGCGGTCTATATGATTTCGGCCTTGTCAGCGGGCATCGCCGGAATCATCGAGACCGGCTGGCTCGGGGCCGTGACCACCAACCTCGGCAATGGGATGGAGCTCCAGGTCATCGCCGCCGCTGTCATCGGCGGCGCCAATCTCGCCGGCGGCATCGGCACCGCCTTCGGCGCGCTGATCGGCTCGGCGCTGATCGAGATCATCCGCAACTCGCTCGGCCTTCTCGGCATCAGCGCATTCTGGCAGGGCGCATTCGTCGGCGCTTTCATCATCATCGCGGTCTCGTTCGACCGCATCCGGAATTTCCGCCAGGCGGAATAGGGGCCGGAAGAAGCATCCGCTTTGCTGCTTCAGCGGGCGGGTTTGACGCCGATCGGGCGAATTTCGCCTATCGGCCTCGTGAGCGCCCAATGCCGTGTAGGCGCTTGTCCATTTCTCCCGACCGCGCCCCGAGCGCCCGCTTTACGCTCCACGGCCGCAATTTCATCTTTGACGGCTAATTTTCATATTAATGCAACCACTTAACCGAAAATTAACCATCTTCAATCTAGTTTAGATTATGTAATATAACTCTAAGCGACTGGTTTCGTGATTCGCCGGGGGGCGGATTATTTCACCGAAAATCGAATTCTATAACGACGATACTGTCGTAACGGACAGTCGCGTCAATAGAGAATGCGCGGATCGTTAATTGCCGGCGAGGATTAACATGTTTGTCATAGTGGACGAGAGAAACGTTGTCGCCGGCGGTTATGCCTCTAGCTTCGATCGAGAGGGAATAGCTTCGGCTGGCATCGACCCCGCCGAATTTCGCGATTGGATCGGCAAGGTCAGCGAGAACGATATTCTCGCCATTGAGGCCTTTCTGATCGGCGATTGCGTGGAGCGCGAGGCCTATCCGCGTCTGATAAGGGAGAGGTCCAAAGCTCCGGTGATCGTCCTCAACGAAAGGCAATCGCTGGATCAAACTCTCGAACTGTTCGCCGCCGGCGTCGACGACGTCTTGCGCAAACCCGTCCATGTCAGAGAAATCCTCGCCCGGGTCGGCGCCATCAATCGCCGCAATCAGGGCGAAGCCGATCATGAAGTGATCGGCGAAATGTGCGTCTATTTCGATGGACGCGATCCCGAGGTGAACGGCGAAGTGCTGCCGCTGCCCAGGCGCGAGCGGCGCATCCTGGAATATTTTGTGAGCAACAAAGGCCGCAGAATCACCAAATCGCAAATATTCAATTCGATCTACGGCATTTTCGACGAGAACGTCGACGAGAACGTGGTGGAAAGCCACATCAGCAAATTGCGCAAGAAACTGAAGCATCGCCTCGGCTTCGATCCGATCGATTCAAAGCGCTATCTCGGCTATTGCCTGGAGAAACTGCCCACCCCGGCGACTTCGCAAAAAGGCGCTGCGACTGTGACCAGCCAATGGGCGACGTCCTGGCCCCAAGGCTGGTGACGAGGCCGCGTGGGTTCGAGGCGCGAACGCAATCAGTGGACTTCTGGCGCCGCCCGCTCTCGCCGGCGCGCCGCTTTACGACCATCGGCCTTCGCTCGCCGGGCCGGCGCCCCGCGCCTTTTCGAGCCGCGCCAAACGCCGCCGCCGACGCGCTTAAGAAATCGTCAATTTCATCGGCGTAGTGATGGCCTGCTTCTTCAGCGGACGGCGAGCCCGTCGCGGCCGCGAGTGATTCGCCGGCCCGCGGACGAGCTGGCGACGGGAATGAATTGACATGACGACCACCACGTCGGCCTATTTGACGGTTGTGCAGAACCTGCCCCGGATGCAGGCGATGACCGCTGACCAGCCGACTGTCAAAACCGCCAGCGCCTACTACGCCGCCAACATCGGCAAGGTCACTTCGATCGATCAGTTTGTCGAAAATTACCGGCTTCTTTCCTATGCTCTCGACGCTTACGGATTGGGCGACCAGATCAATTCGACCGCGTTGATCAAACAGGTGCTCGAGGGCGGCGTCACCAATCCGAAGGCCCTCGCCAACACGTTGCCGCAGTGGAAGGCTTTTGCGACCGCTTTCAATTTCACCGGCGCAGGCGCTTCGTCAATCTCCACCTCCACCGCCATCAAGGACACGCAAAGCGAGTACGTCGAGCAGACGCTCGAGAACAACGAGGGCCAGCAGGACGTCGGCGTACAGCTCGCTATGTATTTCAACCGCGTGGCGCCGAGCGTGACCAGTTCTTACGGCATTCTCGCGGACCAGAATCTGCTCGAAGTGGTCGAGACCATTTTTGGTCTGCCGACCGCATTTTCATCTGAAAATATCGATGTTCAGGCGAAGGCCGTTTCCAAGCTCCTTCCCATTTCCGATTTGAAAAATCCAGCCAAACTGAAGGAGCTGACGGAGCGCTTCACCGCCGCATACGACATGACCTACGGCAATTCGTCGAATTCGTCGTCAACCCTCAGCGTGTCCGGATCGTCGTCGTCGTCCTCGGCTTCGCCCTCGGCCGCCGTTACCATATTGAGCGGCATTATCAACGGGAACAGCACGAGCAGCAGCAGCAGTTCGCTGTTCAGCAATGCGCTGCTGCAAAGTCTGCAAGGCTTCTCGCTTGGCGGCTAATTCCCGCCTTTCCTCGACGATCTCGGCTTTTGCGCCGCCGCGGCGGCCCAGTCTGGCGCAAGCGTCCTGTTGTTCAATGCTGCGACGCCGTCGCGCCCCGGGCTCGGGGCTGTTCTTCTCGCCCGGAGACATGCAACGATGAATCATACGTCCCCGTCTCTGACGCCTGACAAGACAGCGTGGCCAGAAAAGCTGGACCGTCGTCATTCCATCGCGCAGCTCCTGGAGACGCCGGTCATCGGCAAGGGCGACGGACCTGCGCCGGCCGATATTTTCTACAATTGCGGAGCGGCTTTATGGAATCGCGGGCGGGCGCCGGAGGCGATCGAAATGCTGGACGCCGCGCTGCGGGCGCGCCCCGATTATCCCGAGGCTCTGTGCCTCGGCGGCTTTATCCTGGGCGAGGCTGGCCAGACCGACGCCGCCCTGCGCTTCTATGATCAGGCGCTTGGCTTCAAACCCGATTTTCTCGTCGCTTTGTCCAATTCCGGAAAGCTGCTTTTCAGCCTTCGGCGGTTTGACGAAGCGCTTGCAGCTTTCGATAAGGCGATCGCCATCGCGCCCGCCAACGCCGACAGTTGGAACTCTCGCGCAGGCGCATTGCGCGAATTGGGTCGCTGGGAGGAATCGCTCGCCGCTTGCCAGAAGGCCATGCATCTGCGGCCAGATTTCGCCGAGGCGACGCTCAACTACGGCACCGCCTTGATGAAGCTCGACCGGCACGAGGAAGCGCTGCCGATCTATGCACAGGCGAAGGCGCTCAGGCCGGACTTCGCCGCCGCCATGTGCGGCGAAGGTCTTACCTTGAAGGCGCTTGGCCGATTCGACGAAGCCCTGGCGGCGTTCGACGAAGCGGTGCGGCTGGGCAATGTCGACGCAATCAGCAACAGAGGCTGCCTGCTGCTGATGCGCGGGCAATTCGAACAGGGCTGGGAGGGTTACGAAAGGCGATGGCTGGCCGGCCGATCGCTGAAGGACGCTCTTGGCGTCAAATTCCCGGAATGGACGGGCAAGATCGTCGCCGGCGAACGGCTTCTCGTCATGAACGACCATGGTCTTGGCGATACGATTCAATTTTCTCGCTACGCCATGCTGGCGGCGCGGGCGGGGGTCGAAGTGACGTTCCTCTGCGCGAAGAAATTGCATCGCCTGTTCGCAGCCTATGACGGCGTTCGCCTGGTCGACGAGATACAGTCTTTTGAGACATTCGACGCGCAGATCGCGGTCAGCAGCCTGCCGCGCGCTTTCGGCACGCGGCTCGACAGCATTCCGGCGCCTGTTCCCTATCTGAAAGCCGACGGGGCGCTCCGCGAGAAATGGGCCGCGCGCATCGGCGCGCATGGGTTCAAGATCGGCATTAGCTGGCAAGGCAATCCCAATCCAGAAGCTGATATCGGCCGCTCCATCCCACTCGCCGCATTCGCTCCTCTGGCGGCTTTGCCCGACGTGCGCCTGATCGCGCTGCAAAAAGGGGCGGGAACGGAGCAACTCGCCTCGCTGCCGGAAGGCATGATCGTCGAGACGCTGGGCGAGGATTTCGACGCCGGCCCGGACGCCTTCGTCGATACGGCGGCGGCGATGGCCCATCTCGATCTCATCGTGACCTGCGATACTTCGATCGCCCATCTCGCCGGCGCGCTCGGCGCGCCCGTCTGGGTGGCTTTGAAGCAGGTGGCGGAGTGGCGCTGGCTGTGCGATCGCGCCGATTCGCCCTGGTATCCAACCATGCGGCTGTTCCGTCAACGCACGCGGGGCGATTGGAACGAATTGCTTGCGCGCACCGCAAGCGCGCTCGAGCCGCTCGTCAAGCGCGGCGATCCGCCGATCGCCGCGAAGGCGATCGCCATTCCCGGCGCGGTGGGCGAACTCATCGACAAAATTACCATTCTGGAGATCAAATCGGAACGCATCCCGGATGCAGGAAAACTACAGAATGTCCGCAGCGAGCTCGGGCTTCTCCACGCGCTGCAGGCTGACGAGGGTCTCGATCGACCGCCTCTCGATGTCTTGCGGACGAGTCTGAAGGCGGTCAATGCGGAATTGTGGGAGATCGAGGACGATATCCGAATCTGCGAGAAGAATGACGATTTCGGTCCTTCGTTCATCGCCCTGGCGCGCGCGGTCTACAGACTGAACGACAAGCGCGCCGCATTGAAGCTCGAAATCAATCGTCTGTTCGGCTCTGCGATCGTCGAGGAGAAATCCTACGCCTGAGCCGGCGCGCTTTCCGCGTTTCAGCGAAGCGTCGACGGATGCGCGGCGAGCGCGCGGCTTCGTAACATCGTTTGGAACGCGGCGAACAATTTCTTCATCTGAGTCGCTTTGTAGGGGAACACATCTTCGGGATCCATCGCGTGAACGATCATCGCGTTGCCGACTTCGAAGATCAGCAATTCTCCTTGCCGCGTTTCGCCGCAGTCCATGATCAGGTAGTCGAGGCCCGAACGCCGCGCGATCTCTCGCAACGCCGCTTGATGGCGGGCGCCGAAGGCTTGGTCGAAATCGCGCATGAACGCCGCCTCCTCGGTGCGATTCTTCGGATTGTCGATCATATCGGCGTTGAGATAATGGATCATCCAATGGCTCGATATCGCCATATGGCAGGCATAGGGCCGCCCGTCGATCAAAGCGATGCGATATTTTCGAAACAGGCCGTCCCCGCTGCGATAATCGACAAATGGCGAGATGAAAAAGTCGGCCGGTGAATATTCGGCGAGATAGGCGAGTATCCCGGCGCGATCGTCAAGCTTCTTCAGGCCTTCGCCGGCATGCGAGCCGAACGGCCGGGCGATGATCGGAAAGCGGCAATTCGGCAATAGCTGCTGAAGCGGCGTTTCGCCGGCTGCCAAACGCAACAGGCTCGCCCGGTCGACAGACGCATTGATCGGCATGGCGGCGCCCGGCGTCGAGGCGAGAAGCGCGAAGGCGCCGTCCCTGGTCAATCTTGAAATCCGACCGGGTTCATTGAGAACTGGACGGGGCCATGTCTTCAAACACTCGGTCAGGATATCGAGCGTCGCTCTATTCTGCTCGCCTTCGGCCGCCGCTACGAAAGCCACATCGTGCCGCGGAACGATTTCTGGCGGCGGGAATTCCGGCAGGACATAGAGAACGTCGAGAACGACATCTTCGTTCTCCAGCAGAAATTCAATCGGCGTATTGGCCATAAGGTCGCCCGGCGCGGCCAACGCCAGGACCCTTAATGGGGCCGCGCTACCGGCAGCGCGCCCATGCCGATAGAGTCTTTGCAGTTTTAGCGCCTGCGTCTGGAGCTCAGCGCGGCGATGCTCGCGCCCCTGGAAGATCTCGATGAGGGAAAGATCCATAAGGGCGGCCGCGTCGGCGCAATTGCCTCGGCTGCGATCGATCAGCGATTGCGCGATCGGCCCGAGATCGGCGCCGCGAAACGCCATTCTGGCGAGCGCGGCGAGCCCGATAAGCGCCGGCGGTTGATATTCTCCCGTTGCAATATCCCGGACAACGCAATCGTTCACAAGAAGCTCTTTTTGCTGGGAGGAAGCCGTCGATCCGGGAGAGGCTAGACGGTCAATCTTGCCTCGGGCTGGCCGGCCGCCCGGCGCTTCACCGCGTCAGCCGACCACCGCGTAATAGCGTCCGCGCAATGCCGACCGATCGCTTGGCTTTAGCGAAACAGGAGCTGCCGCCTGGCAATAACGAACGCCGAGCAAAGGACCCCGGCGCCATATGGTGGTGATGACACTGAGGGCGCCGGTTTCGTCATCATAGATGACGCAGCGCGCCGGCAGGCCGATATTCTTCATCAGTTGCAGACAAAGTCCCTGGGCGGACTGATCGCGCACCAGGCACTCGCAAATGAATGCGCTCTGCGAATCGAGCAGCTTGGCCGAGCGCAGCCGAAGACGGCGGCGCGCGCTTGAGCGCTTTTCTCTGGGCTTTTCGTCAACAGCCGGAGCGCCCGGCGCCGGCGTCACGACTTCGTAGGAGACCAGACCTTGATGCGCCAGCGACCGGTTCATCAGCCGCTTCAGTCCGGAAGGCGCCGGCCAGCGACGCAATCGGACCCCTTCCAGATTCACCGCCATTGCGCTGTCCCGACAAGCCGCAAGCTATTTGACTAATATTCCCGTACGTCCGGCCGGCGGCATTCGCGGCGACGCATCCATTTCGCTCTCGATTCTCGCCGCGATAGCTTTTCCCAGACTGACCTTTGGTCATGTCCCAGACCGTCGCACCGGCCGCATTCGCAACCCGTGTAAATTGTCCAGTTTCACACCAGCCAGCGCTTCTATCAAAAGCGGAGTCGTTAATCGAAGGGGCTGAATCCGCATGACACAGGAAGCGTTGTCTTCTCTCCAGGCGCTCGGCAACCAACTGCGCCTTCAATTGCTCCAAACGCCGGAATTTCGCGCCCTGACCGTCGTCGACCGGACGATTTCCGAGCTTTCGGAGATTTTGAATTCCTGCGCGCCGCCGCCGCCTTTCCATTCCGCGCCTGCGCCGGTCGAATCTGCCGCCGCGGCGCCAAGCGCCAAGCCGCACGCTCAAACGGCGGCGCCGGCCCCGGTCAGCAGCCAAGAGCCGTCCGCCGAGCCGATCGCCATGGTGACCAGCATCAGGCCGCAAGAACAAGCGCCGGCGCCGGCCCCGATCAGCAGCCAGAAGACTTCTGCCGAGCCGATCGCGACAGTGACCAGCATCAGGCCGCATCTGCAAACGACGCTGGGTCCGATCAACAGCCAAAGCCGGATGGCGAAGGCGATCGCCGCCACGATCGCCGCCAAGGCGCCGCCTCTCGGCTCACTTTCGGCCGACGGGTCGCGTTTCACCTACCCACTCAGCGCGGCCTCCTGAGTGTCGGCGGACTGGCGATCGCCCGGATATGTGCGATTCATTCTGTCGCACATCACAAAGCCGTCAAGAAACTATACGGTCAGAAGGTCATCCGCTTCCTGGCCACTCAGGATGATGATGCCTCTAACATCTCGCCCTGAATACTTAGTCCGGAATTTGTTCACGCAATTTCATTAACTCCGCGCTCTCCTTGCCATGCCAGGTAGGATTGATGGGAAGCAGGAAGCGGTCGACCTCTGCCTGGGCCGTATCGAATATGTCCAGCGCCGCCTGCGGGGCGGGTTCTGAACCGAGGGCGAGGCCGAGGCCCTTGGCGTAGAGGCTTTGCAGTCGGGCTAGCCAGAGTTTGTGATAGTCTAGATGCCAGCATGCTTCCACATGCCTCGGCAGGATTTCTAAGGCCCGGTCGGCGCTCGTAAGCGCATGATCGGCCCATGCCCTCCTGCGACCCGCGTCTGTCTCGAATAGCGCCGCAACCTTGTAGACTTGCGAGCTAAGCGTCAGGAGATGCGCATGCGTGTCAACCGGCAGCAAGGGTTGCCGCAGATCCCGCCCGGCGAGCAGAGTCTCCAGCGCCGCCACGGCTTCGGGACATTGCCGGTGGCTGATCTTGTTCTCGATCGACTGCAATTGCTGATACTCGGGAACCTTGTGGTCGGACTGGCCGTCGACAAACTGGCTGGCGATGAAACAGCCCGGGAGCGCCTCGCCGAGCCGGCGCAGTTCGGCGCTGCTCAACTCGCCATAACCAGCCGACAAGTATTCGAGCCGTGCCAAATGGGGCAGGCGTTCGAGGGCCTGCGGCAGATTTCGGCCGTTCAGCCGCGTGGCAAGGGCCCACAGGTTGCGAGCTTCCAGCAAGCCAGCGGGAATGCCTGGCTCGAATGACGGCCAGGCGGCATTGAGCACTTCAAGGTTCTGATTGTCCCACAGCCGATCCTTATCGCTGTAGAGCACCGTATCGATGCTATTGCTGTACTCCTGTTCGAGCACGCGGAGCTTAGGGAAGTGGCTGAGATCGAGATTCGCGACAAATTCGGCGGAAGTGGTGTGGAAGCCTTCACCGATTCTAAGGATTTCGAGGCTCCGGAAACAATCGGCTTCCGAGGGCAAGGCGGTGATGCCATTGTCGCTCAGATCGAGTTCCCGCAACTTGGGCAACCGCGCCACTTCCACCGGGACGGTATCAAGCCCGCAGCCGGCGAGGTTCAACACTTCCGCGGCCGTGAAATCGCCGAGCCAGGGCGGCAACGCCTTGACCTTGTTCTTCGCCAGCACGAGGTTGCGCGCGCCCGCAAAACGCAGCAGATCTTCGGGAACGAAGCGTAGTTCGCAGGACATGAAATCCACCGTGTCGATAGTTCCGCCGTTTTCCAGGTGGACCGCCAGTGACTGGAGTCGCTCGGCGCCCGCTTCCGAAATCCTCCGGGGCGGCGGCGTGCCGATCTCATCTGGCGGCCGCAGGATCGGCAGGCCGCGCTTCAGACGGTCGATGACCCGTTCGTCATGGATGAAATTGTCCTCGCTGATGACTTCGGGAGTGAGGATGAGTTCGAGACGATCGTCATCATAGTCCACCGGTAGATTGAGCCTTCCGGCCGAGCTGACGACATAGCGCCGCTCGACTGGCCCGTCGAAAATGAATTCATAATCGGAGGCGATGATGACATCCGCCTGGGTGCGGCCTCGAATGCGCATCTGCCCGTGATTGTAGTAGCCGGTCAGCGCGCCGGAGACCGTGATGTCGCCGTCTATTTCCGAAGCGCTGCCGCCGAGGCAAAGGTTTTTTGCAAACACATCGCCCTTCACCTTCAGCATGGGCGACCAATCAATATCAGGCTCCACCAGCGTCGCCTTCGGCGCGATCAGCGACCCGGTGATGAACAGGGCGCCAAGGCTGGCGTCTTTGAAGGCCTCGACCAGCGCGCTCGTCTCGATGGCCCCCTCGGTATCGATGACGACATCGCCCTCGACGACACCGGCCCGATATTCGCCGGTAGAGCGATAGGTCATCGTGCGGCTGGCAAAATTGGTGACCTCCGGCATGAAACGGGCAAAGGCTTCCGCCAACGTTGTCAGATATTCAGCCATCCCCTCGCTCCTTGGCCCCGCCATTCTCTTAAAGCGAGTAACCGATATATTGATCATTTTTAAGCGTTACGCAAGCGTCAGCCGGCCGCGAGGTCGAGAGGCCGATTTAAGCCGCCGTAGCATTGCGGTATCGCAGTTCAATCGCGGTCGCTGCTCATGAGTCCGCCACCGCCGCCGCATCGAGCCTGACTTGGCGCGACAGCAGCCTCAGATAACATCCAGCGAGTTCGCCGACGATCCGCGGATGCGACGCCCAGGATATTTGCGATTTTTTAAAGCAGGCTAGCCTATACAGCTTGAGGCGGCGAAGGGCCGGGTTCGCGTATGTTGCGTCAGGTCATCGACGAGATCGAGCAATTGCATCGGGCGATCGCGAGCCGCGGAACCAGGCTGAGCGCGGCCCGCTTTTACAAATCGTCTGACGCGTCCGGCGATCGTCAGCTTCGCGCTGTTAACTCTCTGATAACTTCTCGTGTCCTCGAGCGTAGAGGACGCGTGCTCATGCCTTATTTTTCAGCGCTTTTGAAGAAAAGTCATCGGCGGGGAGATCTTGCGACGCCGGTGGCGATTCTTCCCCGTCCATCAGCCTCGCGCAAGCGTTCGCGTGTTTAGTCGAGCCATCGCAGGTTCGAGGGATAGGTAAATGAGTGGCAATATCATGAACGCCGCGGTGATGGGCATGAACGCCCAGACCAGCTGGCTGGCGACCATTTCGCAAAATATCGCCAACTCGAGCACGACCGGTTACAAAGACGCCGAAACGGAGTTTAACTCTCTCGTCGACCAGTCTAGCCCCAGCAATTATTCAGCCGGCGGCGTCTCGACAACCGCCATGTCGATGAACAGCCTGCAGGGCGGCATCTCCGGCACTTCAACGGTCACCGACCTGGCGGTCCAGGGCAATGGGTTTTTCGTCGTCAGCGATGCGGCCGGCGACACGTTTCTCACCCGCAACGGCTCCTTCGTGCCCGACGCATCCGGCAATCTGGTCAATTCGGCCGGCTATTATCTGATGGGCAGCGATATCCAGAACAATTCCACGCCTGTCGCGAATTCGCTCGCGGGCCTGCAGAAAGTCAATGTGAACCAGACCGGCGAGCAGGCGACGCCGACCACGTCGGGCGTCTTTTCCGCCAACCTGCCCTCGACCGCCGCGATCGTTCCGGCCGCAGCCACACCGGCCGGCGGCGGCACGACCTATACGGAGAAAACGTCGCTCATCACCTACGACAATCTCGGCACGCCGGTCACGCTCGATGTCTATATGACCAACGTTTCCACTGCCGCCGTGCCGGCCTCGGCCGGCCCCCCTCCCACCGCCGCGGTTCCAGCCGCCTACAAGTGGGAAGTCGATGTCTACAACGCCGCTGACGCCGCCGCCGGTGGCGGATTCCCCTATTCGACGCCCGCCCTGTCGTCGCAGGTCCTGGATTTTGGTCCAACCGGCCAGGTGACGGGCCCATCCACCGCAACCATTGCGATCCCGAACGGCGATACGATGACGCTGAACATGGGCGGCATGACGCAGCTCGCAACAGGCTACGCAATCACCGCCGCGACCACCAACGGCAATGCGCCCGACACATTGACCGGGGTGACGATCAGCACCGCCGGCGTCTTGTCCTTCAACTACAGCAGCGGAACGTCGCTGCCGGCCTACGACATACCGCTGGCCAATGTGGCGAGCCCGGACAATCTGACATCCGTCAACGGCACGGTCTATTCCACCAACATCAACTCAGGCCAGCCACAGGTCGGCACGGCGGGAACGGCCGGATTCGGCTCGATCGAATCGTCCTCTCTCGAAAATTCGACGGTCGATCTCGCCACCGAACTGACCGATATGATCCAGGCGCAAAGCAGCTACGAGGCCAATTCCAAAGTGTTCCAGACGGGCGCCAATCTGCTCGACATTCTCAACAAGATTCAGGCGTAGCCACCCGACGTTTGGCGTTAAAGGAAGCCGCTCATGACCTTGTCCTCGGCGTTTAATATCATCGACAGTTCGTTCAATGCGAACTCGAGCCAGACAGCCGTCATATCGCAGAATATCTCGAATTCGAGCACGACGGGATATACGCTCAAGACCGCCAATCTCGCTGCCTCCCCCTATGGCGGCGTCGAGGTCAGCTCGATCACGCGGGCGACCAATGTCGCCCTTCAGGAGCAAATGCTGGCGGCGAGCTCAACGGCGGCCCAGCAGGCGGCGCTCGCCAACGGGCTTACGCAATTGAGCGCGACGGTGAGCGACAGCGCTTCGACGTCCTCATCGTCGTCGTCGACGACGACCGCGTCGGGGCAATCGCCCGCTGCGCTGCTCGCCGGCCTTCAGACGGCGCTGCAAAATTACGAGGCCTCGCCGAGCAATGCGACGGTCGCGCAGTCGGTCGTCAGCGCCGCTGCGGCTCTGACCAATTCGCTCAACAGCGCCACTTCCACAGTGCAACAGGTCCGCTCCCAGGCGGACGCGGATATGGCGACGTCGGTCGCCACCATCAATTCGCTGCTGAGCCAATATCAGACCGTCAACAATACGATCGTCAACGGCCTCCAGTCCGGCGCCGACGTCACCGACGCCGAGGATTCGCGGGACAATATCCTGAGCCAGCTCTCGCAGCAGATCGGCATTTCGACAGTGACGAGCGCCAATGGTTCGGAATCGATCTATACCGACAGCGGCGTCACGTTGTTCCAAACCACGGCGCGCTCGGTGACGTTCACGGCGACGCCGACATTGACGGCGGGCGCGACGGGCAATCCCGTGATGGTCGACGGCGTGCCCATCACCGGTTCTTCGTCGCCGATGGCGATCCAGTCCGGCGCACTGGCGGGCCTGGCGACGCTGCGCGACACGACGGCGCCGCAATATCAGAGCCAGCTCGACCAGATCGCGAGCGGGTTGATCAATGCGTTCTCGGAAACCGATCAGACCAACCCGGCAGCGCCGGACCCATTGCCAGGGCTGTTCACCGATCCTTCAGGCACGGTGCCCAATAACGCGACCGCTCCGGCGGGGCTGGCCGGTCAGATATCCGTCAATGCGAGCGTCGATCCGAGCCAGGGCGGAAACGCCAATCTGCTGAGGGACGGCGGAATCGCCAATGCCGAGGCCGGCAATAACGATTACACCTACAACACCAGCGGCGCCGCCAGCTACACCACGCGCATCCAGCAGATGATTTCGCAGATATCGGCGACTCAATCGTTCAGTCCGTCAGCGGGGGCCGGATCGAGCGACAACCTCACCAATTACACCGCCGCGTCGGTGAGCTGGGTGCAGGGGCAATATCAGCAGGCGAGCGACCAGGCCAGCTCGTCGAGCGCCCTGGCGACAAGCGCGTCGCAGGCGCTGTCTAGCGCCACCGGCGTCAATCTCGACGACGAGACCTCGCAGATGCTCAGTCTCGAAAACTCCTATCAAACCACGGCGAAGCTGCTCACGACGGTGAACAATATGTTCGCGTCGTTGCTGAACGCCGTAACCGCGGCGGTGGCGGCATGACGACCAACTACATTTCCACGCAATATCTCTCGTCGTCGCTGCAATTGTCCGTTCTGAAGATGCAGACGGAACTGGCGACCGCACAGGCGGAATCCGCCTCCGGCCAATATGCCGATATCGGATTGCAGCTTGGCAACCAGGCGGGACAGGAAATTTCGTTGCAAAACGAAAATGGCCTCCTGCAGACCTATACGACGACCAATTCGCAGGTCGCCACCAGCCTCAGCACAACCCAGTCGGCGCTTTCCTCTCTCCAGACTAACGCGCAAAACACGCTCAACGAACTGACCGAGTGGAATGGAAGCACGGATATCGGTTCCGAACTTCAGTCGCTCGGCGCCAACGGGTTGCAGTCCCTCATCGCCACGACCAATACGTCGGTCAGTGGTCAATATGTGTTCGGCGGCATCAATTCCGCCAATCCGCCGTTGACCAGCTATACCGGCACGGCCGCCCAGACGACGTTGCAGAACGCTTTCGCGACCTATCTCGCAGGGCTCGCGCCGCCGGCGACGGCGGCGACCGTCACGGCGACGCAGATGCAGACATTTCTCGCCTCGCCGGCCGTGACCAGCCAGTTTCAGGGGGCCGCCTGGGCCGCCAACTGGTCCTCCGCGTCCAGCACCAATATCAGCAGCAATATTTCTCCGACCGAGACGATCACGTCGACGACCAACGCCAACCAACCGGCGTTCCAGGATCTTGCTCAGGGCTATGCGCTGCTGAACGAGTTCGCGGGCACGTCGATCAATCAGTCCGCGTTGCAGGTCGTCGCCACGCGCGCCAGCACGCTCATCAATCAGGCGGTGACTTCGCTGACGACGACGCAGGCGACGCTGGGCTCGGCCCAGCAAAGCTTGACCGACGCCAACGCCAATATGTCCGCCCAAATGACCATTCTGCAGACGCAGATCAACAATCTCGACAGCGTCAATCTCTACCAGACTTCGACGCTGGTTTCTTCTCTTACGACGCAGATCCAGACGGCTTATTCGCTGACCGCGGCGCTGCAGAAGCTCAGTCTGGTGAATTATCTCTAGCCTGCTCCGTGTCGAGGAGATCGACGCGGCGTTCCAGGTCTCGTCTTTCGCGGGGGGCGGCGTTCGCTGCAATGAAAGGCGCCTCAGGCGCCATCGAGGGTGAGCAATGTATCAGTTTTCGTACGCAGAAGTCGCTGAGGAATCGCCGCAGGAAATGCGGGGAATGGAGCGGCGCGTCCTCGATCAGGCGATCGGGTTGCTTCGCGCGGCGCAAAGCAAGGGACCGGGATCAAGAGAGCTCATCGACGCGCTTTTCTATTATCGACGCCTGTGGTCGATCTTCATGGACGATCTCGCCAATCCCGAAAATGAACTGCCTGAGGCGTTGCGCGCCGGGCTGATTTCGATTGGGATCTGGATGGTCAAGGAAATCGAACTCATCCGGTCTGGAAAAGCCAGTGACCTCAGGGCGATGATCGAAATCACCGAAATCATCCGCGACGGATTGAAATGAGGCGACAATGAATATCTCGCTGCGCGCGGATGAAAAACTCTATATCAACGGCGCCGTCCTGCGCGTCGATCGAAAAGTTTCGATAGAATTGCTCAATGACGTGACGTTTCTTCTCGAGGCGCACGTCATGCAGGCCAATGACGCAACGACGCCGCTGCGGCAAATTTATTTCGTCATTCAGATCATGCTGATGGACCCCGGCGCGGCCCCGGCGGCGCTCGAATTGTCGCGCAAGCTGATCGACGCCTCGCTGCGAACCTTCGAGGACCGGACGATCCTTTCGGCGCTCAAGTCGATTGACGAGATGGTCGTGTGTTCGCGCCATTTCGACGCGATGAAAGCGCTTCGCGCTCTGTTCCCACTGGAGCGGGCCACCATGACCGGAAGTCCGAAAGCGTCCACCTCTCACGCCGCCTGAAAGGCACTCGCCGATGACCGTCGCCGCCACTTCTCCCGTGACAAACACCACCAACACCTCGACATCGAGCGCCGCCACCGCCAGCCCGACCGTCGACTACAATCAATTTCTAACCCTGCTGATCGCCGAAATAAAAAATCAGGATCCGACGCAGCCGATGGATCCGACGCAGTCGGTCACCCAGCTCGCCACCATCTCGGGCGTTCAGCAGGCCATGCAGACCAACGCAACGCTCTCTTCGCTGCTGACGACCTCGTCCCTGTCGCAGGCCGAACTGCTCGTCGGCCAGACGATCACCTCGGCCGACGGTTCGACGACCGGGACGGTCGCGTCGGTGAACGTCACAGCGACAGGCGCCACGGCGACCCTCACCGACGGCAGTACGGTATCGCTGTCCAATGGCGCCAGCGTCGGGTCATGAATGAAGCCGACGCACTCGATCTGATTCAAGCGGCGATCTGGACGATCATCGTCGGCTCCGGTCCGGCGGTGGCGGCGGCGATGGCGGTCGGCGTGGTTGTCGCGCTGATCCAGGCGCTGACGCAGGTGCAGGAAATGACGTTGACGTTCGTGCCCAAAATCATCGTCATTTTCGCCGTCATCAGCCTGACCGCGCCCTTCATCGGCGGCCAGGTCTATACTTTCACCGAAATGGTCTACGGAAGAATCGAGAAGGGTTTCTAAAAAAACGGTCGCCGATCGACATGCGGGCGATCGGCGTTCCGGCGCCGCAAATTATCTAGCGTGAAACCCTCTTCGTCTCGTCGAGAAACGACCGCGATGGGGAGACTGGCGCAAGCTTGATATCGCACTCTCGTCGAAAGTTGAGATGAGGGGCAGAGCATGACAAGCACGGCGCTGGCGGGCATTCCCGCGTCAAGCCGCAGCGGCGGCAAAGACATCGGCTTTGCAGTCGCCATCGTCCTCATCCTCTGCTTTTTCTTCTTGCCGGTCCCCGCCTTCGTCATCGATCTTGGCATCGCATTCTCGATTGCGCTTTCCGTACTGATCCTGATGGTCTCGCTGTGGATTCAAAAGCCGCTGGAATTCTCGGCGTTCCCGACGGTCCTTCTGGTGGCGACGATCCTGCGCCTGGCGCTCAATATCGCCACCACCCGCCTCATCCTTTCGCATGGCGCCCAGGGCATGACGGCGGCGGGCTATATTATCGGCGGGTTCGCCAATCTGGTGATGGGCGGCGACTTCGTTATCGGCATCATCGTCTTCCTGATCCTGATCACCATCAATTTCCTCGTCATCACCAAGGGCGCGACGCGTATCGCCGAAGTCGGTGCGCGATTCACGCTCGACGCCATCCCGGGCAAGCAGATGGCGATCGACGCCGATCTTTCGGCGGGCCTGATCGACGACAAGCAGGCCCAGCATCGTCGGCGCGAATTGGAGGAAGAAAGCTCCTTTTTCGGCTCGATGGACGGCGCCTCGAAATTCGTGCGGGGCGACGCCATCGCCGGCCTGATCATCCTCGGCGTCAATATTTTCGGAGGCATCGTCATCGGCGTCACGCGCCACGCCCTGACCTTGTCGAGCGCCGCCGACATATTCACCAAGCTCTCGGTCGGCGACGGCCTCGTCTCCCAGATCCCGGCGCTTATCATTTCGCTGGCGGCGGGCCTGCTCGTCGCCAAGGGGGGCACGCGCGGCTCGGCCGAAAAGGCGGTGCTCGGCCAGCTTAGCCATTATCCCCATGCCTTGTTTCTGGCGGCCCTGCTGATGTTCATTCTCGGCGTCGTGCCGGGTCTTCCCTTCACGCCCTTCGCTTTGCTTGGCGGCCTGATGGCGTTTGTCGGCTACGCCTTGCCCAGACAAGAAGCCAAGGATCGCGCCGTCGTCGTCGCGGAAGCGGCGATGAAGGAGGAAAGAGCCAGGGCGGAGGCGAAAGGGTCCGTCAAGGAACAGCTCAAGGCCTATGAGATCGAGCTCTGCCTGAGCCGGCAACTGACGACGAAATTCCTCGCCTCGCATGACGAGATCGGATCGCGGGTCGCCAAAATGCGGCGCAAATTTGCGCGCCAATATGGCTTCGTCGTGCCCGAGATCAAGCTTACCGACGATTTCAAATCGCCCGCCAAAACCTATCAGATCCGCATCCACGGCACGGTGGTCGCGACGCAGGAATTGCGTCTTGGCGAGTTCCTGGTGATCGTCGGCGACGGCAAGGTTCCCAACGTGCCCGGCGACGAGGTTCGCGAGCCGGCCTTCGGCATGAAAGCGATTTCAATTTCCGAGGCCTTCCTCAATGATGTCAAGCGACAAGGATTCAATACCGTCGATTCCCTGTCGATATTGCTCACCCATTTGAGCGAGGTGATCCGCAACAACCTGTCGCAGCTTTTGTCCTACAAGGACATGCGCGCCCTGCTCGACCGGCTGGATCCCGAATACAAGCGCCTGATCGACGAGATCTGCCCCTCGCAGATCTCCTATTCCGGATTGCAGGCGGTGCTCAAGCTTCTGCTCGCCGAGCGCGTGTCGATCCGCAATCTTCATCTGATCCTGGAGGCGATCGCCGAAATCGCGCCCCATGCGCGCCGGCCCGAGCAGATCGCCGAACACGTACGCATCCGCATGTCGCAGCAGATCTGCGGCGACCTCACCGACAAGGGCGTGCTGAAGGTCCTGCGCCTCGGCAATCGCTGGGATCTGGCTTTTCACCAGAGCCTCAAGCGCGACGCCAAAGGCGATGTCGTCGAATTCGACATCGATCCGCGCCTGGTGGAGCAGTTCGGCGCCGAGGCTTCCGCCGCCATCCGCGCGCGGATGGACGCCGGTCACCAGTTCGCCGTCGTCGCCACGGCCGAGACGCGTCCCTATGTCCGCATGATCCTCGAGCGCATGTTCGCGACGCTGCCCGTCCTGTCGCAACTGGAAATCGCGCGCGGTTTCGATGTCGAGTCGCTGGGAACGATCGCGTGAATGGTCTGGCGTCGGATCTGGGTCTCGATTCCCACGGCGCCGTGGGGCAACAACTGATCCTGGGGACCTTCGTGCTGTTTTGCCGCATCGGCGCCTGCCTGCTGCTGATGCCGGGCTTCTCCAGCCCGCAGATACCCCCTCACGTCAGGCTGTTCCTCGCTCTTGCCGTGACGCTGTCGCTGACGCCGCTTTTGCTGGCGCAGGTTCCGGCTCAGGCTATCAGCGACGAGCCATTCATGGCGCTGCGGTTCATCGGCTCCGAACTTCTCATCGGCGCCTCGATCGGCATGCTTGGCCGTCTCTTTCTGCTCGCACTGGAGACGCTGGCGTCCGCCGGCGCCATGGCGATCGGCCTCAGCAATCCGTTCGGCGTCGTCGCCGATGAAAGTGAAATCCTGCCGCCATTCGTCACGCTCATCACCATGTCGGCGACGGCGCTTATTTTCATCATGGACCTCCATTGGGAAGTCTTTCGCGGCATCGCTGCTTCATACGACGCGATACCGGTCAAAGGAAATTTCGACGCCAATTTCACGCTTCTTCAATTCAGCAAGCTGCTGACCAGCACATTTCAGATCGCGCTACGCATCAGCGCTCCTTTTATAATATACACAGTTATTATTCAGACGACGATCAGCGTCATCAACAGATTGACCCCGCGCATATCGATATATTTTATTTCGGCGCCATTCGTTATCTTTGGCGGATTGTTAATAACCTACTTCGTAATCAGATCGATGCTTGGTCAATTGATGATTGGGTTCCTGTCATGGCTTTCCGCGGGATAGACGATGAAACAACGACGTAAATCTTTGACCAAAATTCTGGTTCTCCAGGAGCAATTGCATAAGCTCAGCACCTGGAAACTCGCAGCGCTCGACCAGCAGCGCGCCGAGCTTGAGGAAGCGCAGAAGGCGACGATCGAGGCGATCAATCGGGATACGACGATGAACGGCATTCTGGTTGAGAGCGCCACCCGCCGTCTGCGCGGCATCGACCGCAGGATCGAAGAGGTGAAGGCCCAGCACGTCACGCAGTCCAAACTCGCGCTTGAACAGGGCGCCCGCACAAAACTCGCCGAGCGTCTGGTCGATGGCGTCGACGCCAAATATCGCATGCAGCAGGAGCGCCGCGAGCTTGGCGATTTGATCGAGCGCTCGGTCGACAAGGGAAGCGCAAGCTCGGCATAAGGCCGGTGAAGGATATTGGCCCCACGCAACGCCTGGATGAAAAGGCTTGCGCGAAAGGCCTGTACGGAAAAAGCCCATGGCCATCAAACCGTCCTCGGATATCGTTCTTGACGTGCTCAAGGCGGCGGACCCCGTCCGCGCCCAGGCGGCGACCCAGCGGCTGGCGGCGCTTGGCGCGGGCGGGGTCGACGAAGCGGAGGATTTCGCCAAAGCCCTCGACGCCGCCACGCAACAATCGGCTCCCGATCCTTACATCAAAGCGAACGCCGCCAATATGCGCGACCGTCTCGCCGCGCTCAATCCTGGCGCGCTCGCGGATCAAAAGACGACGCGCACGCAGGTCGAGTTCGAAGCCTCGATCCTGAAGACTTTCGTCGATGCGATTCTGCCCAAGGACGAAACGGACGTTTATGGACAGGGCTCGGCGGGCGATATCTGGAAATCGATGCTCGCCGATCAGATAGCCAAGCAGATCGCCAGATCCGGCGCCTTTGGAATTTCCAAGCGATTGTTCGCCACTCATCCGCTGCCCGGCCATTCCCATCCAACGCTGGCCGCCTCCGGCGCTTTGTCCGACGCCGCGCTTCGCGGCGTGAGCGAAGGCGACGCGGGATTGGGTCTTGGCGGCCTTCTGTCCAATGTGAGCAAGAGATCATGAGCAGCCTGTCGCCCCGCCGATTCGCCCCGTCGCCGAATATCGCTTCTTCCCGGCCCGGCGCGTCCGGCGAAATGCTGATGCTCGCCATCCAGCGCGTTCAAGACGCGATCGACGCCGAAAACGCCAAAATCGCCAGCGCCAGAGTGGTCGATCTCCAGGAATTCAATCTGCGCAAAAGTCAGGGTCTGTTGGAATTGAGCCGCCTCATGCCGCTCTTTGCGGGCGTTCAGATCGACGCCGCCTTACGCGAGGCGCTGACAAGCTTGCGGGCGAAGCTCGAAAATAATCGGCGGATCTTGCGCATCCAGTTGAAAGCCGTGCAGCAGGTTTCCGAGATCATCGCGCGGACGATCCAGGCCGGACAATCCGACGGCACCTATTCGGCCTCCTCCTGGAGGGAATAGGCGATGATCAAGCTCGTTCTCGTCGGGGTCTGGGCATGCCTGGTGACGCTCGCCTCGACCTATGCCGCGAGCGCGTGGAAAGCCGGCCAGGAGAGAGCGGCGGCGGCCGCGCCATCGGCTCCCAACATCGAATATAAGAAGACCAAGGAATTCACTGTGCCGAAGGTCGCCGACGGCGCCATCCAGGGCTATGTCATCGCGGAATTGTCTTACTCTGCGGATCCGGCCGCGCCGAAAGAGCTTGCCGCGCCGCTGGACACCCTCCTGCTCGACGAAGCGTTCCGCTACATTTACGCCGACGATTCCATCGACTTCAACAATATGAAGAAATACGACCTCGGCAAAATGACGAAGACCCTGGCGCAGAACGTCAATGCGCGGCTCAACAGCAACGTCCTCAAAGACGTGACGATTCAGGAATTCAATTATATGACGCGCGCGGACATGAAGAAGCAGATGTAACCGGCGTCACCGGCGCGCTTCATGCAGCGGCAGGAGGTCGGAGTCGAGGGATTGTCGGCGCATGACATGGCGCCGCCGGCTTCGTCGATCGGACAATCCCCGGCGTGAAGGCCGTTCCGTCAGGCAAGGTTACTCATCGATAGAAGCGCGCCATGCAATTCGCCATTACCGCGGTTGACCGATATCTTGGCGTGTTCGAAGCCTTCGTCGACGCCGGCTGGAAGCCGCTCAAACTATTCACCGTTCCGCCGAAATCCGAGTTCGCCAATCAACAGGAGGTCATCGCCTATGCGGGCGATCATGGCGCGGCGATACAATTGTCGAGAATGTCGGAAGTCGATCTCGAGGAGCTTCGCGAACAGGGATGCGAAGCCTTGATCGTCGCCAGTTATGACTGGAAGATCTGCGATTGGCGGCCATTTCTAAAATATGCCGTCAACTTTCATGCGTCTCCGCTCCCCGACGGGCGCGGCCCTTATCCGGTCGTGCGCGCGATCCTGGAGGATCGGGAATTCTGGGGCGTCACTTGTCATCGCCTGAGTCAGGAAATCGACAGCGGAGAAATTCTCGCCTCTGAGGAATTTCCCCTGCTGCCCGACGAATGTCACGAAAGCCTCGATCTCAAAATCCAGATGGCGGCAAAAAGACTGGCCGCCAAAGTCGCCGGCCAGTTTGCCGAGCTTTGGGGGCGGGCCGCCCCGCAAGCGGGTGGGAGCTATTGGAAGAAACATGAATTGGCCGATCATGTCGTCGATTTGCGAAAATCAGTCGCGAGCGTCATGCGGCACATCAGGGCCTTCGGCGCCAATGGCAGCCTTGTCAGTATCGGCAAGACCTGGATCACCGTCAAACGGGCAGTCGGTTGGACCGAGAAACATGACCATGCGCCCGGCGCCGTCGTGCACGTTTTCAACCAGTCGATCGTCGTCGCCGCGCAGGACGGCTATATCGCCCTATTGGATGGTCAGCCTACGCCGCTCCATGTCGTCGCCGACATGGGCCGGGGCTTGATCATGCGATCAGGCTGACAAGGCCGCCGCGAATTCTCCCTTTGCATGGCCGCTTTCCTTAGCCGCAAAACGCGCGCGCGTTGGGGGTCCATTGTCCCATGCCGCTCGCCACCATGTTTCGGATCACCGCGCAGACGTATTTCTTCTGCGCAGGATCGTTGTTCGGACCGGCGTTATAGCGGGCGACCGCCAAAGTCCAGGTGCCCTCGCGCGCGCGCAGCTCTTTGAGAAAATTGGCGGCGTAGCGCACATTGCGAGCGGGATCGAACATTTCGCTCAGGGAATGGAAGTCCGAGGCATGCCAATGATGATTGATCTGCATGCAGCCGATGTCGATCATTTGCGCGCCGCGGGCCTTTTCCGCGGCGAATTTCTCGAGGGCTTCGTTCAGGCTGGCCGATGACACCGTCCGCCCGTCGACATTCATGTCGAAGGGATTGAGCGCTCCCTTATGCCCCGTTTCGGTTAGCCCGACGGCATAGAGGACATTGATGGGGATGTCGTTGGCTTGCGCTGCGCGCAGCATTTCCCGCTCGCAGACTTCGGCCTCCGCTGCTCTGGCCGGAGAGCCTGAGCTAAATGACGCGATGGCCAAAATTGCTGTCGCCGCCTGTATCGCCCGCGCCCTGGCGATCCTGGCGCGCCGATTGCCGCTGGTCGCCGGCGCCCTGGGAGAAGCGTCCGCCGCGCGAACCGTCGGCGGTCTGTCCCGATTGACCTTGCTGGGCCTGGCCATGATTCGATGCTCCTGTGTTCGACGCGCCGGCGCCGGAGCTGCTTGGCGCGACGGCGTCCGACGCTTTGACGGTGAGGGAATCGACTGAAAAATTGAGCGACTGGAGCTTGTTCGTGATCGAACCGCGCTCATTTTCGATCAGCTTGAGCGTGTCCGATTTGTCGGCTTGGATGGTGACGCTCAAACTCCCATTGTTCAGTCGCATCTGGATCGTCAAAGCGCCGAGGCTCGCCGGATTCAATTGGACATCGAGCTCTTTTACCGGCGCCATTCGCGCCGAATTGGCGCTATCGGCGGGCGTTCCTGATGGCGCGGCGTCGTTGCTTTGCGACGCCAATTCTCCCGCGGCGCTTGCGACGACATCGGCAAGCTGAGCGACCGACGCCGACAACAGGCCGTTTGCAGAAATCGCGTTGACGCTCGCCAGCGCCGCGCTGGAGACGGCCGACGCTGTCTGCCCGGCGGCGGATGTCGTTTCCTGGTCGACGCGTCCGGTCCCGCCGGACGCGCGATCCTGCGCGCCGGCGCCGTGATTGTTCTGTTGGGTCTGGTCGCCGCTCGCCGCGCCGGATGCGGCGCCCACCGCATCGGACAAGGAACCGGATGCCTGATCGCTGCGCAGGCCTCGGAGGGAATCGGCCCCGGGCGAATTATTTGCCGCTGGCCGCGTCGACGCGCCGGTCGCGGATTGTATCTTGGCCGCGGTTGGATCGAGCCCGAGATAAGTGATCGACCGCGTGACGTTCACCGCGACCGGCGGCGTCGCGGAATTGCTTAACCCCGCCTGCGTTGCGGTTGCGAGAGTGGCGTCGGAAGGCATGGCGTGTTCAGTCGCCGCGCCCGCACTTGCCTTGCCGGCGACCGACGCCGTCGCGGCGGCGAGCGTCGCTAAAGTCGGCGCCGAAGTAGCCGATGCAGGCGAACCTGGCGCTGGCGCGCCGCCGGCGCCCGTCAAGCCCCCCATCAACGAAGCCCAGCCGATGTTCGCGAGCGCTGAGGCGTCCGCGCTGGTCTCGCTATCGGCTTTCGACGCCTTGGTCTCGACATCGGGCGAGTCCGCGGTCAGCGTCGAAGCAAGTCGCTTGTCCAGGGCCGACAATACGCCTGCTCTCAAACTATGAAGCGTGGAAATGGATCGCCACGATGCGACGGTCGGCGCCGACTCGTCGGCCGATTGCGCCAAAAGCTGCGCCGCCGCGTTGGCCGCGCTATTGGCGTCCGCCGGCGCGCCGGCGGGTTGAGTCTGCCCCGAGGAATCGCCAAGCGCACCCAGCAAGGCGTCAAACGACGAACTATCCTGGGAATCGGACGCGCCTCCCGCGCCGCGGTCGCCGACCAAAGCGCCGGAGGCGAGATTAAGCGGCGCCTGCATGGCGCCTTGCGGGGGCAGGCCAAGGTTCGTCATGGCGCGACCTCGCTCGTCGGATGCTGGGATTTCGCCAGAGCCGCTTCGGCGAGTTGAATCGTCACGACGGCCGGATCGTCCGCCGCCATCGCCGGTGGGGTCGCCGATGGCGTCAGCGGCTTTTCACGAATGCGGCGCGCGACATTTCGCGCCGCCGCGAGCAGGGCCGCGTCCCGCTTCGAAAGCTTTTTGGCGTCGATCGCCTGCAATTGGGCGAGACCGGATTCGTATTGGTCGGTCAGGCTTCGCGCCGCCGCCTGATAGAGCCGGCCCCGCGCTTCGTCGCCGCTATCGGCCTGTGCGAGCGACAGCGCTTTGGTCGCGGCGACATCGGTCATGGGAATTTTGCCGCCCACCAGCGCGGTGCGCGCGATCGTGAGAAAGAAGGCGCGGCGATCGTCGCCGCTGAGAGTTTCCGTCATCCGTTCGAGTTTCGGAAAATTGTCGACGTCATCGGCGAGGCCAAGACGGATCACCGTGGCGGTGAAGCTCCTCAGGAAATGATCGGCATAGGGCGATTTTGGAAAACGGCCGAGATATTGTTCCGCCAGCGTCGCGAATTTATCCGCGTCTCGCACATTGTCGCCGATCAGAAAAACCTCGCGGCGCAGCGCGGCCTCTTCGACGAGGCCGCCTGGCATCAGCAGCCGCGCGAGATCGAGAAGCGCGACGGCCTTTTTGCGGTCGATCGTCGTTAGAAGCACCGATTGGACAAAGGCGATCTGGCCGCCGAGCGCCGGGTCGAGCGATCTGGGATCGACGTCGCCCAATAATTTCAGCGCTTCCGCTTCATGGCTGAGCACATAGGCGAGCGCCCCCCGCATCATTTTTTCCTCGTCAGCGGGGAGCGCGTGGCTGTCGATCAGATGCATGACGACGCGAGGCTGGCCGCCGCTGAGGGCGAAGACGATCGCGGCGCGTGCTTCGCGCGGCTTTCGCCAGACTTCCGGCTTGGTCGCCAGAAGCGCTTCGGAGATTTCGCGCAAAAGCTTGGGCTGGGCGGCATAGGCGGCCAGATCGCCTTGCGCGATCTCCGCCTGTCGGTTTTGCAGATTGGCGACGAGTTGAATCGGCGAAGGGGCCGAAGGGGCCGCGTCTTCGGCATAGGCCGGCCGCGCCCACGCCAAGGCGCAAGTCAGAAGACTTGCGCCGAGCCGCGTCCGCGCGCTCACGACTTGTCCTTTCGCAGCAATATTTCAATGCGGCGATTTTCGGCGGCTTCCGGCTTATCCGGCGTTTTCAGGCGACGATCGGCGTAGCCCTCGATGCGCTCGACGCGTTTTTCGTCGAGTCCGCCGCGAATCAGCATGTAATAGGCCATCTGCGCGCGCGCCGACGAAAGGCGCCAATTGTCATAGCCGACGCCCTTGTAGGGACGCGCGTCGGTGTGGCCGCGCAGGACGATCGGTCCCGGGCGAGATTTCAGCATCTCGGCGATCTTCTCCATGATCCGCACGACCTTGGGCTGAGGCTCGGAGGAGCCGACAGCGAACATGCCGAAATTGAATTCGTCGGTCAGGCTGATCAGGATGCCCTCCGACGTCGCCTGAACTTCGATGCCCGGCGCCGGCTGCGCGTGAATTTCCGCGTGCAATTCCTTTAGGAGTTCGCCCTGAAGCTTGGCCGCCTCGCTCACTGCCTGAAGCTTCGCCGCCTCCGCGGCAACCGGAGGCTTGGCGGCTTCAGCGGCCGCCGCGGCAGCCGGACGTTCGGCTTCGGCCGACTGCGCCACGGGCGGCGGGGCGGGCGGCTCCCTGCCGTTCGCGTCCGGATGCGCTGGGGCGTTGGCGACTGATGGTTCAGGTTGCGGCGCTGGCGCGGCCTGCGGGCGCCCCTGCGCGTCGGGCGTCGGCGGCGTCGACTGCTGCGTCGCCTCCGGATCGGCTGCGACCAGAGAATCCGTCGGCGTTCCGCGCGCGACCGGCTTGAAAGGGTCGACAAAAGCGTCGAGGTCGAGCTGCGCGGGCTCCTGCGTTGGGCTGCTGCCCGCCGCCGCGCCGACTTTGGGCGATTCCGTCGTTGTGACTTTGCCGGCGATTTTGTCGAGGCTGGCGTAGGGATCGCCAAGCAGCGCGGTTTCGGAAAGATGGGCCTTGGGCTGCGCCGGGTCGACGGTCTCCTTGCTCTGCTTATCCTGCTTTTCCTGCTTATCCTGTTTACCGCCATCCTTGGCGGCCGGCTCTTTCTTGTCGGCTTCGCCCGAAGTCGGCCCAGGCTCTTCCTGTTTCTTCGGCGTGTCGTCGTCGATAGGCTTGGTCTGGCGCGCTTCATCGCCGACGGGCAGGCGGATGCCTTTCTGCGCCTTGGCCATATCCTCGAGCTTCAGCGGATTGAAATAGCGCGCGATGATCGTCTTGGTGTTCTTGTCGGTCGCGTTGATGATCCAGAGCACCAGGAAAAACGCCATCATGGCGGTCATGAAATCGGCAAATGCAATCTTCCACGCGCCGCCATGATGCTCTTCCTCATGGCTGCTGTGCCGCTTGATGATGATGATTTCCGGATGCTTGTCGTCCATGGGCTCGTTCATTCGCCGACGGTTTCGATATGATCGATCCAGGCCTGGAGCTGGGATTTTATGATGGTCTGGTTAGCCTCGATGGTCACGTCGAGACCTTCCGCCGCGACATATTCGACCGCTACCGATTGCGACGACAACTGATCGCGCAAGACGCTCAGCAGCGCTTCCGGACCGGTGATCTTCAGCAGGGCGGGCGTATCGCGCGACAAAATCTTGGACAGGTTCTCCGAGAGCGCATCGGTGATGTGCTTGACCCGTTCCTCGACAAGAAAAGGCTTCAATATCCGTGCGACGCTCTGCGCCAGACGATCTTCGATTGCCGCCATCGCGCCTTCGATTTTCTCAGCGAATTGCGCAATCTCATTCGCCTTCCAGGCAAGTCGCCACGCATTCTCCTGCGCCTCCCGATCCGTCTGCTCCAGAGACAGGGCGGCGGCCGCATCCGCGCGCGCGATTTCCAGACCATCCATCTTTCCGCGCGCATACGCCTCCGCGACCCGCGCCTCGGTGTCGGCTGGCGTCGAGAGAACCCTTGGCCGCAATAATACGCTGTCGCGATGGACGCGATCGGCTGGCGTCGGCTCCGCTCTGCCGAACTGGTTGAGATATTGAGCGATCGGTATCGGCCTCATGCATTTTCTCCCTGGCGAATCCACTGCTTGAGGATAGCCGCGGCTTGCCCTTCATCGTAATCGACCAATTGTTCCAACTGCTTTTGCGGGTTCTTGTTTTTCCGCGCCAGGATATTGCGCAGCATGTCATCGCCCTCCGCCGGCTCGGGAAGAAGATTGTCGGCGCCGCTCTTTGGAAAATTGTCGACGATGGCGGCGAATTCGCCGCTTGCTGGACGCCCGTCAGGCAGGAAGGCGATCGGCGCTTCCTGATTGGACTTGGGCGTGGCGAGCAGCGCCTTAGTGGCCGGCCTCAGGCCAAACCAGATCAGCAGGAAGGCGACCAGCAGCACCGTGCCCGCGCTCACCAGCGAACCCGCCTGGCGCGTGATCTGTTCGATCAGCGAGGGACCCTCGACCGGCTCCAATTCCTTGCCGCTGTCGACGAAATCGACAACCGAGACCTTGATCGTATCGCCGCGCTCTTTGCGCAAACCGGCGGCCGATGTCACCAATTGTTCGATATCCTTCACCTGCTTATCGATCGCTTCGGGCGTCGCTTTGTCGCCGAGCGAGGCGGCCAATCCGGCCCGGTTGACCAGAACGGCGACCGACAGGCCCTCGACGACAAAGCCCGAACTGACGGTCGACACGGTCTTCGAGGATACTTCGTAATTCGTCAGCTCTTCGTTCTTCTTGGTCTCGTCGTTCGATTGTTTGGCGTCGTTGGCGGTCGGCTTGGCTTGCGGCAGATTGCGCTCGACCCCGGTGGGCGCCTGAGCGGTGGAGTTCTGGGAATTGGTGTTTTCCTTGACGACGCGAACCGAGCGCTCGACCCGCGATTCCGGATCGTAGGTCGTCTCGTTCACCTGTTTCTTGTCTGTGTTCAACCGGGCGGCCACGCTGATCTGGAAGTTGCGCAGGCTGAGATAAGGCGCGAGTGTTTTGCGAACCGAATCCTGAATATCTTGCGAGACGCTTTTTTCGAGCGCCAGCATGTTGCCGGGCTCCTGGTCGGCCGAATCCGATCCGGACGCCAGCAGCAGGCCGTCGACGTTCAAGACGGTGACCTCATTGACGGTCATTCCGGGCAGGGCGGCCGAGACGAGATGGCGGATCGCCTGCGCGGTGCTGCGATCGTCGGCCGATTCGGTGCGAATGACCACCGATGCGGAAGGAGGCTGGCGCGTGCGCCGGAACGAACCTTCATCGGCCATGACGATATGCACGCGCGCCGCCTTGACGCCGCGCATCATCTGGATGGTGCGCGCAAGCTCGCCCTCCAACGCGCGCACGCGGGTGACTTCCTGCATGAACGAGGTCAGGCCAAGGGAGCCGAGCTTATCGAAAAGTTCGTTGCCGACATTGTTGCTGTGCGGCAGGCCCTTTTCGGCCAAAGTCATGCGCGCCAACGCGGTCTGTCCGACCGGCACAGTGACCGTCCCGCCGTCTATGCTGACGTCGAACGGGATGCCGGCTTCCTTCAAGGCCGAACCGATGCCGCCGACATCCTGGCGGTCGAGGCCGGAATAGAGCGTTTCGCTCGTCGGCCGGCTGAGGAAATAGCCGCCAAGGACCATGACGGCGACAACGCTGAAACCCATCAAGCCGAGAACGGCGAGCCGCCTCGCCCCAAGCGCAAGCAGATTGTTCCACAATTGTTGCGCCTGTTCCCACGCGGCCATTAAGTCCTCGCGACATTCTCACTGCTCGCCCCCACTCTTCACGCGGGAGCTTGCGCGGGGGTTGCCGGACGAAAGCGCCGCGCCGGCGAAAACGCGGCTTTGCGCTTCGGCCTGAGCTCAGCGACGGCCCTGGCGCGATCGGGCCGGCGTCGGCGTATTGGGGAGGGCGAACCGCGGCTTTCGGCGTGAGAAACGAATTGTTAACGAAGAGTGCGTGGGAGGCGTTTTGAACGGTGAAGTTCATCGATTCTTAAGTCCGGCGATGCAGAGTGACCCAGTCTGATCGACATTGATCGCCAAGCGGCGCGATGCTTCAGCGAAAACACGACGAGTTAGGTTCGCAAGGCAGAACCTATAGGCATCATGCCGTTTCGTCGTACCGGTGCGAGTCCGAATGTCTCCGACAGTGTCAAGCTATGTTCAGGAAGCGCACCCATGTCCTCACTTCTCACAAACGTCTCTGCTCTCACCGCCCTCCAGTCTCTCGATATGACGCAGCAGAATCTGGCCACGACCCAGGCCCAGATTTCGACCGGCCTGAAAGTCGCCAATGCTTCCGACAACGCCGCCTATTGGTCGATCGCCCAGAGCCTGCAGGCCAACACCGGCGTCATCGGCGCGGTCAACGATTCGATCGCCCAGAGCCAGTCGATCATCGGCGCCGCGACGGCGGCGATCAACAACGTCATCACCACCATCCATGCAATCCAGACCGCGCTTACCGAGGCGGAATCGCCCAGCGCCGATATCACCGCCATCAACACCACCCTCGCTTCGCTCGGCCAGGAACTGACCTCGGCGGTGAACGGCGCCTCCTATAGCGGCCTCAACCTGCTTAACGGCAGCCAGACAGCCGCGCTGAACTTCGTCGCTGGCTATAACGTCAGCAGCACCGGCGTCGCCAGCTTCAACACCATTTCGCTGACCCCGACGGCCTTGACCGGAACCGGCGGCACGTCGTCGACGACGGTAGAGCCCAACATCACCGACACCGACACGATCACCAACATCGCCGCCCTGGTCGCCAACACCTATACCGCCAGCTACGGCGTCGACGCGATCACCACGACCGCCGATTCCACCACCGTCTCCTCGGTGAGCCTGTCTGGCGTGACGACCACCACCACCTACAGCGGCCTCGACGTCAACGGCAATGCGACGACGCTCGCCCTGGCGGGATCGGGCGGCGGTTCGCTCAGCGTCTCGGTCGTCACGACGCCGCCCGCCGGCTTGTTCACGCAAGGTGCGGACGATCTGACCGCCCTAACGACGAGCACGGCCACAGCGGCGGCGCAGATTACCGAAGTCAACACGGCTCTGACGGCGATCACGAGCTATTCCTCGATCCTCGGCTCGGTGTCCAACACGCTCGCCAATGCCGCGACCTTCAACACGGCTTTGTCGGACAATTACACCACCGGCATTGGCGCCCTCGTCGACGCCGACATGAACCAGGCTTCGACCCGCCTGCAGGCTCTGCAGACTCAGCAGCAGCTCGGCGTTCAGTCGCTGTCGATCGCCAACCAGAGCAGCCAGCTTATCCTCAAGCTGTTCCAGTAATCCACGCTGAAAGCATGCGGCGGGCCCCTCGATCGGCCTCGCCGCCTTCGACAAACATCAGGGCCGCGCTCCTTCGCAAGGGTGCGGCCTTTTCCTTGAGCCCCGCATTTAACGCGAACCGCTGATGATTCTGGCGCGGCGCGGCCCGCGAGTCGCCGTCGCTAAGCCGCCTCGGCGGCGCCCTTGGCGTCGTCTGCCCGGATTTCGAGCGCGGATGGGGGCTCTCCGGCGCGCCATCGATTCCACATCGCCCTGAACGCCGCTTCGAGTGTGGGCGTAAAGAGGGCGCCGTCGCAGAGCGGCGATTTGGTCATGCGCGATCGCAACGAATGCCGCAACGTCATGAGACGATCCGGATCGGCCGCCAGTTCTGTTGCGCATCTCACATATTCTGTGGGCGAGCGCGCCGCACATTCGCCTAAGCCGAGAAGATCGAGAAATCCGACGGTCTGGCGCGACGCTGGCCGATCGCCAGGCATCGTCGTCACCGGAACTCCCATCCACAAGGCTTCGCAAGAGGTGAGGCCGCCGCCAAAGGGGAACGGGTCGAGCGCGACGTCGATGTCGCCATATTGCGCCAGCATTTCCAGATGCGGTGAAAAGCCGCGAAGCTCCAACCGTTCTCGCGCGACGCCAGCGGCCTGGAAAGCCCCGGCGAGGCGGTTGCGCACGCCTTCATTGTCGAGCGATTTCCATTTGAGCAGCAATCTGGAATTCGGCGTCGCCCGCAGCACCTGGGCCCATAGCTCAACGACGCCGGCGCCGATCTTCGCGACATTGTTGAAACTGCCAAATGTGACGTAGCCCCGCGCGAGCGAGGGAGGATCGACCGGGCCGGGGGCGTAGTCTGGCGGCGCGTAGCAGAAACGACCGAAGGGAAGACGGACGATCGCCTCGGTGAACCAGCGTTCGTCGCCAGGCGGCGCGGCTGCGTTATCCATCAAAGAATAATCCATCGCCGGCAGGCCTGTCGTGCCGAAATAGCCGAGCCAGGATGCCTGGACGGGCGCCGGGCGCAGCGCGAACATGGGAAGCCGGTTCTTGGCTGAATGGCCGGAAAGGTCGATCAATATATCGATGCGGTCGCGCTGGATCATCGCCGCGCAATCGGCATCGGACAGGCCGACGATGCGGCGCCAATGATCCGCGGCGCGCTTCAAGCGTTCGGTGACGTGGTCGACATTGGCGCTGTTAGCGTAGCAGAAGATTTCGAAACCTGCATGATCATGCGCTTCGAGCACGCGGGCGAGCAGGAAACCGACGGGATGCTGCTGGAAGTCGCCGGAGACATAGCCGATGCGCAGACGGCGCCCGGACGAACACTCGTTCGGGAAGCTTGCCCCGGCTGCGCGGCAAGCGAATTTGTCGCCGAATCCGCGCGCCGCGGCGAAGAGTTCGGCGCTCGAAAGCCGATCCGAATAGTGCTGAGTCAGCAAGAGATTGCTGTGCGCGCCGGCAAAATCGGGCCTCAGCGCGACCACGCGTTCGTATGATTCCAGCGCCTCCTCCAGCCGTCCCTGGTGTTTGAGGACATTGGCGAGATTATTGTGCGCCTCGGCGAAATCTGGCTTCAGCGCGAGCACGCGCGCGAAGGATTCGATCGCCTCGTCGAACCTCGCCTGGTCTCCAAGCGCCGTGCCCAGATTATTGAGCGCTTCGACGTAGTCCGGTTCGATGGCGAGCGCCCGACGATAGGAAGCCGCCGCTTCGTCGAACGCGCCCTGGTCGCGGAAAACATTGCCAAGATTGTTATGCGCCTCGAGGTAGTTCGGCTTGATCGCAAGCGCCTGGCGCAGGGAAGCGATTGCCTCGGGGAACTTGCCTCGGTCCTTGAGCGTAACGCCGAGATTGTTGTGCGCCTCGGCGAAGTTAGGGTTCAGCGTGAGCGCTCTCGCATAGGAGGCAGTCGCCTCGTCGAGCCGGCCGAGCTTGCGCAGCGCGTCGCCAAGGTTCCTGTGCGCGTCGGTGAAGTCCGGATTCAGCGCCAGCGCCCGGCGATAGGATTCCAGCGCGCTATCCAGCTCATTGCGATCCGCCAGCACGTTGCCCAGATTGCTATGCGCGTCCGCGAAATCCGCCCTAATCGCGATTGCGCGTCGATAGGATTGCGAGGCCTCGTCGAGCTTGCCGCCGTCCCTCAGCGCATTGCCAAGGTTGTTATGCGCTTCGACATAGTCCGGCTTGATGGCCAGGGCCCGGCGGTAGGAGGCGATCGCTTCGTTCAACTCGCCCCGCTCTTTCAAAACGATGCCGAGATTGCAATGCGCATCGGCGAAATCGCCCCTCAGTGCGATCGCCTGCCGATAGGAAGCCATAGCTTCGTCGAGCCGGCCGAGCCCCTTCAGCGCATTGCCGAGATTGCTATGCATCGCCGGATCGTCATTGCGCTGCGAAATGGCTTTGCCGATCAAGACAGCGGCGACGTCGCTGCGCCCGACCTGAAACGCCAGCGCGCCAAGATAGTGATTGGCGTCGGCATGGTCGGAGTCGATGGCGAGGATTTCGCGATAAAGCTTCTCGGCTTCGGCGAGCCGGCGCGACCGGTGATGGGCGATAGCGGCGGCGAACAGCGCCGAAATCTTCGCGCTCTGCGCGCGCTCCGCAGCGTCGACCAGATGGCCCTGTCTCGCCGCGGCGCGCCGCTGTTGTCTATTCATTCGCGCCTCATCGCCAGACGGTGCGTGGTCGTTGCGCGCACCGTCAATTGACCGACCGCACGAGACTGCCGATCAATAAATTCCATCCGTCGATCAGAACGAAAAAAAGAATTTTGATCGGCAGCGAAATGACCGAGGGCGGCAACATCATCATGCCCATCGACATGGTCAGCGTCGCCACGATCATGTCGATGACCAGAAACGGCAGAACGACGAGAAAGCCGATTTCGAAACCGCGTCTGAGTTCTGAAATCATGAACGCGGGAATAAGCAACCGCAGGTCAATCGCCGCTTTATCGTTGATCTGGAAACTGCCCTTCGACAGATCCTCAAACAGGTTGAGGTCCTTGTCGCGAACCTGCGCAAGCATGAACTCGCGAAAGGGTTCCGTGACCTTGCCATAGGCTTCCTGCTCGGTGATGGAATTGTCCATCATCGGTTTCAGGCCATTTTGCCAGGCGCGATCGAATGTCGGCGCCATGACGTAGAAGGTCATGAACAGCGAGAGGCTTATCATCACCAGATTGGGCGGCGAGCTTTGCAGTCCGAGACCCGAGCGCAGGAACGACAGCGCGACCACGAAGCGGGTGAAGCTGGTCACCATGATCAGCAAGCCCGGCGCGACGGACAGGATGGTCAATATGGCGACCAATTGGATGATGCGCCCGGTCGCCGAAGCGCCGCCGCCGGGGATCAGCGATCCAAGATCGACAGTCTGGGCGTTCGCGGCGGCGCTCGTCAGGACCAGCAGAAGGGCGGCGACGAGAAGGCGTTTCACTGAAGCACCAGGGTTCGGATGACCAGTTCCTTCACCGCGCCGTTCGAGCGAATCGCGACGCGCTCGTTGAGGTCCTGCCGCAGGTTCTGCAAGCCGGAAATTCCCTGGATTTGCGTCAATGTCGCGGTGCGCAGGAAGGCGAGAATGTCGTCAGAGATCTGGGCGCCCAGAGCTTCCGGATGCGGCACGGCTTTTTCGTCAAACAACAACGACGCCTCGAGCCTGATCCATGTGTCTTGCGGCACGCTGAGATTGGTGACGATCGGTGGAAGGTCGAACATGCCGGAATTGGCCGGAAGGCTCGCCGCCGCCGCCGGCTTCTCCTCGGCGCGCGTCTCCTTGTCGTGGCGTTCCGCGCCTGGCGCCGCTATGCGAAGGCCATAGAATCCGCCCGAAGCGCCCGCCAGCGCCGTCACGATCAGCATGGCGATGATGATCTGCTTCATCGGCGCGCCCGTTTGGTGGGGCGGCGGGCGGGCTGGCGCATCGCGGTATGAACGGTCATCTGGGTCCGGTGGCGAAGGTCAGAATGGCTTCAGGCGGTCGTAGATCTGCTGGCCCCAGGCCGGCTGCTGCACTTCGTCGAGTCGCCCGCGGCCGCCGTAGGAAATGCGCGCCTCGGCTAGCTTGTTATAGGGAACCGCATTGTCCCGATTGATATCGCCCGGCCATACGATTCCGCTGACCGTCAACAGCCGAAGTTCGTAGTTCACGCGCACCTCCTGCGATCCGCTGAGCAGCAGATTGCCATTGGGCAGCACGGCGGTGACAATCGCGGCGACCGAAACCTGGACTTGCTCCGAGCGGGCGATATTGCCCTGGCCCTGAAAAGTGGATGTGGACGACAGGTCATTTTTCGACGAGCCGGAATATTTGAGGCTCCAATCGGCCTGAGCGGTGGCGGTAGCTGTCGCCGATCGGCCGGTCGTGTTGCCCAAGGTCGCCTGGTCGTTGATCGCGATATTGACCGTCACGACATCGCCGATTTTCGACGCACGTTGTTGTCGATAGATCGTCGCGCCGCTCTCGACGAACAGGGATTGCGCGGAACGGGCGGCGGGCGGGGTGAAAGCGACGATCGCTGGATCGGCGTTGGTGGCGAGTCCGGCGCCGACCGGCGTCATATAAGGTTCGCGACCGATATCGGCGGCGCATCCGGCCAGGCCGAGGCAAAGCGCGCCGGCGGTTACGAAAATCCCACCGCGACTTTTCATCATGACTTCTTTCCGTCGGTCATCGCGCCGGCCATCAAGTCGGTCAGCTTGGCGGCCTTGCCAGCCTCCATCTCATTGAGGATCGCGCTGGAAACTCTTGGATTGAGCCTGGTGAGGAGCGCGGCGGCGGTGGATTCCTCCATCACGATCATCTGCGAGGCGGCGGCTTCCGGCAGCATCTTGGCGTAAATGGCGACGATGCCATCGTCCGCCTTTTTCATCATCGCTTCGCGCTTGTCGACCCATTGTTTGGCTTCGGCTTCCTTGGCGTCGAGATCGGCGATTCTCTGTTTGAGCTGCGCTTCCAACTCGCCCATCCGCTTCATCTGCCAGGCGACGCGCGCGTCGGCGGCGAAACTGGCGATATTGCCGCAATATTGCTGGACGCCGTCGCTGGCGTCGTTCTCCGCCTTTTTCGTTTCCCCATCGGCTTTTTTCTGGTCTTGCGGCAGCGCGGGCGCAGCGAGGCAGGCGATCGCCGCCGCGGTCAGCATCCCCAGGAAAAGTGGTTTTGGCGTCAGCATGGGCGGTTCTGTGCGCGGGGCGGAGAAAGGGCTTTGTCGTCACAGTGCAGCGGGCAGCTTGCGCCGGGCTGGACGGTCAAGCCTTTCGCGCCGCAAACCGAGGAATTGAAGTCTTTGCGGGAGATGATTCGAGCGCCGCCGGGGCGCCGATATTGCGCTCAGAATTTATTGGACGACCAGATCCGCTTGCAGCGCGCCGGCGGTCTTGATCGCCTGCAGGATGGCGATAATTCCCGGCGGCTTGAGGCCGATCCTGTTGAGGCCGGCGACGAGGGAGCGCAGGCTCGTGCCCCCGATGATGGCGACCTGACCGCCCGATTCGTTGGCTTCAATCTGGGTCCGCGGCGTCACCACCGTCTTGCCATCCGAGAACGAGCGCGGCTGGGAGACCTCGGGCGTCTCGGTGATGCGGACCGACAACGTCCCGTGCGTGACCGCGACCGTAGAAATCTGCACGTCCTGACCGATGACGATCGTTCCCGTGCGCGCATCGAGAACGACGCGAGCGGTCATATCCGGCTCGATCAGCAGATCGCCGATTTCCGCCATGAAGCGGGCGACGCCGATTTGCGCCGGGCGAAACAACGTGATCGTTCGAAAGTCCTGTTCGAAAGCCGCCTGCTTATGGAAGCGCTCGCGTGAATAGGCATTGATCGCGTCGGCGATCCGCACCGCTGTCTTGTAGTCGGGGTTCCTCAATTCCAGCGTCAACACACCGGTGTCCTTGATCGGCGGCAGGCTTTTCTCGACCAGCGCGCCGTTCGATATGCGCCCGGCGGTCGGCACGCCCTGAGAAAGGGTTTCTCCCTGGCCGGAAGCGTCGAATCCCGTTACCGAGACGGCGCCTTGCGCGACCGCGTAGGTCTGCCCGTCGGCGCCTGATAAAGTCGTCAGGACCAAGGTTCCGCCCATCAGGGATGTCGCATCGCCAAGCGAGGAAACCGTGACGTCCATTCGCGAACCGACGCCCGCCGCCGGCGGCAGGTCGGCAGTGACGATGACCGCCGCGACGTTGCGGTTGCCCAGCGTGGTGTTGCGCACCTCGATGCCCATCCGATCAAGCATCGATTGTATGGCTTGCTGGGTGAACGGCGAATTGCGCAGGGTGTCGCCCGCGCCCTGAATGCCGACGACGAGGCCGTAACCGATCAATTGATTGTCGCGTACGCCTTGCAGCGATGCGATATCCTTGATGCGAACCGCGGCGGCGGCCTGGGCGGCGATGAGGCAGGCGATCGCCGCCAGAAGCAAACGTCGCATCAGCTATCGCTCACGCTGACGGAGCCGTCGGGCTGTATCGTTCCCGAAATCGTCAATCCGCTGTCCGAATTGCGAACCTTGATCGTATCGCCGACCGCGCCGGTTTCCAGCGCAAGCGCCGAGGTGATGATGCTCAGGCCGCCATCGTGATAGACAAGCTTGACCTGGGCGCCGAGCGCGACGGCTCTGGGGTTGGCGATCGCCAGCGTCGTGATGGCGCGGCCCGGCAGCAGAGTTCGCGTGGCGACCTTGCCGATGAGGTCGGCGCGGCTTTCGATGAGCGGGCCGTCGACATTGGGGAGGTCATAGATGGAAATGTCGGTCAGCATTCCCTCGCGGATAATGTCGCCGGGATAGATGACCTGGCTCGGCGTCGGCAGCATCCTTTCTTCGGCGGCGACGGGAAGCGCCGCCCCAAGCAAAAGATAGGCCGCCAGCGCCAGGCGTCGTGGCGGATTAGGCCATCCCCTTCGCCTCGATCGCTGCTTTGCGCCCAAAGACATCTCGCCCGCCTTCATTGCCTGATATTGGTGATCGTGGCCGACATCTGATCGGCCGCCTGGATCACCTTGGAATTCATCTCATAGGCTCTCTGCGCCGCGATCAGATTGGTGATTTCGCTCACCGGATCGACATTGGAGGCTTCGACATAGCCCTGTTGAAGCGTGCCAAAGGACGTGTCGCCGGGAACGCCGACGGTCGGCGGTCCGGAGGCGAGCGTCTGCTGCGCCAGATTGCTGCCCAATTGCTGCAGTCCTGCTTCGTTGACAAAATTGGCGACGGTCAATTGGCCAAGAGTTTGCGGGTTGACCTGGCCCGGAAGCGTCACCGTCACCAGGCCGGTCTGGCTGACCGTTAAATTAGTCGAATTGATCGGTATGTTGATCGGCGGCGTGATCAGATAACCGTCCGTCGTCACCAGTTGGCCGGTGCCATTGGTGTTGAAAGAGCCGTCGCGCGTATAGGCGATGGTGCTGTCGGGCATCGTCACCTGGAACCAGCCCCGCCCGTTTATGGCGAGGTCCAGCGTATTGCCGGTGCTGGTCAGCGATCCCTGGGTGTTCAGGCTGCGTATCGCGGCGGTGCGCACGCCGAGGCCAAGCTGAGCGCCTTCCGGGATCGTCGCATCGCGTCCACGGTTGGAGACTCCCATCAGTCGTTCGGACTGATACATAAGGTCGGTGAATTCGGCGCGCGAGCGCTTGAATCCTGTCGTGTTGATGTTCGCGATATTATTCGCGATGACTTCCAGGTTTTGTTCCTGGGCGCTCATTCCGGTCGCCGCAATGGCCAGCGTCAGCATGGTCATGGCGTTACATCGCCATCCGGCTGATTTCCTGGTAGGCGGAGACCGCCTTGTCGCGCATCGCCAGAACAGATTGCAGCGAGCGTTGCGCCGACATGATCGATTCGACGACCTGATGCACCGGCGTCGTGCCCTGCATGCTGCCGATCGAAGCGGCTTCCGCCGATTTCAGGCTGCCGATGGCGTCGCCGGTGACCTCATTCATGATCTGGCCGAAGTCGGCGCCGCCGGTCGCGCTGACGTTTGATCCCGTCGCCGCCGGCGCGCCGAGGGAGGCGATCGATGAATTGGTCGCGGTAAGAGCAGAAACGCCGTCTATCATTGTTAATCCTTCAACAGACCGATAGTCATGGACGTCAGGTCGCCAGACTGCTTGACGACCTGCAGATTCGCCTCATAGGAGCGATTGGCCTCGCGCATATCCGCGAGCTCGACGAGAAGATTGACGTTAGGCAGTTTGACGAAGCCTTTATCGTCCGCGGCCGGATTGCCGGGATCGAGTTCGATTTTGAACGGCTGGTCGTCGAGGCCGATTCGTTTGACGCGCACGGTCTGAACGCCCGAAGCGCGATCCAACTCCGTATCGAATGAAATGGTCTTGCGGGTATAGGGATTGGCGCCGGGCGTCGAGGCGGTCGATTCCGCATTCGCGACATTCTCGGAGATGACGCGCAGGCGCGTCGACTGAACTTCCATGCCCGAACCGGCGATCTTCAGGGAGGCTTGCAATGGATCGATCATGGTCGGTCACTTCGCGCTGAGCATGAGCATTTGATGAAAGGCGCGCTTGATGTTGGAATTGAGCGTGAAGGAGCGGTTGATGTCGCCCTCCTTCATCAGTTCCTGTTCCAGACTGACCGAATTGCCGGAATAGGTGGTCTCCCAGGAATCTTCGGCGGCGGAGCGAGTCGCCGTGAAATCATTGCCTTCGGGGAGTATGTGCGCGCTATTGGTCGAGACCATGGCGATCTGGGTCTTGTCGAGCACGTCGGTGAAAGGTTGCACGTCCATGCTCAGATATCCCGGCGTGTTCGCGTTGGCGATATTCGTCGCCGTGGTCCGCTGCCGGGCCGATAGCCATTGCGCCTGTTGCGAGGCCAATTGCAGAAGATAGATCGGTGACAATGCCGAACTCCCAAGTCGACGCTTGGCCAGAGATTATCGGACATAACTTGCCCCAGGCTGGCGTTGGGTCCCTTACGGACGGCTTGGCTCGGCTTGTCGTCAGGCCGCCGACGCCCGCCGTTGCGCCCTTTGATCCGGCAGCTTGGCGTCGGCGATGGCGTCGATCAGTTTTTTGGTCATGGCTTCCGCGTCGAGACCCGTCTCATCAAAGAAGACATCGATGACTTCGACGGCGGCGCGCGATTGGCTCAGCACCAATCTGAAAAATACGCTGACCGCGGCGTGGCGGAACTCCAAATCGAGCAGAATCGTCGGCGACGTATCCCATCGGACGCTGCATCCGGCCGCCAGCGCATATTTCAGCGTTCCATTCTTGAAATAAAGCTCGGTCGACGAATTGACGAGATCCTCGATATTCGCGGTCTGGTCGCTTCGCACGAAGAGCATCAGATCGCCGACGTCAGCCAAGCGTAATTCCGTGGCGACGTCGACAACGCTTTCGGCGATGATTTTCTCCACGACCCGGAAATGGGTCCTGGCGGCTTCGAGAGTCATGCGCGCTGTCCGTGTCTAACGATGGGCCAATTACTCTTCTTGGTCTGGATGAGATGAATGATCTCGGCGATGGTTCGGTAGAATTCCGGGGGAATCATGCTGTCCACGCTGACAACATCATACAGGGACCTTGCGAGAGCCTTGTCTTCGATGAGCGGAATGCCATTTTGTTCGGCGATCTCGCGGATCTTGAGAGCGATCAGATCCTGGCCCTTTGCGACAACCATCGGGACGCCGCCTTCGCTGCGCACATAGCGCAAGGCGACGGCGTAATGGGTGGGATTGACAATGACCATCGTCGCCTTTGGCACGCCCGCGAGCATGCGCCGGCGGGAACGGTCGAGGCGGATCGAGCGAAGGCGGGCCTTCAGCAATCGATCGCCTTCCATCTGTTTGATTTCTTCCTTGATTTCGTGCCGGCTCATCCTGTGGTCGCGCACCCAATGTATCCTCGACCAGACGACGTCGGCGGCGGCGATCAGGAAAGTGGCGACGACCACCGCCGAAAGGAGCTTTATCGCATCGCTGAGAATAAGTTCGGGCAGGTCGCCGATATCCATGAACATTGAATTGACCAGCGAAACCCGTTCGCCGCTCAGCACCAGGGCGACAATGGCGCCGACCGCGCCAAGCTTGAGGACGCTCTTGAGGAATTCCGTCAGTCCCTTCAGACCGAAGGTCCGCGAAAATCCCTTCATCAGCGAGATGCGGCCGAGATCAGGCTGAATCCGCTCGAGCACGAAACGCGGCGCGTTCTGCGCCATCGAGGCGACAATTCCGCCGACAATCAGCAATGCGATGGTCGGCGTCAGGAAACTGAACATTTCGCTGAGCGCCACCCGCATCAGAGCCATGACGTCGTCGCTTCTTTCGAGTCGCAATCCGCCCGAATCATCGAGGAATAGGATTAGCGCGCCGACCAGATGCTGCGCGCCGCTGCGCAACAGGAAAATCATCGAGATCAGGATGCAGGCAAGCGAGGCGACCAGCGCGACTTCTCGCGACATCGGAACGTCGCCGCGCTCCATGGAATCGCTGAGCTTCTTTTCTGTAGCGTTTTCTGTTTGACTTTCTTTGTCGGTTTCCTCGCTCATCTGCGCGTCAGATCCAGATCAGGCCGCGTCGAGTTCGCTGGAGGCAATTTCGATCTCGTTGCGCTGGGCCATTTCCAGCACGAGATCGGCAATCATCCGGCGCGCCTTCGCCACGTCGCGCGGCGAAACCACCGAACCGTCGTCGAGTTCGCTCTCGACAAGGCGGCGCGCGCGCGAGGTGAGCGACGAGAGAACGCCGTCGCGGAATTCCGCCTGCGTTCCCCTTAGCGCGAGGACGACACGCTCGGTCGGTATCTTGTCGAACAGCGTCGCCCGGGCCTTGACCGAAAGCTTGAGCATATCATCGAAGGAGAACAGCAATTTCTTGAGGATTTCGACTTCCTTCGGTCGCGCCAGCGCCAAGCTCTGGAGAACATCCTCCATCGCTTCCGGCTCCAGTTGATTGATGATGTTGGCCATGCGCGAATGCGGGCTGGCGCCGCTGTGTCGCGCGGCGGCGTTGAGGAGATCCTCCTGCAGGACGCCTTCGATGCTGCGCAAGGTCGAGTCCTGGACAGGCTCGAGGGACAACATGCGGCGCATCGCCTCGTTGCGGAAATCGCGTGGAAGCTGCGCGGATATTTTGGCGGCGAGGCTGGGGCTTAGTTTCGACAGGACGAAGGCGGCGGTCTGCGGATGCTCCTTGAGGAGATAGGCCGCAAATACGTTTTCCGGAATGCCCGCCAGCTTTTCCCACATGCCCGAATTGGAGCTGCCCAAAACATCCGACAGGATATCGGCGACCTGCTCGGGCGGAAATGCGCCGGTCAACAATTGCTCGGCTTCTCCGGCATTGCCCAGAAGATCGAGGCCATTGGAGAATTGAGCGGAAAATTCTTCAACCAGCGCCTCCAGAACCGGCGTCGGCACGGCGCCCAATCCCGAGGCTGACTTCGTGATCTGGCGAAGTTCGAGAGGATCGAAATGTTTCAAAAGCCGCCCGGCGACTGGTTTGCCCATCGCCAAAAGCAATGCCGCGACCTTGTCGGAGCCTTTCAGACGCCGCGCGGCGCCGGGAATTCGCACGGTTGAGGTCACGGACATCGATTGGCTCCGGTCAGGTCGCGCTTTCCGCGCTGGATGAGGTGACGATCTCGGTCAGCGAAACGCCGAAGCGCGAACTGTCTTCATCGACGACCACCACTTCTCCGCGCGCGATAACGCGCCCGTTGACGACGATATTGACAGCCTCTCCGACCCTTTGATCGAGGGAAATGACGGCGCCGCGACCAAGCTTCATCAGGCTGGCGACTGGCATCGACGTCGAACCCAGAACCACTTGCACCGTGACCGGGATTTTCAGGATCGTATCGTAGTTCCCGGCGTTTTCGCGCGGTCCGGCGCCGGTCGTCGCAGATGGGTTGGTCGGGGCGTCGATGTCGGACATTGAAGTATTCACTTTCTATTTGGTTCAACCAGTGAGGCGGCGTTACAGAATTCGGCGCACCCTTTGGCAGCGCCGGGTGCGCGCTACTCGTCTAAAAAATTCTCTAACCCAAGATCAAGTCGTCAAGAATATCTCTCTCCTCGACGATCGGTTCTTCGATCTCCAGAGTGTAGCGTCCGTCCGCCTGATTGAGCTTGCACCAGAACAGATCGTGCTCGCCACATTCGAGCCTGACCCGGCCCATTCCCGAGCCCCGCAATTTGAGGACATGGCCGACATCGATCGCGGCGATCTCCCCCAATGTCATCGGGATCTCCTCCAAAATGCCCTTGACGGTCATCTCAGTGAAACTGACCCCGGCCTGCATCTGCCGCGTCCAGCGCGGATCGCCAGCGACGCTTTCGCTGGATATTTCGCGCGCCAGCTTCTGCCGGATCGGCTGCAACGCCGTTTGCGGAATGACGATCGCCATCTCTCCGCGCATGCCGGAGGCCTGGAGAAGGATATTTGCGATGACGACAGGCGCGTCGCGGCGCCCCAGAATGCCCGCATCGACGAGCGTCTCCTGTCGCTCCAGCTTGAAAGAAGCCTCGACCAGCCCCGCCAGCGCCGATTGAAGCGATCTGGCCGCCAGCTCCGAGATTTTCTGAACAAGGTTCATCTCGATTTTCGTGAACGGGCGGCTCGCCTGTTCCTGCGCATCGGCGCCGTCGCCGCCCAACAAGATGTGGACGAGCGAGAGGACGAAGGCCTGATCGAAGATCGCCAGCGAACGGCAATCGAGTTCCGAGGAGTGAAGGACTGCGCCAACCGACCCTTTCGACGCCGCCAGAATCTCGAAAAGCTCGCCCGTCGCCAAGCCCTCGACCGAAAACTTCACCGGGGCGCGACTGAGGGTGCGCATGCCCTCCATCAAGCCGGCTGTCAGCTGCTCGAAGACGATGGCGAGCATCGGCAGGCGTTCGATCGCAAAGCCCGACTGATCGAGCAGCGCATCGGAACTCCTGCGCTGGGGCGGCGACGCCTGTTGTTCCCTGGTCGCCATGATCTTAGGCCGCCGCCTTCATCGGAGCGTCCGCGCCGCCGCTTGGCGCGCCGCCGGAAATCGTTTCGTTTTCCACTGTGTCGATCGTCGGGCGTTCCTTGGCGGGAATGGTCTTGCGGCCAAATTCGACGGCGACCTGCGGCATGGCTCCGTTCATGAACGCAAGCAGCGTTTGCTTGATCAGAACGAATTGCCGCAATTGCTTCTGGCGGACCACTTTGATCTTGCTGGCCACTGGCGACATCACGCCATAGGAAAGGAAGATGCCGGCGAACGTGCCGACAAGCGCCGCGCCGATCAAACCGCCGAGCAATTCGGGCGATTGATCGAGCGAGCCCATCGCATGAATGATGCCCAGAACCGCCGCGACAATGCCGAGCGCCGGCAATCCGTCGGCCACCGCATTGAGCGCGTGGACGGGCTTGAACCGGTCGTAGGTCAGCGTCTGGATCTCTTCGTCCATCAGCGCCTCGATCTCATGCGTTTTCGCGCTGCCGATGATGATGAGACGGCAGTAGTCGCAAATGAATGTGACGAGATCGCCATCCTTGAGCAAGTTCGGAAAGGCTTTGAAGATTTCCGATTCCTTAGGATTTTCGAAGTGATTTTCAACTTCGCTGCGCGATTTGCCCTTCAGTTCGCGCATCAGCGCATGGAGAACGCTGAGCACGTCGAGGAAATTGCGCGCCTTCGGGCCCTTGTCGGTGATCGCCTCGACGATCGCCTTGCCGCAGTCCTTGATGGTCGACAGCGGATTGGCGACGACGAAAATACCGAGCGACGAGCCGCCGATAATGACGAATTCGAATGGCTGCATCAGCACTTCGAGATGCCCGCCAAGCGCCGCGAACCCGCCGAGCATGCAGCCGACGGCGATGACCAGACCGACGATGAAATTCAACTGGCTCTCCTGGCGGTTCTTGGGGCCGCCCTAGGTTGCGTCGGCGAGCTTGTGTGAGGCTGTCCCGGCCAAACCAGCTTCGCGCAAGTCAGGAGTGGAATGGTGTGCGGGACGCCGCCGGCATGTCTCCGGCGGCGCCGACCAAGCTGATTCGGCCGACATACGACGGGTTCTTCCATGCAATCTGGGCTTTACGTCGCACTCTCCGGCCAGGTCGCGCTCGAACGGCGGCTGCAGACGATCGCCTCCAATGTCGCGAATATGAATACCGTCGGCTATCGCGCCGATGGCGTCAGCTTCGAGACGCAATTGGCCAAAGCGGGTGACGCGACGGTGGCGTTTGCCGGCAACGGCGCGGACTACATTTCGCGCCGGACGGGCGCGATCGTCAAGACCGACAATCCGCTCGACGTCGCCGTTCAGGGCGACGCATGGCTTGCGATCAAGACGCCGGCCGGGGTCGTCTACACCAGGGACGGCAGGATGACGCTCCAGGAATCGGGCGAACTGACGACGTTGAACGGCTATGCCATGCTGGACGCCGGTGGCGCCCCGATCCTGCTCGACCCCAGCGCCGGGCTTCCCGAGATATCGCGCGACGGCATGATCAGCCAGAAGGGCAATCAGGTTGGCGCGCTCGGCCTGTATGCGATCGACGACAGCGCCAAGCTGACCCGTTACAACAATTCCGGCGTCATCCCGAGCAAGCCGGCAAACCCGGTCCTCGATTTCGCCACCAATGGCGTCGCCCAGGGTTTCGTCGAAGATTCAAACGTCAATCCGATCATGGAAATGACGAAGCTCATCACGGTGACGCGCGCCTTCGACAGTATCGCCGCCGCGACCGAAAAATCCGAATCGTCCCTGACGGACGCCATCAAAACGCTGGGCTCGAGTGGGTGACGAAATTGCGGCGCCAGTCCTTTGAAACCCGCGCATGGGCCAAGCAATCATGAACGCTCTCGATCGACTTGAAGCTGGCATGAGCTGGGGCCGCAAGTTCATCGAACCGGTGCGCGTCGGCGGGATCGTGACCGAAGTCGCGATGTCGCATTACCGCGTGGCGGGCCTTTCCCGCTTTCTCAAGCTTGGCGAATGCGTCAGCCTCGACGCCGGCGGCCGGCCCCAGATCGGCGAGGTCGTGCGCATCGACGGCGGCACGGTGACGCTGAAACCATTCGACTCGCGATGCGATGCGGGCATCGGCGCCAGGGCTTTCCGTACCGAGAACCTCTCGCTTTCGCCGCATCCGCTCTGGAAGGGCCGGGTGATCGACGCGCTCGGCCGCCCGATCGACACCAGCCTGCCCCTCGAACAGGGGGAGCGGATCATGCCGCTCGACGCCGAGCCGCCGCCCGCCATGCGGCGCGCGCGCGTCAAAGATCCGATCAAGAGCGGCATTCGCGTCATCGATTTCTTCTCGCCGCTCTGCGCCGGGCAGAGAATTGGCGTCTTCGCCGGATCGGGCGTCGGCAAATCGTCGCTGCTGGCGATGCTGGCCCAATCGCCTGATTTCGACACCGTCGTCATCGCCCTGGTCGGCGAGCGCGGACGCGAAGTGCGCGAATTTCTCGACGATACGCTGAGCTCCAACAAGGCCTCGGCGATCACTGTCGTCTCCACGGGCGATGAGAGCCCGATGATGCGCCGCCTCGCCCCGCGAACGGCGATGACGATCGCCGAATATTTCCGCGATCGCGGCGATTCCGTTCTGCTGATCATCGATTCGGTGACGCGTTTCGCTCATGCCGCGCGCGATGTGGCGCTCGCTGCCGGCGAGCCCGCGGTGGCCCGCGGTTATGCGCCGAGCGTCTTTAGCGAACTTCCGCGGCTTCTCGAGCGGGCTGGCCCGGGCCTCGAGGGCAGCGGATCGATCACCGGCATTTTTTCCGTGCTGGTCGACGGCGACGACCATAATGATCCGGTCGCCGACAGCATTCGCGGAACCCTCGACGGCCATATCGTGCTCGATCGCGCGATTGCCGATCAGGGTCGCTATCCCGCCGTCAACATCCTGTCGTCGATCTCCCGTCTCGCCCATTTCGGGTGGACGCCGGAGCAGAGAAAACTCGTCGCCAGGCTCCGCGCGCTCGTCTCACGCTTTGAGGAAACCCGCGATCTTCGCCTGATGGGCGGCTACCAGCCCGGCTCCGACGCCGCGCTCGATCAGGCGATCAGCATCGTGCCGCGAATCTATGAGGCGATGACGCAAGTCTTGTCGTCCGGCCCGAGCGTCGATGCGTTTCAAGAACTGGCGGCCGCCCTGAAGTCCGACCCCAAGGCGGAGAAACCGGGGAAATCGACATGATCCTGACGCGCCGAATCTTGCCTCCCGAAAGGCGCACGCCCCGCCATGTCTGACGCCGCCGCCAATGCCGCTCGCAAGAAACCGCCGCGACGCCATTCGCCGGCGGCGATCATCAGCCGGAGTTCGTCAGTCGATCGCGCGCTCATCGGCTCTGGCGTTCTGATCGCGTTGTCTTCGCTGGCTTTCGCTGGCTATATGGTCGCCGACGCCGACCGGCCGACGCGAATCGCTGGCATGGAATATCTTGGCATCTTCGGGCGACCGAATCATGCGGCCGTCGCCGTCGACGAGGACAGGCCGGTCATCGCGGTCATGGCGGCGGCCTCCAACGCCGCCGTCCGCTCGGTCGATCAGACGCCGACCGGCTCGATTGGCCAAAACGCCGTCGCCGACCGCCCCGCGGCGACCGTTGCGCTGGCGACGCCGGGCGCCGCGGCCCGCTCCGTCGATCCGACGCCGACGGGTTCGATCCCTGACAAGGCCGGCGCCAGCCGGCCTGTCAATCTCATCGTGACGCCAATGCGCCCCCTTGAGTCATCGCTATCGCCATCGCCCTATAAGCTGCTCGACGTCCTGAACGGCGAAGCCTTGCTGCAGACTGATGTCGGTTTGCGTCACGTCAGGGCCGGCGATCTGCTGCCCGAGCTCGGCCGCATCAATTCGATCGAGCGAAGGGGTGATCATTGGGTGCTGCTGACCCAGAGCGGGACCGCGCTGGAATGGCCGCGTCAGCCGGCGCCTGTCAGCGATGCGGCGACTTCAGGCAAGAGGACTGCGGCGCACTAGAAAACGAAAGTCAGACCGTGTCTTCGATGATGATGCGGTTTCTGCCGGCGCGCTTGGCCTCGTAGAGCATAGTGTCGGCGCGCTTCACCAATGTTTCGCAATCGTCGTTTTCGCCCAGCCGAACGATTCCGAAAGATGCCGTTATCTTGCTGAAGAGCTGGCCGCTTTGGGCGTTCATCCATTGCTGGGCTTCAAGCCGATTGCGAATCTGATCGGTGAGCCGCGTCGCGCTCTCCAGCGTCGTCTGCGGCAGGATGACCGCGAATTCCTCGCCGCCGAGCCGCGCGGCGATATCGCCGTCCTTGATGTGTTTCAAGAGAAGCTCCGCGAAATATTTCAGCACACGGTCGCCGAACGGATGGCCGTAATTGTCGTTGACCTTTTTGAAATGGTCGAGGTCTCCCATCATCAGGCACATTTCCGTTCCCTGCGCCCGGGCCTCGCTGATTTCCTTGGCCAGGTTGCTGTCGAACGAACGCCGGTTGCTGAGAGAAGTGAGGGAATCGCGCATGCCGATCGCCTGCGCCTCGACCAGTTTGGAGCGCAAAGCCGCCACTTGCGATCGTGACTTGTCCAGGTTGACGGAGAGCTCCTTGGTCTCGTTCAGCATCTTCTCGTTGGCTTCGATCAGCAGACGGACGATCGAGCGAACCTTCTCCGGGTTGGGCGACTGGAGCAGGCTGCGGCCGGCTTGCGCCAGCGAATCGGAATAGCGGTCGCTGGCGTCGAGATGCGATTGAATGAGATTGGCGATATTATCCAGTTCGCGATCGAGTTCCGCGCGCTTGGCCTCCAGGCTCTCGTGCGAATCTTCCTGGACTGAAGTACTGGCTGGCGCGCCCATGGCTCCACGCAATTCGCCAAGGCCGATGCCGCAGAGGCCAAGAGCCATCAGAGCGAGAATGCACCCCAGGGCGTAAGGATTTTGAACATTGTCGATTGCGCCGACGAGGCCCAGCAACCCGATTAGAATGACGACCGCCAATTGCAGCCAGGGGGTCTTCAGAAATCTCATAGCGAACCGTTCAATCAAGCTGGATGGAGAAATCAACGGGTGGCGGCCGCCAAAGGTCGGCCGCCAAATTCCTTATCGCCGAAGGGGCGGATTCGCATTGCGATCGGCCGCGTGGCCGGTGCGCGGCGCGGACTACCCGTTCTCCCCGACAGCCCATGCGTCTCATCGCCGACCCCCTGAAGGCGTTGATGAACGGACATTAACGCGCGGAGGCTAACGCGAAGTGAAGGTTTGCCGCGGTGGACTGGAATTTTTACGTGCGTCGGCCGCTGATAAGACGCGCCTGGGCTCGGTCGACCAGCATATTGGCGATCGCCACCCGCCGCGTCGCCCGTTCCCGCTGCGCTTCGCCGAGGCGATCAGGATGATTGCGCCACATATAGAGGCGCCGCGCCTGGTTGAGTTCCTCGTAGGTGAGGTTTTCGTTCAAGCCGAGTTCATCCAGAATCGCTTCCGCGGTGTCCGCCGCCGGTTGTCGCGTCTCGATGATCGCCGCCGGTCCATCGACCTCTTCAATCCAGGCGAGCGCGGCGTCCCAGGACGATCCGCCGCCTGGCGTCGCTGGCCGGCCGTCAAAAGAAAAGATCGCGTTGGCGAATGGATTGGCCGAAAAGGTCGAAGCTTCGCTATCGTCCTCATCAGGGTGTTCGAAGTCGCCTTTGGCTTGCCGCACCTCCGCCAATATGCGCCGAAATTCAGCGCCGGGCGTTTCCGCCGGAGATTCTCGCTCGATACGCGACATGAATGAAACCCGCAACTCTGAGGCCAATCCAACACCCGACAAATTGAAATCAAGTAAATGGCCCTCAGCGCGGACCTCGGAGGCTGACGCCGCCCGGCAAGGCTGGCGAAAGGCTGCGCGGCCATGGTCTGGCGATGACCCGCCGGCGCCCAGTGTCCCCAGCGCGCGGCGGGGAGGGGAGCTGGCATGTCTAAACCGTTTGTCGTCGTGGCGACGCCCTGTTTCGGCGGGCTGGTCAATCAGAATTATATGTTGTCGGTGCTGAAACTGATCCAGCTCGCCGCGGCTGGCGAGTTCGAACTCGATGTCGTCCTGCTCGGCGGCGATTCACTGATCACCCGTTCGCGCAGCGTGTTGGTTTCGCGCTTCCTCGACAATCCGCGCGCCACCCATTTAATGTTCATCGACGCCGATATCGGCTTCGAGCCTGATCAGTTCCTGCGCCTGTTGCGGATCGACAAGCCGTTCGCCGCCGGGGCCTATCCGCTCAAGCAGATCGATTGGCGCGCGTTGCCCCATCGGGCGATCGGCGGCGAGCCGCTGGCGGCGGCCGGCCTTTCCTATGTCGGACAGATCTGCGAAGGCGACCAACTGCGCCGCGCTGGCGGTTTCGCCACCGCCAAATATGCGGGCACCGGGTTTCAGCTGATCCGCCGCCAGGTGTTTGAGCGAATGATCGCCGCTCATCCCGAACTGAAGTTCCGCGCCGTCCACACGTTGACCAACGAGACGCCCAATAGCGACAATCTCTATGCCTTGTTCGAATGTGCGATCGATCGCGAAACCGGCGCCTATCTCAGCGAGGATTATGCATTCTGCGCCCGCTGGCGCGCGCTCGGCGGCGAGATCTGGCTCGATCTGCAGAGCAGGCTCACCCACTGCGGGATGAGCTATTACGATGGCGATTGCACGCGCCGATATGCGGCGTCGGCGCAGGCCATCGCCGCTTGAGGACCTGGAGAGGCGAGGGGTAAGCCGGGCGCGCCCGGCTTACCTTCATCGATGAACAAGGCTCGTCAACGGCCTCAGAACTTCAGTTTCTTGTCGAGATCGGCGGCATTGTCCTTGGTGATCGCCAGCGTCGGCACCGTCACTGTGTCGGGCACCGACTCGGCGCAATCGATCAGGATTTTTTTGGCGAGGTCGAGCGATTCGGCCGCGCCTGTGGGATAGGTGAACGTCGCCGCCCATTGTCCCGAGGCGACGGCGCGCACGCCGCCTGCCGGCCCCGGCAGACCGTCGGTGCCGATGATGCCGATCTTGTTTTCCTTGCCCGCGCCCTTGGCGGCGAGGTAGGAGCCGGCCGCCATCATGTCGTTGCTGGCGTAGACAACCTTGATGTCAGGATTGGCCTGCAACATCGCCGAGAACGCCGTCTGGGCTTTATCCGGCACCCAATCGGCGGCCTGTTCGGCGACCACCTTGATCTTCGGGTTCTGCTTGACGCCGTCCTTGAAGCCATTCAGCCGCTGGACCGCCGGCGTCGAACTCGGCAGGCCTTCGAGGACCGCGACATCGCCGCCGTCCGGCAGCAAGGTTTTGGCGGTATAGGTCCCGGCTTCGAAGGCGATCTTGTAATTATCGCCGCCGACGAAGGCGGTGTAATCCTTGCCTGGCGTTCCATTGGTCTGGCGATCGAGTTCGATCACTGGAATGCCTGCCTTCACGGCGCGCGCGACGGCCGGCGTCAGCGGGGCCGCCTCGAACGGCGAGATCAGCAGAAGATCGACGCCCTGGGTGACGAAATTGTCGACCTGCGAAGTCTGGGTATTGTCGTTGCCGGCGCCGTCGGCGATCTGCAATTCGAATTGCGGAATCGCTTTGACCCGTTCGATCAGGTCGTTGTTGACGTGCTGCCGATAGGGCTCGGCGTAATTGGCCTGCGAGAAGGCGATCACATATTTGTCCTTCGGCCCGCAATGTTTGGCGATCGGCGCCGCCGTTGCGAGGCCCGTCGAGGCGGCCAGCAATGGAACGGCGCAAACCGCGCTCATCAGCTTCTGTCGGGTATGCATGTTTTCCTCCGCTTTGTTGTTGCACCCTGACGCCGGGTTTCAACGCATCGAACCCTCCCGGCGTCCGACCATGGTCTGCAACGCCGCCGCAAGCACGATGATCGCGCCTGTCGCCAGCAATTGCAGAGATGCGTTGACATTGTTGAGCTGCAGAATATTGGCGAGCGCGCCGAGCATGACGCTGCCGGCGATGGTGCCGATCATCGAGCCCGCGCCGCCGAACAGGCTGGTGCCGCCGATCACCACCGCGGCGATCGCGGTCAGCTCATAGCCGGCGCCGTCATTGGCGCTGCCGAAATTGAATTGTCCGGCATGGACGATGCCGGCCGCGGCGGCCGCAAATCCGGTGATCGCGAAGACCGCGACCTTGACGCGCGCGACCGGAATGCCCGACAGCCGCGCGGCGCGCTCGTTGCCGCCGACGGCGAAGACATAACGCCCGAACCGCGTGGTGTTGAGAACGATGGTCGCCACTACTGCGAGCGCGACGAACACCAGCGTCGCCACCGGCACGACATTGTGAAACAGACGGTCGCCGAGCAGCGCGAACACCGGCGGCGCCAGGCCCGGTCCGTCGCCGTAGGAGATGTTGATATAGACATTCCCCGACAGGATCAGCGCGAGGCCGCGCGCCATCTGTAGGCCGGCGAGCGTCACGATGAAGGATTCCAGCCGGAACCTGATCGCGATCAGGCCCTGCAGCGTGCCGAACGCCGTGCCGGCCAGCAGCACGACGAGCAGCGTCGGCACGAGCCCGAGAGTGGTCGTCGTCATCAGCATCGCCGTCAGCACGGAATTCAGGCCCAGCATGGCGCCGACCGAGAGGTCGATGCCGGCGGTGATGATGACGAATGTCATGCCGAGGGCGATGATGCCCGTCTCGGAAATCGCGCGGATGATATTGGCGATATTGTCGGGCGACAGAAAAATAAGCTGGCCGTGGCGCACCGGCGAAAACACGACGCCGCCTATCAGCACCAACACCAGGCCGATAATGCTCTGGAACCGTACGATCAAAGCGAGAGGATCGCGCACCACCGCTGCGGCCGGCTTGACGGCGTTCCCCTGATCTTCCTTCGCCGTCTGCGTCATGCCGCCTCCTCGACAATGCCGGTGGCGCTTTCCAGCAACGCTGTCTCGTCGATTCCGCCGGGGAATTCGGCGATGCTGCGCCCCTGCCGCATGACCACGATCCTGTCGCAAAGGCCGATCAGTTCGGGCAGTTCGCTTGACGCCACCAGCACGCCAAGGCCTTTCGCAGTGAGGGCGCGCAGGCGCTGGTAAATCTCGGCCTTGGCGCCGACGTCGACGCCGCGCGTGGGTTCGTCGAGCAGGAGAAGGCGCGGCTCCTGCAGAAGCTCCTTGGCGAAGACCACCTTCTGCTGATTGCCGCCGGAGAGATTGCCGACCGGGATGGCGGCGCGCGGCGGGCGGATGTCGAAGGTTTTGATCGAGCGCTCGGCGGCTTCCTCCTCGGCGGCGCCCGACATGAAGCCGAGGCGCGAAATGCGTCGCAGCACCGACATGACGATATTGCGCCCGACGCTGTGGCGCAGGATCAGGCCGCTGCCGCGCCGGTCGTCGGTGACGAAGGCAAGGCCGGCGCGCCGCGCCGCGGCGATCGAAGTAAGCTCGGCCGGTTCGCCCGCCACTTCGATTTTTCCCTGCCAGCGCCCGCGCGGGCCTGCGCCATAGAGCGCTGACAGCAATTCGGTGCGCCCCGCGCCCATCACGCCGGCAAGGCCGACGATCTCTCTGGCATGCACGGTGAGCGAGATGTCGAGCGGCGCCTGCCAGCCGGCGACCTCTGTGCGGGCTAAGAAATGGGCATGGTCGAGGCGCAGCAATTCGGGCCCGAGCGCGTCGGCGCGGGGCGGGAACATTTCGTCGAACGGACGGCCGACGAGCAAGCGCACCAGCCGCGCCTGCGGGGCGTTCGCCGGTTCTTCGCCGACGCGGCGCCCGTCGCGCAGCACCGTCACCCGGTCGGCGACGCGCGGCACTTCTTCGAGGCGATGCGAGATATAGACGATGGCGACGCCGCGCTCGCGCATCGCGCGCACCACCTTGAACAGGCGCTCGGCCTCCGCCGCGCTCAGCGCCGCGGTCGGCTCGTCCATCACCAGCACGCGCGTCGCATAGGACAGAGCCTTGACGATCGCCACCAACTGCCGCTGCCCGATGCTCAATTGATGAACGCGCCGGCGCACGTCGATGTCGACGCCCGCCGATTCCATGCGCGCGCGCGCCTCGCGCTCCATCCGCGCATTGTCGAGACGGCCGCCCGCCCGCATCAATTCGTGGCCGAGAAACAGGTTGGCGGTGATGTCGAGGCCCGGCACCAGGTCGAGTTCCTGGAAGATCGTGGCGATGCCGCTCGCCTGCGCCTCGCGCGGATTGGTAAAACGCACCGGCGCGCCGTCGACATGAATATCGCCGCGATCGGGCGCGATGACGCCGGCGAGAATGTTCATCAGCGTCGATTTGCCGGCGCCGTTTTCGCCGAGCAGCGCATGCACCTCGCCCTGGCGCAGGTCGAAGTCGACGCCGCGCAGCGCATGCACGCCGCCGAAGCGTTTTTCAATGCCGCTCATCGCGAGGACAGGCGCGCTCATGACGCGCCCCCCGGCCGGGCGGCTGCGGAAGCCTTTTTCGGATGCGAAAGACCGCCGCAGCCGCAGGACGTCCTCATGACGAGCTTCGGCTTCAGTCGGATCGTTCTGGCATTGCCCTCCGGCGCGCCGATTCGCTTGATCAGCAGCGAAGCAGCCTCGCGGCCGATTTCCCGGCAGGGCTGCGCGATGACCGTCAGGCGCGGTTCGAAATAATCAGCCCATTCGAAATCGTCGAAGCCGACGAGCGCGACATCGTCCGGCACGCGCAAGCCCAGTTCGCGCAGCGCATGCATCGCTCCGATCGTCGTCAGATTGTTGCCGGCGGCGAGCGCCGTCGGCGGATCGGCGAGTTCGAACAGTTTGCGCGTCGCTCGATCGGCTGATTCGGTGCTGGCGCTGCCAGGAGCCAAAAGCGCTTCATCATAGGCGAGCCCATTCGCCTTCAGCGCAGCTTTGTAGCCTTCGATGCGTTCGCGCGCCGTGGAAAAGCCTGACGGTCCGGCGATGAATCCGATCCTTCTATGGCCATGCGAAGCCAGATGGGCGACCAGAAGCTGCATCGCGCTTTTGTTCTGCACGCCGACCTGATCGAAGCGTGGCGAGACGAAGCGATCGACCAGAACGAAGGGAATGCGATTGTCGCTGAGATAATTGACCGCCCGGCAGTCCGGATCGGCTGACGCCGCCAGGATGATGCCATCGACGCGGCGCTGATGCAGCGCCTCTACGACTTTCAACTCCTGCGCGGGATCGTCCTGAGTGTCGGAGAGGAACACCATCAGGCCGAGGCGCGCGCATTCGGCCTCGATTGCGCAGACGATGTCGGAAAAGTAGGGATTTGAGATCACCGACATGGCGATGCCGACGCTGTCGGTCGAGGCGCGTTTCAGCGAGCGGGCGAGCGCGTTGGGCCGGAAGCGGACAAAGGCGATCGCTTCTTCGACGAGACGGGCGGTGTCGGCGTTCACATGCCGCGTGCGGTTGACGACATGCGAGACGGTGGAGACGGAAACGCCGGCGCGGCGCGCGACGTCAACGATCGTCGCCATCGGAGACAATTCCGCGCGCGATTGACGGCGGCCCGATGCCCAGAGGCATGGCGCGTCTCCTCTCCCTGAAGACCCGGCGTTTCACAAAGAATGTGATCGGCGGGATGCTAATTTATGGTTAGGCTATCGTCATCGAAACATTTGCGCAAGCGTTTTCCTGCCGCGGCAAATACGTTGTCGCCGAGCGCGCGCGGCCGTCTTGCATGGGGCGGGAATGACGCCGGGCCGCCGCTGCGGGATTGTCAAAACGAAGCCTTCAAAGGCGCGCGCAATCGCCTCGCATGTCGATCGTCACATCGCGAACGTCGTGCGGCGCGTGTCGATGAACGGGCAGCCGGTCGCGATCGGTTCGCTGGTGGTCGGCGGGAATCTGTCGGACCAGAAAAGCTGGCAAATATGCATGCCGGAACAACATTGTGGGAAGCCGAACGAATTGTCCTGGAAGGGCAGCGCGTCCACATCGATATAGGGTTTCTTTTCGATGATCACGACTTCCCGCTCGATGCGCGCGCAATCATAGCCGATCGGATTCAACAGCCATTTGACCATTGTCTATCCACCCAAGCTGGTCAGCCCCTCTCCGGGATGAGCGCCCGGTCGCCCAGGGTTCAACGCGCGACACGCTCAAAGATTCACAACAACGCTATCAAAAAGTGCTATATTGAAACGTGATTACCAAATGGTTTCCGATTTGTCAATATCGCGTCTGCCAAAGCCTCGTTGCCGGCGGTTTCTTCGGTAGCGGGATCGTCCGAGCAGGATACGCGGTCGAACGGCTCAAATGCGCAACAGGCGCGGGAAACCTTGCGTCCAGGCGCGTCGAGCGCGGCGCCCCAAAGGCAAACGCTTTTCTGTTTCCTTTTTCTGTTCTGGCGCCATTTTAGGCGGCGGAACGTTTCTCTTGCCGGCATGGCGGATATGAACAACAGGGCATGGGCGCTTCGCGGCGGCTTCGGCGTCGACCGGCTGACGTTGGAAGAGCGCCCCATTCGCCAACCCGGCTTTGGCGAAGCGCGGGTGCGCGTCGAATGGGTCAGCCTCAATCGGCGCGACCTGCTGCTCGTCGAGGGCGTCTATAACCCTAAGCAGGCGCTGCCGATCGTTCCCTGTTCCGATGGCGCGGGCGTGGTCGAGGCGCTGGGCCCCGGATGCGAAAAGCTGCAAATCGGCGACCGCGTCGTCGTCCATTTCTTTCCCGGCTGGATCGCCGGCGAACCCGACATGGTCAAGCTCGCCACAGCGCTGGGCGGCCCCGGCGGCGACGGAACGCTGCAGCAGACGCTTGTCATCGACGAGCAGGCGCTGGTTCGCCTGCCCGAGGCCATTTCGACTGAGGCCGCGGCGACCTTGCCCTGCGCGGCGCTGACCGCCTGGTCGGCGATCGTCGAGCAGGGCGGCGTCCGGCCAGGCTCGGTCGTGCTGACCCAGGGCTCCGGCGGCGTCTCGCTGTTCGCGCTGCAATTTGCCAAAATGTCGGGCGCGCGCGTCATTGCAACGACTTCGAGCCAGGACAAGGCGCTGAGGTTAAGCGCGCTCGGCGCCGACGCCGTCGTCAATTATCGCGCCGAGCCCGACTGGCCGCGCCGGGCGCGCGAACTTGCCGGCGGCCCGATCGACCTCATCGTCGAGGTCGGCGGCGCCGATACGCTCGACGCTTCCCTGCGTCTCATTCGTCCCGGCGGAACGATCGCGCTGATCGGCGTTCTCTCCGGCGCCAAAGCTGTGATCAACCTGCCGCTCGCCGTGATGCGTCAGGTGCGCCTGCAAGGCGTCACCTGCGGCCATCGCGAGAATTTCGAAGCGATGCTGCGCGCCATCGCCGCCCATGGAATCGATCCCGTCATTTCGCATCGCTTTGGCTTCGCCGAGTCGCGCGAGGCTTTCGCCTGCATGGCCGGCAATGCGCATGTCGGCAAGATCGTGGTGGAGATGGCGGGATAGGGTCAGTATCAGGGCGTTCGACAGAAACAAAATCAGACTCGTCGGGGCGTCTTTTGCAAAAAGCGCAAAACGCATCCATTATTCGACTTACAAAGGAGATCGCCTTGCGAGTTTGGGCGCAATATTTCTCCTCTCGCCTTGATTGAATTGTGCGCTCCGGCACAATCGGCCTGTCGAAAGGGGGCGTCTTGCGCGCGCGAGGGTATTGACGCCGCGTGACTCAGCGGCTTTGAGCCGAAGCCTAAGTTTGGGATAATTTCGTGAGCGGAGGTGGCCCGATGGGCGTGACATGCGAAGAGTCAGTTCAAGACTCCATAGGCGGTCTCATTCTGCAATCGCGGCGTGACGCCGCTGGCCGTCGATACCGGGGGTTCTTCGCTGCCGGCGCTTTGATGTGCGGCGTTTTGCTCGCCGGTTGCAATTCCTCCAACGTCTACGTCCCGCCGCCGCCGGCAAAAGTCGTGGTCGCGCAGCCGGTCCAGAAGCCGGTCACCACCTATCTCGAGCTCACCGGCAATACCGCGCCAGTCAACTCCGTCGATCTCGTGGCGCGCGTTCAGGGATATCTTGAATCGATCAACTATGCGGACGGCGCCAAGGTTACGAAAGGAACGCTACTCTTTGGCATTGAGCGGGACACTTATCAGGCCCAGCTCGATCAGGGCAAGGCGACGCTCGCTTCAAATCAGGCCACGCTTGCCTACAACGAGTCGGAATATCAGCGGCAGGTGACTCTCGCCAAGCAGGATTACGCCAGCCAGGCTGTGATGGAGAACTGGAGAGCGCAGCGCGACCAAGCCGCCGCCAACGTGCTCAACGCCAAGGCGTCCATCGAACTCGCCACCATCAACCTCGGCTACACGCAGGTGCTGGCTCCGTTCGATGGCGTCGTCACCCATCATCTCGTCGATCTCGGCTCGCTGGTCGGTGTTAGCGGACCGACCAAGCTCGCGACCATTATTCAGACCGATCCGATCTGGGTCTATTTCAATTTGAGCGAGCCGCAGGTTCTGGCGATCAAGGAGAGCAACGCCAAGGCGGGCCTTCCGTTCAGGACGACGGACCTGTCGAGCATTCCGGTCGAAATCGGTCTGCAGGGCGAGGAGGGCTATCCTCACAAGGGGCATATGGACTACGCCTCGCCGCAGGTGGACACGTCTACCGGCGCCCTTCTGGTGCGCGCCGTGCTCGACAACAAGGACCAGGCCGTGCTGCCTGGCCTGTTCGCGCGGGTTCGCACGCCGATCGCGCAACAAAACACAGCTCTGCTGATGCGGGATGATGCGATCGGGACGAGTCAGGAGGGCAAATATGTCCTGGTGGTCGGTCCGGACAATATTGTTCGGCGCAAGGTCGTGGAAGTTGGACAGCGCGAGGGACGACTTCGGATCATCGTATCCGGGCTCGATCCCGGCGACCTGGTGGTGGTCGAAGGCATTCAGCGCGCCTTTCCCGGCGCCAAGGTCGATCCGCAAAAAATCGACCTGACGTCGGCTGCGGCCGATCCATCCGACGCCGCCAAGCCGGGCGTCGCCGCTCCATCGCCGAAATGAATTCTCGAGGCAGACCGGCATGATCTCCCGCTTTTTCATTGCAAGACCGGTGCTGTCAAACGTGCTGGCGTTGGTCTTCATCCTGATCGGCTTGGTCGCGCTCATCCAGTTGCCGACTTCGCAATATCCCAATGTCGTTCCACCGACGGTGCAGGTGACGACGCGATATCCGGGGGCTAGCGCCAGGACCCTGGTCGACACCGTCGCCCTGCCGCTCGAGCAGAACGTCAACGGCGTCGAACACATGCTCTACATGCAGTCGACGAGCGCGGACGACGGCACCTACACGCTCGTTGTCACATTCGCCATCGGGACGGACCCCGACGAGGACGAAATCCTGGTGCAGAACCGCGTTTCGGCGGCGATTTCCTCGCTCCCGCTGGAAGTCCAGGTCCAGGGCGTGACGACGAAGAAGAAGTCGACCTCGATTCTGGAATATGTCGCGTTGGTTTCGCCCGACGGCCGCTTCGACAGTTTGTTCTTGTCGAACTACGCCGTGATCAACGTGGTGAACGAGCTTGAGCGCCTGCCCGGCGTCGGCGATGTGGCAGTCCTCGGCGCCGGGCAATATGCGATGCGCGTATGGATGAATCCGGACCTGCTTCAATCGCGCGGCTTGACGCCGCAAGACGTCATCAACGTCATCCAGCAGCAGAGCCAGGAAGTCGCCGCCGGGCAAGTCGGCGCGCCGCCCGCGCCAAAAGGCCAGGATTTCCAATATACTTTGAATCTCAAAGGGCGACTTGACGATCCCGCCGAGTTCGAGAACATCATCGTCAAAGTCGATTCCGCCAACGGCGGACGCATCACCCGAATCCGCGACATCGGACACGTCGAGCTCGGCGCCCAAACCTATAGCACATCGTTTGTTTACGACGGCAAGCCGGCCGCCGGGATTGGCATCTCCCTGTTGCCGGGCGCCAACGCAATCGCGGCGGCCGACAAGGTCAAGGCGAAAATGGACGAGCTCGCCAAGAGCTTTCCGGAGGGCCTCGCTTACGTCACGCCCTATGACACGACGAAATTCGTCAGGGCGGCGATCACCGAGGTTTATTGGACGCTGTTCGAAGCCCTCATTCTGGTGCTCGTCGTCATTATGATCTTCCTGCAGGACTGGCGAGCCATGCTGGTGCCGGCGACGACGGTGCCGGTGACGATTTTCGGCGCCTTCGCCGCCATGGCCGCGCTTGGTTTTTCGATCAATCTCCCGACGCTCTTTGCGCTCATACTTGCGATCGGCATCGTTGTCGACGACGCCATCGTCATCGTGGAGGGCGTCTCGAGATATGTCGAGCAAGGCCTCTCCGGCCGCGAGGCGGCTGGCAAAGCGATGGACGACCTCACCGGTCCCGTGATCGGCATCACTCTGGTGCTGATGTCGGTTTTCATCCCCGCTGCTTTCCTTCCGGGACTGACCGGGCAAATCTACCGACAATTCGCCCTGGTCATCGCGGCGACCGCCGTCATCAGCGCCATCAACGCCATGACTTTGAAGCCCACCCAAAGTGCGCTGTGGCTGAGGCCGCCGACGCCGGGCGCCCGGCCGAACTTCTTCACGCGGGGTTTCAATGCGGTGTATGGCCCCGCCGAGCGCGGATACGCGCGCCTCATGGGCGCGATGACGCGCCGCGCCGGCGTCATGGTGCTGCTCGCGCTGGTTATGGTCGGCGGCGCCATCTGGGCGCTGACCCGCGTCCCCACTGCGTTTCTGCCGACCGAGGATCAGGGCTATCTGATCGCTGTCGCACAACTGCCCGACGGAGCCTCCAAGGAGCGCACCGATGCAGTGATGCAAAAGATTTCAAAGATTGCCGGGGCTGTGCCCGGCGTCGACCACGTTGTGGCCGTCGGCGGCATATCGATATTCGACAACCTTGCGAGCCTCGCCAACGCTGGCGTGGCCTTTGTCATCCTGAAGGACTGGGACGTGCGCCTTAAGGAAACCGGACAGGACGTTCGCACGATAGCGCAGCGGCTGAACGGCGCGCTGCAGGGCGTACCCGAAGCCATCACATTCGCGCTGCCGCCACCGCCGATCCAGGGCATCGGCAATGTCGGCGGCTTCACCATGCAGGCCGAAATCAAGAACGGCGATTTCGACTACGCATTGTTGCAGAGCCTGACCAACACTTTGGTCGGCGACGCCAACGCGCAATCCGCTTTGCAAAGGGTCGCCACCACCTACCGGGCGGGTGCGCCGCAATTGACGGTCGTTGTCGATCGAATCAAGGCGGAGACGCTCGGCATCACGGTGGGACAGGTGTTCGCCGTCATTTCAGGCTATGTCGGATCGAACTACGTCGCCCAGTTCAACAAGTTCGGTCACGTTTTCCAGATCTATACCCAGGCTGAGTCGCAATTTCGCGCCAGCGCCGACGATATTCGAACGCTCAAGGTCAAGGCGGGCGACGGCAACATGACCCAGATCGGCACCGTGATCGACGTCCAAGAGGTCCAGGGCCCGCCGCTTATCAGTCTCTACAATCTTTATCCGTCGTCGACGATCATCGGCGGCGCCGCGCCCGGCTTCAGTTCCGGCCAGGCGCTCAACCTCATGGAGCAGATCGGCGCCCAGGCCCTTCCGAAGGGCACGGGTTACGAATGGACCGCGATGTCCTATCAGGAAAAGGAGGTCGGCGCGCAGATCTATTTCGTCTTCGGCCTGGCGATTCTGCTCGTCTATTTCGTCCTCGCCGGCCAGTATGAGAGCTGGATACTGCCCTTGTCGGTGATCATGGCGGTGCCGCTGGCCCTGCTCGGAACCGTCGGTGCGCTGACCTATTTCGGCGCCACCAACATCGCCGCCAGCCAGAGCGGCGTCGCCGCCACCAATCTCTACACCCAGATCGGTCTCATCCTTCTGATCGCGCTCGGCGCCAAGAACGCCATCCTTATCGTCGAATACGCCCGCCAGCGGCGCGCCGAAGGCATGGAGATCGTCGCGGCGGCGGTCGAGGGCGCGCGGCTGAGGTTCCGGCCGATCATCATGACCTCTTTCGCGTTCATACTCGGCGTGCTGCCCCTCGTCCTCGCCACCGGCGCTGGCGCCTCGGCGCGCGCGTCGATCGGGATCGCGGTCTTCTTCGGCATGATCGCCTCGACCTGCCTGACGGTCGTGTTCGTGCCGTCCTTCTATGTGGTGATGCAGCGCTTCGAAGAACGGCGGAAACGCCCCACGGCGCCGAAGGTGTGAATTGGCGTGACTTTTGACTGCCAGTCGGCGTCGAGGAGGAGCCGATCGATTTCGATGATATTTCTTCGTAAGCGTCTGCCTCGATCCGCCGCTGTGATTTGCACAGGAGACGCCCCGCGATTATCTCGCCGCTAAGGACTACGATTCAGCGCCGTCGCGTTGGGCTCGGGATGCGGATTGGCAAGAGAAACGTCGCCGCGGCCATGCCCAATGCCCCGCCCAGAACAGTTTCCCAAGCGCGAGACGCCAGCAACGGAACGGAATGTACGCCGCTAATGGCGAGCGTCACCACCAGAACGAAAGCATATGCGGCGCAAGCTACATCGTAGCGTTCGGGCAGCGCCATCGCGTATATCATCATCGCCAGCGCAGCGAATGCCCAAATGACGAGCGGCCACGTATTTGACATCGGGAGACAGCATAACCCCAGCGAAACGCCGAACAAGGTGCCGACAATACGACGCCAAACGCGCTGGCGCGTTCCCGTGGCGGATCCCGCTATGACATAGGTCGAAGCCGTGATCGCCCAGGCCGACTCCGTTAGCCCCACCACGGCGTTTGCTAGAACGACGGCCACAGCGGCTGCCGCGGCCTGGAGGCCCATAGCCAGCTCGGGCTCGATTGCGCCCACAGACACGGTCCTGCCGGGCGCAGGCGGCGGCTGCTCGGCCGGTCCGCTCAGAATGCGTGGAACAACCGCCGCCAGACCGGCGACTAAGCCGGCGCCCACAATGGTCGGCCAGTCCGAGGCGCTGAGGCTCGCGGTATAGGCAAGCAACTGACCGATATAGATCTGCGAACCGACGCCGGCCGCCGTGAGGCCGAAACGTCGGAGGTAGCTGACCAGAAACGCTCCGGAGACCAGGGTCAACTCTGGACCCCATGGGCCGAGGCTCGTGAAGGGTACAGCAAACAGGACGAAGCTGAGTGCTCCCACAGCAGCGGAAGCTGAGAGGAGCGTGAGATCGCGGGACGATTCCAGGCGCGCGCCGCGCCCTTCCGAAACACTCGCCCATAGCGCGAAGCCGCCCGCCAGAGCTGGCAAAGCCGCGCGATCCGGCACGCCACGTGCGATATCGGCCATCGTGCCCATCATCGCCGCGAGAGCGTAGGCCGTTATCAGACGAAGTCCTTTAATTCGCCTTTGCGCCCCCGGGTCTACCTTCTCCAACCACACGACTGCTTTTCCCAGGAGATGGCAGTCGATACGATGCATTTTCACTCCTCGTGCTCGTTGTGCGAGTTTCCTTCCGAGTCTTCAAAAGACGTTTCATCGTCAGGCGACGTGTCCTGTCACGCAACAATCCGAGCAGGCGCTGAATTCCCCGCCCCTTGTCGCCGTCTCTAGAGACTTCCGCAACTCGTAGGCGCCGGCGCTCCGGCAAATCGCTCGGCGATCCAGGCGACGGCGGCGTTTGAAGCCTTGAAGGCGACAAATCCATGGCCGGTATTGGGAACGGGGTCGAACGCGACTGCGCTGCCATTTCCGCAGAGCTTGGCGACATATTCGCGCGTGACCGGCGGCAAGACGAGATTGTCAGTGTCGCCTTGCGCGATGAACACCGGCAATTGCGGCGGCAAAGCTCCAGGGGTGTTCTTGCGCATCAGCGAAGACCATGGTTCTTTCGAGGCGAAGTTCTGGTCACGAACAAAGGCCTGAGCGAGAGGTTTTGACGTCCACCGCCGCTCAAAAATGTCGAAGATCGACTCGATGCATTCCCTCGCCAACCGATCGACAGCGGGAATAGCGGAAGGGACAAGCACCTCGTCCGACGGCGCGCCGAACACTCGTTTCCATGACCATAACGTCATCGACGTAAGGTTGCGGCCGCCGCTGGTGTCGAGGTCGGCCTTCATCAAAGCCGCGAGCTCAGTCGCCGGCGCCGCGGCGGCAACGCCGACGAGCCGCAGCTCCGGCGCATAGCTATATGCGAGCAGGCCGGTGAAAAGCGCCGCCTGACCGCCCTGAGAATGACCCCAAACCGCGAAAGTCGCGCCTGCCCCGGCGCCGGGCGTCTGGCGCGCGGCCCGCACCGAGTCGAGCACGGCTCGACCCTCGCTTTCTCCAACGAGATAGGGATGAACCTCGGGGGTGCCGAGGCCCGGATAATCGGTAGCGGCGACAACATATCCGCGCGCCAACATGAGCCGGAGGCCGGCTATCATCTGGAAGCGTTTACGCGCCAGCGATGGCGCGCATCGTTCAACGACGCCTGTCGTCGGATGCGCCCAGGCGACGACAGGACGTCCGCCATCCGGCGCCGGACCCGGCGGCGCGATCACCATGCCCGACACAGTGATGGGCTCGCCACGAAGCCCTGTCGATTGGTACAAGATCCGATAGGCGGAGGCGCCATCGGGAGCTCCGGCAAGCGGCTGCGCCTGGATCAGACGCCCAGCGCCGCTATACGAAGCATCCTGAGCCTGCGCCGTAACCGGCGCGATCGCAAGCAAGGGGACAATAAACGTTGCAGTCTTAAAGGACTCTGGACGGCCGAGAGCGTTCAACAGACTGCGGAGCGCCGCCGAGAGTCGATGCAAAACCATGTTCGTACCCTCCATTGCATGGAGAACGTCAGACCTCGTCAGGCGACCCGGACTTCTGCGAGTCTGTTCCCAAGAGGCCAACCCGAGGCGCTGGGCAGATGCACCTTGCCCCTTTCAATAGCGGCGCCTGGAAGTTGCATAAGACGAGCCTTCGCCGCCACGTCCCAATGTCGATGGTCGCATCAGAGTTCGTTTGACGCAATCATGAGGCAAGCGAGCCGATGTGTCGAGCAATCTAGCCCGGGTGACTGGAAGTCTTCGGATTCGAAACCGTCTCATGGCGCTTTGGATGAGACGGTTTCGCCGGTGGCTTGGAATCAGAACAATCCCGGCGCTTCCGCTCAGAATGCGAGCCTTGTTCCGACCAGCGCGAGCGTGCCGGCCAGCACCGGGCGCAGAACGCGATCGGGAACGCGGGAAGCGAGCTGACTGCCGATCGCAATTCCCGGCAGCGAGCCTATCAGCAGCGAGACGAGCAGCGACCAATCAATCGAGCCCAGGAACCAATGGCCAGTCCCGGCGATCAGCGTCAGAGGTACGGCATGGGCGATATCGGAGCCGACGATTCGAACCGTCGGCAATTTGGGATAGAGCATGAGCAATGCGGTGACGCCGATAGCGCCGGCGCCGACTGAGGAAATCGAAACGAGCACGCCGAGCACGGCGCCCAGCAGATTGGTCAACAAGCGGATCTGTCCGTCGTTAAGCGTCTCCAGCCTATGAGCGACCCTGGCCAGCAGCCAGGCGCGGAAGACCAGCGTGATCGCGGTGACGATCAGCGCTATGCCGAGCGTGGTGGTGATGACTGTGCTCGCCGTCTTGCTGTCGTGGCCGAAATAGGCGAGCCCGATCAGCGTCAGCGCGGCGGCGGGCGCGCTGCCCGCCGCGAGCCGGCGGGTGATGCGCCAGTCGACCGCGCCGTTCAGCCCATGCACCGTCGTGCCGCTGATCTTGGTGAGGCCGGCATAGAGCAGATCGGTGCCGACGGCGGTCGCCGGATGAATGCCGAACAGCAGCACCAGCAGCGGCGTCATCAGCGAGCCGCCGCCGACGCCGGTGAAGCCGACCAGCGCGCCGATCGCCAGTCCCGAGAGGGAGTACAAGGGATTGAGCGTGTGCAAAAAATCCATGATGAAATCAATTCCTCAAACGCAATGGTTATTCAGCGGCGATCGCAAAAGAGCCCGCCGCGTTCAGCGCGCGGTCGAGATCGGCGAGAATGTCGTCGATATGCTCGATGCCGATCGAGAGGCGGACATAGCCTTCCGAAACGCCGGTTTTGATCTGATCCTCCGCCGAAAGCTGCGAATGTGTGGTCGAGGCGGGATGAATGGCGAGGCTGCGCGCGTCGCCGATATTGGCGACGTGATAGAAGAGCTGCAGGCTGTCGATGAAACGCCGCCCCGCTTCGCGTCCTTTGGCGAGTTCGAAACCGACAAGGCCGCCGAACTTGCCGTTCAGATATTTGTCGGCGCGCTGGCGCGCCGCGCCGGTCTGCGTCGAGGGATGGATAACGCGCACGACCTCAGGTCGCCTGGCGAGCCATGCGGCGACCGCGCTGGCGTTGGCGACATGGCGCTCGATGCGCAGGGCGAGCGTTTCAATGCCTTGCAAGGTGAGGAAAGCGTTGAACGGCGAAATCGCCGAGCCGAGATCGCGCAGCAGAATCACGCGCGCGCGGATGATATAGGCGACCGGGCCAAGCGGCTTGACCGCCTCGACCCAGACTGCGCCGTGATAGCTCGCATCCGGCGTGTTGAGGGCGGGCTGGCGCTCGGGGAATTTCTCCCAGTCGAAATTGCCGCCGTCGACGATCAAACCGCCGATCGAAGTGCCATGGCCGCCAAGATATTTGGTCGAGGAATAAACGACGATCGCCGCGCCGTGATCGAGCGGACGCGCGATCAGCGGCGTCGCCGTATTGTCGACGATCAAAGGTATGCCAAGGCCGCGCCCGATCGCGGCGACCTCGGCGATCGGGAACACCACCAATTTCGGATTGGGCAGCGTTTCGGCGTAATAGGCGCGGGTGCGGGCGTCGGTGGCGCGGCGGAAATTCTCGGGGTCGCTCGGGTCGACGAAACGCACTTCAATGCCCTGGTCCTTCAGCGTATTGGCGAACAGGTTCCAGGTGCCGCCGTAAAGATCGGTCGAGGAGACGATATTGTCGCCGGCGCGCGCCAGATTCTGGATCGCAAAAGCGGAAGCCGCCTGCCCCGATGAGACGGCGAGCGCGGCGACGCCGCCTTCGAGCGCGGCCACGCGCTTTTCGAGTATGTCATTGGTCGGGTTGCCGATGCGCGTATAGATGTTGCCGAGCTCTTTCAGCGCGAAGAGATTGGCGGCGTGTTCGGTGTTATTGAATTGATAGGATGTCGTTTGATAGATCGGCACCGCGACCGCGCCGGTGGCGGGATCGGCGCGCCAGCCGGCATGTACGGCAAGGGTTTCGGGCTTCTGCGCTTGGTCGGACATAGCTGACGCTCCAAATTTCGGTGTGGTGGGGAGGGAGAGGGGAAGGGAGATGCGCGATCTATAAGTTGACAAATACTATAGACTGAGTTGATATGCAAGTGCGACTGGGTTGACGGCCCAAGGCAAACGGGAGCGCCCGCATGGGAGCGACGGTGATGAACATTTTCGCGAAGGAAGCGGCGGCGGCGCCGGTGGCGCCGGTTCGCGACGAATTCCGCATCGCGATGCGCGAACTGGCCGGCGCCGTCAGCGTCGTCTCATGCGGTCAGGGCGAGCGCCGCACCGGCTTCACCGCGACGTCGGTTTCGTCATTTTCGATGGATCCGCCGACGCTCTTCGTCTGCGTCAATCGCGCCTCATCGAGCTGGCCGGTGCTGCGCGACGCCGATAGCTTCGGCGTCAATATTCTCTCGGCTTCGCATCGCGAAATCGCCCATCGCTTTGCCGGCGGCGGCGGCGCTGAGGGGGCGCAGCGCTACGAGGGTGGTCACTGGATCACCGCCGCCACCGGCGCGCCGTTGCTCAGCGACGCGCTCGCCGCATTCGATTGTTCGGTCGACGAAATCATCGAGCGGCACAGCCACGCCATCATCATCGGCCGCATCGAAGCCGTGCGCCGGCGCGGCGGCGGCGGCGCCCTTGTCTATTGGCGCGGCGATTACGATCAACTCGGGTGGTCGCAGGATGAAATAGCCAACGCTATCGGCTTCGCGGGCCGAGGCGCTTAGGAGTCCTCTGTCATCGCGAGGGAGCGAAGCGACGAAGCGATCCAGACTGAGCCCTGTCAAACCCCCTAGCGATTGCGGTGGCGTCTCAGCGGCCCAGATTGCTACTAGCGCCACCAGAATCGAATATCGATTGATGGCTGTCAAAGCTCAGTCTGGGTCCCTTCGTCGCTGCGCTCCCTCGCGATGACGACTCAGCGCCGCGCTTCCGCCTTCTCCATCGCGCGGCCGTCGAACGCCGTGAAATCGGCGCAGGAGGCGCGCGCGCTGAGATAGCGGTCATGGCGCAGGCACAGGCCGTCGTCGGCGCGCACCGAGGCGTCGCCGGAACTCATGCTCGTCAATCCCGGCATCGCCGCTTCGAGATAGGCGCGATCGTTGCGGAAATAGCCGCAATTGCCGCATCGCCTGTCGCCGTTCATGCGCCGAGCTCCTAGCGGGCGAGATTGGCCCAGTGCGAGGCGAACACCAGCGCCGACAGGATGAAGCCGAGCGCCACATTGACGGCGACGCCGAGTGTAAATGCGGCGAAAGGTTTTCGGCCGGCGCCCGCCAGTTCGCTGAATCTGGTGGTGAGGCCGATGCTGAAGAAGCAGAAGATGAACGCCCAGGTCCGCAGATCCTTGATGGGCGCGACAAAGGTCGGATTCACCAGCTTGTTGTAGTCAGCCAGGCTGTATCCCTGCGCCGCGAAAGTGACAATCAGCGAGGCGATCAGGAAGCCGATGACAAATTTGGGAAAGCGCCACCAGATTTCGGCCGCTTCCGGTTTGCGGCCGGTTTCGCTCGGCTCCCAGCGCGTCGTCGCGATGATCGCCAGCACCAGGGCCCAGACGCCGATCCACACGTCGCGGCCAACCACTTTCATCAGCGTGAACGACCAGATCGCCTGGTCCTGCGTGCCGTCGATGCCGGGAACCTGGCCCGCAAATCCGCCATAGGTCTGCGCGGCGGCAAAGCCGGCGGCGTCGGCAAATTCTGACGTGCCGATCCATGCGCCGGCGACGCCCGTCGGCAGGTGCAGCATGCGCGCCGCGAAAGGCAGCAGGAAGATCATCACGATCGCCCATAGGACGACGAGGGTGATGGCGATCGGCGCATGTTCCTTCCTGGCGCCGACCGCGCCGGCGATTGCGATCGAAGCCGAGACGCCGCAGACCGCGCCGCCGGCGCCGAGCGTGGCGGCGAGGCGCCGATCGAGCCCGAGCCAGCGCGCGGTGGTGAAGATGACCAGGAAAGTCACGATCGAGACTATCGAGGCCTGCAGGATCGCCACCGGCCCGGCCCAGACGATCAGCGAGAAGGGCAGCGTCGCGCCGAGCAGGACGATGCCGGTTTTGACATAGAACTCGACACGAAAACTCGCATCCATCCATTTGGGCAGGCCGATCACATTGGAAATCAGCAGGCCGAGCACGAGCGCGACGAGCGGCGGCTCGAGATTGTAATAATTGGCCTGAGTCCACTGGCCGAGCGCGAAAATGACGACCGAGCACAGATAGAGGAAGACGAACGAAGGGATGAAGTCCTGGGCTCTATGGCCGAGCGCCGTCAAGGCGATGGCGAACAAAGCCAGCCAGGCGACAAATTGCGCGAGATAGCGCAAGCCATTGGCGGCAAAATGCGCGCCGAGCTGGTCGAGGCTCGACCATTTCTCTGGCGTCACCGCGATCCATTTGAGGCTGGCGCCATTGGCGAACAGGATATAGCCGACGAGGACGATGCCGAGGCCCAGCCAGATCGCCCACCAGTCTTCCTTCAGCCAAAGCTCACGCCAGCCCAAGGTCGACGAGGGGGCGCGCGCGGCGCCCAATTCCAATTGATTTGCGCTCATGCGAACCACCTGTGTCCCGACGAACTCGCAGATCTGGCGCGTCGGCGATCATCCTCAGCCGGTTCAAATAATATAGTTCATTGGTTTTATCAACTTATCACTCGAGGCATCGGCTTTGCCGCGTCGAATCCGCCAGATGCCTGTCGAGCGACCAGGAAAGGGTTCCGCAAAAGGCGGGAGCGCGGCGGCGTCAGGCCGCCCGCATAATCACGGCTCCAACTCGCTGTCCCAATAGAGATAATCCATCCAGCTCTCGTGCAGATAATTGGGCGGGAACAGGCGCCCGTTTTGGTGGAGGTCGTGGACGGTGGGCTGAAACGGCATGGTCGCCGGCCACATCCGGGCGGCGGCGGGCAGCAGGTCGCCCTTGCGCAAATTGCAGCTTGAACAGGCGGCGACGACATTTTCCCAGCTCGTCAAGCCGCCCTTGGAGCGCGGCACGACGTGGTCGAAGGTCAGTTCCTCTCGTTCGCCGCAATATTGGCAGGTGAAACGGTCGCGCAGGAACACGTTGAACCTTGTGAAGGCTGGAAATCGCGACGGCTTCACATAGTTTTTCAGCGAAACGACCGAGGGCAGCCGCATCTCGAAAGAGGGGCTGCGCACCGTCATGTCATAGAGCGAAACAATATTCACCCGATCGAGGAACACCGCCTTGATCGCATCCTGCCAGCACCAGATCGAGAGGGGGTAATAGCTCAGCGGACGGAAATCCGCATTGAGCACCAAGGCCGGACAGGCTTCCGGCGACACCGCTCGGACATGAACCGTCAACCGGACGCTCCGTTCCACCGCGAACATGCGACCGGACCGAATCCGATCGTCATAATAGTCTACAACTGGCGTGACGGACTTGTGAAGGCGCCGTGGATAGCGCCGCCAAATCAGGCCGTAGCCGCCTCGATCGCCTCAATATCATCGTCCGAAAGGCCGAAATGATGGCCGATCTCGTGAACCAGGACATGGGTCACGACAATTCCCAGAGCATCTTCCCCTTCGCACCAGAAGTCGAGCAGCGGGCGACGATAGAGCCAGATCATGTTCGGCAGCGCGCCGGTCTCCGCCATTGCCGGGCTATGGGCAATGCCGCGCCCGCGAAACAGGCCGAGCAGCTCGAATTCGCCCTGCGCCCCCATTTCCTCAAGCGTTTCGTCGTCGGGGAAATCGACGATCTGGATGACCAACCCCTCGCAAAGCCTGCGGAACCCTTCCGGCAATCGCGCGAAGGCGGCTTCAGCGAGGCGCTCGATGTCGGCGGCCGTCGGCGCGACGACCTGGGTCCAATCTTCCATCGGCGACGTTTGTGTCAAATCCGGAACCTTTGGAGGGGGGCGGCGTTCGGCGTCGAGCATCTCGCGGCGCGACCGGGCGGTCAATGTTTTGTGAAAAGCGCGCCAGCGAAGTTAGGGCGCCTTTTCAGACCGTAAGAGGCGCACGATATGAGGACCAAGGAGGCGACAATGATTGACGCCGAATATTTCGATGAAGAACCCGGCGACGCCGCTGTCGTCGATGACGCCCTCCAGGAAATGGCCCGCCGACAGTTCGGCGTGTCGCTGGTTGTCGGCTTGGTGTTCCTGGCCGTGGCCGGGCTGGTTGCGGTGCGCGCGCCGCATGACGAAACAATCGCCGTGCAGACTGCGCCGCACAGGGTTGCGGGCGTCCAGGCGCCCCAGTTCGTCAAACAGCCGATTCTGGCTACGGAACAGGGCATCGTGAAATAAAGCTTCCGCGGCGCCCACCGCTCAACGCGGCCCGTCGATCGCTCGCACGCGCAACTCTTCCAGCTCCCCCGAGATTTTGCGCATTCGCGCCGCCAGATTTGCCCTGATGCGCGCGGTCTCTTTGGGGAACTCTCCCAAAACGCGATGGAACACCTGGCGCGAGATGCGCAGGACGATGGTGTTTTCCCGCGCCCGCGCACCGGATGGCCGGTGAACCTCGGCGATCATCGCATTCTCGCCGATCAGCGTCCCCTCATTGGCGACGCGCGCGCGCTCCCCGGCATGGCCCTGGGTCGTGAGGAGAATCGAGCCTGACAGAACGAAATAGCCGCAATCGCCCGCCTCGCCTTCGCCGAACAGGATTTCATTGGCGGCCAGCACGCGCTTTTCGGCTGAGAAGGCGATGAGCTGGATCGCTTCGCGCGGCAGCAGGTTGAACGGCCGGGTGCGCGACAATCGCTCGATGTCGTCGGCGAGCGCCATCTGCTTATCCCTCGCCGCACTGATATTCGGAAGAGATCATGGCAACAGCTTGTAGCCGCCGGCGTCCGTCACCAGCAGCCGCGCGTCAGCCGGATCGACTTCAATCTTCTGGCGCAGCCGATAGATGTGAGTCTCCAGCGTATGGGTCGTCACATTGGCGTTATAGCCCCAGACGTCTTTGAGCAGCACTTCGCGCGAGACGACCTGCCGGTCGGCGCGATGCAGGAAGCGCAGGATCGCCGCCTCCTTCTCAGTCAGGCGCAGTCTTGCGCCTTTGGCGTTGATGAGATTTTTCGATGCGGGGCGGAAAATATAGGGGCCGATCTGAAATTCGGCGTCCTCGCTCGCCTCATGCTGGCGCAGTTGGACGCGCAGCCGCGCCAGCAGCACCGCGAAACGGAACGGCTTGGGAATGTAATCATTGGCGCCTGCGTCGAGGCCGAGCACCGTGTCGGCGTCCGAATCATGGGCGGTCAGCATGATGATCGGCCGTTTGAAACCGTCCTTGCGCATCAGGCGGACCGCCTCACGTCCATCCATATCCGGCAGGCCGACATCCATGACGATGAGATCGGGCGGATTGTCATGCGCGATCGTGCGGGCCGATGTCGCATTTTCGGCGACCGAGACCGCGAATTCTTCATGCAAGGCCAGCTGTTCAGCCAGGGCGCCGCGCAATTCGGAATCATCGTCGACAATCAGGATATGACGGGTTTGAACCATGAAGAATTCTCGTAGGGATTGACCGGGTCGCAATCATAGCGGGTTTTCCGCCATTCCGCCTAGGCGCCGCCTTCATCATACCGGCAGCGCAACTTGTTCACCTTCTGGTCATTATTGACGTGTTTGTATCGCTTCGCGCGGGGGCGCCAAAGAAGTTTGACCGATGGCCACGCCCGACCCACGCCTGCTCGTTGCGTTCAACCGATTCGGTCTCGGCGCGCGCCCCGGCGATTTCGGCCGGACGAGCGACCCACGTAGCGCCATTATCGTCGAATTGGAAGCGCCGCGGAGCGCCGACGATGCGAGTTTGCAGCGCAGCCCGTTGGCGCTGCAAACCGTCTATCTGGACCAGGATCGCAAAAAGCAGGAGCGCGAGCGCCTGGCGCAGGAAAATCTGGCGCGCCTCGGCATGCCGGCGCCGAATGTCGCGGCGCTGATCGAAGCGCCGGCGGCCGTCGCCAGCGCGCCACCCCCAAACGTGATGACGATCTCCGTCACGAACGTTGCTTCGGGGACGCCTGCGCCCTCGCCGGCCACCGCGACGGCGCCGGCTCCGATGGCGCCGCAGCCGCCGCCCGAGCAGCTTATCTTCCGCGCCGAAGCGGCGGCGCGCCTCGCTCGCGCCTGCGCGGCTCCGATCGGCTTCGTCGAGCGGCTGGTCGCGTTCTGGTCGAACCATTTCTGTGTTTCGGTCGCCAAGAGCAATATCGGCCGCGCCTGCGCCGGCGCTTTCGAGCGCGAGGCGATCCGCCCCTTCGTGACCGGCCGTTTCGCCGACATGCTGCGCGCGGTCGAACAGCATCCCGCCATGCTGAATTTCCTCGACAATGCGCAATCGGTCGGGCCCAATTCCAAGGCGGGACAGAATCGCAAACGCGGCTTGAACGAGAATCTGGCGCGCGAAATCCTCGAATTGCACACGATGGGCGTCGGCTCGGGCTATGGCCAGGCCGACGTGACTCAGCTTGCGCAGGTCCTCACCGGCTGGACGATCGTCGGGCGCGAGGGCAAGCTCGGCGAGCCCGGCGCCTTCGCCTTCAATGCCAATGCTCATGAACCCGGGCTGGCGACATTGCTCGGCCGCGTTTACGGCGAGGACGGCCTCGCCCAGGGCGAGGCCGTCCTCGCCGACATTGCGCGCCAGGGCGCGACGGCGGCCCATATCGCCAAAAAATTCGCACGCCATTTCGTCGCCGACGATCCCGATCCGGCGCTGGTGGCGCGGCTCGCCAAAGTCTTTCGCGACACCGAGGGCGATCTCGGCGCTTTGGCGCAGGCGTTAATCAAGGATGAGGCCGCCTGGAGCGCGCCTGCCACGAAAATCCGCAATCCTTGGGAAGTCGTCGTCGCTGCGCAACGTGCTTTCAACCGACCGGTCGCCGATCCGGGGCCGGCGCTGAATGCGATGAACCTTCTTGGCATGCCGCTCTGGCAGCCCAGCGGCCCGAATGGATTTTCCGACGCCACTGCGGATTGGGCCTCGCCCGAGGGTATGAAGATGCGGCTGGAGCTCGCTGCCCAATTCGCGCGCCAGACCAAGGATGCGCCGACGCCGGCAGCTCTGGTCGACGATATTCTCGGCCCGAATGTCTCGACGCAAACGCGCGATGCGGTGCTGCGCGCCGAGTCGCGCGAACAGGCGTTTGCGCTGCTCCTCATGTCGCCGGAATTTCAGCGGAGATAATCGCATGACGCTGCTTTGCGAAACGCCTGCGCTTTCCCGCCGGAGCCTGCTCACCGCCGGCGGCGCGCTCTACGCCTCGGCCTATATTCCTTCTTTCGCCAGAGCCGCCGATGCGCGCGATCCGCGTCTCGTCGTGATGATCCTGCGCGGCGCGCTCGACGGCCTTTCGGCTTTGGCGCCGATCGGCGATCCCGATTATGCCGCGCTGCATGGCGAACTGGCGCTGCAATTTGACGGCGCCCATCCCGCGCTTGCCCTCAATTCCTTCTTCGGGCTCAACCCGGCGATGCCATATTTTGCTCGTCTCTATGGCGCCAAACAGGCGATCGCCGTGCATGCCTGCGCGACCAATTACCGCGAACGCTCGCATTTCGACGGACAGGACGTGCTCGAGAGCGGCATGCCTGGCCCCGGTCAGGTACAGAGCGGCTGGCTCAATCGCGCAATCGCCGCCCTGCCCAGGGGCGAGCGCATCGCCCGAAGCGGCGGCCTAGCGGTCGGGACCACGCCGCCGCTGGTGTTGCGGGGAGCGGCGCCAATTCTGGGCTGGGCGCCATCCGGGTTGGCCGCGCCGACCAGCGACCTGACGGCTCGTCTGATGGACCTCTACGCCCATCGCGATCCCATTCTGGCCGCAGCGTTGCAGGCCGGCGTCGACGCCGATCAAATGGCCGCCAAACAGGGTATGGACGCGCTCAAGCCGGGCGGCGACGTCGCCGCGGCTATGCGCAAGGCCGCCGAAGGCGCCGCGCGCCTGATCAGCGCCGACGACGGCCCGCGCATCGCCGCGCTCGCCTTCGACGGCTGGGACACGCATGTCAACGAGGGCGGCGCGATCGGGCGCCTTGCACAATTGCTGGGCGGCCTCGATGGCGCGATCGCCTCTTTCGAGACGGAGCTGGGCCCGCGCTGGAAGGATACTATCGTGGTGGCCGTCACCGAATTCGGCCGCACCGTCCATATCAATGGCACCACCGGCACCGATCACGGCACCGGCACTGTGGCTTTCCTTGCCGGCGGCGCGCTCAACGGGGGGCGCGTCATCGCCGACTGGCCCGGCCTTAAGGCCGCCGACCTTTATGAGAATCGCGACCTCAAGCCGACGACCGACGTGCGCGCCGTGCTGAAAGGCCTGCTCGCCGATCAACTCGGGCTGTCGGCCGATGTGCTCGGACGGTCGGTGTTTCCCGACACATTGAGCGTCAAGCCGATGGGCGGCCTTGTCGCCGCCTGAGACCGCGGCCGGATCGAGCAAGTCGCCAACGTTTTAACTGCAGGCCGAGATGGCGAAGCCGCCATGGCAATCGGGCTCGCCGATTTAGATTTGTAAGACTCGTAATGACGTTGACATTACGCTGCGCTATGGTCTGTCGAAAGGGAGGCCTCGGACGCGCGTTGTTCCGCGACGCCTCGCAGCGCGTCCTCAACGCCGCCGACGCCATCGGCATACGCGGCATCCTCGTGCACGCAATCTCCGAGGAAGCGAAGTCCTTTTATGTCGCGCTTGGCTTTGAACCGTCGTCACTGGAGCCGATGACGCTCATGGTCACGCTCGCTGATCTGCGCGGCGCGTTATGAGATCGTAACCGGCAGCTTCCCGGCGGACCGCCCCCAACGCCACGACGTCTTGGTTGCAGGGGCGCAGCCTGTGCTGGAACTATCCTTCCGCGCCGTGAGTTGTCGCGTGCAAACTGTCTCTCAGGGGGGCGGCGTTTGGATCAGCGCATTCTCACTTCGATCCCGGCTCGCCTCGAGCGCTTGCCATGGGGCGCTTTTCACACGCTTGTCGTCGCCGCCCTTGGAATCACCTGGATTCTCGACGGGCTCGAAGTGACCTTGGCGGGTTCGGTGGCGGGCGCATTGAAGGCGAGCCCGGCGCTTACGTTTTCCGACGCGGAAGTCGGGCTCGCCGGCAGCGCCTATCTCTCCGGGGCCGTCATCGGCGCACTTTTCTTCGGATGGCTGACCGACCGCTTGGGACGAAAAAAGCTCTTCTTCATCACCATCGCCGTTTATCTCACAGCGACCGCGCTGACCGGCGCGTCCTGGAATGGCTGGAGTTTCTTTCTGTTTCGGTTTTTCACCGGCGCCGGGATCGGCGGCGAATATGCCGCGATCAACTCGACAATCCAGGAGCTTGTGCCGGCGCGCTATCGCGGCTTCACCGATCTCGTCATCAACGGCAGCTTCTGGATCGGCGCCGCGCTTGGCGCAGTGGTGGCGGTGGCGCTTCTGAACCCGGCTTTCATCGGCCCGGAGCTAGGCTGGCGGCTGGCCTTTCTGGTCGGCGCCGGGCTCGGCATCGTAGTTTTCGTCATGCGTATGTGGATTCCCGAGAGCCCACGCTGGCTGGTCATCCACGGGCGCGACGCCGAAGCGGAAGCTGCGGTCGCCGACATCGAGCAGCGGTTTCGCAACGCTGGCGTCACGCTTGTCGCCGTCGACGCCAATGCCGCGATCGGATTGCGCTCTCGTACGCACACGCCGATTTCGGAGGTGTTGGACACATTGTTCAGAAAATATCGCACGCGCACGCTGGTCGGCCTGACGCTGATGGCGGCGCAGGCGTTTTTCTACAATGCGATTTTCTTCACCTATGCGCTGGTGCTCACCAAATTCTATTCGGTGAGCGCCGATCGCGTCGGCTGGTACATCCTGCCGTTCGCCGCCGGCAATTTCCTGGGACCGTTGGTCCTCGGCCGACTCTTCGACACGATCGGGCGGCGGCGCATGATTTGCCTCACCTATGCCATGTCCGGGCTGCTGCTGGTCGGCTGCGGCGCGCTGTTCGAGCAAAACCTGCTGACAGCGTTCACCCAGACGCTGGGCTGGATGATTGTCTTCTTCTTCGCCTCGCCCGCCGCCAGCGCCGCCTATCTCACCGTCAGCGAGACGTTCCCGATTGAAATTCGAGCCGTGACGATCGCCATTTTCTACGCGATCGGCACAGGAATCGGCGGCGTCGCCGCGCCCTTCATTTTCGGCAAGCTGATCGCGAGCGGCTCGCGCGACAGCGTATTCGCAGGCTATGCCGTCGCGGCCGCCCTAATGCTCTGCGCCGCGCTTGTCGCCGCCCTTTTCGCCGTGCGGGCGGAGCGCAAATCGCTTGAGGAGATCGCGACGCCGCTATCGGCGGATGCGTGATTGGGGTTAAGTCGCCGCGACAGCGCGGCGTTCTGACGCTGTCGTCGGGCGCGTTGATCGCCAGCGCGATATTCGATGCGGCGGTAAGGCGCGGCCCAGCAGCAAATCGGATTGCGGTACGAGCCGCGGCTGAAGCGTCGTAGAACCGTCAAGCGTCGATCGGTCCAAAATCCTGCGTGGCGGGACGCGCCGGCGGAATATCTGGAGGCGCGCGGGGGTTCATTTGTTGCGAATTTTTATGGAAGATGCTTCGCTCTCGTTGAGAGGCCAGTCATCATGCCTGGGGCGATATTCGCTATGATCGGCGCCGGCGCCATTCCTTCCGTCGCCCGCGCAAGGATTCAAGGTGGACGAGCTTTTCCACGGTGCGACGCTTTGTCGCATGGGGAAGCCGGTAGATTTTGCCGTTTCCCGATGCGCTGACCGATATTATAATTCGATTTTGTGAATAGGAATCGTGCGCGCAAACGTTTACTGATTGATTGGTGAGATGAGGTTCCCTTATTGCCAACTGGGCGTTGCGTATCGCCCCACTCTCTGACACAGGGGAGGCGTCGCGCGAATGGCTTTGCTAAGGGAAGAAACGACTGTCGCAATGGAGGCTTGTTCTCCTTTGCGCGATTTGAGAACTATTTTCGGCGCCGATTAACCCCACGCAGTGTTTGCTTCATGCTGATCAAGGCAGATTCGACCGACAGCTTGGTTAACAACGAAATAAGCAAGCTAGCCGATCAACTGGCCCAGCATTCCCAGCGGGGCGCTGGCGCGCATTTGTTGCCGGAAGCGGTCGATCTCGCTCTGGCCGCCCTTAGAGCTTATGCCGATATGTTGGGGCCGCCGAAAATCAAACGGACACCGCGGATGTTCCAGGTCGAGGCGATGGATAGCCGAGGCTGGCCTCAGGAAGTTCTGGCGGTCGTCAGCGACCCGCTTATCGCACAAGCGGCGTTCGAGGAGGCCGTCAGACGCCATCCGGATCGCAAGATCAGGCTGAGGCGAGGCACGAGTCGGGTTGCCGAATCGGCATAGCCGCCGCGCCTGCCGAAACGGCGCGGCGCGGTGGTCGGCGCTACAGCGCCAATTCCACTTTGACCGGCGCATGGTCTGACGTGCGCTCCCAACCGCGCGCCTCGCCAAGCACTTCCATGGCGCGCACGTCCTCGCCGAGCTTGGCGCTGACCCAGACATGGTCGAGCCGACGCCCCTTATTGGCGAGCGCCCAATCGGGCGAGCGATAGCTCCACCAAGTGTAAAGCTTCTGGCTATCAGGCACGAATTTGCGCAAGGCGTCGACCCATTCGCCCGCCTTCTGAACCGCCTTGAGCTTTTCGACCTCGATCGGCGTGTGGCTGACGACCGAGATCAGCGCCTTATGACTCCAGACATCATGTTCGAGCGGCGCGATATTGAGGTCGCCCACGAGGATTGCGCGCCCGGCGGCGATTTTGTCGTCGCGCATCCAGGCCTCCATTTCGTCGAGGAAGGCGAGTTTATGTGCGAACTTGTCATTGACCGCCGGGTCCGGTTCATCGCCGCCGGCGGGCACATAAAAATTATGGACATCGAGGCCCGCGGCCTCGCCGCCCAGCGTCACATGCATATGGCGCGAATCGCCTTTGCCGCAGAACTCCCGCTTGGCGCTGGAATGGATGGGAAGGCGCGAGACGATGGCGACGCCGTGGTAGCCCTTCTGGCCATTGATCGCGATGTGCTCATAGCCAAGCCTGTGAAACTCGGACGTGGGAAACTCGGCGTCGCGGCATTTGGTCTCCTGCAGACACAAAACATCCGGCTGCTGTTCCCTTAGGTAGCGCGCGACGAGCCCGATGCGCAGCCGCACCGAGTTGATGTTCCACGTCGAGATGGTGAAGCGCACGGGAAGCCTGCCTGTCGTCGCGAGAGGGGCGGACAATGGCGGCTTCGGGTGGCGTTGCAAAGGCGCGCGCTGACTTGCCCACAGGCGATGCGCGGTTCCCGGCGTCGACGTCCTTGCCGCCAGCTTCCGGCGGCCAGATCCATCGCCCGCAAATAGGTCAACATTACGGCCGTAATATTGGGTATCTTATTGTAATATAGACATTATTTTTTTTGCCCGATCATCCGCTGTTCGTCGATCTTGAACAAGGATTCATCGGGACGGGCGGTGAGATCGAGATTGAACAGCGTCACTACCGTGTCAAAGCCCTGGGCGTCGTGGACCGTCCACTGTTTGAGCGCAAAAGTCGTGGGGTCGAACAGCAAATCGATTTGCGCCGAGCCGCCTAGCGTCGCCTTGTCCTCGATCAGGATCGACACGTCATTGTCATTCGTCTCGACGCGCAAAACCTGGGTGTCCTTGGCCAGATCGATATGATCGGCGAGCAGGAATTTCAGCGGCGTCTGGTTGATAAAATAAAGATCCTGCGTATCCATCTTCTGGTCGCGCACGGCGACGCTGCGCCCGTCGGCGACGATGTCCAGCTTGTCGGGCGGCGCGAACTGGAAGCGCATGCGGCCAGGCCGCTCGATCGTGAGCTTGCCCTCCGAGCGATGATGGTCGGGGCCGATCTGAACGAAATCGGCGGTCAGGACTTGCGCGCTTTCGAGCCAGGCGTTAGCGCGGCGCACGGCTTCGGCGGCGCTTATCGCCTGTTTGGGCCCTGACTTGGCGTCCTTGGCCGGCTTGGCGGCCGGCGCCGCATTGGTCGCCTGTTCGGCGGGATGCAGATCAACCGGGGCATCCTCTCCAAAAGCGAACCCGCTGAGGCCAATCAGCGCCAGCGCCGGCAAAACGATCAACCGTGAAATCGACATCAGGGCTCCTTCGCCGGCTTTCATCAGGCGCGCCGGCCGCATCGCGCGCTGCTCTAGGGAGTCGATATGGCGTTAATGGGACGCCTGGAACGCTATTATACATGCGAGAGAGTAAAACCTCTCCCGCCTCATTCGTCCTGGTCAATCGAGAAGGCGCCGCGGTCGACGCCCTCGCCGACCAGGATCTCGCGTTTGCCCGAATGATTGGCAGGGCCAACCACCCCCTCTTTCTCCATGCGCTCGACCAGCGAAGCCGCTTTGTTATAGCCGACCGAGAGGCGACGCTGAATGTAGCTGGTCGAGCATTTGCGGTCGCGCAGCACGATGTTGACGGCGCGGTCGTAATAATCGCCGGCTTCCTCCGCATCCATCGAGCCGGGAGAAGCGGCGGAGGCGCCGCCCTCCTCGTCGTCGCCGGCCGGCTCGTCTTCGGTAATGGCGGTCAGATATTCCGGAGCGCCCTGCATCTTGAGATGCGCGACGATCTTTTCCACTTCATTGTCGGCCACGAATGGGCCATGGACGCGCGAGATGCGTCCGCCGCCGGCCATATAGAGCATGTCGCCCTGGCCGAGCAATTGTTCGGCGCCCTGTTCGCCAAGGATGGTGCGGCTGTCGATCTTCGAGGTCACCTGAAACGAAATGCGCGTCGGGAAATTCGCCTTGATGGTGCCGGTGATCACGTCCACCGAAGGCCGCTGCGTCGCCATGATGAGGTGGATGCCGGCCGCGCGCGCCATTTGCGCGAGGCGCTGGATCGCGCCTTCGATGTCCTTGCCGGCGACCATCATCAGATCGGCCATTTCGTCGACGATGACGACGATATAGGGCAGTTCCGAGAGCGCCATCTCCTCCTGCTCGTAGATCGCTTCGCCAGTCTGGCGGTCGAAGCCGGTCTGCACCGTGCGGGTGATGATCTCCCCCTTGCCGGCGGCCTCGGCGACGCGCGCATTGAATCCGTCGATGTTGCGCACGCCGACTTTCGACATTTTCTTGTAGCGGTCCTCCATTTCGCGCACCGCCCATTTGAGCGCGACGACCGCCTTCTTCGGATCGGTCACAACAGGCGTCAGCAGATGCGGAATGCCGTCATAGACCGACAGTTCGAGCATTTTCGGATCGACCATGATCAGCCGGCACTGTTCGGGCTTCAGCCGATAGAGCAGCGACAGGATCATCGTGTTGATGGCGACCGATTTGCCCGAACCGGTGGTGCCGGCGACGAGCAGATGCGGCATGCGCGCCAGATCGACGATCACCGGTTCGCCGCCGATCGTTTTGCCGAGCGCGATTGGCAGCCGATGCTTCGACTTCTCGAAATCCTGGCTCGCCAGCAATTCGCGCAGGTAGACGGTCTCGCGACGCTGGTTGGGCAGTTCGATGCCGATCGCGTTGCGGCCCTGCACGACGGCGACGCGGGCTGATATCGCCGACATCGAGCGCGCGATATCGTCGGCGAGGCCGATCACCCGCGACGATTTGATGCCCGGCGCCGGCTCGAGTTCATAGAGCGTCACTACCGGGCCGGGGCGAACGTTGATGATCTCGCCTTTAACCCCGAAATCGTCGAGCACGCCTTCGAGCAGGCGTGCGTTCTGTTCGAGTGCGTCCTCGGAAATCTTCGAGGCGACCAGCTTCTTTGGCTCCGCCAACATGAACAACGGCGGCAGTTGATAATTCATGCGATCGAGAAGCGAAGGCTGCGCTTCGTTGACGATGCGCCTGCCCAGCTTGAGAGCGCCGGCGGGCGCGGCGACCCGCGAGGGGGCGCTCGCCGCTGGCGCGGCGACGCCAGCCAAGGCGGCCGCCGGGGCCAGGCCGCCGCTCGCCGCCGGGCCAAAGGAAGGATCGATGCGTCGGGATGATTGGGCGCCGAGAGAATTGCCGTCGGCGGAGGCGAAAGCGCCACCCTGGCGGGCAAGCCATGGCGCGCGCTGCGTGGAGCCGTCTGGCCCTCCCTGACGTTTCTTCGCCGCGAACAGGCGCCGCATCGCGCTTCTGGCGGTCAGCGCGACATGGATCGCCGCGCCGAGCGAGACAAGGCCAAAGCCTGGCTCCCCGTCGGAATCGTCGTCCTCATTGTCGACGGTCTCTCCTGGCGGGCGACGGGGCGGCGCGGCGGTTTTCGCCTTGACCTCGATTTCATCCTCGTCGTGCGTCTGCATCAGGCCAAAGCCGGCTGCCGCCGTCAGCGTCAGGATGGCGACGCCCGCCAATGTCAACCCGACGATCATCATGCCGCTCGTCGCATTCGCAAAAAAATAACGAGGGATCCACAAGACAGCGTCTCCGAGGACGCCCCCGAGGCCGGTCGGCAGCGGCCAACGCGTCGGAGCTGGCAGAAACGAGGCGAGGCCGGCGGAAGCGATCGAGCCGGCGATCCAAAGAGCCAGTCGAAGACGTGCGCGCTCCAACCTGCGCCGCGTCATGAGGCGCCAGCCCCAGAATGCGGGCGGCGTCAGCGCCACGACGCAGGAAAGCCCCATGGACTGCATTGCGACATCGGCGGCTATCGCGCCCGGTGCGCCGAGCAGATTGTGGATCGCCGTCGACGTTGCATGGTTCAGGCTGGGGTCGTCGACTGACCAGGTGAGCAGCGCCAGCGACATCGCTCCGACACCCGAGAATACGCCAAGGCCCATCAGTTCAGCAGCGCGCCGCTTGGGAAATTCCCGGACGGAATCGGGAAGATGGTCGATGATCGAGAAACTCGTGGTTCGCATGGCTTCGTCCGCACTCGACCGGGTCCGATCGCGGCGCCGGGCGCCGGTCCCGCGGCAAATTAGGCCCGCCGAGTTAATGCCGGCCTAACCTTAATGGGGATGCGGAGTCGTTTGCCCTGCTTGCCGCGATGCGCCGGCCGCAAAAAAAGACGCCCTCGCGAGAGGGCGCCGAGTTGGGGAGGAAGGAGAAAACTTACGACGGGCGTTCGTCTTAATCTTGTAGGTTCGCGCCGTGAATTGTCTGACTGAGCGTATTGACCTTCCAGGGACGGCGCCTTGCGTCGCCGCCCCCGCTTGGCGGCTCTTTTACTGCACGATCTCTCCGTGCAGAGCGAGATCGAGCCCGTCGCGTTCGATTTCATCGCTCACGCGCAGACCGATCGTCATGTCGATCAGTTTGAGAATGATCAGCGAGACGATCGCGTCATAGACGACGACGGTGCCGACGCCGATCAACTGATTGACGACCTGTCCCGCATTGCCTTCGATCAGGCCAGGCGTGCCGCCATATTCGTTGATGGCGAAGACGCCGGTCAGGATCGCGCCGATCGCGCCGCCGATGCCGTGGACGCCGAAGCAATCGAGCGAGTCGTCATAGCCGAAGGCGTGCTTGAGAGACGTCGCGCCGAGATAGCAGCCGACGCCGCAGGCGACGCCGATCGCCATCGACCCGATCGGGCCGACGAAGCCGGACGCCGGCGTGATCGCGACGAGACCCGCCACCGCGCCTGAGCAGATGCCGACGACGGTCGGCTTGCCGCGATGGATCCATTCGACGAACATCCAGGTCAGCGCCGCCACGGCGGTCGCGACCTGCGTGACCGTCATCGCCATACCCGCCTGCACGCCCGCGCTCACCGCCGAACCTGCGTTGAACCCGAACCAGCCAACCCACAGAAGAGAGGCGCCGATGAACGTCAGGACCATATTATGGGCCGGACCGCTGTCGCGACGCTTGCCGAGCATGAGGGCGCACATCAAGCCGGCGACGCCCGCGTCGACATGCACCACCGTGCCGCCGGCGAAGTCGAGAACCTTGACCAGCGCCTTGTCATTGGTCGAGTTGAAGATGCCGTCCGGCCCCCACAGCCAATGGGCGACGGGCGAGTAGACGAAGATCGCCCACAGTCCCATGAACCACAGCATCGCGGAGAACTTCATGCGTTCTGCGAATGCGCCCGCGATCAGCGCCGGAGTGATGATCGCAAAGGTCATCTGGAAGCACATATAGACGGTCTCGGGGATGGTCGGCGCCAGCGAGTTTGGATTGCCGATGCCGCCATTGTTGATATCGCTCAACATCCCTTGCAGGAATGCGCGACTGAGACCGCCGACAAATGGCGTGCCGCCTGTGAACGACAGGCTGTAGGTGACGATCGCATAGAGGACCGTGATGAGACAGGTGACGGCGAAGCTCGTCATCACTGTGTCGCCGACGTTCTTTTTGCGCACCATGCCGCCATAGAACAACCCAAGGCCGGGAATGGTCATCATCAGAACGAGAGCCACCGACGTCAGCATCCAGGCGGTGTCGCCGCCGCTCGGCGTGCAATTCGTGAGCACCGCGGGGACAGCGGCGACGGCGGCGAATTTATCGGTCTCAGCGACAGCCGCGACAGCGCCGGCGCAAGCTGGCGTCGCCGGAGGAGCGGGCTTGGCGGCGGCCGGAGCAGCGGCCGCGGGAGCAGCGGCAGCGGGAGCCGCGGCGGCCGGAGCAGCGGCGGCGGGGGCGGCCGGCGCGTCGTCAGCCCGCGAGGGGCTTACCCCCGAAAAGCCGATCAGCGCGGCGATAGCCAGCGCTGGCGCGAGGCCAGTAAAAAACCGAGACAGTTTCATTTGAGGGAACTCCAATGGAAATGAGAATGGGTCGCCTCAAAGGGCGTCTGAATCTTTTTCGCCGGTGCGGATGCGGACCGCCGAGTCGATGCCGTAGACGAAAATCTTGCCGTCGCCGATCTGGCCGGTGCGCGCCGCCGCTGTGATCGCCTCGATCACCTGATCGACAAGATTGGCGTTGACCGCGACTTCGATTTTCAATTTGGGCAGAAAGCTCACGGCATATTCCGCACCCCGATAAATCTCGGTATGGCCCTTCTGCCTGCCGTAGCCTTTGACCTCGGTCACCGTCAGGCCGTGCACGCCGATAGAGGTGAGCGCGTCACGCACCTCCTCGAGCTTGAACGGCTTAATGACTGCCATTACTATTTTCATGTGCCTCATCCCAGCTTGGCGGGTCCCCGGGGCTCGGCGAACGAACAGCCCCCATCTCCGCGCGGTGTCGGCTGGGCGCGCAAAGTCGCCCCGCTCAAAGCTTTCTTAACAAGCCTCGTGCCAAGCGGGTTCCTGCGGAACAACCCAATGAAATGTCAGGATATTTTTCGGAAAAGGGCGGGGCTGACAGTTTTCATCCGACCAGCCTGCCTGTCATGTTGATTAAAATATAGGCGCCCAGAAACTAGTCACGTATTGTCGCGCCGTCGCCGGATCAACCCTTCCTGGGCGACGCTCGCCACCAGGGCGCCCGAGCGCGAGTAAAGCAGACCGCGCGTAAGGCCGCGCGATCCGCCGCTGTTGGGACTATCCTGCGCATAGAGCAACCATTCGTCGGCGCGGCAAGGGCGATGGAACCACAAGGCGTGGTCCAGGCTGGCGACCTGAAACTCGGGGTCCGACACCGAAAATCCGTGGGCGACAAGCGCGGTGTCGATCAGCGTCATATCCGACAGAAAGGCCAGCGCGGCGCGGTGGATCGCCGGGTCGTCGGGTAGGCGTCCGGCGATACGGATCCACGAGGATTGCCGGGGCTCTCGCGGCACGCCCCGCGCGCCTGGCGCATAGCGCGACAGATCGATCGGGCGGATCTCGATCGGACGGATGCGATCGAAAAAGGCCTGCAGCCGCTGCTGCGCTTTTTCTCCGGCGAAGCGCAGCAGATCGATTGGGTCGGCGAGCGTGTCGGGATCGGGCGCCGAGGGCATCGGCAGGGAATGTTCGACGCCTTGTTCCTCGACCTGAAAAGAAGCCGACAGTGAGAAGATCGCTTTGCCGTGCTGGATGGCGTTGACCCGGCGCGTGGTGAAACTCTTGCCATCGCGGATGCGGTCGACTTCGAAAACGATCGGCGCGAGCGGATCGCCCGGCAACATGAAATAGCCGTGCAGCGAATGGGGCGCGCGGCCATCGACGGTGCGCGAGGCGGCGACCAGCGCCTGGGCGATCACCTGGCCGCCAAACACCCGCTTCCAGCTATTTTGCGGCGAGTTTCCACGAAATATGTCGACCTCGATCGTTTCAAGATCGAGACGTGCGACGAGATCGACGGCGGTGGCGAGCATGCTCATCCTCGGAATGGTTCTTGCGCCAACGTGAGCGTCTATCGCGTCCAGCGTCAAGAGCGGGGGAGCGTTGATCGACGAAGCGGCCGCCGCGCAACCGGACGCGGCGCGCCGCGTCACTCGCCGTAGGGAACCCAGATATTCTTGACCTGCGTCGCCCGCCGCAGGAACTCTCGCCCCTGGGCCTCAGCGGACAGCCAGTCGCGCGCATGGCCGCTATCCGTCCAGGTCGCCTTTAAATTGCTGATGGAAGCCGCTTCGACCATTTTGGCGCCCTCCGCCGAGCCGCAATACCACAGCGCATCGACGCCCTCATGCTCGGCCAGCACTTTGGCCAGCCCATCCCGCTCGCCCGTCACGATATTGACGACGCCTGCCGGTACGTCGCTGGTGTCGAGCACCTGATAGAGATCGGTCGCGGCGAGCGGATGGATCGGCGATGGCGCGACGATCACGCGATTGCCCATCGCGATCGCCGGCATGACCAGCGAGACCAACGCCAGCAGCGGCGCTTCATCGGGGCAAGCGATCCCCATGATTCCCCAGGGCTCGTTCATCGCCAGCGTGACATGGCGCGAGCGCGTCGCGTGGACGGCGCCGTCATATTTGTCGGCGAAGCCCGCATAGAAAAACGTCCGGCCAATGGCGGCGTCGACTTCGGCCTGCGCTTTGGCGGCGGAAGCCCCGGTCATCGCGACGAGCCGCGCCGTAAATTCGGCGGCGCGAGCGTTGAGGTTTTCCGCGAGATAGAACAAGACCTGCGCGCGATTGTGCCCGGTCGCCGCGCCCCACGAAGCCGCTTTGGCGGCCGCTTCAACGGCGTTGCGAATGTCCTTGCGATTGCCGAGGCCCGCCTGGCCGATGGAATGACCCCGCGCATTGAGGACGGAATAGGAATAGCCGGCGTCCGGCCGCGCCTGCTTGCCGCCGACATAGATTTTGGCGGTGCGATCGATGTCGACGGGATCGTCGCTCGCCACCGCGCCATGGCCGGGCAGCGCCGACAGGGCCGCTGCGGACTTTTCTTTGCGTTCAGCTCTGCCCTTGGGTTTGTGGGTCGCGAGATATTCGCTCAGGCCTTCGCGGCCGCCTTCGCGGCCGAAGCCGCTTTCGCGATAGCCGCCAAAGCCTGCGGCGGCGTCGAACAGATTGGTCGAATTGATCCAGATGACGCCCGCCTTGATCTGGGCGGCGATTTCGAGCGAGCGGTTGATGTTCTCGGACCAGACTGAGGCGGCGAGCCCGTAGCGCGTGTTGTTGGCGAGCGCGACGGCCTCGTCCGGCGTGCGAAACGTCATCGCGACCAATACGGGACCGAAGATTTCGACCTCGGCCAGCGTCGAAGCGGGCTCGACATCGGTCACCAGCGTCGGCGGATAGAAGCAGCCCTGCGTCGCGACGGCGGCCTTCGGCTGCCAGATCGTGGCGCCGTCGCGCGCGCCTTCGTCGACAAGCCTGGCGATGCGCCGCAACTGGATCGGCGCGACGATGGCGCCGATGTCGGTCGATTTGTCGAGGGGATCGCCGACCCGCAAATGCTCCATGCGCGCGCGCAATTTGCCATAGAGGCGCTCGGCGATGCCTTCCTGCGCCAGCAGGCGCGAACCGGCGCAACAGACCTGGCCCTGGTTGAACCAGATCGCGTCGACGATGCCTTCGACCGCGCTGTCGAGATCGGCGTCCTCGAAGACCACGAAAGGCGATTTGCCGCCAAGTTCGAGCGACAGTTTCTTGCCTGTGCCGGCCGTCGCCTTGCGGATGAGACGGCCGACCTCGGTCGAACCGGTGAAGGCGATCTTGTCGACGCCGGGATGGGCGACCAGAGCCTCGCCCGGCGCGCCATCTCCGGTGACGATATTGACGACGCCCGGCGGCAGGCCGGCGTCGCGGCAGATTTCGGCGAAGGCGAGCGCCGTCAGCGGCGTGAATTCGGCGGGCTTGAGGACGATCGTATTGCCAGCCGCCAGCGCGGGCGCGATCTTCCAGGCGAGCATCAGCAGCGGAAAATTCCAGGGAATGATCTGCCCGCAAACGCCGACCGGACCCTGCCCCGGAAATTCCGTTTCGATCAATTCGGCCCAGCCGGCGTGATGATAAAAATGGCGCGCGACCAGCGGCACGTCGAGATCGCGCGACTCGCGGATCGGCTTGCCATTGTCCATCGTCTCGAGCACGGCGAGGAAACGGTCGCGCTTTTGGATATGGCGGGCGAGCGCATAGAGATGGCGGGCGCGGATATGACCCGGCGTCGTTGACCATGAGGCGAAGGCCTTCCGCGCCGCCGCGACCGCCGCGTCAATGTCGCCGGCCGTCCCCTGCGTCACCTTGGCGAGCAGCTTGCCATTGGCGGGATTGGCGACTTCGAAAAGCGCGCCAGGCTTGGTGAATTCGCCGTCGATGAAATGGCCGAAGCCCTGCGCATGCGCCGCCAGCCACGCTGCGACATGTTCGTTGCTCTCCGGCGAAGGGCCATATTCCATCGTGCGCAGGATGTCCCTGATCTTTCCCATGGTCTGTCCTCACGCCATCGCATGGCGGTAGCTGGCGGAATAATGGCCGGTCGCGAAATGATCGAGCTGGCGTTCGATGTCGTTGAGCAGGGTGCTGGCGCCGATCCGAAAGAGGTCAGGCTGCAGCCAGCGGTCGCCGAGTTCTTCCTTCATCAGGAACAGCCAGTTCAGCGCATCCTTGGCGGTGCGCAGGCCGCCGGCCGGCTTGAAGCCGATGTCATGGCCGGTCAGCGCGCCGTAATCGCGCAAAGCGCGCAGCATGACGAGACTGACCGGCATGGTGGCGTTGACGTCTTCCTTGCCAGTCGAGGTCTTGATAAAATCGGCGCCGGCCTGCATCGCCACCATGCTGGCGGCATAGACGTTGCGCAATGTCTTCAGATCGCCCGTGCCGAGAATGGCCTTCAGATGCGCCGGGCCGCAGGCCTCGCGCATCGACTTGACCTCATCGTAAAGCGCGGTCCAGTCGCGATTGAGCACATGCGCGCGGGTGATGACGATGTCGATTTCGCCGGCGCCTTCGCCGACGGCGTAGGCGATCTCGGCGAGGCGCTGCTTCAGCGGCGTCAGGCCGGCGGGAAAGCCGGTCGCCACCGAAGCGACGGGAATGCCGGAGCCCGCCAGCGCCTTGACGGCGGGCGCGACCATGGTCGGATAGACGCAGACCGCGCCGACTTTCGGCGGATCGTCGGCAAGATCGAGCGCATTGACCAATTCATCGCTCAAGGGGCGGCGCGCCTTGGCGCAAAGCCGGCGCACGCGGCCCGGCGTATCGTCGCCCGCCAGGGTCGTCAGGTCGATGCAGGTGATCGCTTTGACCAGCCAGGCTGCTTGATATTCCTTCTTGACGGAGCGGCGTGCGGCGAGAGTCGTCGTGCGCCGCTCGACGGCGCTCAAATTGACGCCTACGCCCTCAAACCACGAAGGATCGAGCGGCGCGCCAGGGTTGCGCTCGATATTGTGACCCGCCGAAGCAGCCCTGCTGCGGTCGTCCATGGATGAGCTCCTCAACGCTACGCTGTCGCGCCCGCATGCGCCTTGCAAAAAACTTCGAATTCGGCCTCGGTCGCATAGGCCTTCTGGGTGCCGCGCCGCGTGATCGAATCGGCGGCGTAGCGCACCGCTTTGTTCAACGCGGCGTCGAGCCCGGCTCCCGCTACATAATAGCGCGCGAAGCTGCCGACAAAGGCGTCGCCCGCGCCGGTTGTGTCGACCGGGGTGACGCTGATCGGCGCAATACGTTTGACCGCATCGGCCGTCAGCACCATCGCGCCTCGCGATCCCATCGTCACGATGATGGTCTCGATGCCCTTGGCCATCAGGCTGCGCGCCGCCGTTTCGATCTCGGCCTCGCTGCCGACCGGCAGGCCCGACAGGATCGCCAGCTCCGTCTCGTTCGGCGCCAGGAAAGTGGCGTGACGAATTCGCTCAGGGTCGAGATCGGCGACGGCCGGGGCCGGATTGAGGAAAGTCTTGACGCCATGGCGTTTGCCAAAGTCGATCGCCGCGTAAACGGTCTCGACCGGGATTTCGAGTTGCAGCAGGATCAGGTCGCAGGCCTTCAGATCCTCGGCGGCGTTGTCGATATCGGCCGGCGACAGGTCGGCATTCGCGCCTTTGACGATCAGGATCGAATTTTCGCCCGAGGGCTCGACCATGATTGGCGCGACGCCGCTGGAGCGGCCTTTGACGCGCGTGACATATTTCGTGTCGACTCCGAAGCCGGCGAGATTCTTGATCGTATTGTCGGCGAACATATCGTCGCCGACCTTGGTGACCATCATCACCGACGCGCCGAGCTTGGCGGCGGCGACCGCCTGATTGGCCCCCTTGCCGCCGTGACCCATTTCAAAACTCGGAGCCTCGACGGTCTCGCCCTTGACCGGCATGCGCGTGACATAGGTGACGAGATCGACCATGTTGCTGCCGATCACGGCGATCCGACCCTGTTTCCCGCTCATGGGCGTGCGCCTTCGATGCTGTGGGCGGCCGCGGCGGCCCGGGTGGAATCGACATAACCGATATGCGTCGCAAACGAGGTTTTGGCGCCGCCGGCGAGGCTGCGGACATTGCCTTTGCGCTTCTCAGCGAGATAACCCTCCGGCTCGCAGGTCGCCGGCATCGCGAAGGCGGCGACGCGCTGGTCGCTATTGGCCAAAACCCAGCGGATGGTATGCGGCATGATCGCCGGGTCCCAGGCAATGGTGAAGCCGTCGCCCTCGGGCCGCTTCATCATGAAATGCACGAGCCCATCGGCGCCGCGGCGCAGTCCCTTGATGTAGAAGACCTGCTCGGGATCGTAGCGCCGCGGCTCGCTCAAGACTTCCATGCGCGCCGGATTTTTGGCGAGTTCGCCGAGCAGCGCGCGATAATCGTCGCTGGGCGTGACATGGCCGGGGATGGCGGTGCGCGTCACCACATGCTCAGGCGTGAAGGGGACGGGCTGGACGATGCGGCCGCCCTCTGCAAAGGCGAAATTGACATGGCACAGATACATCAGGTCCATCGGCGCGGCGGAGAGATTCTCAACCTCCATGACCACATCGAAATCGGTGACGTCGGGACGTAGGACGACGCGCGGAGTCGCCAGATAATGCGCGCCGAAACCCATCGCATATTCGCGCGCGCCGGTGACGGCGATCCAGGGGCCGCGTTCATCCGTTCCGCACGCCAGGCCGGCGTCGTCCATCTCGGCGCAAGGCATTTCGCCGTGCAGGTTATGCGTGTCTTGCGGCGAGGGGACGCCATTGCGTAGCAGGCCCGCGTGATAGGCGAGGCAGCCGTAGGTCTCGACGATGACCTTGGCCGGGCGGGGCTCCTTGAACATGCTTTGCATGGCGAGCTCGACGCCATCGAAGACTGCGCTCCAGACGATCTGACCCATATAGGGCAGGATCACGATATGGCCGCGCGCGTTCGACAGGCGTATGGCTTCAAGGCCGGTGTCGTAGCGGAACAGGCTTGCGGTCAGCCCGGCATGATGCAAGGCGATGCGCTCCTTCTCGCCGAAAAAGCGGCGCTGTAGCGCGACGGCCGCGCGATCGAGGTCCCTCCCCATTCCGCTTTTCTCCGTGGAGGATTGTTATGATCGTAACATCGATGTTTTGATCTTTACAAAAAGGGGCGATAAAGTCAACATAGCTTATGGCGCGATTGCGGGAAAATAACGGTGAGACAGGCGAGCGAAAAAAGGCGCGGCTGCGCCGCCTGGCGGGCGCGCTCTATGGCCGCGGCGCGCTGCATCTGAATGAGGCGGCGGCGCTGCTTGATGTTTCAGCGATGACGGTCCGTCGAGACATCGCGGGCGCGCCCGAGCATTTCACTTACCTCGGCGGCTACATCGTCGCCGCCAGCGCTGAGGGTGGTTATCGACTCGACCGCGAGAAGGATAATCATGCCGCCGCTAAAGCGATCGTCTGCGCGCATGCGTCGCGATTGATCAGCGACGGCGATACCATCTTCGTCGATTGCGGAACGACGACGCCGCATCTCGTCCACCGGCTGCCTGTCGCGCTGAAAGTGACGGTGGTCTGTTACGCGCTGAACGTCGCCGAGCCGCTGGCCGTCAATCCCAATGTCCAGCTCATCCTGCTGGGCGGCCTCTATAATGCTTCATCCGCTTCATTCGCGGTGGACGAGGGCTTGGGAACCCTGGCGCGCCTTGGCGTCAACAAGGCCTTTCTGTCGGCCGGCGGCGTCCATTCCAAGCGCGGCGTCAGTTGCTCGAATTTCCACGAAGTGGCGGTCAAACAGGCGGCGATGGCCATTGCGCTGGAAAAGCATCTCCTCGTCGACGCCAGCAAACTTGGACAGGTCAAGTCGGCGTTTTTCGCCAATGTCGATCAATTTGATTCGATTATCACCTCGCCGCCGACGCCGGAAGTCGCGCGCGAGATCGCCGACCTCGGCGGACATTTGGTCATCGCAAGCGCGGAGCCATAGCAGCGCCGCGCCGACAGGCGATCCACATTGACGCCCGATGCTGTTATGAGACATAGAAATTTGCACGAGAACGTCTCGCGTCGCCGCGGATTTGGCGCCCCAATTTTGAGAGCGACAAGCGTCCAAGAAAGGGCGATTCAAAAACCGGCCGAGGAAGAACGTCGATGAATCGCAGACAGATGTTGCTATCGGGCGCCGTCTTCGCTTTGGCGCCGCGCGTCGCCAACGCTCAGGCGGCTAAGCCGCTCAAGATTGGCATTCTGAACGACATGTCGAGCGTCTATTCCGACTATCAAGGCATCGGTTCGGTGGTCGGCGCGAGGTTAGCCGTGGACGATTACTCGGCTAAATTGGACGTTCCGGTCGAGATCGTCTTCGCCGATCATCAGAACAAACCCGATATCGGGGCGGCGATGGCCCGCAACTGGTTCGACAACGAAAATGTCGACGTCGTCATGGACCTGCCCAATTCCGCCGTCGCGCTCGCGGTGATCGGCGTCGCCGAACAAAAGAACAAGGCGGCGATCGGCTCGGGAGCGGGTTCGTCCGTCATGACCGGCCCGAAATGTTCGAGAAATTTCATTCACTGGACCTATGACACTTACGCGCTCGGAACCGGGCTCGGCAAGGCTCTCGTTGGGCAGGGGGCGAAGACCTGGTTCTTCGTGACCGCCGATTACGCCTTCGGCAAAGACATGGAGAGCAATTGCGCCGCCGCCGTCGAAGCCTCGGGCGGCAAGGTTCTCGGCGCTGTCCGCCATCCTCTCAACACCGCCGACTTCTCGTCATTTCTTCTGCAGGCGCAGGCCTCCGGCGCCGATGTCGTCGCTTTCGCCAACGCCGGCGGCGACACCAATAATTCGTTCAAACAGGCTGCGGAATTCGGCCTTGGCAAAAAGCAGCGGCTCGCCGGCCTCATTCTCAACATCACCAATATTCCCGCGCTCGGCCTGGCGGCCGTGCAGAACTCGACGATCTGCACCGGTTTTTATTGGGACATGAACGACGATACGCGCGCTTTCGCCAAACGCTTCCAGAGCGCGCATCCGACCAGGATGATGCCCAACGACATGCACGCCGGCATGTATTCGGCGACCGCCCATCTCATCAAGGCGATGGCCGTCCTCAAAAGCGCCGCCGACGGCGTCAAGCTGATCGATCAGATGAAAGCGACGCCCACCGACGATCCGTTGTTCGGCAAGGGTTCGATCCGCGTCGACGGACGCAAGCTGCATCCAATGTATTTATTGGAAACCAAGACCGTCGAAGAATCGAAGGGCGAATGGGATTATTTCAAGGTGCTCGCAACGATCAAGGCCGAAGACGCCTGGCGACCGCTCGATAAAGGCAATTGCCCCTTCGTGAAAATCTGACCTCGTTCGCCGCCTCGCCGGCCGCTGCGCCTGATCCGTCGCGCTCTGCCTGATTTTAGAGCCCGCGCGCCCATATTTTGAGGCTTGCTGGAATCAAAAGGCCGTCCTAGCCTTGCCTCGTCGTATTTTCGTCACGCGAGACGATCGCGCCAGCGTATCGCTTGGTATCGGGGATGAATTCGGGGAGGGGAAATTGAACAGGAACTTCATTTATGTGATGATTGGCCTGCTGATCGGCATCGTGGTCGGCGTCGCCTGTTTCTATTCCTTCCCCGATAAGGCGACGGCGGCGGACGTCGCGAAATATATGTCCTTGATCAGCGCCATCTTCCTCAAGCTCATCAAGATGATCATCGGGCCGCTCGTCCTCTCGACGCTGGTCGTCGGCATTGGCCATATGGGCGACGCAGCGACTGTCGGCCGCGTCGGCGCCAAGACGATGGGGTGGTTCGTCTCCGCCTCCATCGTTTCGCTGCTGCTCGGCCTGGCGATGGTTAATCTGCTGCAGCCCGGCGTCGGCATCACGATCGCCGATCAGGGCGCCGCCACCGCCAATCTTTCGACGCAGGCCTTCAGCATCGAGAATTTCGTCGACCATCTCGTGCCCACCTCGCTGTTCAAGTCGCTCGCCGAGGGCGAGATATTGCAGATCGTCGTCTTCGCGATATTCGCCGGCATTGCCATCATGGCGATGGGCGAACACGGCAAACCGCTGATCGACCTTGCCGAATCGGTCTCGCAGATGATGCTGAAAATCACCGGCTATGTCATGAAGATGGCGCCCCTCGCCGTCGCCGCCTCGGTCGCCTCGGTCATCACCAAATCGGGGCCCGGCATCCTGCTCAACTTCGCCAAATTCCTGGGCGGATTCTATCTGACGCTGGTCATTCTCTGGGTGCTTCTCGTCGCGGTGGGTTATCTCACGCTTGGGTCGCGCATGGTCGATCTCGTCAAGCGGATGCGCGAGCCCTTCCTGCTCGCTTTCTCGACGGCGAGTTCGGAGGCGTCCTATCCGAAAATTCTCGATCAGCTCGAACGATTCGGCGTTTCAAAGAGGATCGCGAGCTTCGTTCTGCCGCTCGGCTATTCCTTCAATCTCGACGGCACGATGGCCTATACGACTTTCGCGACGCTGTTCATCGCGCAGGCCTATGGAATCGACATGCCGATCGGCAAGCAATTGCTCATGGCGGCGACTTTGATGATCACGTCAAAAGGCGTCGCCGGCGTGCCGCGCGCATCATTGGTGGTGATTCTTGCGACGCTGAAGCAATTCGGCATTCCCGAGGCGGGCCTGTTTCTCATCCTCGGCATCGATCAGTTCCTCGACATGGGCCGCAGCGCGACCAATGTGATCGGCAATTCGCTTGCGGCGGCGGCAGTCGCCAAATTCGAAAACGATCTGGGGCCGGCGAAAGACGAGATTGCGGAAGGCAGTCCGATGCCGTTGCCCGCCCATGCCTGAGCGCGGTCGGGCTGTAGCGAGGCAGACGCCGGGAGCGCGGGCGTTGCGCGCGCTCTTCGAGGGACAGTTACGTGAGAAAGATGTCGCCATGAAAAAGATCCTGCCATTGAAAAAGATCCTGCCATGAATAAGATCCTGGCGCTCGCCGCCGGACTTCTGACGCTCACCGCCTTTTCGGCCTTCGCCGAGGACACCAACGGCGTCGACCTTACCGCGCCGCCGGCGGCCAACGGCGACATTGCGCCGGCTGAACTGGCGGGCACGCTTAAGAAAGTGCGCGAGAGCGGCGCCATCACGATCGGATATCGCGAAGCCTCATTTCCATTTTCCTATGTCGCTAACGAAGGGGCGGCGCCGATCGGTTATTCCATCGACCTTTGCCAGGGCGTCGTCGACGAAATCGTGCGCGAACTGAACGGCGCCGCAGTCCGCATCGACTATCAATTGGTGACATCCGACACGCGTATGGAGGCGGTTGCCTCTGGCAAGGTCGATCTGGAATGCGGTTCGACGACCGGCAATATCGAGCGGCAGAAGACGGTCGCTTTTTCGCCGGTGATGTTTGTCGCCGGCACCAAGCTGTTGGCCAAACGCGATTCCGGCGTCAATTCCTACCGCGATTTGCCGGGCAAGGTTCTCGTCGTGACGGCGGGCACGACCAACGAGACGGCGATGAAGCTGCTCAACCAGAAATACAAGCTCGGCATCAAGATCATCTCGGCGCCCGACCACGAACAATCATATAATCTGCTTGCCGACGGCAAGGCCGACGCCTTCGCCACCGATGACGTGCTGCTCTACGGGTTCATCGCGCGCAAGAAAGCCGAAGCGACGATGGCGGTGGTCGGCGACTTCATCACCTATGAGGCCTATGGCCTGATGTTCCGCAAGGACGACCCGCAAATGGCCGCCGCCGTCGCGCGGGCCTATTCCGTGATGGCGCAGGACGGCAAACTGGTGGCGACCTACCACAAATGGTTCCTGCAGCCCACGCCGAGCGGCGAAAATATCGATCTGCCGATTTCGCTGCAGCTCACCGAGGCGTGGCGCGCGCTGGGCGTCGACGACTTCTGATTTAGGCGCCCCGCGCGACCGCCTCGTTGCGGACGAAATCATAGACCGATTGCGCGGCCGGCGACATTGCGCGATTGCGCACCTTGATCAGACTATAGGGCTGGACGACGATCTGAAAATTGGTCGGCAGGATTTCGATGGCGCCGGCGGCCCCGCGCTGCGTCGAAAAGAATTTGGCGGCCTCGACTGAGATCGGCGCGATCGCGTCGGATTTGGCGACCAGGATGATGGTCAGCGTCAGCGAGGATGTGTTGGAAAGCCGGTCGGGCACGGACAGGTTCTTGGCGAGGAACATATTCTCGACCGTGCGGCGCAGCGGCGTGCCGCGCGTCTGCATCACCCAATCGTAGACGTTGAGCTGGCTGAGCTGGACCGGGCTATAGGCGAGAAGCGGGTGGCCGGCGCGCACGATCAGGCACGCTTCCTCGACGCCGATGGTCAGGCAATCGAACAGGGCGGGATCCAGCTCGTCGGGCACGCGTGCGATGATGAAATCGAGCCGCGAGGCGAGAAGCTCCCTCGCCAGAGCATTGCTGGTGTCGATCTTCATGTTGAGTTCGATGCGCGGAAAAATCGATCGGATCTTGCCAATCGCCGGCGCGGCCAGATCGATGGCGGGGGCCGTCACCGCGCCGAGCGCCACCGAGCCGCTTCGGCCGGTCCGCATGTCGATGATCTCCTGTTCGGCTTGCAGCAATTGCAGCAGAACCGAACGGGCGTGCCGCGCGAGCGACAGGCCGAGCGGCGTCAGCCGCACGCCGCGCGACAGCCGCTCGCAAAGCTGCGCGTTGAGCAGCGATTCCATTTCGCCGATCATGCGCGAGGCGGCGGGCTGCGAAATGTTCATCGCGGCGGCGGCGGCGCTGACCATTTCATGTTCTTCGAGCGCGACGATCATGCGCAGGTGCGACATTTTCAGCCGGCCCGTCGGCAATGGCTTGTTGGCCCGCGGCGGCGGGGCGGCGAGATCGAAGCCCGGCGAAGTCCTATTCTCGTCATCCATTTGACAACCCAATCTTGTGATAATTGCCAATTTAAGACTGGTATTATACCAATTAATTATAGTTGACGACGCGTAACGCATTTGACTGTCATATCAATATCAAACAACGTATGAGCCACGGGCGCGCTGGCGCCGGCTTTTGGCTGTACCGCGCCAGGACCGGCTCTTTGACCCGCTAGCACGGGCGCGCAACGTGCACGCGCAACAAAACTTGGTTCATCTGGGAGGAATTCAGTGATGAAGTTCAAAACAATCGCCGCCGCCGTGGCGCTTGGGCTGGTCGCCCTGGCGGGAACGGCGCAGGCCGAGGACAAGGGCACGATCGGCATTTCGATGCCCACGAAATCTTCGGCGCGCTGGATCGCCGACGGCGACAACATGGTCAAGGTGTTGCAGTCCAAGGGCTATAAGACCGACCTGCAATATGCCGACAACGACATTCCCAACCAGCTCGCGCAGGTTGAGAACATGATCACCAAGAAGGAAAAAGTGCTGGTGATCGCCGCCATCGACGGCACGACGCTGTCGGACGCGTTGCAGAAGGCCGCCGACGCCGGCATCAAGGTCATTTCCTATGACCGCCTGATCGTCGGTTCGCCCAATGTCGACTATTACGCGACCTTCGATAATTTCCAGGTCGGCGTTCTCCAGGCCGGCACCCTCGTCAAGGGCCTCGGCCTCGACGCCGGCAAGAACGGCCCATTCAACATCGAATTGTTCGGCGGTTCGGCTGACGACACCAACGCCTTCTATTTCTACAACGGCGCCATGTCGGTCCTGCAACCCTATATCGACAGCGGCAAGCTGGTCGTACAGAGCAAGCAGATGGGCATGGACAAGGTTTCAACGCTTCGTTGGGACGCCGCCGTCGCCCAGGCGCGCATGGACAACCTGCTCAGCGCCTTCTACACCAAGAAGCGTGTCGACGCCGTTCTGTCGCCTTATGACGGCCTGAGCATCGGCATCATCTCCGCGCTCAAGGGCGTCGGCTACGGCTCCAAGGACCAGCCGATGCCGATCATCTCGGGCCAGGACGCCGAAGTGCCTTCGGTGAAGTCGATCATTGCTCACGAGCAATATTCGACGATCTTCAAGGACACGCGCGAACTCGCCAAGGTCGCGGCGGGAATGGTCGACGCCGTTCTTTCCGGCGGCAAGCCTGAGATCAACGACACCAAGACCTACAACAACAAGGTCAAGATCGTTCCGTCCTACCTCCTGAAGCCGGTTGCGGTGGACGCCACCAATTGGAAGGCCGCGCTGATCGACACTGGCTATTACAAGGCCGATCAATTCCAATGAGCCTGAATTAACCACGGCCCCCGCGCATTAAACGCGCGGGGGTTTTTCGTTTTTAGCTGGCGTCGCCTGTCTTTTTGCGTCAATCATGGCTCAGGGCGGGCTAGAGAGTTTGCCGATGAATGCAATTCTGGAAATGCGGGGGATTTCCAAGAGTTTCCCGGGCGTGAAGGCCCTTCGGGACGTCAATCTCGTAGTGAAGGCCGGCGAGATTCATGCCATTTGCGGCGAGAACGGCGCCGGCAAATCGACGCTGATGAAAGTGCTCAGCGGCGTCTATCCTTATGGCTCCTATGAGGGCGACATCATCTATCAAGGCGCGGAGCGCCGTTTCGCCAGGATCGCCGACAGCGAGCATCTCGGCATCATCATCATCCACCAGGAACTGGCGCTGGTGCCGCTGCTGTCGATCGCCGAAAACATCTTTCTCGGCAATGAGCCGGCAAGGATGGGCGTCATCGACTGGAACGAGGCCTTCTCGCGAACCCGCGATCTCCTCGCCAAGGTCGGCCTGAAGGAATCGCCCAACGCGCTCATCACCAATCTCGGCGTCGGCAAACAGCAATTGGTCGAAATCGCCAAGGCGCTCGCCAAAAAGGTCCAGCTCCTCATTCTCGACGAGCCGACCGCCAGCCTCAACGAGAGCGACAGCGACGCGCTGCTCAACCTGCTTCTTGAATTCAAAGGGCAGGGCATCACCTCGATTCTCATTTCGCACAAGCTCAACGAACTCGCCAAAGTCGCCGATTCGATCACGGTGCTGCGCGACGGCACGACGGTCGAGACGATCGACACTCATGCCGAGAAGATCAGCGAGGGCCGCATCATCAAGAGCATGGTCGGGCGCGAAATGTCCGATCGCTATCCGCCGCGCGAGCCGAAAATCGGCGACATCTTATTCGAGGTGAAGGACTGGCGCGTCGAGCACCCGCTGCATGCCGGGCGCGAGGTGATCAAAAACGTCAGCCTGCATGTCAATCGCGGCGAGGTTCTCGGCATCGCCGGCCTGATGGGCTCGGGGCGCACCGAACTGGCGATGAGCGTGTTCGGCCGCGCCTATGGCCGCAACGTCACCGGCAAGGTTTTCATGGACGGCCGGGAAGTTGACGTCAGCACGATCCAGAGGGCGGTCGCCAGCGGCATCGCCTATGTCACCGAGGACCGCAAAAGCCTGGGGCTGATCCTCAACGAGGACATCAAGAACAATGTGACGCTCGCCAATCTGCCTGGCATCGCCTGGCGCGGGGTGATCGACGACCAGAAGGAGACGGCGGTCGCCACCCAATATCGCGGCATGTTGAAAATCCGCTCCTCGAGCATCCTGCAAAAGACGCTCAATCTCTCCGGCGGCAATCAGCAGAAGGTCGTGCTGAGCAAATGGCTGTTCGCCCATCCACAGGTGCTCATTCTCGACGAGCCGACGCGCGGCATCGACGTCGGCGCCAAATATGAGATTTACACGATCATCAACGAGCTCGCCTCAACAGGCAAAGCGGTGATCGTCATCTCGTCGGAAATGCCGGAATTGCTGGGCATTTGCGATCGGATTTATGTGATGAACGAAGGCAAGTTCGTCGATGAAATGCCGGCCAGCGAGGCCAGCCAGGAAAAAATCATGGCCTCGATCATGAAGCAATATGGGGCGGTGCAATGAAACACGAAGCGATCGCGGCCCCCGGGCCCGAACAGGCCAAGGCCGGCTTCTGGAAGGACAGCCTGCGTGACTATGGGCTGTTGTTTTCCCTGCTCGTGATCATGGGCTTCTTTTACTTCCTGACCGACGGCATATCGCTCGCGCCGCTCAATGTGACCAACCTCATTTTGCAGAACAGCTATGTTGTCATCATGGCGCTCGGCATGCTGCTGATCATCGTCGGCGGCAATATTGATCTTTCCGTCGGCTCGATCGTCGGCTTCGTCGGCGCGATCGCCGCCACGCTGATGGTCGGATTTCATTTTCCCGGGCTGGACATCGACGTCAAAGTCCCGTGGCAGGCGGTGATTCTGATCGCGCTCGTTCTCGGCGGCGCCATCGGCGCGGCGCAGGGCTATTTCGTCGCCTTCAGCAAGATACCTTCGTTCATCGTGACGCTCGGCGGCATGCTGATCTTCCGCGGTCTGACCGGCAATATGCTGCTCGGCCAGTTCGTCGGCCCGTTCCCGAAATCGTTCCAGAACATCAGCGCCGGCTTCATTCCTGATTTTGACGATTTCGAACTCTTCAAACCGCTTGTCGGTGGTTCGAATTTTCACTGGGGCTCGATGATCGTCGGCATCATTGGCGCCGCGGTGCTGATTTATACCGGGGTGCGTCGCTGGAGCCGTTCGCGCGCCGGAGCGATGGAGACGGAGCCCTTCGCCCTCTTCATCGGCAAGAATGCGATTTTCGCGTTGTTGATCCTGTTCTTCAGCTATCAGCTCGCCTCCTACAAGGGGCTGCCCGAAGTGCTCATCATCATGGGCGTGCTGATCCTCATCTACGCCTTTGTGACCACGCGCATGACGATCGGCCGGCGCATCTACGCGCTCGGCGGCAATAGGCTGGCGGCGCAGCTTTCCGGCATCCGGACCGATCGGCTGACCTTCTTCACCTTCGTCAATATGGGCGTTCTGGCCGGCCTTGCCGGCCTGATCGTCGCCGCGCGGCTCAATTCGGCGACGCCGAGCGCCGGCCAGTCCTTTGAGCTCGACGTCATCGCCGCCTGTTTCATCGGCGGCGCTTCCGCGTCGGGCGGCGTCGGCAAGGTGATGGGCGTCGTCATCGGCGCTTTCGTCATGGGCGTGATGAACAACGGCATGTCGATCTACGGCCTCGGCATCTACTGGCAGATGGTCGTCAAGGGCGTCGTTCTGCTGTCGGCGGTCTATATCGACGTCTACCAGAAGAGCAAGGGCTGAGCGCCTCGCGGCTCACGGGCCTTTCTCGACGATCTCCATCGCCAGACGCGCCATCAACGGCACGGCTTCGCCCATCTTGCGGGCGCGTTCGGGATTGGAAGCATTGCCGTCCAGCGAGCGCTTGTAGACGCCCTGGACGATGGCGGCGACGCGAAAGAAGCTGAACGCCAGCAGGAACGCCCAATCGGGGATTGCGGCGATGCCGGCGCGGCGGCAATAGGCGGCGACATAGTCGGCTTCGCTGGGAATGCCAAGCGCGACGCGGTCGAGATCGGCAAGGCCGCGCGACTCGCCCGCATTGGGCAGGCGCCATTGCATGCATTGATAGGCGAGATCGGCGAAGGGATGGCCGAGCGTCGACAATTCCCAATCGAGTACGGCGAGCAGGCGCGCATCGTCCTTGGCGAAGATCATATTGTCGATACGCCAGTCGCCGTGAACAAGCGCCACTTTGCCGTCGTCGGCGGGAACATGGGCGCCGAGCCAGACGATCAGCCGGTCCATTTCAGCATGGACGGTGGTTTCGCTGGCGCGATATTGTTCGCCCCAGCGCTGCAATTGGCGGGCGAAATAATTGCCGGGCTTGCCATAGTCGCTGAGGCCCGCCGCGACGACATCGACGCCGTGCAATTGGGCGAGCCCCGCGTTCATCGAATCGTAGATCGCGCCGCGCTCGCCGGGCGCCATTCCCGGCAATGCGGGGTCCCACAGGATGCGCCCCTCGACATGGGCCATCAGATAGAAGACCGAGCCGATGACGCTTTCGTCCTCGCACAGCGCCAGCGCGCGCGGCGCGGGAAAGCCGCAGCCTTCGAGCGCGCGAAGCACGCGATATTCGCGTTCGACCATATGCGCCGATTTCAGCAATTTTCCCGGCGGCTTGCGACGCATGACATAGCGCCGCGCCGGCGTCTCGATCAGATAGGTCGGATTCGATTGGCCGGTCGGGAACTTGGTCGCCTTCAATGGGCCCGCGAATCCCTCGATATGCGCTTGCGCCCAGCCCTCGAGGCGCGCGGCGTCTAGCGGCAAAGCCTCGTTCGTCATTGCGGCGGCTTGTTGGAATAGCGCTTCAATTCGTTCTTGGCGATGACGCGCCGATGAACAGCGTCCGGCCCGTCGGCCAGGCGCAAGGTGCGCACATGAACCCACATATTGGCGAGCGGGAAATCCTGGCTGACGCCGGCGCCGCCGTGCATCTGCACCGCCTGGTCGATCACTTCGAGCGCGACGCGCGGCGCGATCACCTTAATCTGCGAGATCAGCGGCGCGGCGGCGCGCACGCCCTGCGTATCCATTGTCCAGGCGGCCTTCAGGCACAAGAGCCGCGCCATTTCGATCGACATGCGGCATTCCGCGATAATGTCGTGATTGGCGCCGAGCGCGACGAGCTTTTGTCCGAAAGCTTCGCGCGCCTGCGCGCGCCGGCACATCGCCTCCAGCGCCCGCTCGGCCTGGCCGATCGCGCGCATGCAATGATGAATGCGTCCGGGTCCGAGCCGCCCTTGTGCGATCTCGAAGCCTCGACCCGGCCCCAATATCATCGCGTCACGCGGTACGCGCACATCGGTGAACCGAATGTGCAGATGGCCATGCGGCGCATCGTCCGCGCCATAGACTTTCATTGCGCGCAGCTTCTCGATGCCCTTGGTCGCGGCGGGGACGAGCAGCATCGAATGGCGCGCATGTTTGGCCGCGTCGGGGTCGGTCAAGGCCATCACGATATAGAGCGAGCAGCGCGGATCGCCGGCTCCCGACGACCACCATTTCTCGCCGTTCAGCACCCATGCGTCGCCGTCCAGGCGCGCCGACATTGCAATATTGGTGGCGTCCGAGGAAGCGACGCCCGGCTCGGTCATCAGATAGGCCGAGCGGGCGCGTCCTTCGAGCAGGTCGGGCAGCCAGCGCGCCTTCTGCTCGGCCGAGCCGAAGCGCTCCAGCACTTCCATATTGCCGGTGTCGGGCGCCGAGCAATTGAACACTTCGGAGGCAAGCGGCGACCAGCCCATTTCTTCGGCGAGATAGGCATATTCGACGGCGGTGAGGCCGAAGCCCTTGTCGGAATCGGTCAGCCAGAAATTCCACAGGCCCTGCGAACGCGCGCGCGCTTTCAGATCGGCGAATATCTTGACCATCCGGGCCGTCGGTTTGAACCGGTCGCCGTCGCGGCCGACTTCGGCCTCATATTCGGCTTCGATCGGCATGATCTCGTCGCGCACCATCGCGCGCACGGCGCCGATCAGCGGGCGCACCTTTTCGGTAATGCCGAGATCCATCCGATCCTCCCTGGACTTTTGTTCCACCCGAAGTTGACCCGCAATTGCTTCATCGCGCAAGAGGACCGAAGGCCCGTTGCTAGGCGATGCAAACTGGCGTCAATCCTCATCGATCCCGAAGCGCGCTTGCCCTCGCATCCGTCGAGACGAGCGCCGCGGCTTATTTCGGGAAGGGAACCGGGCTATCCGACAGGGTCTGCAGATAGGCCAGGATGTCGGCGCGCTTGTGCTCCTCCGACTCGCCGGGGAAGGTCATCTTGGTGCCCGGCTCCATCGTCTTCGGGCTCTTGATGAAAGTGAAAATCCTGTCGTAGGTCCAGTCCCCGCCCATGCCCTTCAGGACATCGGAATAGGCAAAGCCGGCGATCGAAGCGACCGGCCGTCCAACGACGCCATAGAGCGGCGGGCCAACCTTGGCGGGTCCGCCCTTGTCGAAGCTGTGGCAGGCCTGGCACGGTTTGGTGTCGGACTCGCCCTTCTTGGCGTCCGCCTTGGCCAATAGGCCGGGCAGCGGATCGTCGGGCGCGGCGGCGGGGGGCGCCGCGGCGGGGGCGCCCTCCTCGGCCGCTGGAAGCGCATAACCGGCCTTGTTCGCCTTATGCGGCGCGAAAATCGCGCTGCTGAAGATTCCCAGCGCCATTGTCGCCAACAAGGTTCCAAGCACAGCCAAGGCGAGCTTATTGGAATTTGTCGTTTCCATGCGCGGCGCAGCCCCAAATCAAGAATTCGGTCGCCAGCGCGGTCGGCAGGCGGCCCGGACGAGGTTGATTACCCGCTTTGCGCGGGACTTGGCAACACGTATAAACGCGGCCCTTTGTCCTTTTTGAGCCTCGGCGGACGTGAAGAGTTTGCTTTAAAGCCATGACGAACCCGATCGTAATTATCCCGGCGCGGATGGCCTCGATGCGGCTGCCAGGCAAACCTTTGGCCGATATCCATGGGGAGCCGATGATTGCGCATGTCTGGCGGCGCGCGATGGAGGCTGATGTCGGCCCTGTTGTCGTCGCCGCCGACGAGGCTGCGATCGTCAGTGCGATCGCTTCCGTCGGCGGGCGCGCCATTTTGACGCGGGCCGACCATGCCTCGGGCTCCGACCGGATTTTCGAGGCGCTGAACGCCTTCGACGGCGACCGGCGCCACGACGTCATCGTCAACGTGCAGGGCGACCTGCCGACGATCGCAGCCTCGGCGGTGCGCGCCGCCGTGCGGCCGCTGGACGATGACGAAGTCGATATCGCGACGCTGGCGACGCCGATCACGCGCGCCAGGGAACGCGACGATCCGAATGTGGTCAAGGCGGTGGGGACGGAGATTGCGCCCGGCCGTCTGCGCGCGCTTTATTTCACCCGCGCCAGCGCGCCATGGGGCGAGGGGCCTTTGCTGCATCACATCGGGCTTTACGCCTATCGCCGCCAAGCGCTCGCCCGTTTCGTCGGGCTGGCGCCTTCGCCGCTGGAGCGGCGCGAAAAGCTCGAACAATTGCGCGCGCTGGAGGCGGGAATGCGAATCGACATCGCGCTCGTCGATACGCCGCCGCTCGGCGTCGACACGCCAGAGGATCTGGAGCGCGCCAGGCAGATGCTTGCGCCGCGTGGAGGCAAGCATGACGGACCGTAGATCCATCGCCTATCAGGGCGAACCCGGCGCCAATTCGCATATCGCCTGCGTCGAACGCTATCCCGAAATGATTCCGCTGCCTTGCCCGACCTTCGAGGACGCTTTCGCCGCGCTCCAGGAGGGCGCTGCCCATCTCGGCATGATCCCGATCGAGAATTCCATTGCCGGCCGCGTCGCCGACATCCACAATCTGCTGCCCGCCTCCGGCCTGCATATCGTCGGCGAGACGTTCCTGCCGATTCATTTCCAGCTTTTGGGCGTCAAGGGCGCCAAAGCGTCCGACCTGCGCTCGGTGCACAGCCATGTCCATGCGCTGGGTCAGTGTCGCAAGATCATCCGCAAGCTCGGCCTCAAAGCTGTCGTCGCCGGCGACACCGCCGGCTCGGCGCGCGAGGTCGCCGAATGGGCGGACCCGACCAAAGCATCGCTCGCCACCAAGCTCGCCGGCGAAATCTATGGGCTCGACAATCTCGGCGTCGATGTCGAGGACGAGGCGCATAATACGACGCGCTTCGTCATCCTTTCCAAGACGCCGTTTTGGGCGCCGGCCGGCGAAGGGCCAGTGGTGACGACTTTCATCTTCCGCGTGCGCAACGTGCCCGCCGCGCTTTATAAAGCGCTCGGCGGCTTCGCCACCAACGGCGTCAACATGACCAAGCTCGAGAGCTACATGGTCGAAGGCGAATTCTCCGCCACCCAGTTCCTGTCCGACGTCGACGGCCATCCCGAAGATCCGGCTTTGCGCCGGGCGCTCGATGAACTCGCGTTCTTCTCGAAGGAAGTGCGCATTCTGGGTGTCTATCCCGCCCATCCGTTCCGCGTAGAGACCCAGAAGGCGGCGGAATAATCGCCTTTTCCGGGTCTCGCTGTCGATTCTGCATTTGACAGACCGCGGCTCGTGAATAGATTTTGCGTCGCGATTCTTGACGATGCGGGGCCGCCATGCCGCATAATCAGACCATTCGATGCGTCAGCAGAGGTTATGGACAGCATCCTCATGAGCGAATCCTCCATGTCGGCGGAATCAACGAAGACGGTTCCCATTGGAAGCAAAGCCAGCAGCAAACCATCAAGGAGATAGAGGAAGGTTCGTGGGAATATTATTCGCAGCTCACCTGGCGGCGAAACAGAATCGTTGTGGCGACCTATCTGGGCCAAAAATATATCAAGGCGTTCGAGGACGATTATCAGCCCAATACGCTTCTCGCTCTCCCGGAATGCCCTTGAGGGAGAAAGGCCGGAAACAACGCATTCCATGCGCCATCATCGGGTCTTTGCGCTTCTTTGCCCGCTTCTCCCCGCTGTTTGAACGTCTTCCGCCGCAAACGCGATTTGCGCCGCCGCTCACGGCGCGCGCCCACGCCATGGACCGGTCCTAGCCAAACCCGGCCGCAAGGCCTAATTATGGGTCTGGACCGCGCATGGTTTTGGCTTGCACCTTGCCCGCGCCGGCGCGGCGGAAATCAGGATTTGATGATGCCAGGTCTGGATATGTCTACGATCGTTTTTGCGATCATCGCGATCTTTGTGGTCTGGAAGCTGAGGTCGGTGCTCGGCACGCGAAATGGCGCGGAGCGGCCGCCGATTGATCCGGGCGTCGGGCCTAATCTTGGCCCCAATGGCGCCAATGCTCCCAAGCCGATGGGCCAGGTCGTGCACTTGCCGACCGCCCCTCGCGACGGCGTCGCGCCAACCGGCGCTGCGTCTTCCGATCCACTGACCCGTTGGAAGGGTTTTGCCGAGCCCGATTCCAAGGTCGCCACGGGTCTTGACGCGATCGCCGCCGCCGATCCCGGTTTTTCGCCCGACGGCTTTCTGGCCGGCGCTCGTTCGGCCTATGAGATGATCGTCGTCGCCTTCGCCAAAGGCGATCGCGCGACGCTCGGCAATCTTCTGGCGCCCGAGGTGCTGGACAATTTCTCCAGGGCGATCGAGGCGCGCCTCGCCCGCGGCGAGACCATGGAAACAACATTGGTGTCGATCGATTCGGCGGCGTTCGAGGACGCGCGGTTGAATGGCGGGACAGCGCAGGTCACCGTACGCTTCGCGGCAAAGCTGATCTCCCATACCCGCGACAAGGCCGGTCTGGTGACCGAAGGCTCGGCCGACGCCGTCGTCGATCATCTGGATGTGTGGACTTTCTCTCGTGACACACGCTCGCGCAATCCCAATTGGCAGTTGAGCGCAACCGAAACCGTGCATTAGGCCTTCGCCTGGAAATGAGCGATGGCGCCGGTTCTCGATCCCATAGGCTTTGCCGACCTCGCCGGTTTTGCCAGCGACGATTGCCTCGCGGCTTTCCAGACTTTCCTTCGTTCCGCCAAAACGCTGGTCGAGGCAAGCGCGCCAACGAGGCCGGCGGTCGCGCCTTCGCCGGCGCTGGCGGCGATCGCCAGGGAGGCCTTGGCGGCCGACATTCGCGAGACAAGCGACGCTCGCAGATTTTTCGAGCGGCGCTTCCATGCCTTCCGCGTCGCGCCGGACCCTGGGAGGGAGACCGGCTTCCTGACCGGCTATTACGAGCCGCGCCTGCGCGGTTCGCTCGAACCCTCGCCTGAATTCTCGGCCCCCGTATTGGCGCGCCCCGCCGATCTGGTCACTTTTCCCGCCGGGTGCGCGCCGCCATCGCTGGATCCGGCTTTGACCGGCGCGCAGCGCTCAGGCAGCGGCCTGCTGCGCCCCTATCCCGAACGCGCCGCCATCGAGGCCGGCGGCGAGGGACGCGCGATCCTGTGGCTACCCGACGCGGTCGAATTGTTCATGGCGCAGGTGCAGGGTTCGGCAAGCGTCGAACTTCCTGATGGACGGCTCGTCCGGCTCGCTTACGACGGGCGCAATGGCCAGCCTTATACATCGATCGGGCGCCTGCTGATCGAAGCGGGCGAAATCCCCGAGGCGGAAATGTCGCTGGCGCGCCTCAAATCATGGCTGCGCGCCAACGATCTGGCGCCCGGCGGCAAAGCTCGCGCGCTGATGCAGCGCAACCGCTCTTATGTTTTCTTCAAGCTGGAAACGGCGTTCGATCCCGCCGATGGTCCTGTCGGCGGCGCGGGGATCGGGCTGACGACCTTGCGCTCGATCGCCGTGGACCGCGGAATCTGGGCCTATGGGACGCCGTTCTGGCTCGCTGCGCATCTGCCGTGGCGGAGCCCGCAACCAGAGGCGTTCGCCCGCCTCATGATCGCGCAGGACACCGGATCGGCTATTATCGGCGCGGCGCGCGCCGATCTCTATTTTGGCGGCGGCGACGAGGCCGGAATCCGCGCCGGCGACATCCGCCATGCCTGCGATTTCACCGTGCTCCTGCCCGCGGGAGAGCCGCGGTGAAAGAGCCGCCGGTCCCACGCCCGGCCCGTCTGCGCCGCCTCAGCGACGAGGAGATCGATCTGTGGATCGCTGTCGCTAAAAGCGTCGCGCGGCGCAAGGGCGCGAAATTGCCGAGCCCGCGCAGAGTCGAGCCGCCGCCGGTCGCGGCGGCGGTTGCGGCGCCGGAGCCTGAGAAACGGCGCGCCAATCCCACGCCAAAGGCCGCGCCGCCGCCGCCACTGGCGCCGCTGGAGAGGCGCCTGAAGAAACAGCTGGCGCGCGGGCGCAGCGCGATCGACCAATCGATCGATCTGCACGGCATGACCCAGGCTGAGGCGCATCAGGCTCTGCGCGGCTTTCTCCTTTATGCGCAGGCGCAGGGCGACCGGCTGGTTCTTGTCGTCACCGGCAAGGGCGCGCCCAAGGCCAGAGGCTTCGAGGCGTCCGGCTTCGACGAGCCCGGCGTTTTGCGCCGGATCGTACCCCATTGGCTGCATGCCGCCGACTTGCGCGGAACCGTGCTCGGCTTCGAAGAAGCCGGTCGCACGCATGGCGGCTCGGGCGCGCTGTATGTGCGGCTGCGGCGAAGGGAGCACGCGGGGCGACGGTGAACGCGCGCAACGTATGCCGGATCAGTCGGCGATCGCGCGCCGATCCGAGGCGGAGACGTCGCTGATCTCGTCGTCGCGCCGCTTGGAAATGACCGCATCGACGATTCCCCATTTCACCGCTTCCTCCGCCGTCATGAAATGATCGCGGTCGAGCGTCCTCTCCACTTCCTCATAGGACCGCCCACAATGACGGGCGTAGAGGCTGGTGATTCGATGCTTGGTCTGCCTGGTCTCCTCGGCGTGAATCAGGATATCGGAGGCCTGCCCCTGAAAGCCGCCAAGCGGTTGATGGACGTGAATGCTGGCATTGGGCAAAGCGGCGCGGTGGCCCGGCTCGCCGGCCATCAGCAGGAACGATCCCATCGAGCGCGCCGTCCCCATGCAGAGCGTCGCGACCGGACTCCTGATGAATTGCATGGTGTCGTAGATGGCGAGCCCGCTGGTGACCACGCCGCCCGGGGAATTGATATACATGGCGATCGGCTTCTTAGGATTTTCCGCTTCGAGGAACAGCAATTGGGCGCAGATAAGCCCGGCGATGCCGTCCTCCACCTCGCCGTTAAGAAACACGATGCGCTCACGCAACAGCCGCGAGTAGATGTCGAACGATCTCTCGCCGCGGGCCGATTGCTCAACCACCATCGGGACGAGCTGCATCATGTCGCGCATCGGCGAATCCTTCTCCGGCCGGATTTGAAAGTTCAGTTCAGGCGGCGAGCAGCAACCGCGGCGCGTTGCGGTTCGCCGGACTCTGGCGCGGCAGAATGCGGGCGGCCGCCCTCAGCTCATGGACGATGCGGAAGGTTGTGCCGCCCGAATCATTGGCATGCAGATGGAAGGTGACGAGGCTTTCGGCAAACGGGCTTGCCCCGTCGCGCCAGAGGTAGCGAACGGACTGGCAGGGCTCCTGGTCCAGCAGATGAATCGAAACCGGCAGCGACGCCGCATCTTGCTGCGCAGGCGCGTCGGCATCCCGCTCGACGGCGCCTGGCGCAAGCCATCGCGCGACGTATTCAGGGATCGTCAACGCACGCCACACAAGGGCGGGCGGAGCGTCAAGCTCATATTCGAAGCTTATGGCCGCGTGGCGTTCTGGATTGTCGGCGCTCGGCGTCATTGATCCATTTCCTTCAAAAGCTGTTTCAACGCTTCCACCCGTTCCGGCCAGAAGACCCGATAGCGCTGAAGCCATCGGAACATCAGCGCCAATCCTTCAGGATTGACCTGGTAATTGACATTGCGCCCGCTGCGTTGCTCGGCCACCAGTCCAGCCGATCGCAACACCGCAAGATGCTGCGACATCGCCGGCTGGGATATCGCCAACCCCTCGCGCAATTCCGTAGCGTTTCTTTCCCCATCCGCCAGTCGTTCGAAGACGGCGCGGCGGGTGGGGTCGGCGAGAGCCTTGAATATCTCCGTCTCCGTCATGACGATACATAAGCACATACTTATGTGATCCGCAAGCCTTCCCGGAAGCAGTCCTGGCGCAGCGCCTCGCGGACGGCGGCGCATTGACCGCAACCCGCCGGAATGCGAGGAGGACGCGAATTCGCCAGGGGAAATTCAAGACATGACGCGCAAGGTTGAAGTTCTGGGCCTGGGCAATTCGCTTGTCGACATCATCGCCTTGACGGCGGACGATTATCTCGTCGCGCAAAATATGGTGAAGGGCGCCATGACGCTGATCGACGAACCGCGCGCCGAAAGCCTTTACGCCGCGCGCGTCGCGCCGACATTCGTTTCAGGCGGATCTGCGGCCAATACGATTGTCGGCGTCGGCTCGTTCGGCATCAAGGGCGCCTATATCGGCAAGGTGAAGGCCGACGCGCTCGGCGGCCATTTCACCCATGACATCCGCGCGATGGGCGTCGATTTCTCGACGAAGCACGCCACCGAAGGGCCGGCGACCGGACGTTGCTTCATCTATGTGACGCCGGATGGCGAGCGCACCATGAACACCTATCTCGGCGCGAGCACGTTCCTGTCGCCGCCCGACGTCGACGAAGAGCTCGTGCGCGGGGCGGGCATCATCTATCTCGAAGGCTATATGTGGGATCGCCCGGCGGCCAAATCGGCCTTTCAGAAGGCCGCGGCCATCGCTCATGAAGCGGGCAATCGCGTCGCGCTGACTTTGTCGGATTCGTTCTGCGTCGATCGTTTCCGCGACGAATTCCTCGATCTGATGCGCAAAGGCTTTGTCGATACGATCTTCTCCAACACCGAGGAAGTTCTTTCGCTCTATCAGACGAAGGATTTCGCCGCTGCGCTGGCTGCGCTGCGCGCCGAGGGCGTGCTCGGAATTGTGACGCGCTCGGAGAAGGGCTCGATCGTTCTCGACGGGTCGAACACCCATGAAGTCCCGGCTTTTCCGATCGCCAGCGTCGTCGACACGACGGGCGCCGGCGATCTCTTCGCGTCGGGCTTTCTGGCGGGCATGGCGCGCGGCGTCGACTATTACGTCTGCGGGCGGCTCGGCGCGCTCGCCGCCGCCGAAGTCATCCAGCATGTCGGCGCCCGGCCGCGGGTCAGCCTCGCGGCGCTTGCGGCGGAGCACGGGATTGGGCTTTAGGGCGCCTTGCGGGCGCTATGGCGCCGGACGTATGTCAAGCCGGATCAGCCCGGTCGCGCCATCGCCGTCGCCGGCGGCCTTCCAGCCGTTGATGGAATCGTACCCCTGTTCGAAGCGCCAAAGCATAGCGAGCTCCGCGCCGGACTTCTTCTTCCAGTTCAGGCGATAATAAAGATGGCGCCGCCACGAAGAGCCTCGTCCTGTGACGAAGTTGAGGTCCATCGGCGTCGGCCAGCTCAGCCAGCTTCTCTCGAGCACGAGCGAAGTCGCATCGCCCGGATCGGCCGCAAAGGCGGGGATCGGGCCGTCGGCGCCAGTGAGCGAGCCGGCAAGTGAGCCGAGGCTGAAGCTGCGCGCGCCGGCGGCGATCACAAGGCGGCCGCTGGCGTCGACGCTGTTGGCGGCGACCTGCTGGTAATCGGGCCCCGGCCCGGTCAAATCGAGTATGTGCCCGCCGCTCAGCAGGTCGGCGCCGTCCGAGCCTTTCGGTCCTATCAGGCCTTCCACGCCCTCGCCGAACTGCAGATAGACGCCGTTCCAACCGACGGGGGTTGCCGGCAGATTGCCCAAATGGACAGTCACGACCTGATCGACCAGCAGCGAACACCAGCGCGCGGTGACGAGCCAAACCGCAGCGATGGCAATGATCGCAAAGGCGCCGCGAATGAGCAATGACCGCATGCTGCGCTTGGCTCCCACCCCGGCTGCAAGCGCCAGGCTACCTCGTCGGCGCTTACGGTCCGGGACGATCGTCAGGGAATTGCGGCCACGCTATAGCCCGCTTCGCGCAGCAAGGCGATGAGGCCGCCTTTGCCGACCAGATGCAGCGCGCCCACCGCGACGAAAGCGCCGCCCGACTCAAGCAACGCCGACATGCGTTCGACCATCACCTTGTTGCGCGCGCCGAGTAATTGTCTGGTCATTTCATCGTCGGCGGCGCTCTCTTGCGGCGTCAGAATGTGGCTGGCGTCGATCACCGGAAGGATTTCGCCGGGCTTCTGCTGAACATAGAGGCTGAGCAAGGTCGCATAGGCGTCCAGGCCCAATTCGGGACGCTTTGCGGCGCTGATGAGCGCGGTCGCCGACACGGCGGGGTCGAGCGAAGCCAGAGCGTCGGTCTGCTCCGCCACCGTCTCCAGGCCAATGACCTTCACGCCCAAATCCTTGGCCGTCCGCGCGACGATTTCGTCGACGACCGGCAGCCCGAGTTGCTGGCGCTGGATCTCGCAGGGCGGCGTCGCCGTCAGCGCCGCGAGAAACCATATCCGCATATGATGGGCCGTGGCGGCGTTCAAGCCGCGTGTGGCCAGGTATTTCTCGACGAGCGTCACGTCTTCCGGCGCGCCGATTCCGGCCAGCGTGTCGCCGTCGCGCGCCACCGCCTTGAACGCCATCACCGCGCCCATCGCGGTCAGAGCGAGCGTGTCGAACGGGCCGCCAAGTTCCGTGGCGACGATCCTGGCGCCGGCGATATGCGCCGCCGCCGCCCTGGCGATGGCCGCCGCACGCTCGTCCGTCGAATGAATCGTGCCGAAAAGATAAGAGGGCGGGGTGGCCGCCTTTTCGATGCGCCATAGCAGGCCCCGCGCGTTGTCGAGCTGGTCGCGGCGCTGTTCGCTGGCGCGCGCCAAAGCATCAGGATCGACGTCGCGCGAAAGATCGCGGCCGGCGCAGACTGGCGTCTTGTCGGCCGGCGGCGCTTCGTCCGCCAAAGCAGGGCAGACCAGCCATGCCCAGGCGAATACCGCCGCCGCACAGCGTCGCCCCTGGAATCGCGAAGTCGCCTTCACAGCTTGCGCAACGCGACTTCCTCGATCCGGTGGCTGGCGCCTTTGGTCAATAGCAGGCTTGCGCGCGGCCGCGTCGGCAGGATGTTTTCCTGGAGATTGACGAGATTGATGCGCGTCCAGATCGCGCGCGCGATCGCCTGCGCCGCATCGTCGCCAAGATCGGCGTATTTGTGAAAATAGCTGCGCGGATCGCGAAACGCCGTCTCTCTGAGCCGCATGAAACGCGCGACGTACCATTTTTCGAGCAGCGCCTCGTCGGCATGCAGGAACACCGAGAAATCGAAAAAGTCCGACACGAAGGGGATCATCTTGTCTTCGCGCGACAGGCGGTTGGGCAACAGAACGTTGAGGCCTTCGACGATCAGGATGTCGGGCCGGTCGACGGTGATCGTTTCGCCGGGCACCACGTCATAGACCAGATGCGAATAGACCGGCGCGACGACATTATGTTTGCCCGCTTTCACATCCGACAGGAAGCGGATCAGCGCCATGCCGTCATAGCTCTCGGGAAATCCCTTGCGCTCCATCAGGCCGTCGCGCTGGAGCGCCGCATTGGGGCGCAGGAAGCCGTCGGTCGTCACCAGCTCGACCTTCGGCGTATTGGGCCAGCGCGACAGCATCGCCTGCATCACGCGCGCGGTCGTCGATTTGCCGACCGCGACCGATCCGGCGATGCCGATGATATAGGGCACTTTGCCGTCATTGGCGCCCAGAAACCGCTGCGTCGCCTTGAACAGGCCCTGCGTCGCCGCGACATAAAGCGCAAGCAGGCGCGACAGCGGCAGATAGATCGCAATCACCTCCTCGAGCGAAATCGGGTCGTGCATCGATTGCAGCTTGCGCAAATCCTCGATGGTGAGGGTGAGCTGGGTATCGGCGCGCAATTGCGCCCATTCGTCGCGCGTGAAGCGCCGGAAGGGCGAAGCGATCGCCTCTTGCTTCTGCCCTGACGGCGGATTGTTCATGTCCAGCATAAGACCTCAGAGATCAAAGACGCGGTTCATTGGCGTCAATATAATCGAAGGCGCCGGATTTTCCCTCCCCCACCAAAGAAGGGAGGGCGGCCATGCGAAGACCGGTCGCATCGTCACGAGACGCGCGAGGCCTTTTCCTCGTGGCCCGAGCGCATAGTGCGCCGTTCAAGTTCGCCCAGCACCTCGCCGAGGGAGACGTCGCGCGATTTAAGCAGAACGAGCAAATGGTAGAGCACGTCGGCGGCTTCGGCGCGCAAAGCCTCGTCGCTCTCTCCTACCGCCGCGATCACCAGTTCGACCGCTTCCTCGCCAAATTTCTTGGCGGCTCCGCGCGGCCCTTTTTCGAGCAGAGCGCGCGTATAGGATTTCTCGCTGCTGGCCCCAGCCCGCAGCGCGATGGTTTTGGCGAGATCATCGAGGGTGAACGTCAAGCGAGGCGCTTCCGCGGTAATGGCCGAAACGCCCATTGTGACGCCGAAACAGGCAGATGTCGAGAAAGGGGCTCCTCATGGCGGGGGAGGCCGCTCCGAAGGCGGATTCGTGCCTGTTTGCCTGATGGATTGACTCCACGGCCTGCCAACGTCGAGCCTGGATGCTGCTTAAAAAAGCGGGCCGCCGGACAATTGCGGGGTCCGGCGGCCCTGACCAGGCCGACCTGGGGGGCAGATCGCCACGGCTCGCTCTGATCTGGCGGCGATCCTTGGCCCTAATATGGTGAAATCGGGTCGATAAACCGGCGGATCGGCTAATAACGTCGGCAAATCCAGGGCGCAGTCTCGCGCTCGGTCAGCGTTTCAACAAGCCCGCGAATGCGATCAGCCGCGCTCGGTTATACTGTGCAAGGCTCTCGCGGGCCACGCGACCGCATTCGGCAATTCATGCGCGACGCTTGTCGCAAGGTCCGAGGCTGAAGCGCTGCGCCAATTGGCCTGAATGGTCGGCGAGAGGACGACGCCTATTCCGATGAGATAAACGACGACGACCAGAGCGATAAGTGCTCGCATGAACCTGTTCTCCCGATGACGGACAGCGACGCTGCGCGCGCAAAAGACGCTGCGCGCGCAAAAGACATTGCAGCGACGGACCGGAACTTCTTAACCCGATCCGTCGCTGCGTCATGACGCTAGGCGGTTATCTATGGCGGGGGCCGCCGCCAAAGTGACCGCCGAAATGACCGCCGCTAAAATGCCCGCCGCGTCCGCCGCCGAAGCTGAATCCGCCGACCGGCCCAGGATAGCCGTAATAGCCATAGCCCGGATCGACATAGCCCGGATCATCGTAACCATAGTCCGGGTCGACAAAGGCCGCGCGGCCTTCGATCGTCCCCGATGAATCGGCATCGCCATAGACATAGCCATAACCTTGATCGGGATAGGCCACGCCATTCTGCGAATAGCCATCGACGGCGTCAGGGGGAACCATCGTCGCATAAGGCGAATTCGGCGGAACCGCGTAGGCATTGGCTGCGCCGAAGGCGAGAAACAAACCGGCTGTCCCGGCCAGAAGTAAACCGCGCATCAAACAATCCTTCCATTAGGTTTATCCGCTGAGCGGACCTGGCGACCTAACGCGCCGGGTTTCTTCACGTTCCCCAGCGGTTGACACTTTGTTGTGACGCGCCTCGCTTCGGCCGCTCGCGGCTTCGCTCTTGGGGGGCCAAAGCGCGGCCGGGCGGCCGCCAGCCGAGATGGCGCCAGCGTTATGCCACTATTGGGTTCTTTATTGTTCGCGCAGCGGGTTTTATGATTTCTCCGCTGCGGCAATGAACGGGAGAAAGTCAGGTCATGCGGAACTTAGCATTCTGCGCAATGGGCGCCATCGCGGGCGCTTCGATGCTTGCCCTTTCCTTGAGTCCGGCGTCCGCCTTCCCCCTGTCGGGACCAAGTTTGCAACGCTCGGTCGCGGCCTCGCAGATCGATAATGCCTGGTGGCGGCGCCGGGGTTGGGGATGGGGTTGGGGTGGCGGCGCTCTCCTTGGCGGCCTGGCCGCCGGGGCCCTCGTCGGCGGCTATTATGGCGGCTATTACGGCCCCGGCTATTACGGTTATGGCCCCGGCTATTATGGCTACGGCCCCGGTTATTACGGCCCAGGCTATTACGGACCGGGACCCGGCAGATGCTGGCGCGATAGCTGGGGTCGTCTGCGCTGCTATTGAGACGCCCTGAACGACCAGGCCGCCAGCGTGATTTCCCAGCCGCCGAATGCGCGACAAGCGCGACGGCGGTCGTTTGCGTTTGCAACGCAATGTGAGGCCGCGATAACGAGAGGCGCGCCTATGACCAGTATAGTCGCCGTCTCCGGCGGCGTCCTTCGCGCATCCCTGATTTCGAATTCCTCTCGCACACCGCTCCGCCACGCAAACGATGCGGGAACCTGGTCTTCGTCGGTCGTTCATATGTCGTGAGCGGGTACACTAACTATCCTGGCGGCTTCGCCCACAGGCGCGATCATCGCTCCAGCTCTTCGTCCTGCATCGCCCGTTCAAGCGCTTCCGAGGTCAGCCGGCAATATTCGTTATATTGGGGCGTCAGCCTGAAATCGGGAAGCCGTGGATAGGGCGCGTCGATCGCCATATCGGCGATCACGCGCCCCGGCCGCGCCGCCATCACGACGATGCGCTGCGAAAGGAACACGCTCTCGAAGACCGAATGGGTGACGAAGATCACGGTGAAGTCGCCGCGGCCCCATAGATCGAGCAAATCCCGGTTGAGCTTGAACCGGGTGATTTCGTCGAGCGCGGCGAATGGTTCGTCGAGCAGCAGGACGGAAGGCTTGGTGACGATCGCGCGGGCGATCGACACCCGCATTTTCATGCCGCCGGAAAGCTCGCGCGGATAGGCGCTGGCGAATTTGGCAAGGCCGACGAGATCGAGCGCCGCTTCGGCCCGCGCCCGCGCCTCGGCTTTCGGCGTCCTGGCCAGATTGAGCGGCAGCATGACATTGCTCAGCGCGTTCGCCCAGGGCAGCAGGGTCGGCTCCTGGAAGACGAACGATAGATTGGGCTTCGGCTTGCCGCTCGCGTCATAGGGCTCGGTCGGCCATTCGATCGCGCCCGAGCTTGGTTCGGTCAGGCCGGAGATCAGCCGCAGCAACGTGCTCTTGCCACAGCCGGAGGGGCCGAGCAGCGACAGGAATTGATGCTGGCCGACATCGAGATCCACCTCGGACAGCGCCAGGGTCTTGTTGGCGAAGCGCTTGCTCACCTTGCGGCAGGTGACGAGAGGCCGCCGGCGAACGGGCTGGTCGGGGCGGGCGATGAGATCTGGCGCGATCATCGCGGCTCCAGGCGACCGCTGGCAGTGCAAATGCGCCGGCGGCGCAATTGCTGGCGTGCCGATCCAGGCATTTTTAGCATCGCTGTCGGAACCACAATGACCACTTTCGCTCAATCCTCGAGGGGACGGGAGAAGCAAGATGCGTACCGTGGGAGCGAAGCGGGCGGCCTATCAAGGAGGCAGAAGAGGTTTTCACGGCCAGAGGATCGACCAAATGAGCCGATTTTCGGCTGCTTTAGGAGGCCATAATCGCCAATATTGATATTGACGGCTGCCGAACGTATGTCAACTTATGTATTGACGAAATGGTTAGTTTCGTATAGCTAAATATATTCCGCAATGGAAGATTTGCAAACATATGAGTTGACAATGTCGGTAAAAACCATCGTTCGACAACAGTATCGGCGCATCGTGGACGCCACTGCGAGCCATGCGACTCTGCAAACGCCGCCGGAAGGCTGGATGCGGACAGTGCGCAAGGCTCTCGGCATGTCTGGCGCTCAGTTGGCAAAAAAGATGGGCGTTACGCGCGCTCGCGTCGCCCAAGCCGAACATGCCGAACTGAGTGGCGGGGCAACTCTGAAATCCATGCAGACCGCAGCCAAGGCAATGGGCTGCCGGTTCGTGTACGCGATCGTTCCTGACGGGCGTGTCGAAGATTTAATCTTGGCGCAAGCTCGAAGAAAGGCCATGGCTCTCGTCGGCGCGGCCAGCACCCACATGGCCTTCGAAAGTCAGGCTTTGCCCAAGGACAAGATCGCCAAAGAGGTCGAGCGTCTCACCCGCGAAATTGTGAAGGAAATGCCGCCGGATTTCTGGAGCGATAAATGACTATGGCGATGGAATATCCGGACGGAGCGACGCCGCTTGATCCCAACGAACTTGGCGGATTGAAATTCAAACACATCACAACCCGCGAGGAGTTAGATGAGCTTGAGCAGGCCAACATCGAATCCGGTCTGCAGTGGTTAGCGCGTCACAAGGGAGATGTGCTGGAGGATGGTTTCGTGATCACGCTACATAGGCGTTTGTTCGGCGATGTTTGGGATTGGGCGGGGTCGTTTAGGCGAACCGGCAAGAACGTGGGCGTCGACCCGATTCATATCGGAGTGGCGCTCCGTACGGTGATGGACAACGCCCGATATTGGGCGGAGCACAAAACCTATTCTGCCTCGGAGGCTGCGATACGGGTGCATCACCGACTTGTTCAGACTCACCCGTTTCCCAACGGCAATGGCAGGCATGCGCGCATCATGGCGGATACGGTGCTGACGCGCATCTATGGAGCAAAGCCGATTGATTGGGCAAACGGGCGCGATCTGCAGAAGATAAATGATCGTCGCCTCGCCTATATCGCCGCGCTGAAGGCCGCCGACCGCGAAGACTTCGGACCTCTAATCACCTTCGTCGGTCCGCGCGATGATTAGTCACTGTCCGCGTTCATGCGCCGAGCCGTAGCGTCGCCACGAATCTCGTCCATTTCTCATCGATCTGGCTCAAACACACGTCAACACCGCTCCGCCTACCCGCCGAACGCCGTCGTCACCGCGCTGATAGCGCCGGCGGTGGTCGCGGCGCGGTCATATTCGGGCGGGCGCAGGGCGCCGCCCATGAAGACCGCCTCGTTACGCCAGCGCATGCCGCTCGCCTCAGGCGCGAAAGCCGCGAAGTGAAACTCCTGCGCGCCGGTGTCGGCGGCGACGCGGGCGGCGTTGCGCGCATTGATATTGCCGCCGGGCATGATGATGATTCGCCCCGCGGCATGGGCGATCAGCCGCCGGATCAGCGGCGCGCCCTCGACCACGCCGGGCTCCTGGCCCGAGGTCAGCAGGCGGTCGACCCCCAGCCGGATCAGGACGTCGAGGCTGGCGGACGGATCGCGCGCGACGTCGAAAGCGCGATGAAAGGTCACCGACAAAGGGCGCGCGAGGGCGATCAACGCGGCGCTGCGCGTCTCATCGATCGCTCCCTCGGAGTCGAGCAGGCCAATGACGATTCCCGCCGCGCCTGCCGCCTTCACCGCCGCGACGTCATCGCGCATGACGGCGAATTCCTCAGCGCTGTAGAGAAAATCGCCGCCGCGCGGCCTGATGATGACATGGACCTTGAGGCGCCCATCGGCGACGGCGACCGCCTGCCGGATCATGCCGATCGACGGCGTGATTCCGCCTTCGATCAGGCTTGCGCAGAGTTCGACCCGGGCGGCTCCGGCTTCCGCCGCCGCTATGACGCCGGCGATACTGTCGATGCAGATTTCAAACAGGGGCATGCGGAACCTCGCTGATGGCGCTAACGCGCCCTATCTATCACGTCCAGACCGCTGAACGAACGCGACGTCGACTGACCATCAACGCAGGAGAACGCCATGGTACGTCATTTCCGATTGCTGATCATCGCCGCCATTCTCGCTACGGGCGTGGGCGGCGCGGCTGCGCAGTCCGCGCCAGCGCCATCGGCCGGCGCCGATGTCGCGACGCCTGACAATGCGATCCTGCTGACGATAATCTTCAAACATGACCAATCGCGCCCGCTTGGCGAGCTTAATGCCCAACTCGCCGCCCAAGGCTTTTACAAAGCCTTCCCGCCGCCGGGCATCGAGGTCGTCAGCTGGGTCGTCGCGATGGGCATCGGCCAGATCGTCACGCTGCGCCTGCCGGCCTCGCGCCTGCGCGAAGTCAATCGCGTGCTCGAAGACAAAGCCTGGGGCGCCTATCGCACGGAATTCTATCCGACCTATGATTACATGGCGGTCGGCATGGCCGAACACGACAAGGCGCAATAGAGCGCGTTACGTCTGCGGCCGGGATGTCGTGTCCGGCGCCTTCACGACATATTCCACGATCAGGCTGATCGCGCCGAGGAGGGCGATCGTGCCGGCAAGGACCGCCGCTTGCGCATTCCACGCCAGCATCGCTGCGCCGGCGAAAATCGCGATCTTGGCGATCGCCCGTGGCAAAATCGGCAGGCGCCGCCTCGCCCGCGGCGCCAGCAATGCGCCCCAGATCGCGGCGACCGCCACAACCAGGCAGAGGCCTATGGCGCTGCGCATGGGAAGGCTGACGGGCAGGTGGAAGCCCCAGGTCCAACAGGCCCAGAGAACGGCCAGTTCAACGCCGAAAGCCAGTATGGCGGTGAGGACATTCTGCATTGTGCTTCCTCTGGCCTTGGGACTATTTACAGCGCGGGGGCGGCGAAGCGATCGGCGCGCTGATCCGGTCCGCATCGGCCGGCGTCGCGGGATTATACACCACCATGCGAGGTCCGGCCGGCCGCCGACCGCGAAGGCGGAATATTCAAAGGCGATCGGGCCGAGAACCGGATGACGTATGTGCTTGACGCCCGTGCGCGCGTCATTGTCGCGCGTCATCGCTGCGAATTCGGGGCTGAGCTGGCAGGGTTCGTCGACGAGAGGCTGCACTTCCGCGGCCGCGCCTGCGCGGAACGCGCCGACGACGAAGCGCGCCACGCTTTCCCAATCATTTTGGGCGGCGCGCACGCGCGGATCGAGGAAGAAGAAACGCAGACGTTGCGTTGCTCCGGGTGGTAGCGATCCATAGTCTATGCCTCACCGCTCGGCGTTCGCCAAAGCTGCGAGCCATGCCAGCGCCTCAGCTTCGCCGCTCGTAGAGCAGCCGGGCGCGGATCGTTCCCTCCAGCGAGCGGATTTCGGCGAGAACGCGCTGGCTGTCGGCGGCCGAGGCGTCGGCGTCCAGCACGACATAGCCGATATCGTTGTGCGTCTCGTAATATTGCGCGGCGATGTTTACCGCATGCCGGGCGAGCACTTCGTTGAGCCTGCCCAGCATGCCGGGCAGATTGCGCTGGACCTGGATGAAACGCGTGCCCGTCGGCCTCGGCGGCAATTGCACCTGAGGGAAGTTGACGGCGCCCATGGTGGCGCCGCTGTCGCTATAATCGATCAGCTTGCGCGCGACTTCGCCGCCGATGCGCTCCTGCGCCTCCTCGGTGGAGCCGCCGATATGCGGCGTCAGAATCACATTCTTCAAACCTTGCAGCGGCGTCACGAACCGCTCGGCGTTCGAAGATGGCTCGACCGGGAAAACGTCGATCGCCGCGCCATGGAGCTTTCCTTCACGCAGCGCCGCGGCGAGGGCGTCGAGGTCGACCACCGTGCCGCGGCTGTTGTTGATGAGATAGGCGCCGGCTTTCATCGTTGCGATTTCCGCGGCGCCGATCATGCCATGCGTCGCCGGCGTCTCGGGCACATGCAAGGTGACAACGTCGCTCTGCGCCAGAAGCTCGTGCAGGCTGTCGGTCGGCTCGGTATTGCCGTGACGGAGCTTGTCGGTGTGATCGTAAAATATCACCCGCATGCCGAGCGCTTCGGCGAGATAGGAAAGCTGCGAGCCGATGTTGCCATAACCGATGATGCCAAGCGTCTTGCCTCTGACCTCGTAGCTGCCGCTCGCCGACTTGTCCCAGCCGCCCTCATGCGCCGCCACCGAGCGCGGGACCACCCGGCGCAGCAGCATGACGATCTCGCCGATCACCAATTCGGCGACGCTGCGGGTGTTGGAGAATGGCGCGTTGAAAACCGGAACGCCGATTATGCGGGCGGCGTCGAGATCGACCTGGTTGGTGCCGACGCTGAAACAGCCGATCGCCATCAGCCGGTCGGCGGCTTCGAGGACTTTCCCAGTGATATGCGTGCGCGAGCGGATGCCGAGCACATGCACGCCTTTGACGGCCTCCTTGAGCGCCTCGCCGCCGAGCGCCTTGGATAGCCGCTCGACGTTCGAATAGCCGGCGGCTTTCATCATCGCCACCGCGGCGTCATTGACGCCTTCGAGCAGGAGAATGCGGATCTTGTCTTTCGACAGGGAGAGCTGTGGCGCGGGGGAGGTGCTAGGCACGATGGGTCGTTGTCCCTGGGTTGGAAATTTGCGAGCTGCTTACCAGTAATGGCTTTCTCCTGAAAGGCGCTCATTGCCGCGGATTCCTGCCGCGGATGATCGCCGCCGCGCAAACGCTGGCAGGACAGCGCCGACGTCAGCGCGCTTTGCCCGGGATGCAAGACGGAATATGCTCGCCGATACATTCCATTGACCACGAGAGCGCATCGATGGCCGAGACCAGAACCGTCCGCGTGAAAGCCTCGGAGGTGTGGGAAGCGTTCGAATTCGTCAGTTGCGGCGCCCCCTTCGAGCACGAAGCCCGTATTTCGCTCGATACGGGAAAGATATTTTGGACGTCGAACGTGATCGACATGGAGGAAGAAACGGCTCCTCCCGGCGATATCGCAGACGAGGATCGCTACCTCGCCGTGCCTCACAAGAACGACCTGGAGCCCGGCCGCCGTCTGGCGCTCGCCTTTGTGGGCCAGTACATGTCCCATGATTACGAGAAGGCGGAGGAGTTTTTCCGCAGGAAAGGTGCATATGGTCGCTTCAAGGCCCTTCTGCATCAGCGCGACCGCTTGCAGCAATGGTATGAATTCGAGCGCGAGGCGATGCAAAAGGCGTTGCTGGCCTGGTGTGAGGCGAACGATGTTCAGCTGGTTGACGAGGCGGCCGGGGGGTAACCTCGACGGCGCAGCCGCGGCGCTCTCGTTCGCCCAGTAAACAATGAGGGAATTCGCCCTCCATCATTCCTCCCATACTTTGCGCACCCATGGAGCAAGCTGATTTAAGACGGTAAGAAGAACATGGCGTTCGCGATCAAGGCCGAGATCGATGATACGCAAGCGGGGACATTCGTCTTCACCGCGCCGAAGACCATGTATGGCGGCAAGCGTATCGCCGAAGGCGATGTGATTTTTATCTTCGCCAGCGAAAACGAGGGCGGCCAGGGCCTCATCGCGCGCGGCGTCGTCGCTTCCGCCGAGGCGCTCGCGAAGAGGCCGGGCATCGCACGGCAGACGCCGCGCGTGAGCCTCGCCATCACACGCAGCGCGCTGGCCAAGCGGCCGCTGGGGCGCAGCGAGCTTAAGCATTTCAAGAACTGGAGCGACGGCCGACCCGAGACCGAGCTCAATTTCAAATTCTATCGTCAGGCGACGAACAAGATCGTCGGCATCTCGGATGAAGCGGCGGCGTTCCTCGGTCAGTTCTTTTAGGCCGCCGCGAAGCCGGATACCGCAATTTGGACCCTATGCCTTCGGCGCCGCGATCGACAGATAGAGGATGCGCTTCTGCTCCACCCGGGCGCGCGCCAGGCTATCGAGGATCAATCCGCATACGCCCATCAGGGCGGCGAACAATGTGAGGCCGGTGCAGAGCACCACGGTGGGGATGCGCGGCACCAGGCCGGTGGCGATGAAGGTTGTGAAGACGGGGACCGCCAGAACAATCGCCAGCGCCATTGCGGCGCCCGCCAGCGAGCCGAAAAACAAAGCCGGGCGCGTCTCCTTGAGGAGCAGCGCAAAGGTCGACAGGATGCGCAGGCCGTCGCGGAAGGTGCGCAGTTTGGAGGACGAGCCTTCCTCGCGCTTGCGATAGGGCAGGATGATTTCGGAGGTCGGCAGCTTCAATTGGCTGGCGTGGACGCAGAGTTCAGTTTCGATCTCAAAGCCGGACGACAGGGCAGGGAAGCTCTTGACGAAACGGCGCGAGAAGGCGCGATAGCCGGAGAAAATATCTTCGAAGCCGGCGCCGAACAAAGCCTGGTAGAGCCGGTTGAACAGACGGTTGCCGATCGCGTGGCCGCGCCGGTGCGCGTCGTTCATGACGAAAGCGCGGGCGCCGATCGCCATATCGACATTGTCGTCGGCCACGCTGGCGACCAGCAATGGGGCGGCGGCCGAATCGTAAGTGCCGTCGCCGTCGGCCATCAGATAAATGTCGGCCTCGATGTCGGCGAACATGCGGCGCACCACATTGCCCTTGCCGGCATTGGACTCGAAATGCACTTCGGCGCCGGCCGCAGCGGCGATGGCGGCGGTCGCGTCGCGCGAAGCATTGTCGAAAACGATGATCCGCGCCTGCGGCAGCGCGGTGCGGAATTCACCGATCACCCGTGCGATCGAAGCGGCTTCATTGTGGCAGGGCAGCAGGATGGCGATGCGCGGCGCGGCCGCTTCCCGAGCGTCGAGCCCGTCGGGGGCGCCGCGCATGTGGCGCGCGGCGGCGCGCAGCGATTGGGTCAATAGTGCTGACTTATTATCGGCGTTCTGCCCGGATTTCCTGGGGGAAGCGGCGCCCGGCGAACTGCGGTCGGGCGTCGAAGCGGCGCGTTCAAATCCAGACATGCAGGCCCCGAGACCAGGTTTGGCGCGACAAGAGCTAACCCGATCTCAATCATTGGCTGGGAAAAGTTGAGCCTTGGTGAAAAAGCGCCGCGCTATTTCCGCTCCGGGACCCCGCATGTCCGTCGCAATCGTCCGCCCCGCGCCTGTCGGCGCCGCCCGCACCGGCTCGCCGTTTCATTCGGTCGGATTTCTCACCGCGCTTGGCCTCGTCCTCGCTTTGACGCTGTCCTGGCCGAGCGTGACGAAGGTCTGGCTGACCGGCGCCTTCGCCAATACCGACGATGCGATGCGGCTGGTGGAAGTGCGCGACTGGCTCGCCGGCCAGGCGTGGTTCGACCTGCACCAATACCGGCTCGATCCGCCGGAGGGCGTCCCGATGCACTGGACGCGCGTGCTCGACGCGCCCCTGGCGCTGTTGATCAAGCTCTTCGCGCTCTTTCTGCCCGTCGAAAGCGCGGAGCGGCTGACGCGAATCGTTTTCCCCCTGGCGCTGCACGGCGCGCTTTTCGCCGCTGTCGCAGGCCTCGCGCGAAGGCTGGCGGGTCCCGCCGCGATGCTGCCGGCGATCCTCATCGTCGCCCTTACCGGCGGCGTGCTCGTGCAATTCCAGCCGGGACGCATCCATCACCATTCCGCGCAGATCCTGCTCGTCGTCCTGATCCTGTGGGCGACGATCGGCGCCATCGAGGCGCGGCGGTTCTGGCCGGCGGCGTTTGCTGCAGCTTTGGCGGCGCTCTCGCTGTCGATCAATATCGAGAACCTGACCTATATTCTATTCGAAATCGCCGCCTTCGCCTTTGTCTTCATCGCGCGAGGCGAGCGGTTTCGTAGCGCGCTGCTGGGCTTCGGCCTCTCGCTGGCGGCCTCTTCGCTGATCGTCTTTCTCGCCACGATCGGACCGTCGCGCTATTTTCTTGGCGCCTGCGACGCGTTTTCGATTGCGCATCTCTATGGGATTTTCGTCGGCGCGGCGGTTTTCTCGGCGCTTGCCGCTATCTCCAGCCGTCTGGGCGATGCGCGCCTTCGCCTGGCCGCCTGCGTGCTCGGCGGCGCGCTGGTGCTGGGCGCCATGGCGCTCGCCTATCCCGCCTGCCTGCATGATCCCCAGGCGAATGTGGACCCGTTGCTGCGCAGGCTTTGGCTTGAACATGTCGAGGAGGCGCGCCCGCTGCTGAGCATCGTCGCCGGCCACCACGGCAAATTCATCACCCTGGCCCTTGCCGCGGCGCTGGGTCTGGCCGGCGCGCTCCTCGCCGCCTGGCGCGAAAACGGCGCGGCGCGCCTCAATTGGCTGATCGTCGGCGGTTTTGTCGCCATCGGCCTCGTCACTTCGCTCTGGCAGGTGCGCGCCCTGTCGTCGGCGTCGGCGCTGGCGATATTCGGCGGCGCGTGGATCGTCGCGCGTTCGATCGATTGGGCCGCAAGACGCACTAGCCTGCTGGCGAGGCTTGTCCCGTTCGCGCTGGGCCTGCCCTTCTGTTCGATTTTCTGGGCGGCGGTTGCGCCTCCCCAGACTCAATCGGATGCGGTTGCAGGCTCGACGAGCTGTCGCGCTCCAGCGACGGTTGGCGCGCTCGCGGCGCTGCCGACCTCAATACTGATGGCGCCGATCGACATGGGCTCCGATATCCTCGCCGACACCAGCCATTCCGTGCTCGCCGCGCCTTATCACCGCAACAACCACGGCAACCGCGAATTAGCGGACGCGATGATGGCCGAGCCTGGCGCCGCCCGGCGGATCGTCCGCGACAGCGGCGCAGCTTATATTGTCTTCTGCCCGGCAATGCCGGAACTGGAGATTTACGCGGCGGCCAGCGCTGACAGCCTCGCGACCGCGCTGCTCGCCGGCAAACCGCCAGAATGGCTCGCCCCGGAACCGATCGCCGGCTCGCCGTTGCGCATCTACAAAGTGCACTGACGCGGCGCCTATCCGCTCTTTACGTCCGCTTGGCCGCGATAAAAGCTTTGAAGTCGCTCATCGAGGCGAATTTGAAAGCGCCTTGTTCAGTCTCCGCTTCGATCGAACCGTCCGAAAAGATCGAGTAATTGGCGCCGCCGGCGCCGTAACGGCCGACCAGTTTCGGCGGCGCGGGTTCGGCGGCAACCGATTCGTGCGCGTCGAGAGAGGGCAAATGTTCCTTGAGGTTCTCGTTGAACGGCGCTTCCTGGTCGTCGGAACTATCCAACATCGCCGAAGGCTCAGGCGCCGTCGCCGGTGAAAAGCCGGAAACCTCGGCATCGCTGACATTGACGACGCTCGGTTCTGGAACAGTCACCGGTTCGATGCCGGCCACAAGCGGCGGCATGATCGGCTCGGGGCGTTCGGGCGGCCTCGCATCGCTCCTGCTCGGGAGGTGACGCAACGCGTCGACCCGCCGGATCAGCAAACCGATCGCGATCGTGATGAAACCGCTGCTGAGCCCGATGGCCCCGCAAGTCGCATAGAGGATGCCAAGCTCGGTCGGCAGCAGGTCAATGCTGGCGGCAAGCGCCGCGCCGCCGGCTAGCGCGAGAATCAGGCCTAGAAAAAGTGCAATCCAGCTCATAAGCGATCCAACGTGTTCATTTTGTCAGAAAAGCGGCGCAAGATCGCCTGATCAGCGGGCTGGCGCAAGGAACGATCCAAGGAACGATCATCGCCGACGCGGGTTGAGTTGCCGCCGCTGCTGGAGCGGTTTAACAATGCGCCGCATCGTTCGACAGTCGGCTTGGGGCCGGCGCGTTCCGACCCCGATGTCGTTCAACAGGAGCTCAGCCCATGACGTTCTCCCTCCCCGAATTGCCCTATGCCCATGACGCTCTGGGTCCGCATATGTCCAAGGAAACGCTGGAGTTTCACCACGACAAACATCACCTTGCTTATGTCAACAACGGCAACAACCTACTCAAGGGCACGGAATGGGAGGGCAAGTCGCTTGTCGAGATCGTCAAGGGCTCGTTCGGCAAAAATCCGGGCCTCTTCAACAATGCCGGCCAGCATTTCAATCATTCCCATTTTTGGAAATGGATGAAGCCCCACGGTGGCGGAAAGGTTCCCGGCGCGCTCGAAAAAGCGATCGTCGATTCGCTGGGATCGGTTGAAAAGGCAAAGGAAGACTTCATCCAGGCTGGGGTGACGCAGTTTGGCTCGGGCTGGGCTTGGCTGGCGGTGAAAGACGGCAAGATCGTCGTGACCAAGACCGCCAACGGAGAAAGCCCGCTTGTGCACGGCGGCCATCCGATCCTCGGCGTCGATGTCTGGGAGCATTCCTATTACATCGATTACCGAAATCGCCGGCCGGATTATCTCAAAGCTTTCGTCGAAAATCTCGTCAACTGGGATTACGTCGCCGAGCTCTACGCCGCCGCAGTGAAATGACCCTGGCCCGACGATCTCGTGTCGCCTGATGCGGATGACAAGCGCCCGCCGTCGCTATCGATGCGCGGACGCTTTGACGTCGCAAGACGCCGGGCGCGCCAACGTCACTCGACGAGATTGACGTTTTTGTCCTTGCATAAATCAACGCTGGCCGAATCGGTGCTCGATCCGTCGGCATAGGCGCCATGCAGATCGAATACGCATGACTTGCCGTGCGGGACCTTCACCGATGTCTTCTTGCCGGGGGCGAGATTGGCGACGATCTGTTTCGCCTCGGCGCCGCCGCCGGCGGCGACCGCGTCCAGCTCGGTCAGCGCGACTTTGCGCGAATTGGTGACGAGAACCACGACGATCGGCGTCGTCTTCCGATGGGGCTTGACGGCGGGCTTGGCGGCCGGCGCGTCCGCCACCGTCGCGGCCGGCGCGTTCGCCGCCGGCGCCGCTGGCTGCGCGGTCTGTGCGCTGGCCGCGCCAGCCGCGCATGCGGCTCCGACGATCAACGCAACCAGGGCCGATGACTTCCGGTAATGATCGCTCATTCATTCCTCCCGCAGGGCGCCCCCCGGCGCCTCATGCAATCGGGCGCGAGAATGGCATCAAGTCGAATGCAAGGAAAGCCCGCGCCCAAGCCCCGAGTCATAGATGTCGGAGAGCGCGATTTCGCGCGGCCGTCTCAATCATCGGCAGTGCGTCTTCGATTTTTTCGGCGACCAGATAATTCAGGTCGAAGCCCTCGCGGATGAAACCGAGATTGTGCATATGCGCAATCAGACTGAGCAACGGGCGCCAGAAACCGCCGATGTCGGCGACAAGCACCGGTTTGGCATGGCGGCCCAATTGGACCCAGGTGAGTTGTTCAACGAGTTCCTCCAGCGTACCGACCCCGCCCGGCAATGCAATGAAAGCATCGGCGCGCTCGAACATCTTTTGTTTGCGCTGATGCATATCCTCGACCACGATCAATTCCTGCGCTTCTTTGAGGGCATGTTCGCGCTTGATGAGAAAAGTGGGGATAATCCCGGTGACCCGACCGCCATTGTCGATAACGGCGTGAGCGAGCCGGCCCATCAGCCCGTCCTCGCCGCCGCCGAAAACCAGCCCGACGCCGGCGGCCGCCATCGCAGCGCCGAGCGTATCGGCCGCTTCCGCAAAACGAGGATCGGCGCCAAGGCTGGAGCCGCAATAGACGCAAATGTTTCGGATCGATTTCATCGGCCTTTCTGATGTGCGATCGCATCAAACGTCAAGCGCCGAGTCGCCCCCGGCGGCGTCGATAAAAATCAGGCGGCGCCATGGCGCCGCCTCATCAGGCCGATCAGCTTGTCGAGATGAACTGAAGAAACGCCATTCATGCCCGTTTCTCAAGCGATCTCAACCCCTTCAGCCGATGCGCATAACCAAAGCCGCCTATTTACGGCGCCGGCGCTGCTGGCCCAATCCCATCTGCTTGGCCAACGCGGAGCGGGCCTTAGCATAAGCCGGCGCGACCATCGGATAGTCGGAAGCCAAGCCCCATTTTTCGCGATATTCCTCAGGTGACAAATTATACTGGGTGCGTAAATGGCGCTTCAGAGACTTGAACTTGCGCCCGTCTTCCAGGCAAATCAGGTAGTCGTTGGTTATCGACTTCTTGGGGGCGATCGCCGGCTTAGCAACCTCGGGAACAACGACCGCGGCTCCGGTAGAAACGCGCACAATCGCGGCATGCACGTCTCCGAGCAACGTCGAAAGATCGCTCGCCGGGACAGAATTGTTCGAGACATAAGCCGAAACGATTTCAGCGGCGAGCTCTATATAGTTCAGTGTATCGGGCATGTGAGGCTTTGCTCCAATCCGGAAATTGCACGGCGCCTTCGGCTTCTAGCGCAAGACCGATCTAACTTCGATTAACAGGTCAGCAGTGAGGTCATTACGACGATTCGCGACGTCACTGTGTTCCTCCATAGTCACATTCAAGCCATTCAGCAAGACCGATAATAAATAAATTTGCTTCAAATCTTGTTTGTCGGCCAACCAGTCACTATCCGCGACAGAGAGGCCGTCGAATATTTAAGAGAAATGAATATAGAACATAATTTTCGGGCTTTTGGACACTTCGTGCACCATTTAGAGGTCAAATATTCGTGCGAACAACATGCGCGGATCAAGTCGAAAAAACGCGGGGGCGCCGCATTTCCGGGGATGCGGGCGGGCAAGCTTCGCCCTATATCTGGGTAGACCTATCGCGGCGAGTTGCAATGCAGCATCAAAAATCGACGAAATTCATCGCCGGCGGGGCCCCGCGCGCCGAGGCGACGCTCTCCAGCACGGTTCGACAATTATGGCCCTACATCTGGCCGGGCGAACGGAGCGATCTGAAACTCCGGGTTCTATTGGCCGTTGTTCTTATGGTGGCGGCGAAGTTCGCCACCATCGCCATCCCTTATGCCTATAAATGGGCGACGGATGCGCTGGCGAGCGAAAGTGCTAGGGATAAGATTCCTCTTCCCGCCATACTGACCGGCGTCGTCGCGCTGACGATCATCTATGGGCTGCTGCGCATGGCGATGGCCCTGTTCACCCAGGGGCGCGATGCGCTGTTCGCGGCGGTGGCGATGAATGCGGTGCGTCGCCTCGCCATCGAAGTTTTCGTTCATCTGCATCAATTGTCGTTGCGCTTCCACCTGGAGCGCAAGACCGGCGGTCTGACCCGCATTCTCGAGCGCGGCCGTAACGCGATCGAGACGATCATCCGCACTTCGATGCTGGTGGCGGTTCCGACCATCGTCGAATTCGCGCTGATCCTTGGCGTGTTTCTGTTCTCGTTCGACTGGCGCTACGTGGTCGCGGTCAGCGTGATGATCATCGTCTACATGGTCTATACGACGGTCGCCACCAACTGGCGTATCGCCATCCGCCGTTCGATGAACGAAAGCGACACCGACGCCAATACCAAGGCGATCGACAGCCTGCTCAATTTCGAGACGGTGAAATATTTCGGCGCCGAACAACGCGAGGCGGTGCGCTACGACAAATCGATGGAGCGCTACGAGCGTCTGAGCGTGCGAACTTACGTATCCCTGGCGATCCTCAACGCCGGGCAGGCGATCATCTTCACCACCGGCCTCGTCATCGTGATCGTCATGTGCGTCGCGGGCATCCGCAACCATACCAATACCCTCGGCGATTTCGTGCTGATCAATCTGATGATGCTTCAGCTTTACCAACCGCTGAACTTCATGGGTATGGTGTATCGCGACATCAAACAGGCGATCGTCGACATCGAATTGATGTTCGACATTCTCGAACAGAATCCGGAAATTCAGGATCGGCCGGACGCCCCGCGCCTCGTCGTCAGCGAGGGATCCGTCCGTTTCGACAATGTCGAGTTCAATTACGATCCGGGCCGCAAGATATTGCGCGGCGTTTCGTTCGAAGCGCCGGCGGGTAAGACGATCGCGATCGTGGGGCCGTCGGGGGCCGGCAAATCGACGATCTCGCGCCTGCTGTTTCGCTTTTATGAACCCAGCGCCGGCCGCATCACCATTGACGGACAGGATATCAGCGCGGTCACCCAGGCATCGCTCCGCGAGGCGATCGGCATGGTCCCGCAGGACACGGTTCTGTTCAACGACACGATTCTCTACAACATCCGCTATGGCCGCGATGGCGCGACCGACGAAGAGGTCGCGGCGGCCGCCAATGATGCGCAGATCGATGCGTTCATTCGCTCATTGCCGCAGGGTTATCGCTCCCAGGTCGGCGAGCGCGGCCTCAAACTTTCGGGCGGCGAGAAACAGCGCGTCGCGATTGCGCGCACCATGCTGAAAGGGCCGCCGATCCTCGTGCTGGACGAGGCGACGTCGGCGCTCGACACTTTCACCGAGCGTGAAATCCAGGCGGCGCTCGAACGCGTGTCGAAAGGACGAACGACGCTGATTATCGCGCATCGGCTCTCGACCGTCGTCCATGCCGACGAAATCCTCGTTCTCGACAAGGGCGCGATCGCCGAGCGCGGCACGCATGACGGGCTGCTCGCCAGAGGCGGCATTTACGCGGCTTTGTGGAGCCGGCAGCGCGAGGTCGACGCGGCGCAGGAGACGCTGCGGCGCGCCGAAATAGAGACGGACGACGAGCCAGCCGTCGAGACGCCGGCAATCGACGTCGCCGCCGAATCCGTCGCCCGGTAGCGCTCAATGTCTTTGCGGGACGCGCGCCCGTGACTCTTGAGGCGTTTGGCGCCAAAAGACCGTCCCAATCAACCGAGCGCCTTCATGTCCGTTCTGGATTCCATCCGCCGCCAACTGACGCCCGTCCATCCCGAGGGCTATATTTTCATCGCCGCGTTTTTCGTGGCGACGCTGGCGCTGGCCTGGCTTTGGACGCCGCTCGGCTGGATCGGCGCCATCGCCACCGCCTGGTGCGTCTATTTTTTCCGCGATCCGCCGCGCGTCACGCCGCTGCGCGAAGGCCTCGTCGTTTCGCCAGCGGATGGTATTGTGAGCTTCAGCGGCTATGCGGCGCCGCCGCCGGAATTGGGGCTGGGCGGGCGGCCGATGCAACGCGTCTCGGTTTTCATGTCGGTTTTCGATTGCCATGTGAATCGCGCGCCCGTCGCGGGTCGCGTGATCCGTGTCGCCTATAAGCCCGGCCTGTTCCTCAACGCCGATCTCGACAAGGCGAGCGAGGACAATGAACGCAATGGCATTGTCATCGAAAGCGCTGCCGGCGCATTCGGAGTGGTTCAGATCGCCGGCCTTATCGCCCGCCGCATCGTCTGCTTTGTCAAGGACGGCGCCAATTTGAGCGCCGGCGATCGCTTCGGCCTCATCCGCTTTGGCTCGCGCGTCGACGTCTATTTCCCCGATGGCGCTCGCATTCTGGTCGGCGTCAATTCGCGCGCCGTGGCGGGCGAGACAGTGATCGCCGAGACCGCGCTCGACGAGCCGGCGCGGCTGTTCCGGCAGAGCTGACGGCGATGAACGAACCGATAGACCGCAATCTCGCAAAAGTGTCGGCGCAGGAGCCGCGCGCGCGCCGCTTCAGAGGCGTGCCGCTGCGCCTGCTGATTCCCAATCTGGTGACATTGCTCGCGCTCTCCCTTGGATTGACCGCGATTCGCTTCGCGCTCGAGGATGAGATCGAATGGGCGGCGATCGCGATCGCCGTCGCCGCGGTGCTCGACGGCCTCGACGGGCGCATTGCGCGGGCGCTCAAGGGCACGTCGCGCTTCGGCGCCGAACTCGATTCTCTCGCCGATTTCGTGGATTTCGGCGTCGCGCCGGCCATCGTGCTCTATGTCTTCGGCCTGCATGAAATGAAGAGCCTCGGCTGGTTCGCCGCGCTCATTTTCGCAATCGCCTGCGCGCTGCGACTGGCGCGGTTCAACGTGATGATCGAGGACCACGATCTGCCGGCCTGGCGTGGTCAATTCTTCGTCGGCATGCCGGCGCCGGCGGGCGCCGTCACCGGCCTGCTGCCGGTTTTCCTTCACCTTTCGCTGTTCAACGTCCCCAATATTCACGCTTTGGCGCCGCTTGAGATCGCCTATGTCCTGGCGATAGCCTTCCTGATGGCGAGCCAGATCCCGCATTTTTCCGGCAAGTCGATCGGTCGCGTGCCGCGTGAATATGTCGCCGTGGTTCTGTTCGGTCTGGCCGCCGGCGTGCTGCTTCTGGCCAACTTTCCGATGGAAGTGCTGGTCGGGTTGTCGCTGATCTATCTCGCCTCCATCCCGTTCAGCATCCGCCGTTTCCGACAGTTGCGGCGGGCAGATGCGCAATCGGCCTCCCCCTGATCGGCGGGGTTAAATCCGGTTTCCTCTTTTTCCCGAAATAATATAGGGTCCGCCGCGATTTGAAGGGCGGGCCCGGTTCTTCTGCCGGAAGCGGCGGCGCGGACCCGTTTTTCAGGATGATGAGTTAGTCAGCCAAGAATTTGGCAAGAAATTGGAACGAACCGCTTGCAGGCGGAAGGCAATCCGCGAGGCGGTGTGCGCGCGACGCGTCAGTCAGCGTTGAGCGCAGCAAAGAAAGGCCCCTATGTCGAAAGAAGAATTGCTTGAATTTCCCGGTTTCGTTGTTGAGCTGTTGCCCAATGCGACCTTTCGCGTGAAGCTCGAAAACGAACACGAGATCATCGCCCATACTGCCGGCAAGATGCGCAAGAACCGCATTCGCGTGCTCGCCGGCGACAAGGTTCTCGTTGAAATGACGCCCTATGATCTGACCAAGGGCCGCATCACCTATCGCTTCAAGTGATCCCTAGCGTGGCTCCGCTGAAGCGCAGACGAAATTAGCGATGAGTCCGGCCCCGCGCCCCCTTCTGGTTCTGGCGTCCGGTTCACCCCGGCGCCTCGCCCTGCTTGCGCAGATGGGCATCGACCCCGACGCGGTGATCCCGGCCGATATCGACGAGACGCCTCGCCGGAGCGAATCGCCGCGCGCTCTCGTACAGCGGCTCTCCTCTGAGAAGGCCGCGGTCGCGGCGGCGGTGTCTGCAAAACGTCCGGAGTTCGGTCGTTGCCTCACCGTCGCCGCCGATACGGTCGTCTGCGTCGGGCGGCGCGTTCTGCCCAAATGCGAGGTCTCCGATGAGGCCGCCGCTTGCCTGCGCCTGCTGTCGGGACGCGCCCATCGCGTTTACACGGCCGTGACGTTGATCAATTTGAGCGGGGCGGCTCGTCAGCGTCTGGTCGAGGCGCGCGTCCGCTTCAAGCGCCTTTCCCGCGATGAAATCGACGCCTATCTCGCCTCCGGCGAATGGCGCGGCAAGGCGGGCGGCTATGCGATCCAGGGCCTCGCCGGCGCCTTTGTCGTCCGCTTGATCGGCTCCTATACCGCCGTCGTCGGACTGCCGCTCGCCGAAACGGCGGCCCTGCTTGCCGGGGAGGGCTATGCGGCCCATGTTCTATGGACGCATAAGCCGGAACACGAAGCCTCGCAGGCGGCGCGATGAAGGCGCCGCCGGCGGGCAATGACAATCTCGAGGCCAAGGCGCCGCCGGCCTGCGCGATCTGCGGACGCCCGCGCGTCGAAAAATACAATCCGTTCTGCTCGAAACGCTGCGCCGACGTCGATCTGTATCGCTGGCTGAACGGGAAATATGCCATCCCCGCGAGCGATGAGCCCGACGAGAAGAGCCAGGACGCCAGCTCCGACGACGAGTGAAGGGGCGCCCTGCTCTCTGGCGACTGCTAGTAGCGGCCGATGTCGATGTCGACGACGATGAGGCCGTCAATGCCGCCTTCGGCGGCGGCGATGAGCCGTGCGCCGGCCGACTGATGGTCGGCATGGACGAGATAGGCGTCGCGGGCCGCCGCGTCGACGAAATCGGCGACGAAGGCATGGGTGAAGCCGCGCGCCAATCCCTCCGGGCTAACGTTCGGGCCACTCTTGAAGCTCAGCATGCCCGGCAGCGCCGCCCGCAAGTCATCGAGCGCGCGAAACACGCCTTCGATCGTTTCGGCGCGTGCGTCGGCGGGGAATTTGACGAGGACGGTGTGACGGATCATGGCGCGCTCGGGCTGTTCGATCATTGCCGGGGGATGGCGGCACTCTAACGAAGGGCCAGCGGTCGCGGCAAGCCGCTATCACCGGCGTTGCGCCCCCGCCGCCGGCAGCGACATATGTCCGACCTTATACGTCTGCACTCCCGCGCCTACGGTCGGCGGCTTCTCGCCCCAAAGGCGGAAGCGCACGCGCGTCCATGTCGTCGGCTCGAACGCCGCCACCGAAGCGAGGGCGCCGCCGCGTTCGACATCGTCGACAGCGTCCGCGCTTTCGCGCTTGCGCAATTCGTTGAGCGCGGCATGCGGCGCAGTCGACAGAATTTCGCGCGTCGCGAAAGCCGCCTCGGCGACATGATCGGAAAGCTGCGCGCGCCAGACGATCCAGGTGCTCACCCGCGGCCAGCCAAACGACTGGGTCACAACGGCAAAGCCGTCGCCGCAGACAAAATCGTTCAGGCCGTCTGGATGATTCCAGACATAGAAGGGCGCGTAGAGATTGTCCTCGCCGCGCGTCTCATCGCCGTTCCTCCGCGCCGTCAGATAGGCCTTGAATTTCAGGTTCGGAAAATTATCGAGCAGCGGTCCTTTCTCTGCGATGCGCCGATCGACGATGCTCATGTCGTAATCGGCGGGCAGGACGAAATTATATTGCATGGCGATCATAGCCGGCTCTCCTCTTGCGCGACGGGCTCCAGCCAATGGACCATGGCGCCCTCATGCACGCCTTGAATGCTGATATAGACGAAGGGGCTGGTAGGCGCGGCGCCGTGCCAATGGCGCTCATTGGGCGCGAACCAGACGCAATCGCCGCCGCGCAATTCCTCCAAAGGTCCGCCGTCGCGCCGGGTAAGCCCGACGCCGGAGAGGACGTAGAGCAATTGTCCTCTTGGATGACTGTGCCAATGCGTCATGACGCCGGGATCGAGATGAGCGCGCATGATGGCGTTTTCGCCGTCCCGCGCGCTGTCGAACAGCATTTCGGCCCAGAATGGCGCCGAGGCGATGCCGCTGGGCGCGCGAGCGATCGCTGCGCCGGGACGGCGGATGGTCATGGCCGCCGGCAGCGCGCGCGGGTCTGCGGCGAGATCGTCGCTCACGTTCGGCTCCCTCAGTCTTGAGAAGCGGCCGGTCCGCCCTTGTAAATCCAGGGGTCGCCGCCGCTGAACGACCAATCATCCGGCGTCGTCGTATTGATGATCGTCATGACGTCTTGCGGGCGAATTCCTGGTGTCTCCGCCAGCAGCGCGACGAGGCGCTGGTAGAAAGCGCGCTTGACCTCGGTCGAGCGCGGCCGGCCGGCGGTGACGGCGAACAGGACGAAATCATCCGAGCGTGGGCCGCCGAGATAATTGCGATCGAACACCAGTTCGCCAGGCTCATGCTGATGGATCGCCTGGAAACAATCGCCAGGCGGCACGTCGAACGCCTCGACCAGCGCCTGTTGCAGGCGGTCGGAGATTGCGCGGAGATATTCGGGCGATTTGCCCTTGTTGAGGGAAATGCGGGTGAAAGGCATGGACCTGGTTCCTATGCTGTGGACTTGACCGTGCCGATATAGGGGCCCATCTTGATCCCGAAAATCGGGAAATTTGAAATCAACAGTCCCGATTATATGGACGATATTCATGCGAAAGGTCACGTTCGATCTCGACGTGTTGCGCAGCTTCGCCACCGGTATGGAGCTTGGCAGCTTCGCCAAGGCCGCCGACCGGCTTGGCCGCTCCACTTCGGCGGTCAGCGCCCAGCTCAAAAAGCTCGAGGACCAGGCGGCGACGCCGATCTTCCGTAAAGCCGGACGCGGCCTCGCTTTGACCGAGGCGGGCGAGACCATGCTCGCCTACGCGCGCCGCCTTATCGAGCTTAACGACGAGGCCGCCGCGGCGATTCACGGCGTGGCGCTCGAGGGCTGGGTGCGGCTTGGCCTGCAGGAGGATTTCAGCGAGGCGCTATTGCCCGATGTGCTCGGAAGGTTCGCGCGCGCCCATCCCAAAGTGCGCATCGAGGCGCGCGTCGCCCGCAATGTCGAATTGATCGAACGGGTGGTCTCCGGCCGTCTCGATCTCGCGCTCGCCTGGAGCGATGGCGCGCGGACGTCCCATTGCGAGCGGGTCGGGGAGGCGCCGATGCGCTGGGTGGGGCCGGCGGGGAGCCGCGAAATCCGGCAAGCCGCGAGCGGCGAGCCATTGCCGCTGGCGTCGCTGGAAGCGCCCTGCCTGTTCCGGACGGCGGCGACCAATGCGCTGGATCGCGCCAACATGCCCTGGCGCGTCGCCTTCGTCAGTCCGAGTCTCGGCGGCCTGTGGGCTGCCACGGCGGCCGGGCTCGGCCTCACCATCCGCACGCCGATCGGCGTTCCCGCCAGCGTGCGCGCGCTCGCGCCGGGAGAGGCCGGCTTGCCGGCCCTGCCGTCGCTCGGCCTCGTCCTGCATCGCGCCGAGGCGGACCCTGGCCCGGCGACCGCGCGGCTCGCCGCGATCATCCTGCAGGCTTTGCGCGACGCCATGCCGGAATATTGCAAGGTCGCCGGCAATGGCGCGAACGTGGCGGCGCTGGTCGACGCGGGCTGACGGCTTACCTCAATTAGCGGAGGCCTGCCGCAGGGCTTCGGCGGTCGCCGCGTCGGCGGGAAGGAAAGTCTCGATCGCCAGTTCGGAAAGCGTCGCATCGAGCGGCGTGCCGAACATCATTGTCGCCGAGAGGAAAGACAGCACGCCACGCCCGGTCCGCAATTGCAGGGGGACAGCGATCGCCGACAAGTCATGCGCGCCCGGCCGCGCGCCGCCATTGGGATAGGCGGTCAGTTCGGCGATCAGGTCGGAGAGCACGGGATCGGCGGTCTCGGCGAACTGCCGGCGCAGGCGGAACAGCAAGTGCTCGCGCCATTCCGGCAGATTGGCGATGCGCGGCGCGACGCCCTTGGGGTGCAGCGAGAGGCGCAGCACGTTCACCGGCGGTCGGAGCAGTTCGGGCGCCACGCCGTCCATCATAGGCGCGATCGCGCGATTGGCCGCGATGAGGTTCCAATGACGGTCGATCGCCAGCGCGGGATAGGGCTCATGCGCGTTGAGCAGCGCCTCGATCGCCTCGCGCGCCGGGCGCAGTGCGGGATCGTCGAGCGAGCGTTCCTGGAAGACCGGCGCGAAGCCGGCGGCAAGCAGCAGCGCATTGCGCTGGCGCAACGGCACGTCGAGGCTTTCGGCGAGATGGAGAATCATCTCGCGGCTCGGCGCCGCGCGTCCGGTTTCGATGAAACTGAGATGGCGCGTCGAGATTTCCGCCTCGCAGGCCAGATCAAGCTGGCTCAGACGGCGGCGCTGGCGCCAATGGCGGACTTGTTCGCCGACGGGAAGGGATTGTGTTGGCATGCGGCGACAATAGCGGCGGCGGCAGACGACCGCCATTACCTCTGGCGTAATCGACGCGCGGCGCCGGCGGGCTCACCATCGCGACATGCCGGAATGAAACGGCTGGATATCAAGGAGCTGAAAATGACCGACGCCGTGAGAACTGCCGAGCGCTACATCGACCTGTGGAACGAAACCGATGCGCGGAACCGCAGGAAATTGATCGCCTCGGCCTGGACCGAGGACGCCACCTATGTCGATCCTCTGATGAGGGGCCAGGGCCATTCCGAGATCGATGCGCTGATCGGCGCCGTGCACGAACGCTTCCCCGGCCATCGCTTCCAGCTTTCGGGCGCGCCCGACGGCCATGGCGACCGGCTGCGCTTTTCCTGGACGCTGGGCGCGCCCGATGCGGCGCCGGTCGCCCATGGCACCGATTTCGGCATCCTCGCCGAGGACGGCCGTCTGAAAAGCATCAGCGGGTTTCTTGACCAGGTGAATATGTGAGGGGGTTGCGCCCGCGCGGTAAGACGCGCGGGACGCGGTCGCTATCAAGCCGCGCCGCTACGGGACTGCAAGTCCCATAGCGGCGCGTTTCATTCGGCGCTTGTCGCGACGGCCGCCGGCGTGGGGAGCACGGCGGCGTCGCCTCCTCTCGCCAACGCCCCACTCACGCAGGTCAGCGCGAACGCATAGGCGAGCGCGACATCTTCGAGCTGGTCGAAGCGTCCGGAGGCGCCGGCATGGCCGGCGTCCATATTGGTCTTGAGGATGATCGGGCCGCCGCCGGTCATGGTCGCGCGTAAGCGCGCCGCCCATTTGGCCGGCTCCCAGTAAGTGACGCGCGGATCGGTCAATCCCGCCAAAGCGAGGATCGCCGGATAAAGCTGCGGCCTGATGTTGTCGTAGGGGCTGTAGCCGGCGATCGTCTTGAACGCCTCGGCGTCGAGGATCGGGTTACCCCATTCCAGCCATTCGGGCGGCGTCAGCGGCAGGCTGGCGTCGAGCATCGTATTGAGCACGTCGACGAAGGGCACGTCGGCGATGATGGCCGCATAGAGTTGCGGCGCCATATTGGCGATCGCGCCCATCAGCATGCCGCCGGCGCTGCCGCCATGGGCGACCGTCCGGTCGCTGGCCCCATAGCCATGCGCGATCAGATGTTGCGTCGCGGCGATGAAATCGCCGAACGTGTTGGTCTTGCGCGCCAGTTTGCCTTCTTCGTACCAGCGCCAGCCCTTGTCGGTTCCTCCACGTATATGGACGATGGCATAGACGAAGCCGCGATCGACGAGGGACAGGCGATTGGTGGAGAACGAGGCGTCGATCACATGGCCATAGGCGCCATAGCCATAGACCAGCAGCGGCGCGGTCCCGTCGATCGGCGTGTCGCGACGATGCAGGATCGAGATCGGCACGCTCTCGCCGTCCGGCGCGATGCTGAAAATCCGGCGCGTGACATAGGCGGAGGCGTCGAAATCCTTCGGCGCCATCTGCTTCTTGCGCAACATCCGCTGCCGCAGCGCCATGTCGTAATCGTAAATCTCCTTCGGGCAGTTCATCGCCGAAAAGCCGAAGCGCAGGATCGGCGTATCGAATTCAAAGACGGTCTCGAAGCCGAGAAAATAGGTCTCGGCGTCGAAGGCGATCGCATGTTCCTCACCCGTGCCGAGTTCGCGCACGATGATGCGCGGCGCGCCGTCCTCGCGCTCGAGCCGGGCGAGAAAATTCCTGAACAAGGCGGTGGCGACGATCAACCGCCCCGGGCGATGGGGCACGAATTCGCGCCAGTTTTCCAATCCCGGCGCGTCTTTGGGCGCGGTGACGATTTTGAAATCCTGGGCGCCGTCAGCATTGGCGCGGATGTAAAAGAGATCGCCGTGGTCCATCACATCATAGCGCAGGCCCGGCTGGCGCGCAGCGATGAGCCGCGGCGGCGCGGCAGGAGAAGCGAGGTCGACGACATGCGCCTCGGAGGCGTCATGGCCGTGCACCGAAATGATCGCCGCGACGCCGAGGCGCGTCGCTCCGATACTGATGAACCAGGCGGGATCGGCTTCCTCATAGACCTGGATGTCCTCGCTCGCCGGCGTTCCGATCCGGTGCAGCAGCACCCGGCACGGCCGGTGATTCGCGTCGAGGCTGACGTAGAGGAAGCCTTGCGAATCGCGCGTCCAGACGACATGGCCGGTGCAATTGCCGACCGCATCATCGAGGTCGATTCCATTTTCTACATCCCAGACGTGGAGTGTAAAAATCTCCGAGCCTTTGTCGTCGGCGCTCCACGCCACCTTGCTATGGTCGGGAGAATGGCGCGCGTCGAGAAACTGGAAGAACGCCTTGCCGGCGGCGCGGGCGTCGCCATCGAGCAGGATCGTCTCCTTGCCGCCCTCGCGCGGCTTGCGGCAGAAAATCCTGTGCTGCCCGCCGGGGCGAAAGCGCGCGTAATAGGCGAACGGTCCGTCGCGCTGGGGAACCTCGCTGTCGTCCTCCTTCAGCCGCGCACGCATTTCGCGCGCCAATTGGCGCTGCAGGGCCTTGGCCGGGGCGAGCATGCGCTCGGCATAGACATTTTCCGCGTGGAGAAGGTCATGGATGACGGGCGGCAGCACGCTCGCGTCGCGCAGCACCTCGCGCCAGTTCGCCGCTTTGATCCAGGCGTAGTCGTCGACCCATTGAACGCCATGGGCGGAGCGCGCCTCCGGGTGTTTTGGCGCGGTCGGCGGGACAGGCGCGCCGGGGATTTTCTGTTGCGTCATATTCTTTTCGACCAGACCTTCTCAAACCTCTGGAATTACGTGATCAAAATGCTTCGCGGGCAAGCCGGCGCCCGCCGCAAGTCTATCGTAACCGAAAAGCCCATAGACTGGACAGATCTTGTGCTGATTTAGGGTCCCCGCATGGTCCATTCCAATGATTTGCCCAAAGGTCCGCCTTTCGATCCGCGCCTGACCCCGGCGCGGCCTGATCTTGCCGCGGCGACGCTTGCCGGCAAGGTCGCGGCGGCGCGATTCGTCGAGGGCTGGCGTCGGCGCATCATTCTGGGCGCCGCGCCACTGCGCCGCTCGCCCTCGCATGGCGCATCGCTGGACACCGAGGCGCTCTATGGCGAGAGCATCATCGTTTATGAGGAGCAGGACGGCTGGGCCTGGGGGCAATTGGAGCGCGACGGCTATGTCGGCTATCTCCCCGCCCCCGCGCTCGGCGCGCCCGCCGAGCCCGACCATCGCCTCGCTGTCCCGCGCAGCTTCGCCTATCCCGGGCCAAGCATCAAATTGCCGCCGCTTCTTGCGCTTTCACTCGGCGCGCGCTTGGCTGTCCGTGCGCGCGAGGGCGATTTTGCGGTCAATGCGGAAGGCCTGCATGTCTATTTGCCGCATCTGGCGCCGCTCGCCGCCGTCGCGGAGGATTTCGTCGCCGTCGCCGAACGCTTCCTGGAAGTTCCCTATCTTTGGGGCGGCCGGACTTCGCTGGGGATCGATTGTTCCGGACTGGTGCAGACGGCGCTGTCGGAGGCGGGCATCAGCGCGCCGCGCGACAGCGACATGATGGAGGCCGCGCTGGGCGCGCCGATCGCCTTCGACGACGCGCTCGCTAATCTGCGGCGCGGCGATCTTGTTTTCTGGAAGGGGCATATCGGCGTCATGCGCGACGCGGAAACGCTGCTGCACGCCAACGGTTTTGCGATGCGGGTGACCAGCGAGCCGCTGCGCGCCGCAAAAGAGCGAAACAAGGATCCGATCACCTCGGTCCGCAGGCTCTGATCGGGCGTCGAGCCGTTGCTACCAAGCTCCTCAATCGTCCCGATAGATGCGTTCGCGCCGTTCGTGGCGTTCCTGCGCTTCCACCGACAGCGTGGCGATCGGCCGGGCGTCGAGGCGGCGCAGCGAAATCGGCTCGCCGGTCTCCTCGCAATAGCCATAGGTGCCGTCGTCGAGGCGGCCGAGGGCGCTTTCAATCTTGGAGATCAGCTTGCGCTGCCGGTCGCGCGCCCGCAATTCGATCGCGCGATCGGTTTCCGAAGAAGCGCGATCGGCGATGTCTGGATGATTCTCGCTTTCGCTTTGCAACGCCGCCAGCGTGTCGCGGCTCTCGCGAAGAATGCCTTCTTTCCAATCCACCAACTTGCGCCTGAAATATTCCTTTTGGCGCTCATTCATGAAGGGCTCGTTGTCCGACGGTTTGTAACCGTCCTTGATCACCCCGGCCAGGCCCATGCTCAAGAATCTCCGTTGCTTTGGGCGCCCTTATAACTATCTGTTGATTGCCTCACAATGACAATACGCACACAGAGGGCGGCAATCGGTTGAAAAAAGCCGAGAATCGCCGTCCGGGACGCCGCGGGCATTGCCGGACGCAACCTCCTCAAGGCGAATCAGACGCTCAGCCAGCCCCTAACAGCTCGATCAACGGCGGGATCAGCGGGCCGTCGGCGGGCGGCATCGGATAGTCGCGCAGCTCGCGCGCCCGCACCCATTTCAGCGCCTGTCCCTCGCGGGCGCTGACGAATCCCTCCCAGCGGCGGCAGACATAGAGCGGCATCAGGAGATGGAAATCCGCGTAACCATGGCTCGCGAAGGTGAGCGGCGCGAGGCAGGCCTCCTTGACGGCAATGCCGAGTTCCTCGGCGAGTTCGCGAATCAGCGCCTGTTCCGGCCGCTCGCCGGCATCGACCTTGCCGCCGGGAAATTCCCACAGGCCGGCGAGTTGCTTGCCCTTGGGGCGTTGGGCGATCAGCACGCGGTCGTCGGCGTCGATCAAGGCAATTGCGACGACCAGCAGCAGTTTCAAGGGCGGTCTCGCAAGCTCAGGACCGATAATCGCCGTTGATCGCGACATAGTCCTTGGTCAGGTCGCAGGTCCACACTTTCGCCGTTGCGCTGCCGACGCCGACATTTACCTTAATGTCGATTTTGGCCCGCTTCATATAGGCTGACGCCTCCGCCTCGCTGTAATCGGGATCGCGCAGGCCGTTATGGGCGACGCGGATCTTGCCGAAATGAATGTCGAGCTTATCGCGCTCGGCCTTCTCGCCGGCCTTGCCGACCGCCATCACGATGCGCCCCCAATTGGCGTCTTCGCCCGCCGCCGCCGTTTTGACCAAAGGCGAATTGGCGATCGACAGCGCGATGCGCTTGGCGGCCTTGCGCGATTTGGCGCCCTCGACCTTGATCGCGATGAACTTGCGCGCGCCCTCGCCGTCGCAGACCACCTGATGGGCGAGTTCGAGCAGCAATTTGTCGAAGGCGTTTCTGAATGCGGCCAGACGCGGGTCCGCCGCGTCGGAAATCACCGGCGCGCCGCGTTGGGCGGCGGCGCCGGTGGCGAAGGCCATCAGCGTGTCGGACGTCGACGTATCGCTGTCGACAGTGATGCAGTTGAACGAGCGGTCGACGGATTTGGCGAGCACTGCCTGCAGCGCCGGCGCGGCGATCGCCGCGTCGGTGAAGACGAAGGCGAGCATGGTCGCCATATCGGGCGCTATCATGCCCGCCCCTTTGGCGATGCCTGAGATGACGACCTCGGTATCGCCGATCTTGACCTGTGCGGTCGCGACCTTCGGAAAAGTGTCGGTCGTCATGATCGCGCGCGCCGCATCCATCAGGCGGTCGGGCCTGGCGTTGGCGGCGAGTTCGCCAAGAACCTTGGCGATCTTACCGCCGTCGAGCGGCTCGCCGATCACGCCGGTCGAGGCCATGAATATCTCAGCCGGCTCCGCGCCGGTCGCCTTGGCGGCCGCCTCGGCGACATGGGCGACGGCGCTGGCGCCGATGCCGCCGGTGAAGGCGTTGGCGTTGCCCGAATTGACGACCAAAGCCCGGGCATGGCCCTGGGCGAGATTTTGCCGACACCAGTCGACGGGGGCCGACGGGCATTTGGAGCGGGTGAAAACCCCGGCCGCCGCCGCCGGCGCATCGAAGAGGGCGAGCATCACGTCGGTGCGGCCGGCATAGCGCACGCCGGCCGCGATCGTCGCAAAACGCACGCCGGGAATCGGCCGCAGGTCCGGATATTTCTTCGGCGCGAGCGGCGACAGCGGGGCAGGGGCGGCCATGGGGCGAAATATCCGGGCGTTGAGGGGCGCCGCGAAGAGGGCTTGCGCCCTTGTTCGCGGCGGAAGGCTTAAGACGACAGGCTTATTTTGCGTCGGCGGGTTTGTCCGCTGGTTTGGCTCCGTCGACCGGCGCGGCGGCATCAGCCGGCTTGGCCGGGGCGGCGTCGGTACGCTCGATCTTCACGCCTTCATGCAATTTGACGATCAGATCGCTCTGCGCCTTCTGCACGACATAGCGCGCCGCCTGGTCCTTCACCTGCTCGAAGGCTGGGAAGGTCTTCATGCGCTTTTCCTCGACCTTGATGATGTGCCAGCCGAACTGGCTCTTCACCGGATCGGAAACCTGGCCGGGCTCCATTTTAAAGGCGGCGTCGGCGAATTCGGGCACCATCTTGTCCTTGGTGAACCAGCCGAGGTCGCCGCCTTCGCTGCCCGGATCCTTGGAGAGCTCGGTGGCGACCTTGGCGAAATCCTCGCCCTTCTTGATGCGCGCCAGCGCGGCCTTGGCCTCGTCCTCGGTCGGCAGAAGAATATGGCGCGCGTGAATTTCGGGGACCGGCGGGTTCGCTTTGGCGGCCTCGTCATAGGCCTTGTGCTCGGCGTCGTCGGTGGCGGCCTTGGCGGCGACATCGGTGAGCAGGGCCTCCATCGCGAGCTTGTCGTGGTAATAGGCCATGCGCCTTGCGAAGGCCGGACCGGAATCCATCTTGTCTTCGGCTGCCTTTTTGGCGACGAGCTTCATGTCGATCAGATAGTCGAGCGCATATTGCTGACGCGCCGGGCCGTCGAGCTTTTGCGGCAGGCCGGGCCCGATATCCTCGAGCGCGTCATTGACGTCTTCTTCGGTGATCGGGACGCCGTCGATCTTGGCGAGAACCTTCGGCTCGGCGCTGGCGCCGCCCGCCGCCAAAAGAAATGCGCCAACGCCGAGGGCGACAGCGAGGGCGCGCCGGCGAAGCAGCGCATCAGCAAACAAGGTCATGAAAGCTCCTATGGCGGGGCCGTCCCCGGCAGGCCCGATCGGTCGGGGGATGTCGGGACGCGGCTATAAACGGAAATTGGCGATATTGCGAGAGGCTCGCACGTCCCGTCGTTCAAATTCCGTCGAGGGGCGGGTGAGAGGGCGACGGGATCTCTCTGGCGCCATTTTCCGACGCCCGTTAGGCTTCCAGCATTTCAGAACCTATCAATTTCGGAGCGCACGACGCATGTCATTTCTCATTGCTGGACTTTTGCGCTTTTGGCCGACCATCCGCTTGCGACGAAAAGGCGGGATCGCGATGGCGGCCGCCATGGTCGCGCCGGCGAGCCCGGCCGCCGCCGCGAGCGCCAGCGATCTGACCGCTTTCCTCGCCGCCTATCGATGCGAACTTGTCGAGCGGTTGCGCATGATCCACGCCGATCCAGCGCCCGACGCGCGTCATCTGATCATTTACCTCTTGGACGCGCCCCGGGCCTATGTGCAATGCCTCTTCGTCGAAAATGACAGCAAAATTCTGTGCGAGGCGGAATCCGAATTCTACCGGCAAAAGGCAGGCGAACCCAGACGGTTCCGCATGACGCCGCAGTCCTTGGCGGCGCTCGCCCGGCTGGGCTTTTCGACCGATGATTCCAAGGGCAATTATCGGCGCATAATCGACCTGACGGGGGCCGGCGACTTCACTGTGGTCGCCGATTTGCTCCTCTCAGCGCTTTATCAGGGCTACGGCGCGCGTCTCGACTCGCGATTGGAATGGGAGGCGCCGCTTGCGCCGGGAAAAGGAACCTTCGCACGCTGGGCGCCGTTCAGTTGAGTTTGATTGACGGTGTCGGCGCCTGCCAGCCTCGGCGATCCACGCAATTTCCTTGCCCTTAGCGGGCGATATCACTATATCAGCGTCGCGTCCGGCTGCTCGGCCGGGCGTAAACCATCGCTCTCGTCGCCGGTCCAAGCGCCGGCCCGCCTTCTGGCGGTGATGTAGCCGCCAATATGCGGCTCTATCCGGCGACCGGGAGCGCCCTTTAACGCCAACCCGCCGGCGCCGCCCAACCGGGCTTCTTAGGAGAACGAATGTCTGCATCCACCGATACCTACGCGCCCTCGCGCGAGGATTTTTCCGCGTTACTGAATGAGACCTATGGCGAGGACGAGGCCTTCGAAGGGTCGGTCGTCAAGGGCCGGGTCGTCGCCATCGAAAAAGACATGGCGATCATCGATTGCGGTCTGAAGACCGAAGGGCGCGTCGCGCTCAAAGAATTCACCAATCACGGCCGCGATCCCGCGCCCGGCGTCGGCGACGAAGTCGAAGTCTATCTCGAGCGCATCGAAAACGCGCTCGGCGAAGCGGTCATTTCGCGCGACAAGGCGCGCCGCGAAGAGAGCTGGGTCAAGCTCGAACAGGCCTTCGAGAAGAACGAGAAAGTCGACGGCGTCATCTTCAATCAGGTCAAAGGCGGCTTCACCGTCGACCTCGACGGCGCCGTGGCGTTCCTGCCGCGCAGCCAGGTCGACATCCGTCCGGTGCGCGACGTCGCGCCGCTGATGAACGTGCCGCAGCCGTTCCAGATCCTGAAAATGGACCGTCGCCGCGGCAATATCGTGGTGTCGCGCCGCACCGTGCTCGAAGAGAGCCGCGCCGAACAGCGCCACGAAATCGTCGCCAACCTCGCCGAAGGCCAGGTCATCGACGGCACCGTCAAGAACATCACCGATTACGGCGCGTTCGTCGATCTCGGCGGCATTGACGGCCTCTTGCATGTGACCGACATCGCCTGGCGTCGCGTCAACCATCCGACCGAGGTTCTCTCGATCGGCCAGACGGTCAAGGTCAAGATCATCAAGATCAACCACGAGACGCACCGCATCTCGCTCGGCATGAAGCAATTGCTCGAGGATCCGTGGGCGGCGATCGAGACCAAATATGCGCTCGGCATGCGCCTCAAGGGCCGCGTGACCAACATCACCGACTATGGCGCGTTCGTCGAACTGGAGCCGGGCATCGAAGGGCTCATCCACGTCTCGGAAATGTCCTGGACCAAGAAGAACGTTCATCCCGGCAAGATCATTGCGACGAGCCAGGAAGTCGACGTCCAGGTGCTGGAAGTCGATTCCTCCAAGCGCCGGATTTCGCTCGGCCTCAAGCAGACCCTGCAAAATCCGTGGGAGGCCTTCGCCGAGAAACATCCGATCGGCTCGGAGGTCGAAGGCGAGGTCAAGAACAAGACCGAATTCGGCCTGTTCATCGGCCTCGACGGCGATGTCGACGGTATGGTCCATCTGTCCGACCTCGACTGGAACAAGCCGGGCGAGCAGGTGATCGAGGACTTCAAGAAGGGCGATATCGTGCGCGCCAAAGTGCTCGACGTCGATATGGAGAAGGAGCGCATCTCGCTGGGCGTCAAGCAGCTCGGCGGCGATCCTTTCGCGGCCAAGAAGCCGGTCGCCGAGGACGGCGCCGATGCGGGCTCGGGCGAATTGCGCAAGGGTCTCGTCGTCACCTGCGAAGTGATCGAGGTCAAGGATGGCGGCATCGAAGTCAAGATCGCCGGCTCGGACCTGACCGCCTTCATCAAGCGCTCGGAACTGGCGCGCGATCGCGGCGACCAGCGCCCCGAACGTTTCGCTGTCGGCGAAAAGGTCGATGCGCGCATCACCCAGTTCGACCGCCGCGCCCGCAAGATCGCGGTGTCGATCAAGGCGCTCGAAGTCGCCGAAGAGAAGGAAGCGATCGCCCAATATGGGTCGGCCGATTCCGGCGCCTCGCTCGGCGACATCCTCGGCGCGGCGCTGAAGGCGCGCGACAAGGGCGACAAGGCCAAGAAGGCGGAATAAGCGCGTCTTCCGGGATCGCTTCAAGCAACAGGCCCGCGCGGGAAGGCTTCCCGCGCGGGCCTTTTCTTTGCCCGATATTCAGACAGCCTTGCTTTTGCTCCATATATCTGTAAATCTGGATATATGGATACAAGCAATGCGATAGCCGCCCTTGCAGCGCTCGCCCAATCAACCCGTCTCGATGCCTTCCGGCTGTTGGTCACGCGCGAGCCCGAAGGCGTTCCCGTCGGCGAGTTGGCCCGCCTGATCGACGTCCCGCAAAACACCATGTCGACGCATCTGGCGATCCTCACACGCGCGGAATTGATCATCGGCGAACGGCGCAGCCGATCGATCGTCTACCGCGCCAACCTCGACCGCTTTCGCCAGATCGCGCTATTTCTGCTCAAGGATTGCTGTGGCGGTCGGGCCGAACTCTGCGCGCCGCTGATCGCCGAACTCAGCTCTTGTCGCCAGCCCCGGACGGAGGTCGCCTGATGGATGCGATCATCTACCACAATCCCGCCTGTGAAACCTCGCGCAATGTTCTCGCGATGATTCGCAATTCCGGCGTCGAACCGCATATCGTCGAATATCTGAAGTCTCCGCCGACGCGATTGCTGCTGAGCCAATTGCTCGCCCGGGCCGGCCTGACCGCGCGTCAGATCCTCCGCGAGAAAGATACGCCTTTCCAGGCTCTGGGTCTCGGCGATCCCTCCCTTGGCGAGGAGGCGCTTCTTGATGCGATCGGCGCGCATCCGATCCTGATCAACCGCCCGCTGGTGGTCACGCCCAAAGGCGTGCGCCTGTGCCGCCCATCCGAAAGGGTCCTCGATTTGCTGCCGCCCCAGCGCGGTCAATTCATCAAGGAGGATGGCGAGCGCGTGATCGACGATCACGGCCGGCGGATCGCGACGGCGTGACCTTCGCTCTCAACCGGCGCCTCGCCGCCGAATGTCTCGGGACCGGGCTGCTTGTCGCGACTGTGGTCGGTTCGGGAATCATGAGCGAAAGGCTGGCGGGCGGAAATGTCGCGCTGGCGCTGCTCGGCAATACATTGCCGACCGGCGCGATTCTTGTGGTGTTGATTCTGTCATTCGCGCCGATCTCCGGCGCCCACTTCAATCCCGCAGTGTCGTTGGCGATGAGCCTGCGCCAGGAGCATCCATGGCGCGAGCTTCTTCCTTATGTCGCCGCGCAAATCATCGGCGGCGTCATGGGCACGCTGGTTGCCCATGGTATGTTCGAATTGCCCCTGCTTGAATTGGCGACCAAGGCGCGCAGCGGCCCTGCGCAATGGTTCGCCGAATTCGTCGCCACATTCGGATTGATCGTCACCATCCTCGCCGTTTCGCGCTTCAGGAGCCAGGCGGTACCGGTCGCGGTCGGCCTCTATGTCACAGCAGCCTATTGGTTCACGGCGTCGACCTCCTTCGCCAATCCAGCGGTCACGATCGCCCGCGCGTTCACCGATAGCTTTTCCGGCATCGCGCCGCGCGATGCGCCGATGTTTGTTGTGGCGCAATTGATCGGCGCGCTGGTAGGGTTGGCGGCGATGCGCTGGTTTTTCGGGGCCTCGAACGCTTCCGCGCACATTGCCACGACGGAGCGGTTCGATGAAGGGCGAACAGAATCTTTCCCGTAGCGGCGCAAGCCCAAGCGTCGCGCGTCCGCGCTGGCGCGCCTGGCTGTGGCCGCTTGCGACGCTGGCGCTGATGTTCGGGTCATTCGCAATCGGCCGGTCGACCGGCGGCTTCCACGGTTTCCCTGCGATCGCCGCGACATTGCCGGGCGACGAATCAGAGTTCAGCCGCGAATTGGACGAGAGAATTCGCGACCGCTTTCCGATCGGCGCGAGCGAGGACAGCCTGATCGCCTATCTCGCCGACCAGAAGTTCACGCCGGAATGGCGGCGGCGCGACGATGCCAACGCCACCGCCTTCGTGTGGAACGGCCTGCTGTGCAAAAGAACCGTCCGCGTGTTCTGGCGCGCCGACGCGGCCGGGCTGCTGACAGAAGTCGGCGGAAGCTATCAGAGCGATTGCCTGTGAGAGGGCTGGCCGGCACGTAGGCAATGCGCCGTGGGCGGATTCCTCTCGTGCATAATCGCATCCGTGCAATCAATAAGCTGTCGCCGTGGCCCGCGTCGGCCTCATCCGTGTTCGAATCCATGCGGCCGCCGCTACTCCGTCTCGCCTTCCGCCAGGGCGGGGACAAGATCGGTCGGGCTTGGTTCGGCCACAGCTACTCGCGCTTCCTCGCGCGCGACCGGTTGCGGCGCGATCAGGCCCTGGCTTTCGAGTTTGTGGCGGTGGCTCTTGCAGGCAGGCCCATCGATGCGCGCGCGCAGGTCGGCGATCAGCCAACGTCCGGCGCTGCCGATCTGGCGGCCGCGCTCATGGACGACATGGATGCGGAACGCAATGGCGCTGTGTTCGGCGGTCTCCAGGCGTTTCAACCGACCGGCGGCGATATGGTCGGCGACCATATGGACAGGCATGTTGCACCAGCCAAAGCCGGCGAGGAGAAATTCGAGCCGGGTCGCCAGATCGGCGAAGCGCCAGATGTGATGGCCGACGATGCCGCCGCCAACGGTGCGCTGCGTCAGGGGCGCGCGGTCAGTCAGCACAAGCTGCACATGCGGCTCCAGCGTTTCCCGCGCGATCGGCGCCGGCTCGCTCGCCAGCGGATGATCGACCGACACCACCGGCACCATGGCGAGATCGGTCAAAAAATCGGCCGCCAGATCGCTGGCGCCAGTGGCGTCGATTGGGTAGATGGCGAAACCGACGACGCCTTCGCGAAGGCGCTGCTCGGCGCCGCCAAGCCCTTCGGTGAACACCGAAACCGGCAATTGCGGGAATTCGACGCGCAACGCCTTCAGGCTCGCCATCAGAAGATCGTTGGGAAAAGTGGCGTCGACCGCCAGCGTGAGTTCAGGCTCGACGTCGATCATAATGCTGGCGGCGCGCGATTTCATCGTCCGCGCGCCGTCGATCAGCCGCCTTGCGTCCTTGAGGATGACGGCGCCGGCGTGGGTGAGGGTCGGCGTCTTGCCGGCACGGTCGAAAAGCGACACGCCGAGCACCTCTTCGAGCGTGTTTATCGCTTGACTGACGGCCGATTGCACCCGCCCGAGCCGCCGCGCGGCGGCTGAAAAACTGCCGGTTTCCGCGACCGCGACAAGGATTCTCATCTGGTCGAGCGTCAAAGGGTCAATCATCGTGCGCCTCGGTCATCCATCATCTCTACCGATGGATACTAACATAATTTTACCAGTTGCAATGATGCATTAAACAAATCATCTGTGGCCCGAAGGAGAAACCCATGACCGATCGCCAAAAACTCGAAGCCGTCGCCCTCGCCCAGATTTTCACCGAAGCGCGCACCCACAATGGCTTTGTGGATCGTCCCGTTTCCGATCATCTGCTGCGCGAAGCGGTCGATATCGCCAAGATCGGCCCGACCAGCGCCAATATCTCGCCGCTGCGCGTGCTATTCCTGAAGTCGGCCGGCGCCAAGGAACGCCTCCGGCCGTTCCTGTCGGCCGGCAATCTCGACAAGACGATGGCCGCGCCGGTCGTCGCCATTACGGCGACCGACCTTAAATTCTATGATCATCTGCCGTTCCTGTTCCCCCATGCCGACGCCAGGCCGTGGTTCACCGGCAACGAGGCTTTCGCCAATGAGGCCGGTTTCCGCAACAGTTCGATGCAGGTCGCCTATCTCATCCTCGCGCTGCGCGCCGTCGGCCTCGACACAGGCCCGATGAGCGGCTTCGACAACGCCAAGGTCGATGCGGAATTCTTCCCCGACGGGCAATATAAGTCGAACGTGCTGATCAATATCGGCTATGGCGACACGTCCAAACTGTTCCCACGCAGCCCGCGTCTGTCGTTCGACCAGATCGCCAAGATCATCTGAAGGTCGATCACCGCAAATTTATCAACCCGATCTTGCGTGGTTGGAGTCAGTCCATATAGTTATCATTCATAACTATATGGACGCTTAACGACGCGTCCAATAGCGACGCACCGCGCTTTCACCATCGCTGCGTTTTCGCGTCGCGACCGACGGTCGGCGCGCGCCAGAAAGGAATGTATTGATGAACTTCACGATTATCCCGCGGTCATGGACGCCGGCGCTGCATTCGCTTTTGCGGATCGTGACCGGCCTGGTGTTGCTTGACCATGGCACCGGCAAGATCCTCGGCTTCCCCGACCTGTCGGCGATGAAGCCGATGCTCGGCGCGCTGTTCTATGTGACGGGAATCATTGAACTGGTCGGCGGCGTGCTGATCCTGATTGGTTTTCTGACCCGGCCGGCCGCCTTTATCCTCGCGGGATTCACAGCCGTGGCCTATTTCATGGCGCATTTCCCGAGGGGATTTTTCCCGGCCCTGAACGGCGGCGACGCCGCCATCCTGTTCTGCTTCATCTTTCTCTACCTGGCCGCCGCCGGCGCCGGCCAGTGGGCGATCGACAAGGAACAATAAGCTACGGCCGCTCTTCCCGCGGCTTCACTCGAAAACCACAAAAGCCGGCGAGCGCGATCCGCTCTCGCCGGCTTTTTTTGATTCCGCGGCGAAGGCTCCGCCGTCTCTATTCAAGATCGATTCGCGTACGCGCGGTGGAGATGGGCCTAATGTTCCGACTACTTGCCGGTTGGGGGCGCCCGACCTTTCGCCGCGGCGCTGGCGCTGGCGTCAATTTGACGTATCGCGCAGAGTGGCGAGCAGGAACGCTGAATTGTCGGGCGGCTTCACCGCCGAGCCGGTGAAAGCATCGGACCGCAGATCGCCATAGGGTTGGCTGGCGAAGACCATCGGCGCTTGGGTATTGGGCGTCAACATCGCCATCATGAGCTCCGGAGGCGCGCTCGGCGCGGCTGGAACGATGCGGGCGGCGCCGCTCCCGGCGTTTGGCGTATTGGTCGGGGCGGCGGTCATCACGCTGAAATTCGATCGGTCGATTTTTGCGGCGACGAGCAGCGCCTTGGTCATGAGGAGAGTCTTGGGCGCGGGGCGAACCGGCGGCAGCGGAGCCGAGAGCAGCGCGGCGCGCGCCAGCGGCGAAAGCTGCGCGGGACCGCCGGGCGGCAAGGCGGCGGAAAGCGCGGCCGCCTTGGAGAGCGGCGCCGGGCGCCCGGGCATATCCTGCACCTCGGCGAGGGCGAGCGCGGCGGCTGGAATAGCGCCGTCGGCGCCTCGCGTGATCACACCGGGAAGTTTGCGCGCCAGCAACGCCGCCAGGTCGTTTTTGCGCGCGGCGTCGGAAACGAGCGGCGCCAGCGAGCGCGTCGCCGGCGCATTGGGCGCTTGCAACGAGGCGAATTCCACGGGACGGGTGGGCGGCGTCGGCGCGGTGGCGAGGCCGATTTCCGCGCTCAGGAATTCGGCCGGCCGGTGTGGCGGCAGGGGGGCGGCCAATCGCGCGGGGGGCGACGGGCTTTGCGGGTCCGTCATAGCGGCTTGGTCGGCGTTGGCTCGATCAACCGAGGCGACGACCTCAGGCTTCGGCGCGGCGTCCGGCGCCGTCATGTAAGTCTCGCCATGCGGCAAATCGCGCTTGGCTTTGCTGATCGTGTCGGGCGTTCCGCTGGCCACCTGAACCTGCTGCGAAGTGAAGAAGGTTTGCGCGCCGCCGCCGCCGCCGAGGCGGCCGCCTCCCGACGTCGCGGCGCCCGAGGCGATCATCGCGCCGCCCCGCGCCGAACTTTCTTCCGCCTCGTCCTCGCCGCCGCCGCCAAACAACATCGCCAGCAGGCTCTTGCCGCCGCCGCTTTCTGTCGACGCGGCATAAACATTGCCGCCGCGCGCTTCGATTTCAGCCGCCGCCTGTTGATAACCCGGCAAAGGCACGCCATCGGACGGAATGAAGACGGTCTTGCCGTCGGGAAACAGCCGCGCGATCTGATCATGGCTCATCCGGGGCCAGTAGCGCACGGAGCCTGCATCGAGGTGAACCCAGGGCGTATTGCCTGTCGGATAGAAGCCGACGCCGCCGGCCTGCAGGCGCATCGCAATGTCGCGGATTTTCGCAGTCGGCACGTCGAGGAAATGCGCGTCCATCGCCTTGCCGAGCATGTGCTGGGAATGTTCGGCGACCTGCCGCGAACGGCGACGCAACATCGCATTGGTTTCTGGCGAGCGGTAGCCCGAGAGCACGTCGATCGGCTGGCTCGATCCTGATTCGCGATAGACTTCCCACGCGATGTCGAACAGCTTCGGGTCCATGCTGATCTTTTCGTCGTGCCGCCAATCGCGCATGAACCAGTTGAGTTTTTCCAACACCGCCGAATCATAGACGCCGTTGACCATGTAGGTGAACGAGCCGGCCTCATCGGTGTGCGAATCGGAGAGGTTGATCGTGCGCGTCTCGCCATTGGCGATCGCCGATTCGGTCGAACTCGACGCGAAGCCCAAGCACAACAGCAGCGGCGCGATCAGCGCGCCGGCAAAGGTAGTCTTGCTAATAGTTGAGCCGTCAAATAATTTCAGCGCCGGCAAAATCGTCCCTTCCGCAAGACTCGAAAGCCACTCTCACTGCGCATCGACGCGCTTCCGAACGGGGAAGCTTTCGACGCGAAATGTCACCCCCTTGGCTTTTGACCTGTGTCGCCAAAGACACATCATGGCAAAAAAACGCTCGAAACGCCAGCGGCCCGTGTCTAGCGTCTCGCGGCGGTCGGTTCAACCCTGGTTTTCGAGGCCGAGCGCCGTCTCGACCCGCCGCATATGGCCATAGATGTCGTCACGCATTTGCAAGGCGCCGGAATCGTCAACGAAGGCGGTGAAATATTCGATATGGATGGCGAGCGGATGGGGCAGGAAGATGGTTCGCTCCTTGTCGCCGACCAGCGCGCGCAGGCGCGCCTGCGTCCAGCCCGCCGCGGCGCCGCCCATCACCAGTTCGCCCAGGCGCATCGGGTCGTCGACGCGCACACAGCCGTGACTGAAGGCGCGCCGCGGCGAGGCGAAGAGACCGCGCGAGGGCGTGTCATGCAGATAGATCGAATGTTCGTTGGGAAACATGAACAGGATATGGCCCAGCGCATTGCGCTCGCCCGGCGGCTGGCGCACGGTTATCGTGTCGCCTTTTTGCGTGACTTCGAAGCCCGCTTTTGTCAGGTAGTCGGGATCGTTGACGAGCTTGGGCAACATTTCTTTCTTGATGATCGACATCGGCACGTTCCATGCCGGATTGACCAACAGATATTTTATCTGGTTCGAAAAGATCGCGGTCGGCGTATCGGGCTTGCCGACGATAACGCGGGCGCGATGCACGATTTCGTCGCCCTTTGTCACTTTCAGCGAGAAGTCCGCCACATTGACCTCGACGCGCTCCTCGCCCATGTCTCGCGGCTCCCAGCGCCACATTTCCATATTGGCGAGAATGGCCGCCTCCTGGCGGGAGGATTCGCCGCCCGACAGCGCCTGTGCGGTATTGGCGGTCAGCAATCCCGACGCCGGCAATCCGTTGGCGCGCTGGAAATCGGCGACCAGAGCGGCGACTTCGGCATCATAGACGAGCGCGCCCGACGTCAGTCCCTCGGCGAGCGCATCGAGGCCGAAGCGCGCGCGAATGAGCGGCACGCGCGGATCGCTCATGCCGATCTTGAGCATGGGACCCGACGGGATTTTCGCGACCGGCGCCCGCTCGGCGCGCAATTCGGCGAGCTTGTCGCGAAGATCGCGATAGCCCTTTTGCGACGGATTGAAATCTTCAAGCGCGGCATCAGGATCGCTGGCGGCGGCGATCAGATCCAGCGCTTTGAAAGGGTCGGCGACATCGGGCTTGGCGGTGATCTGCGGCGAGATGCTGCTCGGCTCGACGCGGCCGCCGCTTGCTTGAACGGCATAAGCGATGACGGCTTGCGAAAGCAAGATTTCGGCCTCGGCGCGTTGGGTCGGCGTGCCGATCTTGCTGTCTTCAGTGGGTAGGGCGAAGGCGGAAAGGTCGAGGCCGTCGTCGCCGGCGCGGCCGATCCGGCCGATCGCCGCTTTGGCGCGCGGCGTCAATCCATTCTCATTGGTCCACAATGGCGCAAAGCCGCGCTTGAAATAGAAAACGCCTACCGCCAGGCGCTCGGCGCGCGCCTCCCGGGCGCCCGGCGCCTGAGGCCTGACGTCCGCCTTGAGCATCGCCTCGACCGCCGCCTCGACATCGCCTGGCGAAGCGCCTGTCGATCGGAGATCGCCCGGTTGCGCGGCAGCCGACCCGGGAGCGGGCGCCGGTCCGCCGATCGATTTTGCCACCGGCCAGTCGCCGCGCGGCTTTTCGAGCGACGGCGGCGCAGCGGCAATGGCGGTGACCGCGATGGCGGGGACAGGAAGCGGCGATTGTTCGTCTGTGGCGTCGGGCGGCAGTTCCGGCTCAAACGGCATAGCCGCCTGATCGGCCGACTGCGGCGCGCTGGCGGCCGAAACATCCCCGCCGCTCGCCGCGGGCGCTTTTTTCACCGCGCCGGTCGGGGCCATGTCGATCAAAGGGCGGGGACGCGGGGCTGGCGCGTCGGCGGCGACGAGCGAAGCCTCTTCAGCGCGGGCCGCCGGGCCGCACAAGCAAAGGTCCAGCGCCGCTGCGAGGCAAACCGACGCCAACCAGACCGACTTACCTTGCCATCTCATGAAACAGCCCCGCCCGACAATTTATAGCATTATCGGTCTGCTTTGCCAGCACGCCGGTGATTTACGGCATTGTTTTGTCGGTGAAAACCCTTCGGCCCCTGGGGGAGGCCGCATCGCGTTTCACGCGGCCGCATCGTCGACATCCTCGCCGAGGACGTCGGCGTCGACGCCGATCTCCTTCATTTTTCGATAAAGCGTCGAACGTCCGATGCCGAGCTTGCGCGCCATCTGCGACATCTGGCCGCGATAATGGGCGAGGGCGAAGCGGATCGCCTCGGCCTCGATATCCCAGAGCTTGCGCACATCGCCGGTGTCGTCGATCAGGCGCATCAGATTGGGGTCGCGCGGCTCGAAATGCGACATTTCCTCTTGCGCCGGCGCGCTCTGGCCGGGTTGAGCAATGGCGGGGACAGCGGGAATGCGCACATCGAAGCCTTCGACCTGCGCGGCGATTTGCGGAAATTCGGCGGTCGTCAACTCATCGCCGTCGGCAAGCACGACAGCGCGGAACATCGCGTTCTCGAGCTGGCGCACATTGCCCGGCCAATCATAGGCGTTGAGCAGCGCATGCGCTTCGCTCGACAGGCCGCGAATGCGCTTGCCTTCCTCGGCGCAAAAGCGCGCCATGAAACGGCGGGCGAGGTCGGCGACGTCGGCGACGCGCGACCGTAAGGGTGGAATCGTGATCGGAAAGACGTTGAGGCGATAGAACAGATCTTCGCGGAACCGGCCGCGCTTGACGAGATCGATGAGATTTCTGTTGGTCGCCGAGACCAGCCGAAAATCGACCTTGACCGGGCGCCGCGCGCCGACCGGATCGATCTCCCCTTCCTGCAGCGCGCGCAGCAGCTTGACCTGGGCGTCGAGCGGCAGTTCGCCGATTTCATCGAGAAAAAGCGTGCCGCCATTGGCCTCGGCGAATTTGCCGACATGCTTTTCGGTGGCGCCGGTGAAAGCGCCCTTCTCGTGGCCGAACAGAACCGATTCGATGAGATTTTCGGGCAAGGCGCCGCAATTGACGGTGACGAAGGCCTTGCCGCGCCGCTCGGAGCCGCCCTGGATGGCGCGCGCCATCAATTCCTTGCCGACGCCCGATTCGCCCTCGATCAGCACCGGAATATTCGATTTGGCGGCGCGTTCGGCGAGCCGAATGACGCGCGTCATATTTTCGGATTTGGTGACGATGTCCTTGAACGACAATTCGCCGGCGCTGCGGCGCGTCGCCCGGCGCAATTCGTCCTCCAGCGCATCGACGCGCAGGGCATTCTTGATCGAGACCTGCAGGCGCTCGGCGCCGACGGGTTTGACGACGAAATCCAGCGCGCCGGCGCGCATCGCCGAGATCACCGCTTCGATCGAGCCATGCGCGGTCTGGACGATGGCGGGAACCTTGATTTCCCGCCGACGCATGCGGTCCAGCACGCCCATGCCGTCAAGATCGGGCATCACCAGATCGAGAATGATGAGATCGACGACTGTGCGCTCGGGCGCTTCCAATCGGGTCAACGCGCCTTCCCCCGATTCGGCGGTCTCCACTTCATAGCCGAATCGCCGGACCATGGCCTCGAGCAGCCGGCGTTGAATGGGATCGTCGTCGACTATGAGGATTAGAGCGGCCATGAAAGTCCCAAATTGTGCAGCTTCATTCGAGCCGCTTGCCGACGCATCGTCGGTCATTGCAGTAAATGCCGTGTTAATGGCGTCCCATTTTGATGCGCCGGCCTTTTTAAAGCCCATTGAATGGGCGTCCGCATTGGACGATATAGGATCGCAATCTCGAACGAGGTCGACGCGATGTTTCAACGCCTGAATGTCTTCGACCGAGCTGTTCGTCAGGCCGTCGCTTCTCCCGCGGCGGCGCCGGACCTTGGCGCCTTGCCGGAATGGCGGCTCGACGATCTTTATTCCGGCATGGACTCGCCCGTCTTCGCCGCCGACATGAAGCGGGCAGGCGAGGAGGCGAAGGCCTTTGCGGAGACCTATCGCGGCAAGCTTGCAGCGATCGTCAAAGATTTGGCCGCCGGAGAAAAACTTGGGGCGGCGGTGCGCGGCTATGAGGCGATCCAGGATCTCACCGGGCGAATCATGTCCTACGCCGGCCTTGTCTATGCCGGCGACACCAGCGATCCCGCGCGCGCCAAATTTTACGGCGACGCGCAGGAGAAGGTGACGGCGCTGGCGGGCGATCTGTTATTTTTCGAACTTGAGCTCAATCGGCTCGACGATCAATTGATCGACGCCGCCATGGCCGATCCCGCTGCCGGCCATTACCGCCCCTGGCTCGAAGATATTCGCAAAGAGCGCCCACACCAGCTTTCCGACGAAATCGAACAATTGTTCCTCGAAAAATCGGTCAGCGGCGCGGCGGCCTGGAACCGTCTGTTCGACGACACCATTGCCTCGCTGCGCTTTAAATTCGAGGGCGCCGAACTGACGCTCGAGCCGCTGCTCGCCAAAATGCAGGACCCGGACGAGACGAAGCGCGAGGCGGCGGCGCTGTCGCTTGGCGACACGCTCGGCGCCAATCTGCGCACCTTCACGCTGATCTCCAATACGCTCGCCAAGGACAAGGAAGTTTCCGACCGCTGGCGTAAATTTGCTGACATCGCCGATTCCCGCCATCTCGCCAATCGGGTCGAGCGCGAAGTGGTCGAGGCGATGGTCGCCGCCGTCTCCGCCGCTTTTCCGCGGCTGTCGCATCGCTACTACAAGCTTAAGGCGCGCTGGTTCGGCAAGGAGCAGCTCAATCATTGGGATCGCAATGCGCCGTTGCCGACCGCGCCCGAGCGATCATTCACCTGGAACGCCGCGCGCGACACCGTGCTCGACGCATATCGCGGCTTCTCGCCGCGCATGTCCGACATTGCGCGACGCTTTTTCGACGAGGGCTGGATCGACGCGCCGGTGCGGCCCGGCAAGGCGCCCGGTGCCTTCGCGCATCCGACGACGCCTTCTGCGCATCCTTACGTTTTGGTCAATTATCTCGGCAAACCGCGCGACGTGATGACGCTCGCCCATGAACTTGGCCACGGCGTGCATCAGGTGCTGGCGGCGCCCAATGGCGCGCTGATGGCGCCGACGCCGCTGACTCTCGCCGAGACCGCTTCGGTGTTCGGCGAAATGCTGACCTTCCGCGCGCTGCTCGCCTCGACCAGCGATCTCGCCTTGCGCAAATCCATGCTCGCCTCGAAGGTCGAGGACATGCTCAATACGGTGGTGCGCCAGATCGCCTTTTACAATTTCGAGCGCAAACTGCATCTCGAGCGCAAGAACGGCGAATTGACGGCGCAACGCATCGGCGAACTCTGGATGAGCGTGCAGGGCGACAGCCTCGGGCCCGCCATCAAACTGGGACCGGGCTATGAGACCTATTGGGCCTATATCGGCCATTTCATCCATTCGCCCTTTTACGTTTACGCCTACGCATTTGGCGATTGCCTGGTGAATTCGCTCTATGGCGTCTACGAGAATTCGCGCGAAGGCTTCGCCGAGCGCTATCTGGCGATGCTGGCGGCGGGCGGCACCAAACATCATGCCGAATTGCTCGCGCCTTTCGGTCTCGACGCGCGCGATCCTGCGTTCTGGCAGATCGGTCTCTCGTTGATCGAGCGGATGATCGGCGAACTGGAGGGGATCGCTTAAAGTTTTCGCCTCGCGCGGGAGCCGCTGGCCGAATGCCCTTCCTCCATACGCCCTACGCCTCCGGCAAACCGTCTTTCTCGATCGGTCTTTCGCCGATCGATCTCAATGATTGGATCGAGCAGGACGAATTGCTCGTCGAACAGCTCGCGCTGAAGGAGACGATCCTCGCGCAGGAGCGCGCCGCCGCATTCGTCGCGATCGAGGGCAGCGAGGCGGGACAGGCGGAGGTTCTGCGCTTGCTCGCGGCCCATCTGCCGGCGCGCTATCCCGCGACCTATCGGCGGGAGGGCGAGGCTTTACGCATTCTGCCGAGCGACCGCGCGGTCGCGCTCGAAGGCGAGCCTCCTTTGCTCGCCGCCTCGCGCCTCGTGCAGGAAGATTTGCTGCTGATGCGGCGCGATGATGAGGGCTGGCGCTTGGTTGCGGGGTCCTTATGCTTTCCCTCGACCTGGGTGCTGGCGGAGAAGATCGGGCGTCCTATGGACGCGATTCATGCGCCGGCGCCAGGCTATGCCGGCAAGATGGCCGGGATGGTGGCGCGCATTTTCGACAATCTCAAAGCCGAACAGCCGGTTGAGCGTTTCAATTGGTCGATCTATGGCGATGCGCGGCTGCGCTACGCGCAATCGAAACAGGATCCGTCGCGGCGCTTCCCGCCGGGCCGATCGGCGGCGCACGCCTATATCCGCGTCGAGCGCCAGACTTTGCGGCGCCTGCCGCTGAGCGGCGACATTTTGTTCACCGTGCGCGTCCATGTCGATCCGGCGGCCGGTCTTTCGGCCGATCCGCGCGGGCGCGAACTGGCGCGCGCCTTGCACGTTTCGCTCGCCGCGCTCAGCCCCGAAGAGCTTGCCTACAAAGGCATTGCCGAAGCGCGCGAGCGTTTGCTCGCCTCTCTGGCGGCGCTCGCCGAGTAGGGCCTCGATAAAGCGCAGATAGGGCTTATGTAGACGGGATGGTCGGGACCCGCGCGATGCATGACGAGGAAGCCAATCGATTTTCGGCGCGGGCCTCGCGTTATGCGCGCCTCGGCGTCAGCGCCGGCGCTTTCGCTGCGCGGATGGCGTCGAACCGGGTGACCGGCGCGCGCGGCGGCGACGCTGAGGCCCTGGCGAGCGCGCTCGGTTCGCTGAAGGGGCCGTTAATGAAAGTCGCCCAGATGCTGGCGACAATTCCCGAAGCCTTGCCCGCCGAATATGCCGACGCGCTGATGAAGCTGCAATCGCAGGCGCCGCCGATGGGGGCCGCTTTCGTAAAACGGCGCATGCAGGCCGAGCTTGGCGCCGATTGGCGCACGCGCTTCGCCGCGTTCGATCTGTCGCCCGCCGCCGCCGCCTCGCTCGGCCAGGTGCATCGCGCGACCGGTCTTGACGGCGTGCGTCTCGCCTGCAAGCTGCAATATCCCGACATGGCTTCCACCGTTGAGGCCGATCTCGTTCAGCTCGATCTGTTATTCTCCATTCACCGCCGCATGGGTCCGGCGATCGACACCCGCGAAATCGCGCGTGAGATCGGCGCGCGCATCCGCGAGGAGCTCGATTACATCAGGGAGGCCAAGCTCGCCCGTCTCTATCGGGCAATGCTCGCCGACCGGCCGCTGGTGCGCGTGCCGCGCATTTTCGAAGAATTGTCGACACGGCGCCTGTTGACGATGGAATGGCTCGACGGCGAAAAGCTGACAGATTTCGAAAGTGCGCCGGATGAAGCGCGCAACCGGATCGCCACGGGTCTGTTCGACGCCTGGTGGCGGCCGTTCTCGCAATTCGGCGTCATTCACGGCGATCCCCATCTCGGCAATTATTCGGTGGTCAGCGCGGGGCAGGGCGGCGCCCGAAAAGTCGAGGCAGTCAATCTGTTCGACTATGGTTGCATTCGCATCTTTCCCGCCAGTTTCGTCGGCGGCGTCGTCGAACTATATGAGGGGCTGAAAGCGGGCGACGAGGCGCGCATCGTCCACGCCTATGAAATCTGGGGCTTCAAGGACCTGTCGCGCGAAACGATCGCGGCGCTGAACATCTGGGCGCGCTTCATCTATGGCCCGCTGATCGAGGACCGCGTGCGCACCATCGCCGACGGCGTCAAGCCGGGCGAATATGGCCGGCGCGAGGTCTTCGCCGTGGTGCGCGCGCTGAAAGCGCAGGGGCCGCTGAAAGTGCCGCGCGAGTTTGTCTTCATGGACCGCGCCGCCATCGGCCTCGGCGGCGCCTTTCTGCGCCTGCGCGCCGAATTGAATTTTCATCGCCTGTATGAGGAGGCGATCGAGGGCTTCAAGGTCGCAGAAGTCGCCGCGCGGCAGAAGGCGGCGCTTGCGGCGGTGGCGCTGGAAGCAGTGTAGAAGTACTTCGCCGTCATATGTGGACGGCCCCGATTAGCAAGCGGTTTTACGTTTTGATCCCTTTGGTCGGCTGCGGTCATATGTCCGGCCTTTAGGTGCGGCCGTAGACCGCTGGCCCTGATGATATCCGATGCCCGAGGTCCCTATCATT
>DATBZF010000032.1:0-6317 GCA_036513315.1 Roseiarcus sp.
AATGAACGACAGCCACAGTTCGACTCCGAGCATGCGGTAGAAGGTCGGCTCCCGCACCAGCCAGGCAAGCGCCGGATAGGCGGTCAGAAGGGCGATAAATGCGAAGGTGAGGAGGATCGGCTTGCGGCCGATCCGATCCGACAGGGCGCCGGACAACGGCAACCAGACAAAATTCGACGCCGCAACCGCAATTGTCACCAGCAGCGCATCGGATTCGGTGAGCTTGAGCACGCTCCTGCCGAAGGTCGGCGTGTAGACCGTGATGAGATAGAACGACACCGTCGTCATCATCACCAGCGCCACCCCGCCGAGCACGATCGGCCAGTTGGCGCCGAGCGTGGCGAAGATCTGCGCCGTTGTCGGGTGAATCTTTCGCGCCGCGAATTCGGGCGTTTCCTCGAGCCTGCGGCGGATCATGTACAGGAACGGCACGATGGCGCAGCCGATGAAGAACGGGATGCGCCAGCCCCAACTAGAGGCCGCTTCCGGCGCCATCAAGTTGGCGATCGCATAGCCGAGCAGCGCGGCGAACACGATTGCGACCTGCTGGCTCGCCGATTGCCAGCTGACGTACAAGCCCTTGTTTCCGGGCGCCGCCATCTCCGACAGATAGACCGACACCCCGCCAAGTTCGACGCCGGCTGAGAATCCCTGCAGCAGCCGCCCCAGCACCACCAGCACCGGGGCCAGCATGCCGATCGTCGCGTAGCTCGGCACAAAGGCGATGAGGATTGTGCCGCACGCCATGATCGAGAGCGTGAGGATAAGGCCTTTGCGTCGGCCGATGCGGTCGATGTAGGGCCCGAGCGCCAGCGCGCCGATCGGACGCATCGCGAAACCCGCCGCGAAACTCAGGAACGTCGCCATCAGCGACGCGTAAGGGTCGTCACTGGGGAAGAAGGTCTGCCCAATCTGCCGGGCGTAAATGCCGAACAGAAAGAAGTCATACATTTCGAGGAAATTGCCGCTGGTGACGCGCAGAATAGTCTTGATTCTGTCGAGCCTTGATTCGCCCATCGCATTCCTCCCTCGGCCTGCCCGTTACGCATGAAACTGAGGCTGCATCGAGCCAGCGCGGCTATTTGCTCGCCCAACGCGCCGCCGCCCGGCCAGCAGCGGCGCCGGTCGCGAATGCGGCGTGTAACAGATAGCCGCCGGTCGGCGCCTCCCAGTCGATCATCTCGCCGGCAACGAAGACGCCCGGGCGCTTCCTCAGCATGAAGTCCTGGTCGATCTCATTCCACGAGACGCCGCCGGCGGTCGAGATCGCCCTGGCGATCGAAGCGGTTCCGACGAGACGAAGTGGGCAGGTCTTGACATGTTTCGCGAGCGCCTCGCCTTCGGGAAGAGGTCCCGCCTCGCGCAGGATGTTGATCGCGGCAGGCGTAAGGCCGGCGCCTTTGCGCAGGAGCGTGGACATGGACTGGCCGGGCTTGCGCTTCAACCGCGTCGCAAGATTGGCCTCGCTGAGGTCGGGCTTGAAGTCGATATTTATCGTCGCCGGTCCATAGATTGCGATCGCATCCCGAAGCGAGGCGGAGAGCGCGTAGATCGCGCCGCCTTCGAGGCCGGCGCGCGTGACCATCGCCTCGCCGCGAACGCGCATCCCGGCGTGAGAAAGCGCTATATTTTTGAGTGGCGCGCCGGCGAAGGTTTCCCGTATCTTCGGCGACCAGTCGACGAGGAAGCCGCAATTGGCGGGCTTCAGCGGCGCAACCGCGATTCCCTCGGCGCGAAAAGCCGCGACCCAACCGCCGTCCGCCCCGAGGCGCGGCCACGAGGCTCCGCCGAGCGCGAAAACGACCGGCGCCGCTTGCACGCTCGTCTCGCCCGACGGCGCCATGAAACGAAGCGCCCCGTCTTGCTCAAAGCCGAGAAAGCGGGAGCGCGGGACAAAGTCGACGCCGAGCTCGCCGAGGCGCCGCAGCCAGCCGCGAAGAAGCGGCGTCGCCTTGAAGCTCTTCGGAAACACGCGCCCGCTCGAGCCGATAAACGTCTCTTCGCCGAGCTCCGCCGCCCAGCGGCGAAGCCTGTCCGGCGGGAAGGCTTTAATCGCCGGAAGAAGCCTGTCGGCGGCTGGCCCGTAACGCTCAAGAAAAGTCTGCAGCGGCTCCGAATGGGTGAGATTGAGGCCGCCGCGTCCCGCAAGCAGGAATTTGCGCGCCGGACTCGGACTCGCATCATGGACCACGACGCTTCGCCCGGCGGACGCCATCGTCTCCGCCGCCATCAACCCCGCCGGCCCTGCGCCAATGACGATCGCACTGGTCTCCGCCTTCATCCCCGCGCCTTCCGAAAACCCACGCGGGGTCATAGCATGGCGTTCGCCCGAGAAGCCGGAGCTCCTACGGCCAACGCCGCTGATTTCCGCGCATCGCGCTCTCGTTCGAGGGCGCCGGCGAATATCCGCATTTCGACCGCCGCGCCTTCAAGGCGCGCGTCACCTTTGCGACGCTCGCGCCCGACGAGCTTAGCGCCAACATCAGATTCGCGCCGGACGAACAGGCGCTGAAATGCGCCGTCGCGCCCGACGCCTTCGCGGCGCTCGACAACGCCTGGGGCCGGCGCGGCTGGACCTGCGCGACGCTCGCGGCGCTCAGCGAAGCCGAACTCAAGGCGGCGCTGGAAATGGCCTGGCGCCACGCGGCGCCGAAGGCAAAAAGCGCGCAAGCGACGCTAGGCCGGATCTAACCTCAAGCCCTCATCCGGCCGGCTTATGCCGGCCACCCTCTCCCGGCGGGAGAAGGTGGGTTTCTGCTCCACCGCGCCTTCTTTCCCCATAACCCGTCGAGAGAGGGCATTCTTCCGAAAGCTTCGAGGAGAGCGCGTCCTTCTTTCTCCCTTTGGGAGAAGGTGTCGCCGAAGGCGACGGATGAGGGCTTGCCCGATCGCTAGCTCGCCAGCTTCTCGCTCTCGATCCAAAGCCGCCTTGCCGTCGTGTCGTCGCGCGCCGCCCGGGACGGCTCCTTGACCCCGCGCTTGACGAAATACTGCCCTGTCGTCGTTTCGACCTCGGGCGAAGACGCGAGGTAGATGATGGTGTCGGCGCCCTGTTCCGGCGAGATGAAGAACAGTCTGAGGAAACGGATCAGCCCGCCCGCGAAGCCGCCGCTGGAATCGCCGAACCGGGTCGCGACGGCGCCGGGATGGAGGCAATTGGCGGTGACCTCGGTCCCGGCTAGGCGCCGGGCGAGCTCGCGGGTGAACAGGATGTTGGCGAGCTTCGAGCGGCCGTAGACTCTAAGCCCGTTGTAACCCTTGGCGCTCTGCAAGTCGCTGAAATCAAGGCTCATGCCCTGGTGGGCGGCCGATGACGTCGAGACGATCCGCGCCGGCGCCGAGGCGACGAGCTTGTCGCGCAGGGCTTCGGTCAGCACGAAATAGGCCATGTGGTTGAGGGCGAGGGTCAGCTCGAGGCCCTCGGGCGTCATCCGCCGATAGGAGAAGAGGGCGCCGGCGTTGTTGATCAGCACGTCGATGCGCGGCTCGGTCGCTGCGATCGCCTGTCCGACCTTCCGCGTTTCCGCTATGCTCGAGAGATCCGCCAGATGCACGCGATGGCCGAGCCCGGGCGCCTTCGCCTCGAGCTTGCGCATTGTCGCTTGCGCGCGAGCTTCGTCGCGCGCAATGAAGACGATTCGCGCGCCGAGCCCCGCGAGCGCGAGGACCGCGACTTCGCCGATGCCCGAGGTCGCGCCGGTGGCGACGACGGTCTTGCCCTGCATTGAAATGGATCCCTCGGCTTCGGCCTGAAGCCCCCGACACTTAAGCTTGGCCACACGACCCAAAAAGAGAACGCCCGATCACATCCCGGTGACGAGGCCGCGAGCATCCTGGGTTTCACCGGCGATCGGCCAGCGTTACGATGGTCGCGAGAGGACCGATCGATGGCCAGAGACCAGCAGGGCCTCGCGCTCGCCGGCGTGCCCGAATCGGCCGGCGCGTTCGATCGCGCGATGGCCGACTATTACGGGCTGACCGGCGATCCGGTCGGCGTGCTCAAATCGGCGCTCGCGCGCGATCCCGGTTTCGCGCTGGGAGGCGTCGCGACTGCGGCGCTCTTTATGATCGGCGGCTTTCGCGGCGACCATCCGGAGGTCATGAGCGCGCTCCGCGCGGCCGAAACGGCGATCGGGCGCGCCTCACAGCGCGAGCAGAACCACCTGGCCGCGGCCAAGGCCTGGGCGCGGGGCGCGTTCTCCCAGGCGATCCTCCAATGGGAGCGGATCCTGGCTGATCATCCCACCGACGCGCTCGCCTTGCGGCTGGTGCAGGACGCCTATTTCTTCCTCGGCCGGTCGGCCGCCATCCGCGACTGCGCCGAACGGGTGCTGCCTGCTTGGAATCGCGACAATCCTCTCGCGGGCTTCGTCCTCGGGCTTTACGCCTTCGGTCTCGAGGAGACCGGCGATCTCGAGCGGGCCGAGGATTCCGCCCGGGAGGCGCTCGCCCGCAATCCGCGCGACGCCTGGGCGACGCATGCGCTGGCCCATGTGATGGAGACTGCGAACCGGCACGAGGAGGGCGTCGCCTTCCTCAAATCGACACGGGGCGATTGGGCGCACGCGCATTTCATGGCCCACCACAACGGCTGGCACCTTGCCCTCTTTCTGATCGAGCAGGGGCGGTTCGAGGAGGTTCTCGCCGACTACGACCGCTTGACCGCGCCGAAGCTCGCCGACGACGCGACGCTCGACCGCGTCGACGCTTCCTCGCTTCTGTGGCGGCTCGAACTCGCAGGCGTCGATGTCGGCGAGCGCTGGGCGCCGGTCGCGAACACATGGATGGCGCATATCGATGACCATCTGCTCGCTTTCAACGATCTGCATTGCGCCTTCGCCGCCGCCCGCTCGCCCGACCCGGATCACGTCACACGCCTGCGGCGGTCGCTCGACGCGTACGAGCGCATAGGGTCAGGCGAGAACCGGAAAGTGACGTCCGAAATCGGCCGCCCTCTCATTGATGGCGTGCTGGCGTTCGCTGCCGGCGACTATGGACGCGCAGTGGAATCAGTCCTGCCGCACCGCCAGGCGTGCGCGAGGATCGGCGGCAGCCACGCGCAGCGCGACGTCATCAATCTGACGCTGATCGCCGCAGCGGAGCGGTCTAGTGAATGGGAACTGGCGCGGGCGCTTCTAGCCGAGCGCGTCGGCGTCCGGCCGACGCCGCGAACCAAGGCTCAGTACCGTCAGGCGCAGCAAAGAGCTGACACAGATATAGGCCGCTCTATCCCACGCTCCGCGTCGCGACTTGGTGAAGAGGGTCGACGGCAATAGAACGGTGAGGCTCGTCTCTCAGCCCGCCGTCACGAAATAACACGTCTGCTCGCGAACGGCAGTTAAGGGGAACTCGACGGTAGGCTTGTCGGCATATCTAGCTTCGGCGCCCAAGAGCGTCGCGCTACATAAAGAGGAGGATACAATCTTTATGCGGAATGTTGCATACGTTATTTCATTAAAAGCATTAAATTTATATGGTTTTGATATTTTCTGAAGATACTCTAGCGTAATCTCATTTTTCGATCTGCTCAGTAACCCAACGCATAATTGGAAGTTAACTCCCCATAAAATGGAATCTGGCGCGGATTTGTCTTGGGTGTGATTCTTGCATTTCAGACTTCCCGACGAATCAATCTTAATCGCTCTGTTGTGGGGTGAATCTAAATCTGAATAGTTCTGTAGCATGACAGAGCTAGCGAAGACAGTTGTGTCATCCACGGCCAAGCGTAATCGAGCTATGGTGCATTCTAAGCATTCCCGCGTGTCCTCCCACGCGAACCTCACCTCTATATCAGACGACTGGGCGTTTGCGTTAAGAGGAATAAAGAAAAAAATAAATAGATAAGTCAATCTAGCTTTTATCATGTAAGAAATGATACTATGAGCGATCGCATAGCAATTGATTCTAGTCACAATAAGTCTCTCCGATGGAGGTGGTGGTGCAGTTCTTACCAGAAGTTGCTCGTTTAGGGTGCTGAGCGCGAGGCGTTCCAGGTATTGTGGGCGGCGCGGGCGAGGTCGAAATATTATGTTGTTGAGATGAGTGAGATGATACCTGTCGTAATCCAACTATAAGCCTCAGGCATGTTATCTATCAACCATTTGTTGCTTTCTTTGAGCGAAAGAAAATCATTACAATTGGGAATATCATTGCGATAAAATTTCCTACAATACCGTTACCATACTTCTCTCTTATTGGTTTGAGTGAAAGAACTCCTCCTAAAGTTAAAAATAATAGTGGCAGAAACGTTAGTTTATCAATCAACTCAATTAATTCTATTAGCCGCATCTCAAATCGCCTTGAAACGTGGGCACGAT
>DATBZF010000033.1:0-143735 GCA_036513315.1 Roseiarcus sp.
CGGAATTTCCCTCGCGTGAGTTTCCGGCTCACTGCCGCTCCTCCTTCCTGCTCGATCCCATGAATCTGAAAAAAGTTCTTCGCCAAATCCACGCCAAATCGGATAAAGGTTTTCATGGACGGTCTCCCTGTAGTGGTGCGCTAGCGACCACAACTTGGCACTTGATGCCGTTTCGGTGGGGCCGTCCACACCATCATTGCGAGGGAGCGCAGCGACGAAGCAATCCAGACTGGGCTCACGACAGCCTTCATCTGAATTCGTTCTCAAGGCATACGCAAAGCAATCCGTATCGGTCTTGACGCAGCTTAGCCTGGATTGCTTCGTCGCTGCGCTCCCTCGCAATGACGGCGAGACAATTCTAAGCAGGTGTTACGCAGCCTAATTCGTCCTCGCCGCGATGAACAACGCCGCCGCGCGCAAAATGTCGCCCTTCTCGCCGAGGCCGGCTTCGTCGATCGCAGCTTCCGCCTGGGCCACAAGACGATCCCGCGCGGCCTTGGCGTGGTCTAGGCCGAAGGCGGAGACGTAGGTGGCCTTGTTGCGCGAGGCGTCCTTGCCGGCGCGCTTGCCGAGCTTGGCTTCGTCGCCTTCGTGGTCGAGAATGTCGTCGGCGATCTGGAAGGCCGCGCCGAGCGCGCCGCCGCAGCGCGACAGCGATGCGCGCGCCTGCGCGCTGGCATGGCCAAGAATAGCGCCGGCGTCGATGGAGAAGCGCAGCAAGGCGCCGGTCTTCATCGCCTGCAGCCGCTCGATCGCCGGGCCGTCCAGAGGCGTCGCCGCCGATTCGGCGGCGAGATCCAGCATCTGGCCGCCGGCCATGCCGCCGAGGCCGGAGGCGCGCGCGAGGCCGACGCAGAGCGCGGCGCGGATGGCGCCGTCGGGGTGGGTGGGCGTGTCGCCCATCACGTCGAAGGCGAGCGTCAGCAGCGCATCGCCGGCCAGGATCGCAGTGGCGTCGTCGAAGGCCTTATGCACGGTCGGGCGCCCGCGGCGGAGATCGTCGTCATCCATCGCCGGCAGATCGTCATGGATGAGGGAATAGCAATGAAGGAGTTCGACCGCCGCGCCGGCGCGCAGCGGCCCCTCGCCGGTCTCGCCGAGCGCGCGCGCCGTCTCCACCACCAGGAACGGGCGCAGCCTTTTGCCCCCCGCAAGTACGCCGTGGCGCATGGCGGCGAGCAGCCGGGCCGGCCGCTCGATCTCGCCCGGCAGCGGCGCCGACGCCAGCAGCCGCTCCAGCATCGCCTCGACCTCGACGCCGACCTGCTTCAACCGCACCAGAAACGCCGAACTATCCTTTTCGTAGCTCATGTCGCTTTCACGCTTTCTCGTAATCGGCGGGGTCGAAGATCCGCTTGGTCGAGCAGAATTCGCAGGTGACGCCGATCATGCCGTCGTCGCCGACCATATCGGCGCGCTCGGCGGGGGAGAAACTATGCAGCATGGCGTCGATGCGCTCGGTGGAACAGCGGCAGGCGTCGCGCAAAATCCCCGGCTCGAACACCCGCACGCCGCGCTCATGGAAGAGACGGTAGAGCAGCCGCTCGCTCGACAGCGTCGGGTCGAGCAATTCGTGATCCTCGGTGGTCGCGGCGAGCGCTTTTGCCTCCGTCCAATGATCGTCCTCGGTGACGGTGTCGCGCGCGGCGCCGGGCGGCGCATCGCCGGGATCGAGATCGGCCTGGCGGCGCCGCTCGATCGACTCGGGCAGGAATTGCGCGATCAGGCCGCCGGCGCGCCAATGCGCGCCCGTCGGCGTCAGCACTTCGCCGACGGCGAGACGCACCAAAGTCGGGATCTGTTCGGAGCGCAGGAAATATTGATGCGCGGCTTCCTCCAGGCCCTGGCCATCGAGGCCGATGACGCCCTGGTAGCGCGAGAGCTCCGCGCCGGGATCGATGGTGAAGGCGAGATGGCCGGAGCCGAGCAGATCGCCCGAGCGGCCCGCGCCGCCAGCCCGCGCCAGTCTGTCGGCGTCGAAACGCGCCAGCGCGCGCAGGTTCGAGGGCGCGTCGAAATCGACGATCAGCATGTTCAGCGCGCCGTCGGTCTTGGTCTGCAATTGAAAGCTGCCCTCGATCTTGAGGGCCGTGCCAAGCAGCACCGTCAGCGCCGCCGCCTCGCCGACAATGCGGGCGATCGGGGCGGGATAGGCGTGACGCTTGAGGATGGAATCGATCGCTGCGCCTAAGCGAACGACGCGGCCGCGCGTGCTCAAAGGCTCGACCAGGAACGGCACGACAATGTCGTCCTGCGCGGCATCCGAAACGGCGCGAGAGGGCGGCGCATGGTTCATGGGACGCCGGCTCCCAGGCACCAGGCGAGAATGCCTTTCTGCGCATGCAGGCGATTTTCCGCTTCGTCGAAAACCGCCGATTGCGGGCCGTCGATGACTTCGTCGGTGACTTCCTCGCCGCGATGGGCGGGCAGGCAATGCATGAAGATCGCGTCGGTCGCCGCCGCGCTCATCAGCGCGGCGTTGACCTGATAGGGCGCGAGCAGATTATGGCGGCGCCCCTCGTCCTCATCGCCCATCGAAACCCAGCAATCGGAAATGACCGCCGCCGCGCCGGCGACGGCGGCGAACGGATCCTCGCCCATGGTGACCTTCGCGCCCAAGGCGCGCGCCTCTTCGAGCCGCTCGGGGCGGGGCTGCAGGGGACGCGGGCAGGCGATGTCGAGCGAGAAATCGAAGCGCTCAGCGGCGTCGATCCAGGAGGAAAGGACATTGTTGTAATCGCCGCTCCAGGCGATTTTGCGCCCGCGGATGGCGCCGCAATGCTCCTCGAAGGTCAGGATATCGGCCATCACCTGGCAGGGATGCGATTGTTTGGTGAGGCCATTGATGACCGGAACGGTCGCGTGGCGCGCGAGCTCCTCCATCGCTTCATGGTCGAGGATGCGGATCATGATAGCGTCGACATAGCGCGACAGCACGCGCGCGGTGTCGGGAATGCTCTCGCCGCGGCCGAGCTGCATTTCGGCGCCGGTCAGCATGATCGTCTCGCCGCCGAGTTCGCGCATCGCCAGATCGAAGGAGACGCGCGTGCGCGTCGAGGGACGGTCGAAAATCATCGCCAGGGTTTTGCCGGCCAGCGGACGCAGCGCCGGCGGCTGGCCCTTGACGCGCGCCGCCTTCATCGCGGCGGAGGCGTCCACGATGTCGCGCAGCTCCGGGCTCGGCACTTTGAGAAGGTCGAGGAAGTGCCGGACCGGGGCGCCTGTCCGCGGCGCGCTCATTCGGCCGCGCCCTCATGCACAGCAGCGATATCGCCTTCCACACGCCGACACGCCGCATCGAGACGGCGCACGCCCTCGGCGAGCTCTTCCTCGGAGAGGATCAGCGGCGGCAGCAGACGCACGATATTGTCGCCGGCGGGGATCGTCAGCAGCCGCTCGGCGCGTGCGGCGGCGGCGAATTCGGTATTGGGGACTTTCAGCTTGACGCCGACCATCAGGCCTTCGCCGCGGATCTCCTCGATGATCTGAGGGTGACGATCCTTCAGTTCGGCCAGACTCTGGCGCAGCAGCAGGCCGAGACGGGCGACGCGTTCGACGAAGCCGGGCTCCAGAACGACATCGAGCACCGCATTGCCGATCGCCATCGCCAGCGGATTGCCGCCGAATGTGGTGCCATGCGTGCCGGCGGTCATGCCTTTGGCGGCGTCGGCGGTGGCCAGGCACGCGCCCATCGGAAAGCCGCCGCCAATGCCTTTGGCGATCGTCATGATGTCAGGCGTGACGCCCGCCAGTTCATAGGCGAACAGGCGGCCAGTGCGGCCGACGCCAGTCTGGATCTCGTCGAATATCAGCACGAGGCCATGTTCGTCGCAGAGGCGCCGCAGGCCGCGCAAGAAGGCCGGCGGCACGACGCGCACGCCGCCTTCGCCCTGGATCGGCTCGATCATGATCGCGCCCGTGCCCGGCCCGATCGCCGCCTCGACGGCGGCAAGGTCGGTGATCGGGATCTGGTCGAAGCCGTCGACCTTCGGGCCGAAGCCTTCGATATATTTGGCCTGGCCGCCCGCCGCGATCGTCGCCAGCGTGCGTCCGTGAAAGGCGCCTTCGAAGGTGAGGATGCGATAGCGCTCGGGATGGCCGCCGACTGACTGGCGCTTGCGCGCCATCTTGATCGCGGCCTCATTGGCCTCGGCGCCGGAATTGGAGAAGAACACCAGATCGGCGAAGGTCGCCGCCGCCAGCCTTGCTGCGAGGCGCTCGCCGCCGGGGATCTGGAACAGGTTGGACGAATGCCAGAGCTTGGCTCCCTGCTCGGTCAGCGCCGCGACGAGATGGGGATGCGAATAGCCGAGCGAAGCCACGGCGATGCCGCCGCCGAAGTCGAGATATCGCGTCCCATCGGCCGCGGTAAGCCAACAGCCGTCGCCCCGTTCAAAGGCGATATCGGCGCGCGCATAAACCGGCACAATGGCGGATGACACGTTCAATCTCCGTTCGTCAGAAGTGCGGCGCGCCGCTTCCTGCGGAGCGCAAAAACGAAAACGCCGCCCCGCAGGGACGGCCGCTCTTTGAAGGCAATAATAGGGGATTGAGCGCCGCCCGGTCAAATCAAAGCAGCAACGTTAAAAATAATTTGCCGCCGTCGCTGTTTCGCTGTTCCGCCAAGTCGGGCGCTAAATCGTTGATCGGACTCAATCAATCGAAAACGCTTCGCGGCGCTCGCATCGGGCAGGCTAGAACAACTGGGGAAAAGCCCTCGACAAGGGGTCGCCGGACTCTTGCGCGCGATTCAACGAGTAGTGTAGCGTTCCGATATTGAACCACGACATGTCGTGTGGCGGACCTTCATGAGAGCGTTTGAGTGCGTGGCGTTCGATGGCGCGGCCGTCGAGCGAGGTGGGAGGATTCTGTCTCGAACCAGAGTTGTGAACGGAGGGGCGAAGGAAATTTCCGCCCGGCCGTTCAGGAAAGATAGAGGCCAAAATGTCTTGGACGGATGAAAGGGTCGAGTTGCTGCGCCAATTGTGGCTGGACGGCAAAAGCGCAAGTCAAATATCGGCGGCGCTTGGTTTAGGCATCACCCGCAACGCGGTCATCGGCAAGGTTCACCGGCTCGGCCTGTCGGGGCGCGCCAAATCGACTGCGCCGGCGACGCCGCGCGTGCGCCAGCGGCCGCCGTCAACGCCGCGGGCGCCGATGGCCAGCCGGCCAAGCGGCGGCGGCGGCCACGCCGTGCGCGGCAATACGGCGCTCGCCTTTTCGATCGATACGGCGGCCGAGGCGCGGCCGCAGTTTCATGAGGACGTCGTCGTCCCGATGTCGCTGCGGGTGACGATCGTCGAACTCAAGGAAGCGATGTGCCGCTGGCCGCTGGGCGATCCGACCTCACCGGACTTTCGCTATTGCGGCATTCAATCGGCGGGAACGGCGCCCTATTGCGTCCATCACGGACGGATGGCCTACCAGCCGGTGCAGGACCGCCGCCGGGAGCGCGAGCGCGACCGTCGCGCGATGGCGAGCCGGCCCACCGCCTGACCGCCAATCCTCGCGCCAGCCGAAGCGCTGGCGCTCACGCCTTGCCGAAAGTCTCGTCGAACGAATAGCCCGTGCCGCGCACCGTTCGGATGGGATCGCGCTCGCGGCCGCGCGACAGAGCCTTGCGCAGGCGCCCGACGTGAACGTCGACGGTGCGCTCGTCGATCTCGACCGAAAGCCCCCAGACGCCGTCGAGCAATTGCGCGCGCGAGAAGACGCGGCCCGGCTTTTCCAGGAGATATTCGAGCAGCCGGAATTCGGTCGGACCGAGGTGAACGTCGCGGGCGCCGCGCCGCACGCGGCGCGTCTCCCGATCGAGATCGAGATCGCCGGCCGACAGCTTGTCGGCGATGCGCTCGGGCCGGCTGCGCCGGAGCAGAGCGCGCACCCGCGCCATCAGTTCGGGCACCGAGAACGGCTTGACGACATAATCGTCGGCGCCGACCGACAGGCCGCGCACCCGCTCACCCTCTTCGCCGCGGGCGGTCAGCATGATGACCGGCAGGGTGCGCGTGCCCTCGCGGGCGCGCAGGCGCCGGCATATTTCGAGGCCCGACACGCCCGGCAGCATCCAATCGAGGATCAGGAGATCGGGCGGGGCTTCGACGAGCCGCAACTCGGCTTCGTCGCCGCGCTCGACGCATTCGGCGACATAGCCTTCCGCCTCCAGATTATAAGCGAGCAGCAACGCGAGATCGGATTCGTCCTCGACGACAAGAATGCGCGGCGAGGTCGATGTGGCGGCGCGCGCCAGCTCTCTGCGTTCTTCGTTCATTTGGCGGGCGCCCCGAATGCAGCGACATTGATGTCAGGACGTCCCTTCGGCCGCTCGGAAGGAAGCGTGCCGCCGGTGACGAGGTAGAATACCGTTTCCGCGATGTTGGTGGCGTGATCGCCGATCCGCTCGATATTCTTCGAGCAGAACAGAAGATGCGCGCAGAAGGAAATATTGCGCGGGTCCTCCATCATATGAGTCAGCAGGTCGCGAAAAACCGAATCCTCAAGCGCGTCGAGTTCGGCGTCGCGCGTCCACACCGCCTGCGCGCGCTCGACGTCGCGCTGCGCATAGGCGTCGAGCACGTCCTTCATCAGTTCCGTCGCCAGTTCGTTCATGTGCCGGAGGCCTACCAGCGCGCGCGGCAGGCGCGCCTCGGCGCCGATCGTCACCGTCCGCTTGGCGATGTTCTTGGCGAGATCGCCGACCCGTTCGAGATCGCCGGCGATGCGGATCGCGCCGATGATTTCGCGCAAATCGACGGCCATCGGCTGACGGCGGGCGATGGTCAGGATCGCCTGCTCCTCGATCTCGCGCTGAATGGCGTCAAGGCGCGGATCGGCGGCGATGACATGTTGGGCGAGGGTCAGATCGACATTGTTCAACGCATCCATCGCGTCGACCACCATTTTTTCGGCGATGCCGCCCATTTCGGCGATGCGCCGCCCGAGTTCATCGAGTTCCTTGTCGTAGGCCCTGACAATATGTTCGCTCATGAAAGGTCTCCACTCAGCCGAAGCGGCCGGTGATGTAGTCCTGCGTGCGCTTCTCGCGCGGGGAGGTGAATAGTTTGCTGGTTTCACCGAATTCGATGAGTTCGCCCAGATACATGAACGCGGTAAACGAAGAGACGCGCGCCGCCTGCTGCATGTTGTGCGTGACGATCGCGATCGTGTAACGCTCCTTCAAGTCGTCTATCAGTTCCTCGATCTTGGACGTCGAGATGGGGTCGAGAGCCGAGCAGGGCTCGTCGAGCAATATGACTTCCGGGGATATCGCGACGGTACGCGCAATGCACAGGCGCTGCTGCTGGCCGCCGGACAGACTGAGGCCGCTGGCGGCCAGCTTGTCCTTCACCTCCGTCCAGAGCGCGGCGCCCTTCAAGGCCTCCTCAACGCGACCATCAAGTTCGCTGCGTGACAATTTTTCATAGAGCTTGATGCCGAACGCGATGTTGTCATAGATCGACATTGGGAATGGCGTCGGCTTCTGGAAGACCATGCCGATGCGCGAGCGCAACAGGTTGAGATCCTGCGCCGGGTCGAGCAGATTCTGCCCATCAAACAGAACCTCTCCCTCCGCGCGCTGCTTGGGATAGAGGTCGTACATCCGATTCAGGACGCGCAGGAGCGTCGACTTTCCGCAGCCCGACGGGCCGATGAAGGAAGTCACGTTGTTAGCGTAGAGTGGCAGGTTTATGCCCTTCAAGGCCAGCGCGTCGCCGTAATAGAACTTGAGGTTGCGCACTGAAATCTTTTGCGGCAGCCCTTCGCCGGGGAACGATTTGCCAGCGGCTGGAACGGTCTCAGCGATGTTCATTTCTGCGTCCTTTGCGCACTTAGCGCACGGGCCGTAATCGACAGCGTCAGCACCGCAAGAGTGATGATCAGCGCGCCAGACCAGGCCAATTGTTGCCAGTTAGCGTAACCCTTGCCGGCAAAGTTGTTGATCACCACGGGCAGGTTGGCCATCTGTTTGGTGAGATCTAGGCTGAAAAACTGGTTCGACTGAACGGTGAACAATAGGGGCGCGGTCTCGCCGGCGGCCCTGGCGACGGCGAGCAGAACGCCGGTTATCAGACCAGCGCGCGCCGCCTTGTAGGCGATCTTCATCACCACATGCGATCGCGGCAGACCGAGCGCCGACGCGGCCTCGCGCAAGGGATTGGGAACAAGCAGCAACATGTCTTCGGTCGTGCGGACCACGACGGGAATGACGATCACGGCAAGCGCCAGCGAGCCAGCAATGGCCGAATAGCCGACGATGCGATGCTCGACGCCCTCGGTGATCAGCGCCGCGTAGATGAACAGGCCGATGACGATCGAGGGGGCGCTGAGAAGGATGTCATTGACAAAGCGGATATAGAAGGTGAGCCGGGAATAGCGACCGTATTCGGCCATATAGGTGCCCGCCAGAATGCCGATCGGCGTTCCCAGGCCGACGCCCAGCGCCGTCATGATGAGCGAGCCGACGATAGCGTTGCGCAGACCGCCGCCGTCGGTATTCGGTCCCGGCGTGTCCTGGGTGAACAGATCGAGATTGATGCCGGCAAGGCCGTTCCAGAACAGCGTAACGAGAATCAACGCCAGCCAAGCCAGACCGAACAAGGTAGCGGCCCAGCAAAGTCCCATCATGATCCGGTTGGCCGCCCGGCGAGAAGCGTAGGACGCCATGATCAGGCCCCCGCCTTGCGCTCAAGGCGCATAAGCATAATTCTCGCCGCAGCCAGAACGAAGAAGGTGATGACGAACAAGAGCAGGCCGAGCTCCAACAGCGAGGAGCGATAGACGCCGTCCGATTCTTGAAATTCGTTGGCGATGGTCGCGGAAATCGTCGTCGCCGGCGACAGCAGCGACGCCGCGATCGAGTGCGAGTTGCCGATGACGAAAGTCACCGCCATCGTCTCGCCAAGCGCGCGACCAAGGCCCAGCATCACCCCGCCAACCACGCCCACCCTGGTGTAGGGAAGCACGACATTCTTCGCCACTTCCCATGTCGTGCAGCCAATTCCGTACGCCGCCTCTTTCAAGACCGGCGGGACGGTGGCGAAGACATCGCGGGAAATCGCGGTGATGAAGGGCAACACCATGATCGCCAGAATCAGCGAGGCGGTCAGCAGCGTTTGGCCGAAAAACGGCGTCAAGGTGAAAAATCCCCAGATGCCGTAAATGATTGAAGGGATGCCTGCGAGCAATTCTATTGCGATGCCGATCGGCCGACGCAGCTCGAGCGGGCAAAGCTCGGTGAGGAAGATAGCGATGCCGAGGCCGATCGGGACAGCGATGACCATGGCGATCAGCGAGGTCATCAACGTGCCGTAGATCGGCGAGAGCGCGCCGAATATTTCCTTGTTCACGCTCCAGCGCTCGCCGACCAAAAATCCCACCCCGAATTTCGCAATCGAAGGCCATGCGCCGACGATCAGCGAGAGGATGATGGCGCCCAACAAGATCAGCACGAAAAGCGCGGCGACGAATGTGACGGTATGAAAAACCCGGTCGGTCAGCCGAAACAAGCCGACGGCGTTCGAACGCTGTAATGGGACCGATAAGCTCTTGCCGTCGGCGTCGCCGAGGGTGACGTCAGCCATATTTGTCCGTCCAGGGTTGGCGCGGCCAGCGACGGGCGGCCCGTCGCTGGCGCTACTGCTACTTGGTCTTGATCTGATTGGCCCAGGTCTGCTTGATCAGGGCGACTACGGTCGCTGGCATCGGAATGTAGTCAAGGTCCTGAGCCATTTTGCCTCCGCTGGCGAACGCCCAATCGAAGAACTTCAGCGCATCGGCGGAAGCCGCCTTATCGGCGGGCTCTTTGTACATCAATATGAACGTGGCGGCCGTCAGCGGCCAGGACTCGGCGCCCGGCTCGTCAGTCAACACTTCATAATAGCCGGTTGCTTCCGACCATTTGGCGTTGGCGGCGGCGGATTGGAAGGCAGGAACCGTCGGCGCCACCTTCTTGCCGTCCTTATTGACCATATCGGTGTAGGTCAGCTTCTGCTGCATGGCATAAGCGTATTCGACATAGCCGATCGCGCCCTTGGTCTGGCCGACGGTTCCAGCGACGCCATCATTGCCCTTGGCGCCGACGCCGGTCGGCCATTCCGGGCTCTGGCTGACGCCGACCTTGTCGTGCCAGTCGCTCGAAACCTTGTCGAGATAATTGGTGAAGTTGAACGACGTTCCCGAACCGTCGGCGCGGTGGACGACAGTGATCGCCGTGGCGGGTAGTTTGGCGTCCGGATTGAGCTTCTTGATCGCCGGATCGTCCCAGCTCTTGATGGCGCCAGAATAAATGCCAGCGAGGGTGGCTCCGTCGATCACGAGATCGCCCGACTTCACGCCGTCGATATTCACAACCGCGACAATGCCGCCCATCACCATCGGCCATTGAACGAGGCCGTTCTTTGCCTGGCTTTCAAGGGTCTGGGGAATGTCGGACGCGCCGAACGTGACGGTCTTGGCCAAAATCGCCTTGATGCCGCCGCCCGAACCGATCGCCTGATAGTTGAGGCCGTTCCCAGAGTCTTTCTTATAGGCCTCCGCCCATTTGGCGTAGAGAGGAAAAGGGAAGGTCGCGCCGGCGCCCGAAATGTCGCCCGCGCTGGCGGTTACAATCGTCGCGACAAGAAACGTCGCGCTCGTCAATGATTTAAATAACATGGTTGCCTCTTTTTTCTGCCCGTTTCGAACTCTGCCGGCGACGTGTCGCCGGCGCGCACGAGTGGGTTCTACGGGATCAGTTCCGTCTTCTTATGACATTGGCGCAACAGTACGGTGACATTATAAGTATCTGTAAAATATCGATTTTTACCCAAGCTGATTGGGGTGAAGCGGCGCCATGGCGGCGAAGGTCGAGCCTTGCCCGAGCTGGCTGGAGATCGTCAGGCGACCGCGATGGCGCGCCATAATATGTTTGACGATCGCCAGCCCGAGCCCGGTTCCTCCCTTGGAGCGGCTCTGGCCGGCGTCGATGCGATAGAAGCGTTCGGTCAGTCGCGGCAAATGTTCCGGCGCGATGCCGCGCCCGTAGTCGCGCACGCTGAGCCAACCTTCCCTGGCGGTTCGCGTCACCACGATGTCCACCCGTTCGCCGTCGGCCCCCTCGGACGCCGCGCCATATTTGATCGCGTTTTCGATCAGATTTTCCGCGACCCGCACCAGTTCGTCGCGATCGCCGGCGACGATCACCGGCTGACCCGCGTCCACTTTAAGATCGACGCCCATTTCTTCGGCCAGCGGCGCCAGCGTGTCCGCCACATGGCGCGCCACCAGCGCCAGATCGATCGGCGCTTCCGGGCGCACATGCTGATTCTGTTCGATGCGCGACAACGACAGGAGATCGTCGACGAGACGCGCCATTCGGCGCCCCTGCTCGCGCATGATGGCGAGAAATTTTTCGCGCGCGCGGGCGTCCTCGCGCGCCGGCCCCTGCAAGGTATCGACGAAGCCAAGCAGGGAAGCCAAAGGCGTGCGCAATTCATGGCTGGCGTTGGCGATGAAATCGACGCGCATGCGCTCGACCCTTCTGGCCTCGGTCAGGTCGCGTAAGGTCAGCAAGGCCGCGCCGATTTCACCTGTCGCGGCGGGCAACGGCGCCACGCAGACGTCGAACAGGCGCTCGACCGGGACGCGCTCGCTCCATAGCACCGTCTCGGCCTTGCCGTTCGCCAACACCCGGCGCAGGCTGTCGAGAATGTCGGGCGCGCGCAGGACCAGAACCAGCGGCTCGCCGATTCTCATCGCCGGGAGCAGCGCATGGGCCGGCTCATTGGCGGCCGACAGGCGCCCATCCGATCCGACGATGATCGCCGGCTCGGGCATGGCGCCGATCAGATTCGCGCAGAATCGCGACCGGATTTCTTCGTCCAATTCCCGCCTGGCCTTTTTGTTCATGGTCGCCGCCGCTTCGAGGGGGCGCCTGCCGCCGCCTGGTTGGGATAAGGCGAAGGCGCGGCGCTTGGTTCAATTTTCGTCAGAATCGCCCGGCGCTTCCATCGCCTCGCGCAAGGAGCGCCAGCGCCGCGCCGCCTCATGTGCGCCGAGCAGAGCCATCGCGAGAATGAAAGGGATCAGGTAATAGATTGCGCGAAACAACAAAAGCGAAGCAAGCACGGATTCGGTCGGGCCGCCGACGCCTTTCAGCATCGTCGCTTCAAAGACGCCAATGCCGCCTGGCGCGTTGCTGGCGATGCCGAGCATGCAGGCGAAGGAATAGAGCGCGCAAAAGGTCAGGAACGCCAGTCCGCTATGCGGCAGCAGCACATAAAGCGCGCCCGCCGCCGAACAGACGTCGACGACGCCGAGGATCATTTGCCCTAGCGTCAGGACCGGGCCCGGCAGCGCCAGATTGAAGATGGTGGGCCTGCCGCGCCATCGGCGCACGCCGACCCAGACGAAATAGGCGATCAGCGCGCCGATGACGCCAAGACCGATCAATTGATTGGCCAGCGCATGGAAATGATTGATCTCGCCGACCGCCTGCGCTTCGAACAGGAAACCGATGCCGACGATCAGCCCCATGCCGAGCCAGAAGGTGATGCCGGCGATCGCCGTCAGGCTGGCGACTTTGCCCGCCGAAAGCCCCGCCGGTCCATAGATCCAATAGCGCACGGCGCCGCCGGTGATGAGGGGAAAGCCGAGCGTGAACGAGACGGCGTAGCTGGTGAAGGAGGCGAGCGCGGTCAGCCGATAGGGCGCCTTGACGCGCAAATGCCGGAGCGCCAGCCCGTCATAGCCGGTGAGAGCGAGATAAGACAGCGCCGACAAGGCGAAAGCGAGCGCGATTTGATCGAGACCGGTGGCGGCGAAGGCGTATTCAAGCTGTTGCGGACTGACCGTCAGGACGATGCGGATAAAGAAAAACAGCGAAATCGAAACGATGATGAGGCTCGTCGCCAGGCCGAGCCGGTGCAAGGCGAGGCGATTCCGGCGAATGGCCGCCAGAAGTCGCTCGCCATACCTGGCGATTTTCGTTTGCGGCCTTGCCTCGCTCGCCGCATTGACGATCGGGCGATTCTTCTTGTCGTCCAGCATGCCTCGCCCGTCATCGGTCAGCGCCGGCAGGTATATGCTTGGACAATGCGCCCGGGGCAAGCCCGGCCCATCCAGGCCGGGCTTGCCGGAAGGCGAGATTCAATCGATCAGGACGCGCTGCTTGGTGCGCCAGGACAGATTGGCGGCGTCGGCCAGCAAATTGGCGCGCAGGCCATCCCAGCCATTGGGGCGCGGCGCGACGCCGCCGCTCGCCGCTTTGACGAAGGCGTCGAGTTCGTCGCGGTAGGCGATAGCGTAGCGCTCCAGGAAGAAGTTGAGGATCTTATCGCTGGAAAAGCCCTCAGCGCCGGCGAACTCGACCGTCGTCTCACGGACATTGTCGGCCCGCAACATGCCCTTGGCGCCATGCGCCTCAATGCGCTGGTCATATCCATAGGTCGCGCGGCGCGAATTGGAAATCTGCGCGACCTTGCCCGATTTGGTCTCCATGATGACGACCGCCGTGTCGACATCGCCGGCCTCGCCGATCGCCTTGTCGACCAGCGCCGACCCCATCGCGCTGACGGCGATGGGCTCTTCGCCGAGCAAGAAGCGCGCCATGTCGAAATCATGGATCATCATGTCGCGGAACAGGCCGCCGGAGCGGGCGATGTAGGAGACCGGCGGCGGGCCGGGATCGCGCGAAGTGATCGCCACGATCTCGACGGCGCCGATCGCGCCCTCGGCGATGCGCTTCTGCATCGCCGCGAAATTGGGATCGAAGCGCCGGTTGAAACCGACCATCAGGATCGCGTTGTTGGCGGCGACCACTTCGAGGCAGGCGCGCACGCGATTGGCGTCGAGATCGACCGGCTTTTCGCAAAAGATCGCTTTTTTGGCGCGCGCCGCCTTTTCGATGAGATCGGCGTGCATGTCGGTCGGGGCGCAGATGGCGACGGCGTCGATTTCGTGTGACGCGAGGATGGCGTCGATCTCGGCGACACGGGCGCCGGTCGCCTCGCTAAGCGATTCGGCCGCTGCACGGTCGGCGTCCGCGATGAGGCGGACCTCGCAATCTTTACGCGCCGCGACATTCGAAGCATGGATCTTGCCGATCCGTCCCGCGCCTATAATCCCGAACCTCATGGTCGTTTCCCTCGCCGTCTGATTAAGTTTGGTCTTCAAAAAAGAATACACATTCCATCTTGACTTGTGAATAGAATTTTTGTTTCATTCTCGGCGGAATTGATCCGGCCGCGTCGCAAGGCTTCGCCTCGCGCGGCAAGCCGTTCGCAACATCGGGAGCGACAAGCTCTCATCGAAAAGAGGAAACGTCATGGCGAGCAATTCCGGGCCTGCCCGATATAGCGGCCCAGCCAATCTGACCGGCAAGGTCGCGGTGGTCACCGGCGGTTCGCAAGGCCTCGGCGAGGCGATCGCCCGGCTGTTCGCCGAGCGCGGCGCCGCCGGTCTCGTTATCTGCGGGCGCAACGAAGCCAATGGCGCGCGCGTCGCCGCCGAAATCGAGGCGACAGGCTGCCCGACAATCTTCGTGCGCGCCGATCTTGAAAGCGTCGCCGAATGCCGAAAGGTGATCGCCGAAGCCGATCGCCGCTTCAAACGCGTCGATGTGCTGGTCAACGCCGCCGGCCTTACTGATCGCGGCGATATTTTCGACACGACAGAGCAAAGGTTCAATGAGATATTCAACGTCAATGTCCGCGCGCCTTTCTTCCTGATCCAGGAGACCGCGAAAGTCATGCGCCGCGAGAAAATCGCCGGCGCGATCGTCAACATTCAGTCGATGTCCGCCCATGGCGGCCAGCCGTTCATATCAGCCTATTGCAGCTCCAAGGGCGCGCTCGCCACTTTGACGCGCAACGTCGCCCATTCGCTGATCAAGTTCCGCATCCGCGTCAACGGCCTCAATATCGGCTGGATGGCGACGCCGGGCGAGGACCGGATCATGAAGACCTATCATGGCGCGAAGGACGGCTGGCTCGACGAGGCCGTCAAGTCGCGCCCGTTCGGCCGGCTGATCGACCCCAATGAAGTCGCGCGCGCCTGCGCCTATCTCGGCTCCGACGAATCGGGCCTGATGACTGGCGCCAACATCGACTTCGACCAGACGATCGTCGGCGTCGGCGATGCGCCGATCGAACCTTGAATGGACACAAATATTCCCTTCCCCCCTGGCGGGGGAAGGTGTCTTGCGAAGTATGACGGATGAGGGTGGTCGAGCGAAGCGAGACGGCTTTGCGACAATGATCGAGGAAGCCGTCTCGCTTCGCTCGACACCCCTCATCCGACCCGACTTCGTCGGGCCACCTTCCCCCGCAAGGGGGGAAGGGGAAGAGACGCGAACCACTCGATATGAAGATGAAGAGCGGGGCCTTGGCGCAGCCCCACTCTCCCAGAGGCGCCGAACCAGGAAACGCCGCTCGTGTCCGAGCCGAACCTCGACGTCATCACCATCGGCCGCTCGTCGGTCGACCTTTACGGCGCGCAGGTCGGCGGCCGCCTCGAGGATATGGCGAGCTTTTCCAAGGCGGTGGGCGGCTGCCCGACCAATATTGCGATCGGAACGGCGCGGCTCGGCTTGAAGAGCGGCCTGATCACCCGCGTCGGCGACGAACATATGGGCCGCTATATCCGCGAGCAATGCGCGCGCGAGGGCGTCGCAATCGCCGGCATCCACACCGATCCCGCCCGGTTGACTTCGCTGGTGATCCTCGGGATTCGCGACGACAAAACCTTCCCGCTGATCTTCTATCGCGACAATTGCGCCGATAGCGCGCTTGACGAGAGCGACATCGACGAGAATTTCATCGCCAGCGCCAAGGCGATCGTCGTCACCGGCACCCATTTCGCGAGGCCGAACACCGCGGCGGCGCAGAATCTGGCGATTGCCTACGCGAGGAAGCATGGGCGCAGGATTGCGTTCGACATCGACTATCGACCGAACCTCTGGGGCCTCGCCGGCCATGGCGCCGGCGAAGAGCGCTATATCAAATCGGGCGAGGTGTCGGCGCGGCTGCAAAAAATCCTGCCGCTTTGCGATCTGATCGTCGGCACCGAGGAAGAGTTGATGATCGCCGGCGGCGCCGACGATCCGCTCGGCGCCTTGAAGGCGGTTCGCGCGCTCAGCAAGGCGACGATCGTGATGAAGCGCGGGCCGATGGGCTGCGCGGTCTTCCCCGCCGCCATTCCCGCTTCGATCGATGACGGCCTGAAGGGCCCCGGCTTTCCCGTCGAAGTCTATAATGTGCTGGGCGCCGGCGACGCCTTCATGTCCGGCTTCCTGCGCGGCTGGCTGCGCAACGAGCCGATCGAGACCTGCTGCGCCTTCGCCAATGCGGGGGGCGCCTTCGCGGTGTCGCGCCTGCTGTGCTCGGCGGAATATCTGACCTTTCCCGAATTGCAGCATTTCCTCAAAAACGGCTCTCCGCATCGCGCATTGCGCCATGACGCGGCGCTCAATCACATTCACTGGGCGACGACGCGCGCCAAACAGCCGCCGGGGCTGATGGCTTTGGCGATCGACCATCGCGCCCAGCTCGAGGCGATCGCCGACGAAGTGCATGCCCCGCGCGAGCGAATCGGCGCATTCAAGAAACTGGCGGTCGAAGCGGCGGCGAAAGTCGCTGACGGCCGCCCGGGCTTTGGAATGCTGCTGGACGGCAAATATGGCCGCGAGGCTTTGTTTCGAGCCGCCGACCATAATTTCTGGATCGGCCGCCCGGTCGAAGAGCCCGGCGCGCGCCCGCTCGACTTTGAATTTGGCGGATCGCTCGGCGCCAAGCTGATCGAATGGCCGGTCAGCCACACCATCAAATGCCTGTGCTTCTATCATCCGGACGATGCGCCTGACATGAAGGCCAGGCAGGAACGCGAATTGCTGCGCCTCTACGACGCGGCGCGAACGATCGGTCGCGAATTGCTGGTCGAGATCATCGCCAGCAAGCATGGCGCGGTCGACGACGCCACGATCGCCGCCGTAATCGAGCGGCTCTATGCGATCGGCGTCAGACCCGATTGGTGGAAGCTCGAGAGTCAGGCGAGCCCGCAGGCGTGGAGCAATATCGCCAAGGCGATCGCGGCGGCCGATCCCTATTGCCGCGGCATCGTGCTGCTTGGCCTCGAGGCGAGCGAAGAGCAATTGGCGGCATCGTTCAAGATCGCCCGCGGTTGCGCGCTCGTCAAAGGCTTCGCGGTCGGGCGCACGATTTTCGCCGAACCCGCCAGAGCCTGGCTCGCCGGCGAGATCGACGATTCGGGGGCCGTCGACCTGATGGCGCGTTCATTCGCGCGTCTGTGCAAAATGTGGCAGGATTCGCCCGCCGAGGCGGATAAGGGCCAATGATCAGGGACGACGAGCTGCAGGCGGCGGTCGAGGCGGGAATCATCGACGCCGATGCGCGCGACCGCCTCGTCGCTTTCGTCAATACGCGGGCGCCGGCGTCGCCGGATGCCGCGCCGCGGCCGAAGTTCGACGTATCCCATGTGCTTTGGTATGCCGGCGCGCTGATCATCATCACCGCGATGGGCCTGTTCTCGACCGCCGCTTTCAGCGCGCTGGGCGGATTCGCCCTGACGGCGACCGCCGTCGCTTACGCCCTGGGCTTCGTTCTCCTCGGCCGGCGTCTCTGGCGCTCGCCAGAGCTGCGCGTGCCCGGCGGCCTGTGTATCGCCGTCGCCGTCTCGCTGGCGCCGCTGGCGATCTACGGCATCCAGGACGGCTTCAATTTGTGGAGCTTCAGCAAGCCCGGCTCCTACAAGGACTTCTTTCCCTATATCAACGGCAGTTGGATTTATATGGAGCTCGGCGCCATCGTCGCGGCGGGAATCGCGCTGCGCTTCTTTCCGTTCCCGTTCATCCTGCTGATCGCCGCCGTCGCGCTATGGTTCATGTCGATGGACATCGTGCGCTGGTTCGGCAGCGACGCCTTGGGCGATTGGGAATTGCGCCGCCGCGTCTCATTAGCCTTCGGCCTCCTGATGATCTTGGTCGCCTGGACGCTCGATCTCGTCCGCGCCCGCCAGGGCGATTTCGGCTTCTGGCTCCATCTGTTCGGCGCGATCACGCTGTGGTCGGCGCTGGCCTTTTCGGAATCGTCGACCGAATTCGGCAAGGCCGTCTTCTGCCTGATCAGCATCGGTTTCATCGCGCTCGGCCTGTTCCTCAACCGGCGGATCTATGCGGTGCTCGGCACGATCGGAATCGCCGGTTATCTTGGCTATCTCGCCGCCGACGTGTTCAAGGAAATTCTGTCGTTCACTTTCGCGCTTTCGGCCTTGGGCCTGGCGATCATTTTCCTCGGCATCGCGTTCCAGCGGCGCCAGCGACAAATCAATGCCGCGATCGAGAGGCATATGCCCACCGCGCTGCGCGCTTTGCGGCCGGCCCGCGCCTATGCGAACTGAATTCGACGCGGATCATCATCGAACGGGAGTCGACGCCATGAAAACGATCCGTGTGACCGCCGCGCAAGCGACGGTTCGCTTCCTCGCGCAGCAGATGACCGAAGTCGACGGCAGAAGGGTCCAGTTGTTCGGCGGCGCCTTCGCCATTTTCGGGCACGGTAATGTCGCCGGTCTCGGCGAGGCGCTTTACGCGGCGCGCGACAGCCTGCCGACCTTTCGGGCGCATAACGAACAGGCGATGGGCCTGGCGGCGGTCGCCTACGCCAAGGCGTCGCGGCGGCGGCGCATGATGGTCTGCACCAGTTCGATCGGGCCGGGCGCGACCAATATGGTCACCGCCGCCGCCGTCGCCTCGGTCAATCGCCTGCCGGTGCTGTTTCTGCCCGGCGATATTTTCGCCAATCGCCGGCCCGATCCCGTCCTCCAGCAGATCGAGGATTTCGGCGACGGCACCGTCAGCGCCAATGATTGCTTCAAACCGGTCTCGCGCTATTTCGACCGCATCACCCGGCCCGAACAGATCGTGCCGGCGCTGACCCGCGCGATCGCGGTGCTGACTGATCCGGCCGAATGCGGCCCCGTCACCCTCGCCTTCTGCCAGGACGTGCAGGCGGAGGCCTATGACTATCCCGAGAGCTTCTTCGAGGAGCGCCTGCACCGTCCGCGCCGACAGGGACCGGATGCGCAGGAATTGAAGGAGGCGGTCGCCGCTTTGCGCGCGGCGAAAAGGCCTTTCGTCATATCGGGCGGCGGCGTCCTCTATTCCGACGCCGAAAAGGAATTGCTCGCTTTCTGCCAGAAGCGCGCGATACCGATGACCGAAACCCAGGCCGGCAAATCGGCGATTCCCGCCGATCATGAATTATCGCTCGGCGCGATCGGCGTCACGGGCACCGGCGCCGCCGACAAGCTCGCCGAGGAAGCCGACGTGATCCTTGCAGTGGGCACGCGCCTTGCCGATTTCACCACCGGCTCCTGGGCTCTGTTCCAGAATCCGGCGCGTCGCTTCATCGGCCTCAACGTGCAGCCGTTCGATGCGACCAAGCATCGCGCTCTTCCCCTGGTCGCCGACGCCCGCGCCGGCCTCGCCGCACTCGATGCAGCGCTCGGCGACTGGAAGGCGCCGGAGGCGTGGCGCCAATCGGCGATCGTCGCCAAGGGCGAATGGATGAAGACCGCCGCGCGCTACATCGCGCCGACCAATCTCGAACTGCCCTCCGACGCGCAAGTGCTCGGCGCCTTGCAGAGAGCAGGCGCGCCCTCCGACATCGTCGTCTGCGCGGCGGGCGGCCTGCCGGGCGAATTGCACAAACATTGGCAGGCCGGCGCGCCGCTCGGCTATCACGTGGAATATGGCTATTCCTGCATGGGCTATGAGATCGCCGGCGCGCTCGGCGTCAAAATGGCGCAGCCGGATCGCGAAGTGATCGTCGCGATGGGCGACGGCTCCTATCTGATGATGAACTCCGAAATCGCCACTTCGGTGATGCTGGGCCTGAAGCTGATCATCGTCGTCAACGACAATCGCGGCTTTGCCTGTATCAATCGCCTGCAGCGCGCGACGGGCGGCGAGTCCTTCAACAATCTCCTGCGGGACGCACGCCATGAGGTTCTGCCCGCCGTCGATTTTGTCGCCCATGCGCGCAGCCTCGGGGCGGAAGCGACGAAAGTGAAATCGATCGACGAGCTCGAGACGGCTTTCGCCAAGGCGCGCAAAGCCAAGGCGACCCAGGTGATCGTCATCGACACCGACCCGATGGCGATTACCGACGCCGGCGGCGCCTGGTGGGATGTCGCGGTGCCGGAAGTCTCGGCTCGGGAGACGGTGGTCGCTGCGCGCGGCATTTATGAAAAGGCGCTCGCCGCCCAGCGCGTTGGAGACTGAAATGACGATCCGCTTAGGCGCCAATCCGATCGGCTGGTCGAACGACGATCTTCAAGAGATCGGCGGCGCGACCCCGCTCGAGACCTGCCTGGCCGAAGCCAAAGAGGCGGGTTTCGAGGGCATGGAGCTCGGCAATAAATTTCCCCGCCAGGCGACCCGGCTGAAGGCGGCGCTGGCGCCCTACGGGCTGGCGTGCGTCGGCGGCTGGCGCTCGATCGAATTGCTCCGGCGTTCGGCGCGCGAGGAATTCGACCTCGCCAAACCACATCGTGATCTCCTCCGGGCGATGGGCACGGATGTGTTCATCGTCGCCGAGACGTCGAACGCCATCCATGGCGATCGCTCAAAGCCGCTGTCGCAGCGCCCGCACCTGCCGGCGGGCGGCTGGAAGGCCTATGGCGAGAAGATCACCGAACTCGCCGAGCTTCTCGTCGAGGAGGGGCTGAACCTCTGCTACCACCATCATATGGGCACAATCGTTCAGTCGGAGGCCGACATCCAGGCCTTCATGGCCAATACCAGCCCGCCGGTCCATCTGCTGCTCGACACCGGCCATGCGACCTGGGGCGGCGCCGACCCCGCCGCGCTGGCGCGCCGCTATCGCACCCGCATCAGCCACGTCCATTGCAAGGACGTGCGCGAAGCGAAGATCGAAGAGGCGCGCGCCGGCGACTGGAGCTTCCTCGATTCGATCCTCGGCAGGGGCGCCGAACTCGGCGTCTATACCGTGCCCGGCGACGGCGTCGTCGATTACGTCGCCGTGTTCAGAGAATTGCGCGGCTATTCCGGCTGGGTCGTGCTCGAAGCGGAGCAGGACCCGGAAAAGGCGCCGGCGCTGCCTTATGCGAAGAAGGGCGTCGCGCATTTGAGGGCGGCGTTCGGGGAGAGCGGACTGGTTTAGATGCGCGTTGGCGGTCCGCCGCCTTTCGACCTCGCCGGGCTTGAGATTGTGTACACAAAAGTGTATATAGCGGAAACCAGCGTCTTTGATGAACGAGCTTGAATTTGAATGGGACGAGGACAAAGCCGCCGCCAATCTGACCAAACACGGCGTGTCGTTCCTTAGGCCGCGGAGGCCTTCGCCAATGAGATGATCGAGAAAATTGCCGATCGCGAAGACTATGGCGAAGTTCGTTTCATCGCTCTGGGTCGTGTCGATTTCGACGTGTATCGCGTGGTTTACACATGGCGGAACGAGAGCCTTGTCAGGAACATCAGCGCACAGAAGGCAAGCAGACATGAGCGGGAGCTCTACTACCGTGAAACGCTCGCTTAGCGAGATCCGCGCGATGCGCGCGCGCGGCGAGGATCAGACTCGCGCTGACGCGCCGGCGGCCGAATCGTTGGGCGAAGATTTTTGGAAGAACGCGCGCGTTGTCATGCCGCGCGGCAAAACATCGGTTCATTTGCGCCTCGACACCGATATCGTCGAATGGTTCAAGAAGAGCGGCAAGGGCCATCTCACCCGCATGAATGCCGTCCTGCGCGCCTATGTTGAAGCGCACAAGAAGGCTTCCTAGGCGAAATGCAAATGCTCGCGGCAAGTCGCGAGAACAATGGGAGAAACGGTCCATGCCGCGCTCTAAGCTGCTCGTTCGTCCGCGCAAATCCGCCAACGGCATCGTGCAACGGATCACCCCGAAAAGCGCGGGCTGGACCTATGTCGGCTTCGAGGCGCGCGATCTGGAGAAAGGCGCGCGCGTCGCGCTGAAGAGCGGCGGAACAGAAGTCTGCGTCGTCGTGCAATCGGGCAAAGCGCGGGTGACGACGAAGGACTTCGATTCCGGCGCGATCGGCGAGCGCGCCAATGTGTTCGAAGGCCTGCCGTGGTCGGTCTATCTTTCCGCCCATAGCGCCTATTCCATCGAGGCCGTGACGAAATGCGAAGTCGCGATCTGTTCGGCGCCGGGGACGGGGAAACTGCCGCCGCGCGTCATCGCGCCCAGCGATGTCGAGACGCTGACGCGCGGCAAGGGTTCGAACACCAGGCATGTGCGCAACATCCTTTCCGAGACCGCCAGCGCCGAAAGCCTGCTCGTCGTCGAAGTGATTACGCCGGGCGGCAATTGGTCGAGCTATCCCCCGCACAAGCACGACCGCGATGCGCTGCCAGCCGAATCCTATCTCGAAGAGACCTATTATCATCGCCTGTCGCCGCCCAACGGCTTTGCGCTGCAGCGGGTCTATACGGACGACCGCTCGCTCGACGAGACGTTGGCGGTCGGCGACCGCGATGTGGTGCTGGTGCCGCGCGGCTATCATCCGGTCGGCGCGGCGCATGGCTATGATCTCTACTATCTCAATGTAATGGCCGGCCCGAAACGGACCTGGCGCTTTCACAATGATCCCGCCCATGAATGGATGCTGAAATGAGCGACGCGCTCATCTCACAGCCCCGGACTGCATGAGCGAACGATGCGCGAATATTGCTCCCGCTCGCCATCGTCCAGCCGGTCGCGGGCGAGGGCGCGCGACAGGCCGGCGTCCTGCAATCCCTTGACGACACAGGCGCAGGCGGGGGCACAGAGGTCTGGCGCGCCGCCGCCTTCGATGCACTCGCGCTGACAGACTTTGCTGAATTCCGCCGTCGCCCAGCGCGCCTCGGCGCCGGTCAGGCTGGCGGCCGCAAAGAGAATGGCGAACAACACCGGCTGATGGATCAGGTAGATCGCCAGGCTATGGCGCCCCGCCCAGGCGGCCCAACCGAAGACGCGCCAGTCGCCGCGGGCCGGGCGCCAGCGGGCGAGCGGCGAAGCGAGCAGGCGCCGGGCATTCAGCCGCGTCAGCGCAAGGCCGAGAAAGACGAAAGCCGCCCATGGCGCGAGCGGGCGCCAATCGAGCGTCTGCGGTAGGACCGTCCCAAGGCCGAGCCAAACGAGCGCCGGCGGATTGAACGCGGCGCTGGCGAGAAACCACGGCGCGGCGAGGACCATTGCGCTTAAAATCAGCGCGACCCATGCGGGCAGCGCGATGAGCGGCGCGGCCAGCAGGCTCGCCGCCGCGATGCAATGAAGAATGCCGAACAGGATCACTTCGTCCGGCGCGGAAAAATAGGTCGCCGCGCTGACGAGCGCCGCCGCGCCGCCGACGATGGCGAGCCGGCGCCAGAAGGCGGCGCGGCGCAGGCCGCCCGGATGGGCGAGCGCCAGCGACACGCCCGCCAGAAACAGAAACGTCGCGGCCACCGTATGCGAGAACAGCCGCATCGGCGGATTGGTCGGCAGGTCCGACGGCGCCAGATGAAAGTAGGCGAAATCCCAGCTCAGGTGATAGATCGCCATGCCGAGGAGAGCGGCGCCGCGCGCGGCGTCGATGGCGATGATGCGCGGGCCGGGCGCCGTATTGTCTTGCACTCTTGCGCCCCGCGCCGAATCTTCGCCGGGCGCCATCTTAGCTGATCGTGGATGTGTCGCTATCCAGTAGAATGAAGGAGGGCGGATTCCCTCTCGCGCATAATCGCCTCCATGCAAGCAATGAGCTGTTCGCCACAAGCGGCGTCCGTCTCAGATGCGTATGAACCCGAACAAGGACGCCGCGCCGCGAAGCGCCGAGCAACCGTCGCTCACGCCGACATATGGGCGAAGACCCGATAGAGCTTAGCGAGAGCGCCGGTCGCTTGCGGGCCGCTTCGCGCATTCGCGCCCGACGCCGGATTGGCGATCGACGCGGCGCCGCGGCGGCTCAGGCGATAGAGGATCACGATGTGGATGAAGAAATAGCTGGGCACCAGAAAGCCGGGAATCAGGATCCATGGCAACGTCGTCATGATCCCGCTGTCCGGCGGCCCGGCGAAAATCTGAATCGGTCCGGGCGCCGAAGTCGCGCCGAGGCCGATCGCGGCGACGAGATCAAGCATGCCGAGCCCGTTCCACACCAGCGCTAGCGTCCGCATCCGCGCGCCGAACCTGCTCATCGCCCAAGCGAGGGGCAGTGCGGCGACGCCGACAGAAATATCGCCCCAACCGGCAATCGGCGCGAAGGGCGCCGGCAGGCGATCGGCGGCGTAAAGCAGAACGAACGAGATGCCGAGGACGCGCGCGGCGTGGACCGCCTCCAAGGCCGGCAGCGGCATCGCCATCGCCGCGGCTTTGATCGAGGGAAACGAGAAGAAGGCGGCGCACATCGCCAGCACCGGCAGGATGACCGCCGCCGCCAGAGCCGGGGGCGGCCCGACGTTGAGCACAAGCGTCGCGCCGAGAAAGACGACGAGAACAAACCAGGCGGCGAGCGCCGCCGCCGCCTCGATCCGTCCCCTTGTCGTCGCCGCAAGCGTGAAAGCCAATGTCGCAATCATGATCGCGGCGCTGGCGGTAAGTTCTATCGTCGACAAAAGGTCAAAAGACATGTCCATCTCCTAGGTCGATCTTATAAGTGTATATACACTCTTCTGAGCAAAACATTGCGAGCGTTAGACCGGCAAATTGAACGTCGCGGCGACGCCGCCCGCGCTCTCCTGAGCCTTCTTCCAGAGGGGAAAGGCGCCGCGCGCCTTCGCTTCGCCTTTCGCCGTGATCGCGATTTTGCGGACGCGGCCATCCTTCTGCGCGCGCGATTCGACCAGCCCGTCGCGCAAGAGAGATTTGAGATTGCGCGTGAGGGTCGTCCGTTCGAGGCTGAGAAAGGCGGCCAAAGGGGTCATCGGCATCGGACCGGTCTGCACAAGCGTCGCCAGAAGGGTGAACTGGGTGGTGCGTAGCCCCGAATCGCGCAAGGCTTCGTCGTAATGATGGGTGATCGTCCGGCTGGCGCGACGGATCGCTGTACATGCACAGGCGCGGCAGGCGGCGAAATCGATCGGGTCGGCGGTCATGCAGCGTGTGTGTATATACACCTAGTCCGCGACTGTCAACGGGCGCTGGCGCCATGTGCGGGCGGCGTCGACAAAGGACCAAAGACGATTGTGAAAGAAATCAATTGGCTGAAACTGCCGGGCCGGCGAGCCGCCGCCTGCATTCACCAAAGCTCCGGCAGCGCGTTCGCATCAGTCGACACTGACGAGCGCTTGCAGGTCGACCTCGACGATCTCGCCGTCGTGCGGTCTTTCAAGACCAAGTCCGAACCGGATTGTTGCTTTGCGCTGGATGGAACGCGCGCGGCCGGCGCCCGCTAAGCGAGCGCGCGTTGGCGACAGGTGGAATCATTTGACGGCCGGACTGAGAACGCTCAGAAGGATTGAGATCGCGCTCCTCCGGATCTCCGACGTCATGGACGGCGCCTATGGCGCGCGTCTAAGGCCTGCGAGGCGCTTCGTCGCCACCTGCCGTTCTCGCTCCACAGTGTCGATGAATACTTCAAACCTAGGAAGAGGTAAGCAAATGCCGCCGCGCATTGCCGAGTCCCGTCGACTCCTGGCCATCTCCCCTCATCTGGACGATGTGGCCCTCAGCGTCGGCGGCATTGTCGCGCGAACCGTAGCGAGCGGCGCGGACGTCTTCGTTGCAACCGTGTTTACCGCGGATGCTCCGCATCCAGCAATGTCGTCCCCTGTGATTGAAGAACTGAACAAACTGTGGAATCTGGGTCCTCATCCGATGGCTTCTCGCCGAAGGGAAGACGTCGCCGCAGTGAACGCGCTAGGCGCCCGAACCATTCATGGCGGCCTTCCTGACGCGATCTATCGCACTGATCGAGACCGAAATTGCCTCTATCCGACCAGAACCGGCGTCTTCTCGGGACCCTCTCGTGAGGACGACATTATTCCTGCATTGAACAAGCTTTTCGCAGGTTGGATCGCGGACTTTCGACCCGACGCAATCTTATGTCCTCTGGCGGTGGGACGGCATGTCGATCACATTCTCACGTCGGAGAGCGTTCGGACCACCGTTCCCGGTCGGAATTTGAACGTCTTCCTGTACGAAGATTTTCCCTATTCCACTGGCCTTTTCCCGCCGGGATTTCCGGACTCGGTGGAGGCGGCGCTGCGCAGGACAAGTTGGACCGTCACTGACCCACAGACGGTTTCCGTCGACGTGTCCGCGAAGGTCGACGCGATTTTGAAATACGATTCTCAAATCAACGAGCTGTTCGCCAACGCGGCGGAGTTGCAGGTCATTCTCAAGCGCACCATGGCTTCGGCAGGTGCGGAGGGCGATTTCCGCGAAACCATCTGGCCCGCCGGAACTTGAGTTCCTGGCTGCCGAGCTGTGAAATTGTGTCACGGTTACCGCGCCGTGTGTTCTGCCGGCGGACGCGACCGCTCATCAAAGCGACATGGAGGCCGACTGAGGGAACCGCTCGCGATCGCCAGTTGTTGAGGACAGCGCATGGAGGCTGCGGCAATGAGAAGAATGGCGACATTGGCTTTCGGGTTGGTTGCGTTCGGGTCGCCCGCATTAGCCCAGGAAGACACGGGTTTGTTTGCCTTGGGCAGCCTGGCGTGCTCCGATTGGAATCGCGCCCCGAACTTCGCAAATGCCGGACTCAAGGATTGGCTGTTGCGTTTCACCGCTCATTTGGCTTCCGATGGGAGCTATCTGACCAATCCCATGACGCGGACGACGCCACAACAGACGGTTGCGTGGGTTGACGCCTATTGCGAGGCGAATCCATTGACCGGGTTGGCGGTGGTGGGCATGACGATGATCAACGAACTGTCGACGCGGCAGGCGGAGGCGCGTTAGCGCGGGCGCGCGTGAGTTGGGGGCCGCGCGCCGTCATCGCGAGGGAGCGAAGCGACGAAGCGATCCAGACTAAGCTTTTTACAGCTTTCGTCTGATTTGGTTCTCAAGACGTACGTAAAGCAATCCGTACCGGCTTTGACGCGGCTCAGTCTGGATTGCTTCGTCGCTTCGCTCCCTCGCAATGACGGTGAGGCAATTCTCTCTGAATTGCATGGCAGTACGCGCGCCACGTACTCTGACGGCGTAACGCATCGGGGGCCACACCGCCAAGACGCCGTCAAGCGGCTGCGCCGCTCCTCCGCTTCGCTTCGGTCCCTTCGGGATGACTGCGTCTCGGCAGCGCGACGGTGAGGCAATGTGCGTCCATCTCACCGCTATACCAACCTACCGCAAAAGTACTTAGCACCCTTTAGCTCTTATTTCGATGCGCGATGAAGCTCGCGCGCTCATACAGTTCGAAGGTAATGATCTCCGGAGCCAGAATGTTACGACGAAAGAGTTCAAACGAACGAAACTTTTCCTGATTGACGCCGTGCTCGCCCACGAGCGACTGCAGGGTACCCAGTACCAAGTAAGATCGAGGGGAATAGTCGAATGCTTCTTCGCCGGTCGGAAACCGCTGAGTCAATCGGCTCCCCCCTAAACCAACGCAAATATCTCCTTAGCCTCCCTGACCCCCCGCAGCACATGCCGCCCCAGCGACTCCAGCCGGTGGTCGTCGTCCGCGGCGGCGGCCGCGAGTTCGGCCGAGATGAGCGCCGCGCGACCTAGCGGCTCGCAGAGCGCCTCGATGCGGGCGACTTCGTTGACGGCGGGGCCGATCACGGTGAAATCGAGGCGGTCGATGGCGCCGACATTGCCATAGAGCACTTCGCCAAGATGCAGGGCGAGATCGACGGTGGCGACGGGCAGGCCGTCCGCCGCGCGCGCGGCGTTGCGCGCCGCCAGCCCGGCCATTGCCTCGAGCGCGGCGTCGAGCGCGCGCCGGCAGGTCTCTGTGCGTTGCGGCTCTTCGAACGAGAAGATCGCCAGCATGGCGTCGCCCATGAATTTGAGCACCTGGCCGCCATGTGGGCGCAGCGCGGCGGTCAAGGTCTCGAAGACGTCGTTGAGGAGATCGATGATGACCGGGCCGGGTGCGGCGTCGCTGGTCGGGGTGAAGCCGCGGATGTCGGCATACCAGAGCACGGCGCGAATGCTTTCGACCGAGCCGCGCTCGACGGCGCCGTTATGGACGCGCCGCCCGGCGTCTTCGCCGAGATAGGCGCCGAGCAACCCGGAAGCAATGAGATGGCCGGCATGGGCCTTGATCGCCAGGGAAAGCGCCGGCAGCGTCGCAAGGAACAGCGTCATGTCGTCGTCGGTGAAGCCGCCTTCCCGATCGGTGGTGAAGGAATAGACCACGCCGGTTCCATGCGAGCGGTCGCCATCTTCGCCAAATCCATAGAGCGCGCCGAAATAATCGGTGCCGCCGGCGCCGAAGAACTCCTCGAGCACCGGAAAATCGCGCTGCTCCGGCCCCTGCGCGAGGCGCCGGCGCATCCAGGGATTGTCCTCGCCGGCGATCGCCCGTTCGATCAGATGCTGGAAGGGGCTGCTCAGCCAGATCAATTCATGGTCGGCGCCGTGTGCGTAATGCTCGGGTTGGATCGCGTTGAGGTCGCGCCGCCAGGTGTAGCCATAGCCGCTCCATTGCGGATGCAGCGTCTCCATCGCCGTATGCGCGCGCCACAGCGGCACGCCGTCGATGACGAGGCGCTGACAGAAGCCGTCGAACAATTGATAGGCGGTCGCGCCGCGCAGGCCTTCGCGGACCGCCCAGATATGCGTCTCAACGACGCGATGGCCGAGCGCATCGTCGAAGCTTTTGAGCGGGAACGCCAGCTGAGGCGCGGGACGCGCATTGGGATTCATGGAAAGACCCTTTGTTGCAGCTTCCACTTCGCGCTGGTCGCTCGGGGCGCCGATTCGCGGGGGCGGAAGCGCGTTCCATTATATGGGGCAGGCGCCGGAAAAGTGTGTCTCGATGTTAATGGCGCGGAAAAAGAGCGGAGCCCTTGTTGCGGCTCTATGCTTTGACCTAGTTTTACAGATATTATATGTGTTTATTTTCAGATTGGCGCTCGCCGAACAAGGAGTGCGCAATTTTTTTTGGCAAATCTATGATATCGTTGATTTAAACGATGGCTTTCGACGTCATCCGACGAGTCGTCCCGGCTGACAGAACGCTCGCTTCTATGCGGCGCCGATGCGCAACAGATCGTGGAAATGGACGATGCCGACGACGTTCTTTTCGGCGTCGACGACCAGCAACGCCGAGATTTTATGGCTGATCACCTCCAGCGCCTCGGCGACCAAGGCATCAGCGGCGATCGTGCGCGGCGAGCGGGTCATCACATCGGCGACCGGCATGGCCATAAGATCCGATTTCATATGCCGGCGCAGATCGCCGTCGGTGATGATGCCGGCCAGGCGGCCTTGATCGTCGAAGACACCGACGCAGCCAAAGCCCTTGGTCGAAATCTCGACGACCGCCGCCGACATCCGCGCGCCAAGAGCGACGCGCGGAATGCGCTCGCCCTTATGCATGACGTCGCGCACCAAGGTCAGCTTCGCGCCGAGCTTGCCGCCGGGATGGAAAATGCTGAAATCGAGCGCGGTGAACCCCTTGCTCTCCATCAGCGCGATCGCCAGCGCGTCGCCGAGCACGAGCTGCATCGTCGTCGAGGTCGTCGGCGCGAGGCCATGCGGGCAGGCCTCCTGCGCCTGCGGCAGGACCAGGCGAATGTCGGCTTTCCGTGCCAGCGTGCTTTCCGCCTCCGAGGTGAGCGCGATCAGGGGAATGCGGTAGCGGCTGACATAGGTGACGATGGCGGCAAGCTCGGCAGTCTCGCCCGACCAGGATATGGCGAGCACGACATCGCCGTTCTGCACCATGCCGAGATCGCCATGGCCGGCCTCCGCCGCATGGACGAAAGTCGCCGGCCGGCCGGTGGAGGCAAGCGTTGCGGCGATTTTACGCGCCACCAGGCCGGATTTTCCCATGCCGGTGACGATCACCCGGCCGGGCGCTTCGGCCATTGTCCTGACCGCCTCCTCGAAAGAAGCGCCGAGGCTGTGCGGCTCGCGCGAAGCCAAAGCGGCCTCGAGCGACGACAGGCCTTCGCGGGCGACCCCAAGGGTTTTGAGGGCGGACAGGACCGGCGATTTCGATGGCGCGTTCATGCCCGCTCTTATCACCAGGCTCGCGCTATTGCACCCCCAGAGCGGCCCGCGCGCCCTATGGTTAAGTCGACATTAACCATAGCGGCATAACCCTCGGGGGACATCGCGCGCAGACATGAAATTCCTGGGCGCTGAGAGGTCCCTTGAGGCTGCGTTCTCCACCGCCCCGCCGCGTCCTGCAGCCCGCAGGGGCGGCCGTCGCCATCGCCGTGAGTTTCCTGGCGGCGTCGGCGCACGGGCAGGACGCGGCGCGCCCTTCGCCGGCGCCGCTCGAGCTGAGAGACGGCGACGGCGGCCTGACGCCCGTATCGCCGTCGCTGGCGGACGCCGCGGCGGATACGGACAACGGGCAGCCAGCGAAGAAACCGGCCCCGCGCAAACCCGCGCGGCTGCCTGGCCTGCAACCCTATCCCAAATCGCAGCGCGCCGGACTGCCCGGCGGACCGCCCGCCTTCGACCCGGCCGCGCCGCCGCCGCCCACAGTCGCCGCGCTGCCGCCGATCCCGGCCAAACTTCGCCCGACGGCCGACGAAAAACCCTTCGATCCGGTCGGCGTCCGGCTCGGCGACATGACGCTGCTGCCGACGATCGAGGGGGATGTCGGCTATGCCAGCAATCCCTCACAATTGGCGGGTCCGTCCAAAGGCTCGGCCTATGAAAGCACACAGGCCGGACTCTCCTTCCAGTCGGACTGGGCGCGCGACGAGCTGAAGGGCAGCCTGACCGGCGGCTATGCCGATTATTTCAATTCGCATCAGTCGGATGCGCCAAACGCCAGCGGCACGATCGACGGACGCCTCGACGTCACGCGCGATCTTTCGCTCGACGGCGAGGCGCGTCTGAACATCGCAGCGCAAACCGCCGGCTCCGTCACCTTGCCGACCGGCATCGTGCTGGCGGGAAACGCGCGCCCGCTGATCGAGACCTATGGCGCAACACTGGGGGGCGCCCAACGGTTCGGCGACCTCACGCTCTCGCTGCATGGCGCGTTGGATCGCACCGACTTTCAGAACGCGACGCTCGCCGACGGATCGCTTGAAGATCTCGCCAGCGACGATTTTACCGCCTGGGGATTGCGCGCGCGGGCGGCCTATCAGATCAGCCCGGTCATTGCTCCTTTCGTCGAGACCGTGATCGACACCAGGCGCTATGATTCGCTGATTGATTTCACCGGCTTTGAGCGCAATTCGAACGGCGCCCTGGCGCGAGCGGGCGCGACCCTGGCGTTATCGGGCCAATTGACCGGCGAAGCGAGCCTGGGCTACGGCGAGCGCCAATATAAGGACGCGCGCCTGCCCGAACTGAACGCGCCGCTTATCGACGCCTCGCTCATCTGGACCGCAACGCCGTTGACGACGATAACCCTGAAAACAAACACCACTCTGGCCGACACGACCAATGCCGGCGATTCGGGCGCGGTCTCGCGCAGCTATACGGTCGATGTTTCACACGCGCTGCTGCGCAATTTGACGATCGGCGCCAATGCGGGCTTTGCAACCGACGTCTATGCCGGCGCGCCTTTGCATGATTCGACGACCAGCTACGGGCTGCGCGCCGATTATAATGTGACGCGCGACATCGTTCTGCGGGCCAGCGCCACCCACGCCCAATTCACCTCGTCGGCCGCCAACTCCAACTATATCGCCAATGTCTTCCTGCTGGGGCTGCGACTCCAGCGTTGAGGAAGCCTTTGTCATCCCGCCAGCAGTTTCTGGATTTCCGCGCGCAAAGCGGGCGCGAGGTCGGGCCGGGCGAGAGCGAAGGCGACATTGGCCGTGAGAAAGCCGAGCTTCGCACCGCAATCATAGGTGCGGCCGTCGAAACGGGCGCCATGGAACGGCTGGCTTTTGGCGAGCGTGACCATGCCGTCGGTGAGCTGGATTTCGCCGCCCGCCCCTTTCTCGACGCGCTCGAGGATTCCGAAAATCTCGGGTTGCAGGATATAGCGCCCGGAAATGATGAGATTGGACGGCGCGGTCCCGTGTTTGGGCTTTTCAACCATGCCGGTGATTTCAAAGGAAGCCCCAAAGTCGGCGCCGACGGCGACAATGCCATATTGATGCGTTTCCTCCGGCGGGACTTCCTCGACGGCGATAATATTGCCGCCGTGCCTGTCATAGGCTTCGAGGCATTGGGCGAGGCAGCGTTTCCTGGCGCGTCCCGCCATGGTGACCATATCGGGCAGCAGGACGGCGAAGGGTTCGTCGCCGATGATTTCGCGCGCGCACCAGACCGCGTGGCCAAGGCCGAGCGGGGCCTGCTGGCGAGTGAAGCTCGTCGCGCCGGCGGCGGGCAGATCGGCCATCAGCGCCTCATATTCGCGCTGCTTGCCGCGCCGCGTCAGCGTGTCCTCCAGCTCATAGGCCATATCGAAATGATCCTCGATGACCGCCTTGTTGCGGCCGGTCACGAAGATGAAATGCTCGATGCCGGCCTCGCGCGCCTCGTCCACGACATGCTGGAGCACCGGACGGTCGACGATCGTCAGCATTTCCTTCGGCACCGCTTTGGTGGCCGGCAGAAAACGCGTCCCAAGACCGGCGACCGGCAGGATGGCCTTGCGGATAGGCTTGTTCATCTGGTCTCCTCAGGTGTTCATCAGCAGATTCGGTTTTCGCCAATCATGTGCTTGATCGATATTGCGATGTCGAGGCCCCCAACGCGTGATTGTCTGCGAAGTGACGCTCCCTTAGCAATTTTTGCGCTATTCAAATCGCTGTTGACGGATCCGGCTTAAAAGGGCGACGCCGGGGCGGCGAGGCCCGGCGCAGGGGGAACGAATGTCAGTTTTGGTCACCGGCGGCGCCGGCTATATCGGCGGCCACATGGCTTTGGGGTTGACCGACGCCGGCGAAAAGATCGTGGTCGTCGACAATCTGTCGACCGGATTCGCCTGGGCCGTCCCTGCGGCCGCGACGCTGGCGGTCGGCGATTTCGGCGATAGCGAACTCATCGCTCGGCTGATTGACGAACATGAAGTCGATTCGATCGCGCATTTCGCGGCGAAGATCGTCGTGCCGGATTCCGTCTCCGATCCGCTCGGCTATTACCTCAACAACACTTCCAAAGCGCGCAACCTGATCGAATGCGCGGTCAAGAGAGGCGTCCGCAATTTCATTTTTTCGTCGACCGCCGCGGTCTATGGCGAGACGACTTCCGAGCCGATCGCCGAAAGCGCCGCCCTCAATCCGATGTCGCCGTATGGGCGCTCGAAACTGATGGTCGAATGGATGCTCGCCGACGCCGGGCGCGCCCATGACCTGCGCCATGTCGTGCTGCGCTATTTCAATGTCGCCGGCGCCGATCCGCAAGGAAGGCTTGGCCAATCGACGCCAAACGCGACCCATCTCATCAAACGGGCGGTCCAGACTGCGCTTGGCCGCCATGCCAGCCTCGACGTATTCGGCGAGGACTATCCGACGCGCGACGGCACCTGCATCCGCGACTATATCCAGGTCACCGACCTGATCGACGCGCATTTGGCGGCGCTCGCCTATCTCCGCGCCGGCGGCGCAAGCCTCATCTGCAATTGCGGCTACGGCCGCGGCTATTCCGTCAAAGAGGTGGTCGACGTCGTCAAACGCGTTTCCGGCGTGGATTTCAAGGTCAATGTCGCGGGCCGGCGCGCCGGAGACCCCGCCGCGATCATCGCTCAGGCCGATCTCATTCGCCGGGAACTCGGCTGGCGCCCGCGGCGCGACGATCTCGATGCAATCGTCAAGCAGGCGCTCGACTGGGAGCGGCGGTTGCACAACATCCAGGGCTGACTCCCGGCCGCCGGCCGCCCCGCACTAAGCCAAAAGTCGCGGAGCGGCGGCGGTAGATTCGTGATGCAGTTCGCGCGGACCTCAGCTAGAACTGGCCAAGCGGGTTGCGTCCAGACGGACAATTCGATCCGACTGGAGGGGGAGACCGAACGCGATGCCTGCGACCAATCCGGCCGCGACAACGGGGGATTACATTCTCGTCACCGAAGGCCTGACGAAGGCGTTCGGCGGCTTTTGCGCGGTCTCGGACGTCGATCTGAAGGTGCGGCGCGGCTCCATCCACGCTCTCATCGGTCCCAACGGGGCGGGCAAGACGACCTGCTTCAATATGCTGACCAAATTCCTCAATCCGACCCGCGGACGCATCGTCTATAATGATCGCGACATCACCTCGTCCAAACCCGCCGATGTCGCGCGCCTCGGCCTGGTCAGATCATTCCAGATTTCCGCCGTCTTCCCTCATTTGACAGCGTTGGAAAATGTGCGTGTGGCGCTGCAGCGCAAGCGTGGCGATTCCTTTGATTTCTGGCGCTCGAAGCGCCTGCTTGACGCGCTCAACGACCGCGCCAGAGAGCTGCTCGCCGATGTCGGCCTGAGTGAATTCGCGCAAGTCGCGGCGGGCGAGATGTCCTACGGGCGCAAGCGCGCGCTGGAAATCGCCACCACGCTCGCGCTCGATCCGCAGATGCTGCTGCTCGACGAGCCGATGGCTGGAATGGGCCACGAGGATGTCGAACGGGCCGCTGCGCTGATCAAGCGCGTTTCCGCCAATCGGACGGTTCTGATGGTCGAGCACAATCTACAAGTTGTCGCCAATCTTTCCGATACGATCACCGTCCTGACGCGGGGCAAGGTGCTGGCCGAAGGCGATTACGCGACCGTGTCCAAAAACCCGGAAGTTCGCCAGGCCTATCTCGGGGTTGGACATGACTGACTTGGCTCTGGCTTCCAGAGAGGCTTTGAGCGCGGCGACGACGCTGCTCGATGTCTCCGGTCTGGAGGCCTGGTATGGCGAATCCCATATCCTGCATGGCGTCACATTCGATGTGCGGCGAGGCGAGGTCGTCACTCTGCTCGGGCGCAACGGCGCCGGCAAGACGACGACGCTGAAGTCGATCATGGGGATCGTCGGCAAGCGTAAAGGGTCAGCGAAATTCGAAGGCAGGGAGATCATCGATCTCACCTCCGATCGCATCGCCCGGCTCGGCATCGCGCTCTGCCCGGAAGAGCGCGGCATATTCGCCAGCCTGAATGTCGAGGAAAACCTCATGCTGCCGCCGCGGATAACCAAATCCGGCGGCCTTGGCCTTGAACGCATCTTCACGCTGTTTCCCAATTTGAAGGAGCGCCTGAGCAGCGGCGGCAGCCGTTTATCGGGCGGCGAACAGCAAATGCTGGCGATCGCGCGCATTCTGCGCACAGGCGCGCGGCTTCTGATGCTCGATGAACCGACTGAGGGCCTTGCGCCCGTCATCATCCAGCAGATCGGGCGGACGATCGCCGAACTGAAGCAGGAAGGGTTCACCATTCTGCTTGTCGAACAGAATTTCCGTTTCGCCTCGACTGTCGCCGATCGTTATTTCGTGATGGAGCACGGCCGCGTCATCGATGCTTTCGCCAATGCCGAACTGGAAGCGAATATGAGCAAATTGCACGATTATCTCGGCGTCTGAGGCCGCCGCCAATTCAGTTTTGAAAAGAGACCAAGGGAGACGCCCAATGAAATCGACTTATCTCAGCGCGCTTGCCGTGAGCCTGCTGCTATCCACCGCCGCCTTCGCCGACGACAAGATCGTAAAGCTTGGCCAGCTCGACGATCAATCAAGCCTTTATGCCGACAGCGGCGGTCCCGGCTCGGTCATCGCCGTGAATATGGCGGTCGAGGACAGCGGCCTGCGCGACAAGGGCTGGACGATCGACGTCATTTCCGCCGACCATCAGAACAAGCCGGACATCGCGGTCGGCATCGCCCGCCAATGGTTTGATGTCGATAAGGTGGACGCGATCATCGGCGTGCAGAATTCCGGCGTCGCGCTCGCCGTCACCGGCGTCGCGAAGGAAAAGAACGGCGCATTCCTGGATTCGGGCGCCGCCAGTTCGGACCTGACCGGCAAGGCCTGCAACGCGAACATGATTCATTGGGCCTATGATACTTACGCGCTCGCCAATGGGACCGGCAAGGCGCTGGTCAAGCAGGGCGGCGACACCTGGTTCTTCGTGACCGCCGACTATGCTTTCGGACACGCGTTGCAACGCGATACTTCGGCCGTGGTCGAGGCGAATGGCGGCAAGGTCGTCGGCAGCGCCAATGTTCCGCTCAATACGCCCGATTTTTCCTCGTTCCTGCTGCAGGCGCAATCGTCGAAGGCGAAAGTCGTCGGCCTCGCCAATGCCGGCGGCGACACGACGAATTCGATCAAGCAGGCGCATGAGTTCGGCATCGTCGAAGGCGGACAGAAGCTTGCCGCCTTGCTGACCTTCATCTCCAACGTTCACGCGCTCGGGTTGGACGTCGCACAGGGCCTCACCCTCACGGCGACGTTTTACTGGGACATGAACGAGGGCACGCGCGCCTGGTCCAAACGTTTCTCGGAGCGCATGAAAACCCATGCGGAACCGACGATGGTCCAGGCGGGGGATTATTCCTCAACGTTGCATTATCTGAAGACGCTGGAGGCGATGGGCGGCAATCCGCATGACGGCGCCAAGGTCATCGCTAAAATGAAGGAATTGCCGACCGACGATCCGCTTTTCGGCAAGGGAACCATCCGCGCCGACGGCCGCAAAATTCACCCCGCCTATCTTTTCGAAGTGAAGAAGCCGTCGGAATCGAAATATCCCTGGGACTATTACAAGCTGCTCGCCACTATCCCCGCGGAGGAAGCCTTCCGCCCGCTCGCGCAGAGCGAGTGCCCTCTTGTCAAGAAGTAGCTCTTCGGCCGGCCTGTTTCTGGCGCAAGGGATAGGCCGGCGATCGACGGACGGGGCTTAGGTTATGCTCGCCATTCTCGGCATTTCGCCGCAGCAATTATTCCAGCAATTGCTGGTCGGTCTCATCAACGGGTCGTTCTACGCGCTGCTCAGCCTTGGCCTTTCCGTCATTTTCGGCATGCTCAATATCGTCAATTTCGCGCATGGCGCCCTTTATATGGTGGGCGCTTTCGCGGCCTATTTCCTTCTCAACGAATTTGGCCTCAATTATTGGTTCGCGCTCGTTCTGTCGCCTCTCATCGTCGGCGCATTCGGCGCGCTGCTGGAGCGCGTATTGCTCAGAAGGTTGGCCGGACTCGATCCGCTCTATAGCCTGCTGCTGACTTTTGGTCTTGCGCTTGTGATCCAGGGCGTCTTTCAGAATTTCCTCGGCGCCTCCGGCAAGCCCTACGCCATTCCCAGCGCATTGGCCGGCGGCGTCAATCTGGGCTTCATGTTCCTGCCGATCTATCGCGCCTGGGTGATTGTCTTTTCAGCAATCGTCTGTTTCTCGACGTGGTTCCTGATCGAGAAAACCCGGCTGGGCGCCTATCTGCGCGCAGCGACCGAGAATCCGATCCTGGTTCGCGCCTTTGGGATCAACGTGCCGCGCATGATCACGCTGACTTATGCTTTTGGCATCGGCCTGGCGGCGCTGGCCGGCGTGCTTGCGGCGCCGATTTATCAGGTGCGCCCGGGCATGGGCGCCGACATCATCAGCGTCGTTTTTGCGGTTGTCGTCATCGGCGGCATGGGCTCCATCCTCGGCTCCGTTTTGACGGGTTTCGGCCTGGGAGTGATCGAGGGCCTCACCAAGGTATTTTATCCCGAGGCGTCGAACACGGTTGTGTTCGTCATCATGGCTTTCGTCCTCCTCATCCGGCCGGCCGGCCTGTTCGGGAGGGTCGCCTGAAATGACCGAACTGTCGCCGACCGCGCCCATTTTCACCCAAACGCATAGCGGACGCGACGAAAGGATCGCGTTCGCGATCATGACATTGCTGCTCGTCGTCGCGCCTTTCGCGGTCTATCCGTTCTTTCTGATGCAGGCGCTCTGCATCGCTTTATTCGCCTGCGCCTTCAATCTGCTGGTCGGCTATGTCGGGCTTCTCTCGTTCGGCCATGCGATGTTTCTGGGGCTCGCCTCCTATGTCAGCGCGCATGCCGCCAAAGTCTGGGGCCTCGATCCCGCATTGGCGATCATCGCCGGCGCCGCCAGCGCGGCGGCGCTTGGCGCCGCAACCGGCGCATTGGCGATAAGACGACAAGGCATTTATTTCGCGATGATCACGTTGGCGCTGTCGCAGATGATCTATTTCTTCTGCCTCGAGGCGCCGTTCACCCATGGCGAGGACGGCATCCAGTCGGTGCCGCAGGGCAGGCTGCTCGGAATCGTCGATCTGTCCAACCAGACCACGCTCTATTATTTTGTGCTGGCGATATTCCTGTTCGGCTTCCTGGTCATCTACCGCACGATCAATTCGCCGTTCGGCGACATTCTCAAGGCGATCCGCGAGAATGAGCCGCGCGCTGTTTCGCTCGGTTACCGGGTCGATCAATACAAGCTGGCGGCTTTCGTTCTGTCGGCGGCGCTCGCCGGCCTCGCCGGGGCGACGAAGGCGATCTTCGCGCAGAACGCTTCGCTGACCGACGTGCAATTCTCGACCTCGGGCGAGGTCGTGCTGATGACGCTGCTCGGCGGCATGGGTACGGTCTACGGGCCGGTGATCGGCGCTTTCATCGTGGTCGCGATGCAGCAATATCTCGGCCAATATCTCGGCGAATGGGTGACGGTGATCCAGGGCTCCATTTTCGTCGTCTGCGTGCTGCTGTTCCGCCGCGGCATCGTCGGGGAAATCGCCGCTTTCTTCAAACGATCCCTGTAGGCGCTTCATCGGCTCGATCGCCATAGGACCGCCAATATGGGAACACTGGTGCGGCGACGATGGCGCAGCGGCGCATTTTATGCCGAAAAGCGCACCGGTCTGTTGACCAGCCGCCGGACGCCGCTATATACCGCCCGTCCCGACTCTTCCGGTCAGGGCCCCTGTGGCGGAATTGGTAGACGCGCTCGACTCAAAATCGAGTTCCGCAAGGAGTGCTGGTTCGATTCCGGCCAGGGGCACCAGAGCCGTTCTCATATTTTTACGCGCGAACCCAGCGATCCGCGAGGACGGCGCGCGCCGGCCAGCCGCTATCTTTTGAACGACGGGCGCTTGCTCTGGGCGAGCGGGCGGACTGTCGCCAAGCTGGCGGCGCAATTAGTGACATAGCCGGCGACGTGAACATCCAGTCCGACTAAGCGCGGCTGGTGATCGGCGGCGGCGTCGTTGGCGTAGGCCAAGGGTCGGTGACAGGTATTTCCTCGGGCGTCGGAACATCGGGGACTTCCGCCGGGGGGCGTTCCGCCGGACGGGGTTGCGGGGCCGGCGGATCGGCAAGGGGCGGCGGTCCGGGCGGCGCCTTCGGCGGCGGATCAGGCGGAATTTCTGGCGAAACAGGCGCGCCGCTGCCCACTACAATCGCGCGATCCATAATTTTCTTCTCCTGTCGGCGAAGCGTGAGGCGGAATACGACCTCTGCCCTTGGACCCGCGCTTCCGCCACGAGGCCAGACGTCCGGCAAACGAATCGCGCAGGCAATCGTTCCCTGGGGAAGGCGAGGCGCGGGCGAGCGAATTGAAGACGAGCCGTCGGGCGATCTCAACATTCCGCGGCGAGCGCCAAAAGCGGTTCTATTTTTTCGCCGCCGCTCGCTCGAACAGCAACAGCGAACGGCCGGTGACGTCATAGACCGCGCCGATCTTGAATTCTGTCTCCCGCAGATTCTGATCGTTCGTATCGAGCAGCCTTGTCCAGCCACGACCCTCAAAACACGGCGGTAACTTAAACTTCACCAGATCATGATGGGCGTTGAACACCATCAAAAGCGTCGCGTCGCCGCCGCGCTTGCGAATGCCCGTCGCCTGCGCACGGCCGTCCATCAGCATACCCAGACATTGCGTGCGACCGTCGTCCCAGGCCTCGGCCGACATTTCCGAGCCGTCGGCGTTGATCCAGCTGACGTCGCGGACCTCGATGTCCTTGTTGGACTCGCCAGTGAAAAAGCGTGAGCGGCGCAATATCGGATATTTGTTGCGCAAGGCGACCAGCTTGCGAAAGAAGTCGACGCGCGCCTTGTTCTTTTCCTCCAATCCCCAATTGACCCAAGAGATCGCGTCATCCTGACAATAGGCGTTATTGTTGCCGTTCTGCGTTCGCCCGAATTCATCGCCCGCCAATAGCATCGGGATTCCCTGCGCAAGGACAAGCGTCGCCAGAATATTGCGCATTTGCCTTTCGCGAAGAGCGTTGACGGCCACGTCATCGGTCGGCCCTTCGACGCCGCAATTCCAGGACCTGTTCGATGAACTGCCGTCCTTGCCGTCCTCGCCATTCGCTTCATTGTGCTTTTCATTGTACGCGACGCAGTCAAACAAAGTGAAGCCATCGTGGGCGGTGACGAAATTGACGCTCGCCCATGGTTTGCGGCCGCGATGGTTGAATTTATCCGGCGAGGCGCACAAGCGCGGCGCCAATTCTTTGGCGTTTGACTCGCCGCGCCAGAAATCGCGAACGGTGTCGCGGAATGTGTCGTTCCACTCCGCCCAGCCGGGCGGAAACCCGCCGACCTGATAGCCGCCGGGCCCGCAATCCCAGGGTTCGGCGATCAGCTTGACGCGGGTAAGCACGGGATCCTGTCCTACCGCCTTCAGGAACCCGCTCTCGGTGTTGAAGCCGTCAGGTTCACGCGCCAGAATCGTGCCAAGATCGAAGCGAAAGCCGTCGACGTGCATTTCCCCGACCCAATAGCGTAGGCTGTCGGTCACCATCTGAATGACGCGCGGATGGCTCAGATTGACGGTGTTTCCCGTGCCCGTATCGTTGATGTAATAACGCTTTTTGTCGGGCATCAACCGGTAGTAGGAGGCGTTGTCGATGCCCTTGAAGGACAGCGTCGGGCCGAGCTCATTGCCCTCCGCGGTATGATTATAGACGACGTCGAGAATCACCTCGAGGCCCGCATCATGGAACCGCGCGATCATTTCCTTGAACTCGCGTAAGGAATTGGCGACGTCGAGCGCGTACCGCGGATCGGGCGCGAAGAAGCCGATGGAATTATAGCCCCAATAATTCGTCAGCTTCTTTTCCAGAAGATGGCTGTCGTTGAGAAACGTATGGATCGGCAGGAGCTCGACGGTGGTGATTCCAAGCGACTTGACGTAATCGACCACTTCCCTGGCGCCGAGTCCCGCATAGGTGCCCCGCAGGTGCTCGCTTATGGCGGGATGGAGTTTGGTTATGCCTTTGACATGCGTTTCATAGATGATCGTCTGGTCCCAGGGCGTGAAGCGCCGGCTCGACTCGCCGCGCCAGTCGAAATTCGGATCCACCACGACCGATTTGGGCACGAACGGCGCACTGTCGCGCTTGTCGAAGGTGAGGTCCTTGCCCTTGGCCGCAATATCGTAGCCGAAAACGGCCGGATTCCATTTCAGCCCGCCGACGTGCGCCCGTGCATAAGGGTCGAGCAGCAGCTTATTGGCGTTGAAGCGATGACCCGCCTCAGGCTCGTAAGGTCCATCGACGCGAAAGCCATAAAATGTCCCAGGGCCGATATCCGCGATCCGTCCATGAAAAATCTCGTCGGTGAATTCCGGCAGTTCGAAGCGCTCGACCTCGCGCTTGCCGTCGCTGTCAAAAACGCAAACTTCCACCCGCGTCGCATGCGCTGAAAATACTGCAAAATTGGCGCCCTTCCCGTCCCACGTCGCCCCAAGCGGATAAGGCGTACCCTCGCTGATGCGCGCTGAATCGACATTCAATCGTCGGCTCCTGTGATTTCCCTGATCGAGGTCGGTCGGTTGGACGTAATCAAAAGCCCGACGTCACGCCGGCGTCGTTTTTCACTCCGAGGCGACAGAGGACGAGTGGGACTCACCCGCGCCCGGATCATACTGCAACAATTCGGCGAGCCGGGTGCGCGCGCGTGAGACCCGGCTTTTCATCGTTCCGACGGCGCATTTGCATATTTCCGCCGCCTCTTCATAAGACAGGCCCGAGGCGCCAATGAGAATCAGGGCCTCTCGCTGATCCGGCGGCAGTTTCTGCAAAGCTTGGCGGAAATCGAGGTATTCCATGTGGTCGTCCTGGTTCGGTTTGGAGACCAGCATCCCCGACAGGCCGCCGTCTATATCAGCCACCTCGCGCCGACGTTTTCTGAATTCCGAATAGTAAGCATTACGCAGGATGGTGAATAGCCATGCCAGCAGATTCGTCCCGATCGTGAAGGACTTGATGTTGAGAAGCGCCTTGGCGAGCGTCTCCTGCACCAGATCGTCCGCCCGGTCCGGATTGCCGCACAATGAAACAGCGAAAGCGCGCAGTCTTGGGATCGCCGCAACCATATCTTGTTTGATCTGCACGCCGGCAGGCATCGTTTCATGGATCATTCGTCACCGCTCTTCGCGTCGAGGCGGTTTAACAATTCCATGAAGCGATCGGGCACCGGTTGATCGGCCACCTCATCATAAAGAGCCCTCAATTGACGGCCAATGTGATCTTTTACATTCGGAATTCGTTTTTTTGATCGCGCTACCGAATCATCGGCGGGATTGGAACTGGGAGTGGGCGTCATTGGCGGCGGTCCTGGCATCTTCTTCTCAACCATCAACGATTCTCCAGCCGGTCCGTCATATCGTTGCCATCGGCCCCGATGATTCGCTTCGGTGCACTTCACAAAACAAGCAAAGAAAAACCCGCACCCGCAAATATGGTTCCATCAGGAGGGAACAAAATTTGCCATCGGGCGTTTGGACTGGTGATAAGAGACCCAAGAAACAGGGGCGTCCATGTCGGTTTCCGCAGCCATTACTCCGCATATCCCTTTTTTGCGTCGATTCGCCCGCGCTCTGTCAGGAACGCAGCAATCGGGCGACGCTTATGTCGCAGCGACGCTCGAAGCCATTCTCGCCGACCAGAGTATTTTCAACGCTGACTTGAGCCCAAGAGTCGCCCTCTATCGGGTTTTCTTGCGGACGTGGCGGGCTGTCCCCACGAATCTCGCCATGGACAGGACCATCGGCGGCGCTGAGGCCGCGGCGAGCAAAAACCTCGGCGCTATCCCGGTGGCGCCCCGTATCGCCTTCCTTTTGAGCGCAGTCGAGTCTTTCAAAATAGAAGAGATTGCGCAGACCCTCGAATGTTCGGAGGCCGAAGCGCGCGATTTGATCGATCAGGCCGGGCGGGGAATAGCCGCGCAGATTAGCACAAGAGTGCTTATTATTGAGGATGAGCCTCTGATTGCTCTGGATCTTCAGTATCTTGTCGAACAATTGGGGCACGAGGTCACCACGATAGCGCGCACGCATACCGAAGCCGTTCGCGCGGCGATAAAAGCGAGCCCGGGCCTGATTCTTGCTGACATCCAGCTTGCCGATGGCAGTTCGGGGTTGGAGGCGGTCAATGAAATTCTCGGATCGCTCGAAGCGCCTGTGATTTTCATTACTGCCTTTCCGGAAAGGTTCCTTACGGGCCACGCGCCCGAGCCGGCCTTCCTCATTGCAAAACCGTTCAGCGCCGAATCTGTGAAGGCGGTGATCAGCCAGGCCTTGTTTTTCGAGCGAAAGTCGCAGCGCATCGAGGCGAATTTGGCGAGCCGATAGGAGCGCGGCGCCTATAATCTGCGCCCCGCCACGAAGCCGGATAGCAAGGCGAGCATGGCGAGTTGGAGCGGCGTCAGCTGCTTGGCGAGTTCAACGCCCAGCGCCAACGCGGCCCCTTGGGAGTTGGCCCCCGCGGCTTTCAAGGTTTCCGCGTCTCCAGTCAAACCTCCGGCGAGCGCCGAAGTCGGTACGGCCCGCGGCGCCAAGCCGATGCGGCGACAGCACAGGTAAAGGATGCCCGCCAATATGAAATAGATCGCGCTCAAGCCGATCGACGCGTTGATAATTCCATATTGCAGCCGCCAAGCCGCAAATAGCGCATATGTCGCGAAACCGAGGCCGATCGCCGCCGACAGAGCCGCCGCGAATACGAGCGCGGCGCGAATAGCCAAACGCCGCAGACGCTGTTGCGAACCTGCCGCCAGGGTCGACAAAAATTTGATGCCGGCTATCACCGCGATTTGCTCATCATCCCAAGCGCGATTCCGATACCGGCGGCGATGAGCACCGCCGTCAGTGGGTTTCGTTCGATGCGGCGCTCAAGATCGGCGGCGGCGCCTAGCGCGCTGTCCTGCGCCTGGTTCGCCGCCTGCGCAAGCTGTTCGCGAGCATCGCCGACCGCGCCTCTAACGGCAGCGCCTGCGGAGTTGGCCTGGGCCCTCACAAGGCCAGCCATCGTGTCGCTCAGCCGCGCGATATCGGCGCGCAAAGCGTCGAGATCGGCGGAAAGGTCGGAGGCGGTGGGGTCACCGGTCTTAGTTGTCATTGAAATCTCCTATTGGTCGCAACCGTGGTCAAAGCATATCCCGCCGACGCTACAAGCGCCCGGCAGCGTGGACAGGCCAGGAATAATCAAAATCGCGCCAGGCGCGCCCGCTGGCGAGCGGCCATTGCCAGCCTCACCGAAAGCCAGGGCGGCGGCGCGCAGAGCCCAAGTGAAATGAGGACGGCGATAGAGGCTGCGCCAATTAACACGGGAAGTCCTCACAGATTGGCTGACAACGTTGAGCGGGTGAAAAGGTTGCCGAGAGGCCCCGCGATGCAATTATAAGGCCTGCGAGATTAGTGGTGTGCAAGAATCATTTACCGGCCACGCGGGAGGTCGACTGCTTTCGCGAGCTCCTCGTTGGCTTCGATGCTTTTCGAGGGCGCCCGGAGGCGCCAAGCCAATCCTTGGGCGTCGAAAGACAAATCGACGATGGCGTTCAAACGCTGCGACAGCATCTTTTCGATGATGACGCTGCCAAAACCACGCGAGGCCGGCGCTGCGGTGGGCGGGCCATCCCGTTCGATCCACTCCATTTCAAAGAGAGGTTCGGCGCCCGAATTGGTGAAGCGCCAGCCTATCGCGATGTGTCCGACCTCGTTGGAAAGCGCACCATATCTGACCGCATTGGTGAAAAGTTCGTGTAAGGCCATGCCGATCGCCTGCGTCGCTGTCGAATTCAGCAATACGTCGGCGCCTGCGATCTCGATGCGTCCTTTGTAAAGGCCAGATTGATGGCCCGTCTGTGATTGCACCAAAGGTTCCAGCCGGACGCCACGCCATTTCTCGTTGGTCAAAAGATCCTGACTCGCGGAAAGGCCGAGAAGACGCGCGGAGAATTTCTGCTCGAATTCGGCGGCGCTCGTACTTGAGGAGACCGTCTGACGCGCAATGGCTTGCGTGACCGCAAGGAGGTTTTTTGACCGGTGATTGACCTCGGTCATCAGGACGCGAATATGCTCCTCACGCATTTTGTGTTCGTGGATGTCAGTTGTCGTGCCGTACCATTTGAGAGGCCGCCCCGAAGAATCGCGTAAGAGAATCGCGCGACTCAGATGCCACGAATATCCTTTGCCGATGACCATCAGGCGATGCTCCATCTCGTAGGGTTCGCCCGCTTCGCTCGCCTTCAGCCATGCAGCAACCGTCCCACGCAAATCCTCAGGATGAATGACGCCGTCCCAGTCCGTTCGGGTTAGGCCAACCTTGCCGTATTTTTCGCGGCGCGCGTTAGTGTAGTCCACCCGCCCATCGGGACCGGCGGTCCATACGAGTTGCGGCAAGCTGTCGGCGAGGACCCGAAACCGTTCTTCGCTGGCGCTGCGTTGCGCCTCGGCGGTTTGCCTTTGGTCCGCGCGTTCGCGCAGAAGCGAGGAGGCCTGCGCGAAGGCGTCCGACAACTCATCGAATTCGCGGACGCCGGTCGGGCTGGCGACGACGGGTTTCCCCTCGCCGATGTCCTTGGCGGTTGATTGCAGCGAACGCACGCCGACGGAGAGTCTTCGATTTACGAAAAAGGACAATATGAAACTCGCCGCCAGAGAGCCGGCGGCCAACAGACTCAAAATCCAAAGAGATCGCTGCAAGGATTCGTCGAGCACCTCGGCTTTAGCGGCGACCGAAACTGTCCAGCCATAGCCAATCCTGAGATAGGCGGAAACCACCTGTTCGCCTTCAAGCGAAATATTGTTCCCAATTGCTTCGGGCGCCCGCTCCATCGCCTCACGAAAGGACGCACTGGTTGGCGTGCCCGGCCGACCCCCGCGCTCAGGAACGCGCGCAACGAATTGCCCGGCGCGATCGACAACCGCCGCGATCCAACCCACCGGGTATTTTTGGTTGCTGAGAAATCCCGAAAATTGGCGCGGGGAAAACTTCAGAGCCAGGAGATAAAGGAGCTTATTGTCCTGAAAGATCGGCGTTTCAACGCTTGCAACGAGCATTCGTGAGGCGGGGTCGACGCCAACGTTCGAAAGGATCGGCATGTCGGCGGCAAAGGTTCGCACTTGCCGATCCGACGGATCGCTGGGGCGCATATCCAGATCCAAAGGATGCGAAGTGTCGAGAAGAGCCCTGCCATCCGGGGTCGAAACGACGAGCCAGGCGTCGGGCAAGCTGTTGAGTATTTCCGAAGCCGTGCGTCCGAATTCGGTCAAGTCTCCTTGCCGCAGCGATCGCGAATGAGCAAGCGCATTGGAGATGACAAAGTATTTGTCGAGTTCGGTTTCGACGACGCCGGCGAGCGAATGGGTCGCAGCGAGAAGGAACGCGCGGCGCCCCTGACGCTCGGATTCTGCAAAGCGGCCGACCATGAAGAAGGACACTGCGATGAGCGGCAGCGCCACGACGAGCGTCAGCAACCCCAGGTGCTGTCTCAAAGACAGCGTTGCCTTTCTGTCGCCGATATGACGGTTAGGCGAACGCGCGATCACCAACGCTCCGTTTCCTTGCGCCTCATTGCCCTTGAGAGCGCGCAGTTTCTTGCGCCGAGCGCACTTACCTCCGTGGGCACGCCGCAGCGTCGCTTTGGGCGCCGGCTATGATCCGCAGCGCGAGAGGAGCAAACGAAAACAACCCGGTCAAGACAAAGCGCGACGGTAATGAAGCGATTTCGCGACGGGAATTTCTTTGAAGAACACAACTTCCGATGCAGGGCCCCAGCCTTCGGCCTACTTGGTTCCTGGCCTTGAGATCCTTGGTCGCCCGCCCTTCAATATGCTTCCCCTGTAGCCATTGGTTCTAAGCTGAAGGCTGAACGACGGATCGCAATTACCAGCGCGATCATAATGCCTTTGGGGCTCCGACCGTTCCGTCCAGGGCAGAAAAATCGCGGCCTTTGCCGCGATGGGTTCGAAGGCGGGCATTCAGCACCGGAATCTAAGCCACAGCCCAAGTATTTTAGACCACGCTGATCCTGGGCGCCGGCGCCGCCCGGCGCACCTCTTCGTCGACATGCCTATCGAATTTCGCGAAGTTTTCGCGGAACATGCCGACAAGCCGTTTGGCTGTCTCCGCAAATTCGGCTTTGCTCGCCCAGGTTTTGATCGGCTCCAGAATGTGCGGCTCAACGCCTGGCACGGAAGTCGGCACAGCAAGACCGAAATGGGGGTCGGAACGAAAATTGGCGCGGTTAAGGGAACCGTCCATCGCGGCGGCGATGAGGCGGCGAGTTACGCGGATCGGCATCCGGCGCCCGGTTCCATATTTGCCGCCGGTCCATCCCGTATTGACCAGCCAACAGTCGACGTGATGTTTTTCGATAAGATCGCGAAGCAGATGGCCGTAGACGGAAGGATGGCGCGGCATGAAGGGGGCGCCGAAACAGGTCGAGAACGTCGCCTGCGGCTCAATCACGCCTTTCTCGACGCCGGCGACCTTAGCCGTATATCCCGACAAAAAATGATAGATGGCTTGGCTGGGATCGAGTTTAGCGATCGGCGGCAGGACGCCGAATGCATCGCAAGTCAGCATGATGATGTTTTTGGGATGCCCGTCCCGCCCGGTCGCCGAAGCATTGGCGATGAAATCAAGCGGGTAGGCGATACGCGTATTTTCTGTCTTCGAACTGTCGTCGAAATCGGGCGCATGGGTGACCGGCTCCAGCGTGACGTTCTCCATCACTGTCCCGAAACGCTCGGTCGTCGCATAGATTTCGGGCTCCGCCTCGCGCGAAAGACGGATCGCCTTGGCGTAGCAGCCGCCTTCGAAATTAAAGATGCCGTGTCGGCTCCAACCATGTTCGTCATCGCCGATCAAGATTCTGGTTGAATCGGCCGAAAGCGTCGTCTTCCCGGTGCCCGACAGGCCGAAGAATATTGCAACTTCGTTTCTGCCTCCGGAATTGGCCGAGCAGTGCATCGGCATGACGCCCGCTTCCGGCAGGGTGAAATTGAGATAGGTGAAAACTGATTTCTTCATCTCCCCCGCATAGCTGGTGCCTCCGATCAACACGATGCGGCGCGAAAAATCGCAGGCGATGATCGTCTCGCCGCGGCAACCGTGGCGCTTGGGGTCCGCGCGAAAAGAGGGCAGGTCGACGATCGTCAGGTCGGGAATGAAGGAAGCAAGCTCCGCTGCCTCCGGGCGGATGAGCAGATTGCGAATGAACAGTGAATGCCAGGCGAGTTCCGTGAAGACGCGGGCTTTGACGCGCGCTGACGGGTCGGCGGCCGCGTGAAGGTCCTGCGCGAACAATTCTCGTCCCTTCGCATGGGCGATGAAGTCGGCAAGCAAGACGTCGAATTGAGCCGGCGATATCGCGCCATTGTTGTCCCACCAGATCGCTTTTTCCGTGGCGGCGTCGCGGACGATGAACTTGTCTTTCGGGCTGCGTCCGGTATGCGCGCCTGTTTCGGCGACCAGAGCGCCCCCAGCGGCGATCCTCGCTTCAGATCGTCGGAGCGCCTCGCCATAAAGCTGCGGCGCCTGGAAATTCCAATGCAGCGCCCGCAACCCCTCGAAGCCGAAGCGATCGGCGCCAAAGGCGGAATTGAATGTGCCCGTTTGCTTCATCTTGCGATCCTCCCGCGATTCTGACTTCGGCGCCGCCGGCCCCGGCATCCGACGCTTCCAAGGCAATGTAGTCTGCTTGAGTTTTGCCGACAAAGGGGCGGCGACGCCAGCGCCTGTCGACCTGCCTCCCTTCGGCCGATTGCGCGATCGTGCAACGCGCGACGGAGCGCGGCAAGGCATGCCGAGGCCGGTCCCGTCTCTCTTCACCAATTAGGGAGAATCCGGCGGCCTCCAAATATCCCGGCCAAACCGGCTTCGCCTATTGGCTATGACAATATTGGGGCGAACTCGGTCCCTATTGCGAGTCGACCCGGATTCTTCAATTTTAGGATTTTTCGTCCACGCGCCACTGCGCGCATAGCAGCTGTCTGACCTCGACAAGCGTTCCGCCAGATCTCGCAGTTCGCCCGGCGCGCGGAAGCGCCGGGCGAACTGCGCATAATTGCGAGAGGATCCGCGTTAAGCGGCTTCCTCGACGTCTGAATCGCCGGCGCCCGGCGCCGCAGCGTCGCTCTCGATCTTGGGGCCGCGCCGTTGACCTTTTTGCAGTTGCGCGTCAATCGCTTTCAACGCTTCGCCCTCGGTAAGCTTTTGAACGACGGCGACTTCACGCGCCATCCGATCGAGCGCTGCTTCATAGAGCTGCCGCTCCGAATAGGATTGCTCAGGTTGTGCTTCAGATCGATACAGGTCCCGCACCACTTCGGAGATGGCGGCAAGATCGCCTGAATTGATTTTCGTCTCATATTCCTGCGCGCGTCGAGACCACATCGTCCGTTTGATGCGGGCTCTCCCCAACAAGATGTCGAGCGCCTTCTTCACGACGTCCGGCTCGGCCAATTTGCGCATGCCGACGCCCGCGACCTTGCCGGTCGGAACGCGAAGGGTCATCTTGTCCTTCACAAAGGTGATGACGAAAAGTTCGAGCTTGAAGCCGGCGACTTCCTGCTCTTCGAGAGCCACGATCTGACCGACGCCATGCGCGGGATAGACGATGAACTCGTTGGTCTTGAAGCCATGGCGAGGGGCGCCGTTCTTCGCAGGCTTTTGGACCACGGCCTCTTCGGAAATGGCGGCGGCCGGCTTTTCCATCGCCGGCGCCTTCACCGGCCGCAAAGCGGCGGCGGGCTCCAATCCGATCACCGTGGCGGGCGGATTGACGGCCTTCGCCGGCGCGCTCGCATGAGTCCGGCTATCGCCGGCCGCGGGCGTCTTGCCCGGCGCCGCAGGAATCTTGCTTTGAATTGTTTTCGCTTGAACCGATGCCGACAATCTCTCTTGTCCCTTCTTCTCGTTCTCAGATTTCTTTTTCGCAGCGCTGGCTATGACGCGCTCCTTCGATTGCGAAGCGGTGGACCGAACATTGGTTTTCGACGCTCCTTTCGCATGTTGCAACTTCGGCGCCGACGCGCTCTTCTTCTTGGTCGTTTTGGCGGCCGCCTTGACGGCTGACTTCGCCGCCGAGGCGACGCGGCTTGATTTTGCGTGCGCCGCCTTGGCTTTCGCCGCCGTCTTGCGGCTCGAAACCTTGGCCGTTTTTGTCGCTTTGGCTGCTACTTTTTTCACCGACCGGGCCGGCTTGCTGATTTTCGCGGAAACCTTCGCGTCCTTGCCTTTGCTTGTCGCACTAGACTTTGGCGATCGTTTGATAGCTTTCGCTGGACGGTTCGAGGTTTTCTTTGGCGCTTTTTTCCGAGTCGACATGGCCGACCTTCTCCTGAAACCGAGCGCGTCGAGCCAACGATAAGTTCACGAACCTCACGGCTCGATCACTCGCGACTCGGTCACCCGTAATCCACAGCGCGACCGACCCGAAAGCGGGGGCGCGTTAACGAACAATTCCGTGCGGCAGGAGCAAAAGCCTATGCGCGCAAGGGCTCGATTCCGCCCCAGAAAATTGTTCGTTAAAACAAGGTTTAACACAAAATGCATGAAAAATCAAAGGCGATCTCTCGCATGCGACAGGATGGTTCACCTATTTGGTTAACGCGGCGATGGACCACGAGGTCGATGTCGCGGTCAGTCGCCTTGTCCAGGTTTGGGAGAAAAGAAGGCTTCCAGCTTGCCCGGGCGGCCATCATAGTCTTTCGCGTCGGCCTCCGGCTCCCGCTTTATCGTAATATTGGGCCAGACCTTTGCATATTCCCCATTCAAGCGAAGCCAATTCTCAAGATTTGGTTCTGTATCCGGCTTTATCGCTTCCGCGGGACATTCCGGCTCGCAAACGCCGCAATCGATGCACTCGTCCGGGTGAATGACAAGCATGTTCTCCCCTTCGTAGAAGCAGTCGACCGGGCATACTTCGACGCAATCCAGATATTTGCACTTGATACAATTTTCGATCACCACATAGGTCATATTCACATCCTCGCGACGGGCTTCTTGTCGCCTAGCAAAGTTAACCGATCATTCGCCCCAAATACATGTGGACATCGGCCGCGGTCGCCGGCCTCCCGGCGCCCGGGCATCGGGCGCTAGCTTTTTCCTTTTGCCTCGAGCTGCGACTTTAGCGCCAATAATTTTGCGAAGGGAGAATTAAGATCAACGGGCGGCTCTCGCCGCGTCGCCGGCGCGGGGGTTTTTTCCGGCCGCCGTTCGTCGTGTTTGCGTTCGTCCTTCACTCTACCTCGATTGGCGCCGCCCCCCCGTCCGGCGCCGCCGTCTGGCCGATTGGCAGAATCAAACGACCGGCGGGGGCCGCGTCCGTGACGGAACTTGTTCGCTTCTTCATTAAGTTTCTGTGGCGCCGGGTCCGCCTGCGTTCCCGTTTCGGCGGCCGTCGGCGGCGCAGGGGCTTGAGAAGCAGGTCGATGGCGGCGGTGTCTCATCCGTTCAGCGGCGCCGTCCCGGCGGTCAGGGCGCGGAATATCGCCTTCCCCGGCAGCATCGGTCCTGGCTGAGGAATTATCCCGCGAAACGGGGCGCGAATGGCGTTGCCGATGAGGCGGCGGTCTCGGGCGCCAGACTTCGATCAAGACCTCTTCGATCGCTGCGGCGGGTTCGCCAGGAGTTTCACCGTTCGAGATCGTCCCCGTCGAGACGGTCGCCTCGGGGTCCTGGGAAGCCGATCCGATCTGTTCTACGCGACCCTCATTTGGCGCGGGACTGTCGACCTGCGGAACTTCGCGACCCCCAGGCGCCTCGGAGGTGCTTTGACCCTCAGGGATCGTTGGCGTCGCCTCCGCCTCGGCGATGACGCCCGAGTGTGGAGCAACCGAATCGTCGCCAGGCCCAGCTTCATCTTCGACGGGCGCCTGCGCGCTTTGACGCTCGGCGACTGGCGGAGCCACAGCCGCCTCATCGTTGATTTCCAACCGCGGGGGAGCTTCATCCTGGGCCGCCGCCTGCGCGCCTTCGCTCGTGGCGGCTGACGGCGCCGCCTGCGCATCGGCCACGATTTCCGACAACAGGGAGACGCCGTCTCCCGCCGGCCGAGCTTCGCCTTCGGCTGGCGCGTCGGCGGCAATCACTTCGGGCGCGCTTGGCGTCACGACCGTCAAGGCCGGCCCCTTCACGCGATAGCTGGCGAATCCAAGCGAGCGGAGCACGGACGCGAATTGCTCTCCCGAGCATCCGGTGAGCGAAGTCATCGCCCCGGTGACGACAAACCCGTCTCCATCCGCTGCGCCGGCAGGCGGCGAGCCGGCGTTCGGCCCAGGTCGGTAGGCTACCGCCGGGCGAATGAGATCGGCCAGACGCTCGACAATATCGACGCGGACGGCGCGGTCGCCGCACAGCCGAAAGCCCGCGACCCGATAGGTTTCCTTAGGGATCGCGCCATCGGCGAGGAACGACGTTCTGCCGGAAGCGGCCAGCTGCGGAATTTCGTCGAGCCCCGCCCCAACGCCGGCGCCGCTTTGCCCGAGCGCCCACAATTGGGTGGCCAGCACCCGAATGGCCGGCTTCACCAGGCTCGGGATGTAAATGTAATAGGCGCCAAACCGTACGCCCAATTTGCGCAGCGTCCCGCGCGCATTCTGATCCAAGGCTTTCACATCATGGGCGACACGGCCGCGCTCAAGCACCCCGAAGGCTTCAGCGAGCTGAACGGCGACGTTGCGCGCCGGCCCTTCCAGACCAACGGCGGCCTCGAGCTCGAAAAGCGGTCCGAGCAGCCGCTGGACATAAGCGGCCAGCCAAAGATCGACACGGACCTGGACCTTCTGTTGGGCGGCCTCGGTCAACGTCTCATCCGCCAGGATCAGCGCGCGGGGCGCGAGCAATTTCTCGCCGGCGGCGATTTTCGCGACCGGATCTCCTAGCCAGCGAATGGCGCCGTCATTGGCGAGGACCAGGGCAGCGTCGACCGCTTCGCTGAAGCGATTGGCGCGAACCTCGAATTCCTGGGCTGTCGCGCTCGCAATGTCCGCGTCGGCGACCCTCGGGCGCTCTGCGTCGACATTTGTCTCCGGCGTAAATCGAAATCCTTGTAAACGCCCGACGATCTGGCCCTCGAACGACAATTCGCCGCTCGGGGTCACTTCTGCACTGACCATTGCGTTCTCTCAAAACCATCGCAGGCGAATGCTCGTCTTCGCGTGACGAACCTCAACGCGGCGCCTGCCCACAGGCGTCCGAAGCGCTGTTCTTTATCCGACGCGCGGCGCCCTGCCAATGCTCCGTCAGGCTTTGGTGGGGCAATCGGTCCTGCAACAGGTCAGATTCCGCCCTCTTTTAATGTCTGAAATGGCGCACGCCGGTAAAGACCATCGCCAGGCCCGCTTCATCGGCGGCGGCGATGACTTCCGCGTCCCGTACCGAGCCGCCAGGCTGAATGATCGCGGTGGCGCCGGCCTGGGCGGCCGCGAGCAAGCCGTCGGCAAAGGGGAAAAAAGCATCGGAGGCGACGACGGACCCCTTCGTCAGCGCCTCAGCCATGCCCGCCGCCTGCGCGGCGTCCTCGGCCTTGCGCGCCGCAACGCGCGATGAATCGACACGCGACATCTGCCCCGCCCCAATGCCGACCGTCGCGCCGTTCTTGACGTAGACGATCGCATTGGACTTGACATGTTTGGCGACCCGCCAGGCAAATCGCAGGTCGGCGAGCTCCCGCTCGGTTGGCGCCCGCTTGGTGACGACCTTCAGATCCAAGTCGTCGGCGACGGCATTGTCACGGTCCTGCACGAGAAGGCCCCCCGCCACGGACCGAACGGCGACGCTGGGCGCCCTCGGGTCGGGAAGCGCGCCGGCGATCAGCAGGCGAAGGTTTTTCTTGGCGGCGATAATCGCCAGGGCTTCGTCATCGACCGCCGGCGCGATGATCACCTCGGTGAGAATCTCGACCATTTTGCGCGCGGCGTCCGAGTCCAGCCGCCGATTGACGGCGATGATGCCGCCGAACGCGGAGACAGGGTCGCAGGCGAGCGCTCTTTCATAAGCTTCGCGCAAAGTCGTCGCTTCGGCGACGCCGCAAGGGTTGGCGTGTTTGATGATGGCGACGGCGGCGACGCGCTCGGGATCGAATTCGGCGACCAGTTCGAAAGCGGCGTCCGTATCGTTCACATTGTTGTAGGAAAGCTCCTTGCCCTGAATCTGCCGCGCAGTCGCAACGCCGGCCCGGATCTCCGGGCCGAGATAGAAAGCCGCGGTTTGATGCGGATTTTCGCCATAGCGCATGGAATGGGCGAGCTTGCCGCCGAACGCGCGCCAGGCGGGCGCCGCCTCGCCGATCTCGCGCGCCAGCCAGTTCGAAATCGCGGCGTCATAGGCCGCCGTGCGCGCATAGGCCTTCTGCGCCATGGCGCGACGGAACTTCAGGCTGGTCGCGCCGTCATGGCGCTCCAATTCCTCGATGAGCGCGTGATAATCGGAGGGATCGACAATGACGGCGACATCGCCATGATTTTTCGCCGCGCCGCGAATCATCGCGGGGCCGCCGATATCGATATTCTCGATCATATCGGCGAAGGCGCCCTCGCGCCGCAGCGTCTCCTCAAAAGGATAGAGGTTGACGACAAGGAGGTCGATCGGCGCGATATTGTGCGCGAGCATCGCCGCTTCATGCGCAGGATCCTCGCGAACCGCCAGCAGGCCGCCATGGATGCCCGGATGCAGCGTCTTGATCCGGCCATCCATCATTTCGGGAAAACCGGTGAGTTCCGCCGCGTCCTTGACTGCATGGCCGGCCTCGGCCAGCGCGCGCGCCGTGCCGCCGGTCGAGACGAGCGCGATCCCCCGCGCCGCGAGCGCCGCGCCCAATTCGACGAGACCCGATTTATCGGAAACAGAAATCAGGGCGCGGCCAATTCGCGCCAGGTCGCCGGTCATGAAAACTCCGAATGGGAAGAAGCAAACGATGTCGCATCTTTGTATTGTTGCGGCGCAATATCACGGTTCGGCCGCGAAACAAACCCGCGCCTTCTCAGGATTTCGCTGGAGCGCCGTCACGATTGCGGCTGCGGCGGGCCGTCCGATCCGGAAGCGGCCGGATCCTCCATCGACTTTGAACGCGTGAATGACCAATTCAGGCATTCGTTTTCCGTCACGGCGTCCCGCAGCACGATCTGGGTCGTCGCCGTCGCCCCGCCCGGAGCGGCGAAGAAGATGCTCTCCTCCAGGCTGATCGGGCGCCCCGCGGCTTCAAACCACCATTCCTCGCCCGACGGCGATTTCAGAAGGACCTGCCCGGAATCTGTGCTGAGCTCGGCGCGCACGGTGGGATGCAGATGAAAACGCACCGCCAGTGATTTTCCGACCGGCGGCGTGCTCTTGCCTACGGGCGCAACGCGATCTTCGCCCGCCAGGCTGGCGCCATCGCCGGCAAGCCGCAGGGTGCGCCGATGCAGTGCACCGTAGCGTCTTGCGTAACCGTCATGGACCGCATCGATACATTGGCCGTCTGCCTCATCGAGCCAGCGTTTGACTTCGACCAGCGAGGGTCCTTCCAAAACCATGCCCGCCATGGCGGACCTCGACCCAGTCGAAGCGAAACGGCAGCTGGAATGGTCGTCGATAACGAGCGTCGAATGCGCGGCGGTGGCGCGCGCCGCCTCACGCGCTTCGCGGGAATCGTCCTGCGGCGCGCCGCAATTGATGATCAGCCGGTGCAATCCACTGGAGAATTCGAACGCGAGACAGCCCGCGTGCGCCTCCCTTGAAAACATCCAACGCGGCGGCGCGCCGACATCGGCGATCACGATCGCGTCCGCCGCTTCAAGGCGCTGATAGCCCGAATAGGGAGCGTCAAGCACCGCCGCGTCGCCGACATCGCCGTGGGCGAGCAAAGTAGCCAAAGTCTCGGGCTCGCTCACGCCCATGCCGTTGAACCCCGCCAACGCGCCGTCGGCGTGCCGGAACATGCGCAGCATCGGCGTCATGCGATCGATCGCGTTGAGAAGCGCCTCGGGCGCGGCGATGTTGCGCGCCACGAAAGCCTGTCGCGTCGGCAGCAGATCGACGAGAAGCTCGACGAGAACGCGCGGATTGCGGCTGACATGACCGCCATCCCTCAATATCTGCTCCTGCAATTCTTTGGAGAGCAGATGGGTGGCGCGATGCAGGAGGCCGTTGGCGCCTTCGAGACAAAGGCCGGCATGGGCGCAAGCGACGACCGCGGTCAAACGCGCATCGCCTTCGAGACCCTCGACAAGCCAGCGCTCCAGGGCGGCGACATGGGCTTCGATCGCGCGCACGAAACGCCGATAGAAGGCGTGATCGGCGTTTTCCAGGATGATCGGCGATTGGCTGAGCCAGGAAATCAACCGGCGCGATATGACGCGCGGATCGCGAGCGACGACGCGATCCATCGATTTGCCGCCGCGCGCGTCGAGATTGAGCCAATCCTCCACCAGCGCGTGAGCATTGGCGCGCGACAGCGCCGTATCGGCGGCGCGCAAATGACGTAGCCAACCAAATCCGTGGAGCGCCTCGCTCCAGGCGACAGACGGCGCCGCGATGACAAAGGGCGAGTAGCCGTGCGTGCTCACAGCCTTGCCGGCCAATGAAAAATGCCCGGCATAAATATGGTCGGCGGCGATCGGATCGGCAGTGCGGATGTCCTGCAACGCAATGAGAAGGCGTTGCGAGCGAACGCCGCGCATCGCGGAGAACAGTCTCTCCGGTATCGCAAGAGGCCTGCGAAGCCGGCCGAGCAAGGCTCTGGCTGTGATTCCCAGCAGGCGAACGCGCACGAAGGTTGTTGTTTGGGACCCCAAATCCACCTCAGCAATCGGCCGCCGCGAAAGCCTTGATATCGCCATGCCGCCAAACCATCGGATGCATGGATCTCTTCGCAAAAACCGGTCGGGCGTCTTCGGCCGCACTAAAGCATGCGGCGCGGCAGGAGGCGAGCGCGGCGCTCAACTTCTGCGCTTGAGCCGGGCGGCGAAGAAACCATCGAGGCCCGACAGGCGCGGCGTGGGTCCGCGCAGATGACAGGGCAGGGTTCTGAGATCGCCCGATGGCGAAACGCACTCGGCCAGGCCGCCGATCTCTTGCGCCTCAATTGGCAGCCGCCGAACATCGGGATTTCGGCGCAGCAGCGCGCTGATATGCGATTCCCCCTCCTCGGGCTCCAATGAGCAGGTGCAATAGACGATGAGGCCGCCTGGCTTGGTGAGCGAGACGGCTTTGTCGAGGAGTTGCGCCTGCAACGCGGCCAGCGGCGCCAGATCGCCAAACCTCTTGGTCCAGGCGACGTCGGGATGGCGCCGGATAGTGCCAGTCGCCGTGCAGAGCGCATCGAGCAGGACGGCGTCGAAAGGAGCCGCCTCAAAGGACAACGCGTCCGCGACAGCGATTTCCGCGTGCAAATGCAGGCGCTCGAAATTGACGGCGAGGCGCTTCAGCCGCTCGGCGGAACGATCGACGGCGGTGAGGCTGGCGCCGGTCACCGCGATCTCCGCGCTCTTGCCGCCGGGCGCCGCGCAGAGATCGACGACGCGCATGCCCGCCGAGGCTCTCAGCAATCGCGCCGGCAGCGCAGCGGCTGCGTCCTGCACCCACCATTCGCCTTCGCCATAGCCTGGAAGTTCGGGCACAGGCGCATGCGATTCGAGCCGTACCGAGCCGGTCGGCAACACGATCCCGCCCAATCGAGCCGCCCAGCCCTCCGGATCGCTTTTCACGCTAAGGTCGAGCGTCGGCTCATCCCGGTTGGCCAGAGCGATCGCACGCGCGGTGGTCTCGCCGTAATTGGCGCGCCAACGCGCGGCCAGCCACGCCGGCGTGTCGTCGTCAAGCGCGTTGGAGCCATCGAGAATCTCCTGCCGCTCGCGCGCGATATTGCGCAGCACGCCATTAACGAGGCCAGCGTATGGCGCGGCCGCCGGCTCAGCTCTTGCGGCGCGCACGGCAAGATCGACCGCGGCGTGATCGGGCGCATCCAAAAATAGAATCTGGGCCGCGGCGACGACCAGCGTCCACTCCAGCGCACCGGACTTTTTCGGCAATCCCCTCTCAAGAAACCGTCCAAGCGCTTTGCGAATGGTGCCAAGTCGGCGGAGAGAAACGGTCGCGATCGAGCGCGTCAGGGCTCGGTCTCTCAGGTCGAGCGCGCCCAGCCGGGCGTGAATGTTCTCGCCCGAAAACCGCTCTTCCAGGGGCCGGCCCATCGTGAGCGTATCAGCGAGAATCTGGGCGGCGGCGATTCGGGCCGCAAGACCCGGCGCCATTGGCTCAGGCGGCGGCGTTGGTTGGCCCGCCGAGCGTCGTCTGAAATTGGCGTTGCGCGGGCGGTCCGGCGGTTTCAAACTTTCGACCTCACCGAATCAGGAGGCGTCCCGCCCGACAATAGCGACAATGAACTCAAATTCTCCGCCCGATTTCATTTTGAGGTCAAGGCGCAGTATCATGTCCTCGGGCTGATCGACAACCCGGGCTGTGGGAAAGGGTTCCTTGTCGCGCCCGGGGCAGGAGGACGATTGACTGGAGAGACGCGGATATCGCCGGCGGGGAATGCAGATGCGAAACCCATTCGCCCCGAAAACGAATCGCTGGAAAAGAAGCCTGGCGCAGCCGCGCGACGCGCTTTGGCGGAGGCGCAAGAGCGTCGGCGGCGGCTGACGCCGCCGGCGCCGCCGGAGATCAATGGACGAGGCGGCCTCGAACCGGTTCGCTATGGCGATTGGGAAGTGAAGGGCCTGGCGAGCGATTTTTAATTGCAACACCGGGATGGGCGTGCGCGCAAGGCGCCGCGACAAAGCTCCGCTCTCGCCATCGCTTTTTCCTCATGCCGATGCGAGCCGTCACAACTAGGACTTTTTTCGCATCTATTCGGAAGGCTGTTCGTCTCGATCATCTGCAGGAGAGCCTTATGATACTGCGTGAGATCGTCCATACCTGCTCCAACGCCCATGTGGCGCGCGCGGCGCTCGCTTCGATTGGCGGCGATTTCGCCCAGCAGTTCGCGGTCTTCGCGTCGCACCGCAATATGTCCGCGGGCGTGCTCGCCGCGCGCATGGTTAAGGAATTCTCTACGAAGGCCGCTGACGAGGAATGGGATGGCGTCGACGAAGTCGTGCGCGGCGCCGATCAACCCATCCTGTCGGGGCTGCGCTATATTCTTTCCCATGGGTTGCGCGCCTCGAACGATTCATCGTCGTCGAGAGAGGATGATCATCGCGCGCCATGGGTCTATCGCACGGCGCCAGCCAGTTGCTGGTGTTCTTGAGGCCTTGAGGAACAGCGAACCCACCTTGCCGCTGCGTCCGAATCGGGCGAGATTGGCCTTTCGTCGGCGCAGTGGCGCCGAAGGAGGGTTGTTTGCGTTTCGCTGGCCGCCTGATTGTCATGGCAAATCTTGCCTTGACCTTTTCTGTTCTGGCAGCCCTGGCGTTTGTCGCTCCGGCACGGGCGCAGTCCTCGAGGCTTGACGAGATCCTCGCGCGCGGCGTGTTGCGGGTCGGGACGACGGGGGATTATCGACCCTTTACGGCGTTGGATAAAGCGAGCGGCGCCTATTCCGGCTTCGATATCGATCTGGCGCAATCGCTCGGCGCGGCGCTCGGCGTCAAAGTCGAATTCGAGGCGACGAGCTGGCCCAATCTGGCCAAGGATTTCGACGCCGGCGGGTTCGATATCGCGATGGGCGGCGTCTCGGTGACGCTCGATCGCGCCAAGAGAGGGTTTTTCTCGACGCCCTATCTGCGTGAAGGCAAGACGCCGATCGCGCGCTGCGCCGATAAAGACAAATATCAGACGCTCGCGCAGATCGACCGCCCCGGCGTCAAGGTCATCGCCAATCCTGGCGGAACCAACGAGCGCTTTGATCGCGCCAATCTTCACGCTGCCGAAATCACGGTCTATCCCGATAATTTGACGATTTTCGACGAGATCGCCGAGGGCAGGGCCGATTTGATGATCACGGACGCATCGGAGACGCGTTACCAGCAAAAGCTTCACGTCAATGTGCTCTGCGCGATCCATCCGGAAAAACCGTTCGACTTCGCGGAAAAGGCCTATTGGATGCCGCGCGACGCGGCGTTGAAGTCCTTCGTTGACCAATGGCTGCATATGTCGATGGAGAATGGCGCGTTCGCCGCTATCGCCGCCAAATGGTTTGAATAGAGACCCCTTGAGTCGCTTCCCATGAGAATTTTCGTTTCATGACATTCCTCGGCGTCGACTGCGGCACTTCGGCCTTGAAAGCCGTGCTCGTCGACGATTCCGAGCGGATTGTCGCCGCTTCGACGCAAGCCTATCTGCCGAACCATCCGCGGCCGCTGTGGTCGGAACAGAATCCCGACGATTGGCGCGACGCGATGTTTGACGCTCTCAGCGCTCTGGCGCGCGAGGCGCCGGCGGCGATGGGCGCCGTCGCGGCGATCGGCTTTTCCGGGCAGATGCATAGCGCGGTTCTGCTGGATAAGGCCGACCGACCGCTGCGGCCGGCCATTCTGCACAATGACGCGCGCGCTTTCGCCGAGGCGCGTGAACTCGGCCAGCGCCATCCGGATTTCGCGCAGATCATGGGCGTCGAACCGATGGGCGGCTTCACAGCGCCCAAACTGGTCTGGCTGCAACGCCATGAGTCGGAAATATTCGCGAAAATCGACTGCGTCCTGCTGCCTAAAGATTACCTGCGCCTTTGTCTCATCGGCGAAAGAGCGACCGATATGAGCGACGCCGCCGGCACATGGCTGCTCGATCAGGCGCGCCGCCAATGGTCGGCCGAGGCGCTGGACGCGTGCGGAATCGACGAAGCGATCATGCCCCGTCTTGCCGAAGGGGCGGACGCGGTGGGTCTCTTGCGCGCCGAAATCGCCGATCGCTTTGGCTTGCCGCGCAAGACCATCATCGCCGCGGGAGGGGGAGATGCGGCTGTTGGCGCGATCGGAATCGGCGCCGTGCGGCCCGGCGCCGCCTTTATATCGCTCGGCACGGCGACGCAATTGATCCTGGCGACGGACGCCTACCGCGCGGCGCCCGAGCGCCTCGTGCACAATTTCGCCCACGCGCTGCCGCGGCGCTGGTATCGTATGGCGGCGATGCTGAACGGCGCCGGCGTGCTTGCCTTTGTCGCGCGGCTTCTGAATTCCAGTCCCGACGAACTGGAGCGCGAGGCGGCGCAGCGCTACCAAGGGCCGGGCGAAATTCTGTGCCTGCCGTACCTCTCCGGCGAGCGCACCCCGCACAACGATCCGCATGCGCGCGGCGTGTTTTTCGGCCTGTCCGATTCGACCAGCCGCATCGATATCGCGCGCGCGGCGATGGAAGGCGTCGCCTACACCCTCGCCGACGCGCGCGATTGCGTCGAGAGCGGCGCCGAGGCGATCGACGAAGTCGGCCTGATCGGCGGCGGCGCCAAAAGCGCGTTATGGACGCGCATCATCGCTGCCGCGATCGAGCGACCCGTCATCCGCTATCGCGGCGGCGAGACCGGGCCTGCGTTCGGCGCAGCGCGCCTTGCGCGCCTCGCCCAGTCAGGCGAGGCGGCGGAGGATCTGTGCAAGGCGCCTGCTATCGCCGACGTCACCGAGCCCGATCCTGAACTGGTCGGCGCGTTCAAGGCGCGTATCGAACGTTTCAGAAGCCTATACCGCGCGCTCAAACCGGAGTTTGGCGCATCCTATTGATGGACAGCCGCGCAGGGCTTCAATGCGCATGTTCGAGCAATGAATCGGGCGCGCCTGACGTTTTCAGACCGCCGGCTGCTATCCATGCGTGCGTGTTTGCCTCGGCCTGATCGACCAGACCGGCGCAGGCCGTATAATCGTAAGGCGAAATATCCAGCGGACACAGGCTGGGGACCACGCAAATCTCCGCTTTGTCGGCGAAATAGGCGATGTCGCTGACCAATTGGCGCGACACCAATTGGCTGATCGCGTGCATCGCGCGCGCCGCCGCGCCGGTCGGCGCGGTGCGAAGCGCGCAGGCAAATCCAGTTGGCAGAACAATGAGACGGGTCGCGCCCAGATGGATAGCCGTCGAGACCGGCGTGTTGTTGGCGATGCCGCCATCGACCAACTCGCGCCCGCCGATTCTCACCGGGGGGAAGATTCCAGGGATCGCCGCGCTGGCGAGAATCGCCTCGATGACCGGACCTTGCGACAAGACGGCTTCTTCGCCGGTCAGGACATCTGTGGCGACGATATGAACGGGGATCGCCGCGTTCTCAAGAAGTTTGTACGGGATATGGCGCTCCAGCAACGCGCGCAAGGCGTTGTTGTCGAAGAGATAGCCGCGACGGCGCAGGACGTTCATTGCATTCGAGAAGGTGAGGGGCATGACATCATGGCGTGTGATCGCGCGCCAGATCGCCTCCAGCCGGCGGGCGCGGCCGAGCGTCGGTTCGGCGGCGAAATAGCCGGCGTTGATGGCCCCGACCGAGGCGCCGACGACAAAGTCGATCGGTTCGCTCGCCGCGCACAGCGCCGCCAGCATGCCGGCCTGCACCGCGCCAAGACTGCCGCCCCCGGCAAGAACGAGAGCGGTCTTGGGCGCGAGCGGCATCTATCATCCCATTGCGACGCTTGGGATGGAGCTTCCCAACGCGGTTTGAAGCAAGTATGCCGCAAATCAATGTGCGGCGCACGTTTCATCGTTTCGACAAACGCCAGCGTCGCGCTTCCGACCCTGGCCATTTGGCGCGCCGTCCGTTTTTTGAAAGCGCAACATTTCGTGATCGTCGCGCAATATCGGGAGGACGAACTGGAGGCGGTCGCGGCTGACAATTCCAGGGCTAAAACAGAAAATACCTCTGCGCCATCGGCAGCGAGGTCGCCGGCTCGCAGACCAGCAGAACGCCGTCGGCGGTCACCGCATAGGTCTCCGGATCGACCTTGATATCGGGCGTCGCGTCATTGTGGATAAGGCTCTTTTTTGAAATGCCGCCACGGGTGTTTTCGACGGCGACGAGCCGTTTCTGCACCTTCAGCTTGGCGGCAAGCTTGTTGTCGACCGCCGCCTGCGAGACGAAGGTCAGCGAGCTGCCCGTGCGGGCGCGGCCATAAGCGCCGAACATCGGGCGATAATGCACCGGCTGCGGCGTCGGGATCGAGGCGTTGGGATCGCCCATCGGCGCGGCGGCGATCACGCCGCCCTTGATGATGAGGTCGGGCTTCACGCCGAAAAAGGCTGGCGTCCACAGCACGAGATCGGCGAGCTTGCCTTTCTCAACCGAGCCGATGTGTTTTGCGACGCCGTGGGCGATCGCCGGATTGATGGTATATTTCGCGACATAGCGCTTGGCGCGGGCATTGTCGTTGCGGCTCGTCTCCGAGGGCAGCGGCCCGCGCTGGCGCTTCATCTTGTCGGCGGTCTGCCAGGTGCGGATGATGACTTCGCCAACCCGGCCCATCGCCTGGCTGTCGGAGGACATCATCGAGAGTGCGCCAAGGTCGTGCAGAATGTCTTCGGCGGCGATCGTCTCCTTGCGGATGCGGCTCTCCGCGAAGGCGAGATCCTCGGGGATCGCGCTGTCGAGATGATGGCAGACCATCAGCATGTCGAGATGTTCGTCGAGCGTGTTGCGCGTGAAGGGCCGCGTCGGATTGGTCGAGGAGGGCAGTACGTTGGCGAGCCCGGCCACCCGGATAATGTCTGGCGCATGGCCGCCGCCAGCGCCCTCGGTGTGAAAGGCGTGGATCGTGCGGCCCTTGAACGCCTTGATCGTATCTTCGACGAAGCCCGATTCGTTGAGCGTGTCCGAATGGATCATCACCTGCACGTCATGATCGTCGGCCACCGACAGGCAGCAATCGATGGCCGCCGGCGTCGTGCCCCAATCCTCGTGCAGTTTCAGCGCGCAGGCGCCCGCCTCGACCTGTTCGACCAGCGCGGCCGGCTTGGAGGCGTTGCCTTTACCCGCAAAGCCAAGATTCATTGGGAAATCGTCGGCGGCCTCGATCATCCGCGCGATATGCCAGGGGCCCGGCGTGCAGGTGGTGGCGAAAGTGCCGGTCGCCGGCCCGGTGCCGCCGCCGAGCATCGAAGTGACGCCCGACATCAGCGCCTCCTCGATCTGCTGCGGGCAGATGAAATGGATATGCGTGTCGAAACCGCCGGCGGTGAGAATCTTGCCCTCGCCCGCGATGATTTCGGTGCCAGGCCCGATGATGATCGTGACATTGGGCTGGATGTCGGGATTGCCCGCCTTGCCGATCGCGACGATCAGGCCGTCCTTCAGGCCGACATCGGCCTTGACGATGCCCCAATGGTCGAGGATCACCGCATTGGTGATCACAGTATCGACAGCGCCGCGGGCGCGCGTAACCTGCGATTGGCCCATGCCGTCGCGGATCACCTTGCCGCCGCCAAATTTCACCTCCTCGCCATAGGTGGTGAAATCCTTCTCGATTTCGATGAACAATTCGGTGTCGGCGAGACGCACGCGGTCGCCCTTCGTCGGGCCGAACATGTCGGCGTAAGCGGCGCGTGAGAGAAAGGCCCGGGCGGGTTCGTTGCGCAGTTTCGCCATTCTAGCAGCCTCAAAACGTCAGGATTGAAAAACCGCCGAGGGACCCCGGCAATGGAAGCCCGGCCTCGCCGTCAAAGCTTGCCCATAATGTTGCCGCGCAGACCATAGACCTGTCGTTTGCCGGCGAGCGCGACGAGATGCACTTCGCGGCTCTGTCCGGGCTCGAAGCGCGTCGCCGTGCCGGCGGGAATGTCGAGACGAAATCCGCGCGCCTTGGCGCGATCGAACTTCAGCGCCGGATTGGTCTCGAAGAAATGATAATGCGAACCGACCTGGATCGGCCGATCGCCGCTATTGGCGACGGCCAGCGTCACCGTCTCGCGATCGACATTCATCACGATATCGCCGGGCTCCGTGACCACCTCGCCAGGCGTCAGCTTCGCCGAGGCGCCGCGGATCGGATGATGAACCGTGACCAGCTTGGTGCCGTCGGGGAAAGTCGCTTCGATCTGAATGTCGTGAATCATCGAGGCGATGCCATCCATCACCTGATCTGCGGCGACGACATGGGCGCCCGCCTCCATCAGCTCTGCGACCGTGCGTCCATCGCGCGCGCCCTCGACGACGAAGTCGGTAATCAGCGCGATCGCTTCGGGATGATTGAGCTTGACGCCGCGCTCGAGGCGGCGGCGCGCGACGATGGCGGCCATCGCGATCAGCAGTTTGTCTTTTTCACGCGGCGTGAGATTCATCGGACGAGACCAATCCTTCGCAAAGACGTTGATCAAACGTGCAAGAGCGGCGCCGCCTTCATGACCAGACGCGCGGCGCGGCGCGGCCGCGCAGCGCCATCATGACCGCGACGACGGCGGCGCGCAATCGGGTCGGCGAGGGCGACGCCAGCCTCGCCAGCGCCAACCCGTCGAAGGCCGTGGCGCCTCCCTCCAGTCTCTCCTCGCCATGCTGAAAGGCTTGGTCGAGCATGGCCCGGATTTTCTCCAATTGCGCCTGCGCGTCGGGCGCCGCGATCAAAATTGAGGCGATGGCGCGGGCGCCGCGCCCGACGGCGGGGCGATCGAGAACCGTGCCGGCGCGATCGAGGCGAAGTTCTTCGGCGAAGATGAGCCGGCCGGCGCGCCTGATCCGCCAGGAATCGCGGATCGTCGCGTCGATGCTATGCTCGCCCATGGCGATGCGCCCGAAGGTGACCGCCTCGACAAGAAGCAGGCTGGCGTCGGCGGCCAGATCGATCGCCAGCTTGCGGGCGAACCGCGCGCCCTCGAAAAGGATCGTCTCCTGCGGCAGCCATTCCAGACGCGCCCCGGCGCCGATCGCCGCGCGCGCCTCGACTTTGGCGGTCTCGCCGCCGGACCGGTAGATTTTTTCGGCCGATTGCGTCGTGAAGAGAACCTCCGCGCCGGCTTCGAGCGTGATCGCGATATCGGCGCGATCGCCGCCCGCCATCCCGCCGCCCGTATTGATCAGAACGGCTTCGCAATTTCCTGACACCCGGGGAAAGCGAAGCCGTAAGCCCCCTGTCTCGAAGACCCGGACCGGTTCGGCTCCCGCGCCGACTCGGGCAAATGTCGCGCGCGCCTCGCCCCGGGCGCGCAGCCGTGCGGCGGAGACTAGCGGCGGCGTTGCCTGCGCCTCAGTTGGAACAGGATAAATGGGCCGCGTCACTGCGGCGGCTTGGGCTTGCGCCGGGAGGACGGCGGCTTCTTTTCGGCGAGCGGCGAGAGTTCGTCAAAACGCGCTTTCAGGAACGCCGCCCGCGCCTCGGTCAGCCGGCTCGTGCAGAAGCCATGCGTGCTTTCGCGCGCATAGTCGCGGCAGATGTCCTGACGGTCGGAAGTAAAGCGGGACTGATCGCGGGCGAGGTCATTGGCCTTGGCAGGATCGTTCAGGCGCGCCGCCAAAGCGCGGTAATTGGCGGCCAGGGCGGTCTCGGCGCGGGCGCGCGCCTGTTCGATCTGCTTGGCTTCCGCCGCCCCAAGCGCGGCGCCCGCCGCTCCCCAGAGGCCGGACGGGCTCGCCTGGCAATCGGCCTGCTGGAATATGCAGGCCTGCAATTGCGGCGGAACCAACGCTGCGCCATCGAGGACATCGAATTCAAACGGGCAGGCGGGAATGACGACCGAAAAACGCATCAACCCGTCTGGCCGCCCGACGCTCTTGGCCTCGATCGGGGCGTCGCCGCCGACGTCGATCCGGCATTGTCGGGTCGGGTCCGAAATGACCTCGCCGAGCAATGTCAGCCGATCGATCTTCAAAGCGTCCGCGGCGCCCGATAGCTGCAGGACGCCATTGGCGCCATTGAGCGACAAGGGTCGCCCGACCACAGTCTCGACGCCCGGCGGCGCAAAGGCCGCCGCGGCCCTGGGGGTCTTCTTCGGATTTGAAACCTTTGCCGCGGTTCCTGTCGGATTGGGCGTCACAGAGCTCGGCAGAGCAAGCTGGGCCAATGCCGGCGCGGCGGCGACAATCATGCACAGGGCCGATGCTGCCAAGTAACGTTTCATGCCTGATCCATAATGGGGCTTGGCGAAAAGTGGAAGTCGCATTCGACCGGCCGGAAGGGGTAGAGTTTTCCGCTCACCTGGACCAGGCAAGAGGTGGGCGCTGAAACTCCGGCGCGCCGGGGCGCGTTCGACTCGCAAGGGGCCTGCGCCCGCCTTGCGCCCCGCCTAAGCCCCTCTTATATACCGGCCAACCCTGCGGCGATTCTTGGGACGGGGTCTTTTTAAGAATCGAGTCTGCGGGAATTTGGAACAGTTCATCGGGGACCGGACGGTGAGGATGCGGCCAAATTTGGCCAAATCCGGCGCCGTTCAGAGCCGGGCCGCTTCGGGGCCTCGCGGTCTCGCGAAATAGTGAGGATAGAGGAATGGCTAAAGTAATCGGCATTGATCTTGGCACCACCAATTCATGCGTCGCCGTCATGGAAGGGTCGACGCCCAAAGTCATTGAAAATTCGGAGGGCGCCCGCACCACGCCCTCGATCGTCGCATTCACCGACGATGGCGAGCGTCTTGTCGGCCAACCGGCCAAACGGCAGGGCGTCACCAATCCGGAGCGGACCTTCTTTGCGATCAAGCGCCTGATCGGTCGCCCGTTCGACGATCCGATGACCAAGAAGGACATGGGGCTGGTCCCCTACAAGATCATCAAATCCCCCAACGCCGACGCCTGGGTGACGGCGGATGGCAAGCAATATTCGCCCTCGCAGATTTCGGCCTTCATCCTGCAGAAGATGAAGGAGACGGCGGAGGCTCATCTGGGCTCGCCGGTGACGCAGGCGGTCATCACCGTCCCCGCCTATTTCAATGACGCCCAGCGTCAGGCGACCAAGGACGCCGGCAAGATCGCCGGCCTGGAAGTTCTGCGCATCATCAACGAGCCGACGGCCGCCGCACTCGCCTATGGCCTCGACAAGCGCAAGGCCGGCACGATCGCGGTCTATGACCTTGGCGGCGGCACATTCGACGTTTCGATCCTCGAGATCGGCGACGGCGTGTTCGAGGTCAAATCGACCAACGGCGACACGTTCCTCGGCGGCGAGGATTTCGATATGCGGCTCGTCGAATATCTGGCGGGTGAATTCAAGAAGGAACAGGGCATCGACCTGACCAAGGACAAGCTCGCCTTGCAGCGCCTGAAAGAGGCGGCTGAAAAGGCCAAGATCGAGCTGTCTTCGGCGACCCAGACCGAGATCAACCTGCCCTATATCACTGCCGACGCCACCGGTCCCAAGCACCTGACCTTGAAGCTGACCCGCGCCAAATTCGAGGCTCTGGTCGACGATCTCGTGCAGAAGACCGTCGAGCCCTGCCGCAAGGCTCTGAAAGACGCCGGCCTGTCGGCTGGTCAGATCGACGAGGTTGTTCTGGTCGGCGGCATGACGCGCATGCCCAAGGTGCAGGAGATCGTCAAACAATTCTTCGGCAAGGAGCCGCACAAGGGGGTCAACCCGGATGAAGTCGTCGCCATCGGCGCGGCGATCCAGGCCGGCGTCCTGCAGGGCGACGTCAAGGATGTGCTGCTGCTCGACGTGACCCCGCTTTCCCTCGGCATCGAGACGCTCGGCGGCGTGTTCACGCGCCTGATCGACCGCAACACCACGATCCCGACCAAGAAGAGCCAGGTCTTCTCGACGGCCGAGGACAATCAGACCGCCGTGACCATCCGCGTCTTCCAGGGCGAACGTGAAATGGCGGCCGACAACAAGCTGCTCGGTCAGTTCGATCTGGTCGGCCTGCCTTCCGCCCCCCGCGGCGTGCCGCAGGTCGAGGTCACATTCGACATCGACGCCAACGGCATCGTCAATGTCACTGCGAAGGACAAGGCGACCAACAAGGAACAGCAGATCCGCATCCAGGCCTCGGGCGGCCTCTCCGAGGCCGACATCAACAAGATGGTGAAGGACGCCGAGTTGCACGCGGCCGACGACAAGAAGCGGCGCGAATTGATCGATGTCAAAAATCACGCCGAATCCTTGATCCATGATTCGGATAAATCGCTGAAGGAATATGGCGACAAGGTTTCCGAGGCCGACAAGAGCGCGATCGAAAGCGCCGTGGCCGCGCTGAAAACCTCGCTCGAGGGCGAAGACGTCGAAGCGATCAAGGCCAAGACCAACGATCTGATGCAGGCGCAGATGAAGCTCGGCGAGGCGATGTACAAGGCCCAGCAGGCCGCCGGTCCCGGCGCGGCCGAGGGGGCCGATGGACAAGCCAAGGACGATGTCATCGACGCCGAATTCAAAGAAGTGGACGACGACAAGAAGAAATCGGCCTGAGAAGGTCGGGGCCGCGTTAGGGCGCTTGGCTCCGTTCGGACGAATTCTAACGTAGGCGGGCGGCGCGCCCCGGCGACGGGGAAATATGCGAAGATGGGTTAATCGCTTCGAAAGAGGCGGCGCCTATCTTCGCAAAGCAATCGTAACTTCGGTCTTTTCACCTGGGCCGTGATCTGCGATGGATTGAAGGGATCGAAGCGGGCGCGGGAATCGGGCGCTTCGCCAGATTGATCGAATGGCTCAATGACGAATCGGACTGACGCTGACGTGGCCAAACGCGACTTCTACGAGACCTTGGGCGTCGCCAAAACCGCCACTGAGGCGGAACTCAAAGCCGCCTTCCGCAAAGCGGCGATGCAGTGCCACCCGGATCGCCATCCTGGCGACCATCAAGCCGAGGCGCGCTTCAAGGAATTGAACGAGGCCTATCAGGCGCTGTCCGACGCCAATAAGCGCGCCGCTTATGATCGCTACGGTCATGCCGCTTTTGAGCAGAACGGCGCTGGCATGGGCGATGGCTTCGCCTCGTCGATGGCGGATATATTCGACGATCTGTTTGGCGACATGATGGGCAGGCGCGGCGGCGGCGGGCGCAATGCTTCAGGCAAGGAACGCGGCGCGGACCTACGCTACAATCTCGAGATCACGCTCGAAGAGGCCTATCACGGCAAGAATGCGACGATCAAACTGCCGACGGCGATCGCCTGCGAGACCTGCGCCGGCTCGGGGGCCAAGGCGGGCTCGAAGCCGCATGTGTGCAAGACCTGCGCGGGCCATGGCCGGGTTCGCGCCCAGCAGGGTTTTTTCGCTATCGAGCGCACATGTCCGACCTGCCAGGGGCGCGGACAGACGATCGACAATCCTTGCGACCGCTGCGCGGGCTCAGGTCGGGTCACGCGCGAGCGAACGCTTTCGGTCAATGTGCCGGCCGGCGTCGAGGACGGCACCCGCATCCGCCTGACCGGCGAGGGCGAAGCGGGTCAGCGCGGCGGATCGACCGGCGATCTCTATATCTTTCTCTCAATCAAACCCCACCCGTTCTTCCAGCGCGATGGCGCCGATCTCTATTGCCGCGTGCCGATCTCGATGGTTCAGGCGGCGCTGGGCGGCGAGTTCTCGGTACGCGCGGTTGACGGCGGCGACGCCAAGGTGCGTGTGCCGGAAGGCGCCCAATCGGGGCGCCAGTTGCGCATCCGCGGCAAAGGCATGCCGGCCTTGCGCTCGCGGGATTTCGGCGATCTTTATATTCAGGTCAACGTTGAGACGCCGCAGAATCTGACGCGTCGCCAGCGCGAATTGCTCGCTGAATTCGACGCCGAATCCTCGCACAAGACCCACCCGGAGAGCGCAGGCTTCTTTTCCAAGATGAAAGAATTCTTCGAGGGACTGAGCGGCCAATGAGGCCGCCCCCGCCGGCCTTCAACGGCGGTCAATCGGGGAGAATGGCGGTTTCGGCAAGCGGGAGCGGCGTTTGGTTCATTCGCTGAAGAAACGCATCGATATGTCCAAGGCGCATTTGCGCCAGCGCTCCGAACGTTCGCTCGGCGATGAAGTCCGCTTTCTCAAGACCTTATTCGAAAGCCCGCGACTGACTGGAGCGGTTTCTCCGTCCGGGCGTTCTCTCGCGCGGGCAATGGCGCGAGCGGTCGGCGCGTCCGGCGAGGGGCTGGTTGTTGAGCTGGGTCCCGGCACCGGACCGGTGACGCGGGCGCTGATCGAGCAAGGCGTCCCACCCGAGCAACTGGTACTGGTCGAATATGAAGCGACCTTTTGCCGTCTGCTCAGCCAGCGATTTCCGGGCGTCAACGTGCGGCAGGGCGACGCCTATGCGCTGCGCCGCACACTCGCCGATCTCGCCAATCGCCCGATCCGCGCGATCGTCTCTAGCCTGCCGCTTCTCAATCAGCCGCCGATGCGGCGCACCGCCCTGATCGAAGACGCATTCGCCCTGATGGCGCCGGGCGGCGTTTTCGTCCAGTTCACTTATGGCGTGGCTTCGCCGATTCCCCGCCCCGCCAGCGCCGGTCGTTTTTCCGCCCATGCGACGGCGCCCATCTGGCTCAATCTGCCGCCGGCGCGGGTATGGACCTATCGCGTCGACCCTAACGCGCGCGCCCCGGCGCCGCTCTTTTCAAGATTGTGCGAAGGTGCGGACCGGATGGGCGAACAATGGACCGGCAAAGCCGAGGCGGCCGGGCGCCTGTTGCGCGCCAGAAGGGTCAAGCTTGGCGCGAAGGTGCGCGCCCGCGCCAAGGACGTGATCGAAGAGGTCCGGCGCCGCAAGCCTCTCGATATTTTTCGTGACCGCGCCCCTCGGGATTGAGCGCCCGACCCGCCTGGAGAAATCATGCACAAGAACATTCCTGCGCGCGATCGGCTGATTGTCGCCCTCGATATGCCCGATGTCGCGCAGGCCCAGAAGCTGGTCGATCAACTCGGCGACGGCGTCAGCTTTTACAAAGTCGGCATGGAGCTCGCTTATGGCGGCGGAATGTCGTTTGTCACGCGGCTCGCCGCCTCGGGCAAACAGGTCTTCCTCGATCTCAAGCTGCACGACATCCCCAATACCGTCGAGCGCGCGGTCGCCCAGGTCGCACGTCTTGGCGCGACATTTCTCACCATCCACGCCTATCCCCAGACCATGCGCGCGGCGGTGGCGGGCCGTGAAGGCTCGAGTCTGAAGCTGCTGGGGGTGACCGTGCTGACGTCCTGCGACGATGCCGATCTGAAGGACGCTGGATACGCCTATGGGGTCGGCGCCCTCGTCGCCAAGCGGGGCGCGCAGGCGCGCGACGCCCATTTCGACGGCCTCATCGCCAGCGCGGCGGAGACGGCGATGCTGCGCGCGCGTCTGGGCGACGATCTCTTTCTCGTCATCCCGGGCATCCGCCCCGCCGGCGCCGAGACTGGCGACCAGAAGCGCGTCGCCACGCCAGCGCAGGCGATCAGGGATGGCGCGGATTATCTGGTCGTCGGCCGGCCGGTCACGCAGGCCAGCGACCCGCGCGCCGCCGCGCAAACAATTGCGGCCGAGATCGCAGAAGCGCTAAGGTAGCGCATTGCAACAATCTTTTTCGCCAAACTTCACTCCGGAGCTCTCCATGCCCAAAGGCTACATTATCGCGCGCGTCGACGTCACCAATCCGGACGCTTACGCGCTCTATGCCGCCGCCGCGACCGAAGCGATCAAGAAGCATGGCGGCAGGACGCTGGCGCGCGGCGGCCGCCATGAGGCGCTGGAAGGCCAGGCGCGCGCGCGCAACGTCGTTATCGAGTTCGAGAGCTATGACGCGGCGCGGGCCTATTATTTTTCGGTGGACTATCAGGCCGCCAAAGCCAAGCGGGCCGGGGCGGCGACGACCGAGTTCGTGCTGGTCGAGGGGGTTTGACAATGGCCAAAGGCTATTGGATCGCCCATGTCGATGTAACCGACCCGGAGGCTTACAAAGCCTATCTCGCCGCCAATGCGATCGCCTTCGCCAAGTTCGGCGGGCGCTTCCTCGTCCGCGCCGGACGCGGCGAAGTCAAAGGCGGCGCCTTGCATCCGCGCCATGTTGTGCTCGAGTTCAAGGATTACGCGACGGCGCTCGCCGCTTACGAGTCGGAGGAATATCGCCGCGCTATCGTCTTGCGGGACGCGGCGAGCGTCTGCGATGTTGTGGTCGTTGAGGGCTACGATGGTCCACAGCCGGGTTGAGAGTATGCTGACGTCAGGGGAGTCATTTGCCGCCCGGACGGAGAGCGCTCGAGGCAATTGAGATCGGATTCCATCATCGATTTCTTGGGCGGAGCGAGGGCGCAGAAGGAGATTGAAGGACAAAAGCGTAGCTTTTGCCGCCCATAGCAGTCAGCTTGCTGACGGCGTAAACTTGTCAGCAATGGCGGCGATCGCTTTGCGATCGTCCTTGAGTTCGATCTCCTTCCGCGCAAAATGGCCGCCAAGAGATCAATGAAGGCTTGTCGCCAAGCGAAGCGGTGCGCTTCCGTGTCACCTCGGATGCAAACTCTCTAACGGACTCAAGTCAACAAGGGGATAGAGATGGCCGACATGCGGCTCGTCGTCACAGGCGCCGCCGGGCGCATGGGCCGAATGCTGATCAAGACGATCCAAGAGACGCCCGGCGCGGTGCTTTCGGCCGCCCTGGAGCGCGAAGGTTCGAGCGCCCTGGGGGACGATGCGGGGCTGCTCGCTGGCTGTGGCAAGGCTGATGTGGCGATCTCGGTCGATCCGCTCGTCGCTATTCTCAACGCCGACGGCATCCTGGATTTTTCAGCGCCGGCCGCGACGCTCGAATTCGCCGCGCTGGCGGCCCAGGCGCGCATCGCTCATATCATCGGCACGACGGGTCTGACGGCGGATGATCTGACGAAGATTCGCGCGGCGGCGCGGCACGCGGCGATCGTGCGATCGGGGAATATGAGTCTCGGCGTCAACCTTCTCGCCGCTTTGACTCGCCGCGCGGCCCGGGCGCTGGGCGAGGATTTCGATATCGAAATTGTCGAAATGCACCATCGCATGAAAGTCGACGCGCCGTCCGGCACGGCTTTGTTGCTGGGCGAAGCCGCGGCCGAGGGGCGTGGGATTGACCTGAACGAGCATTCGACACGCGTGCGCGACGGCCATACCGGCGCCCGCCGGCCGGGCGACATTGGCTTCGCCTCGCTGCGCGGCGGCACCGTCGCCGGCAACCATGCCGTGATATTCGCCGGCGAGGGCGAGCGCATCGAACTCACCCATCATGCGGAAGATCGGGCTGTTTTCGCACGGGGCGCCGTGAAGGCCGCGCTTTGGGCGCATGGACGCAAGGCCGGACTTTATTCGATGGCCGACGTGCTGGGCCTCGGCGAAGCCTGACGGGGCGAAGGCAAATAAAAGCCCCGGTTCGATTTCTCGAACCGGGGCGGAGTTTGTCGGAACGTTACCGCCGGTCGCCGGTGAGCTGCAGCAGCGCGGTGAAGATATTGATGAAGTCGAGATAGAGGCGGAGAGCGCCGAACACCGACTTCTTCTGCGCCATTTCATAGCCGTCGCCGGCATAATACTGCGCCTTGATCGACTGGGTATCCCAGGCGGTGAGGCCCGCGAACACGCCGATGCAAAGGATCGAGAGCGCCCATTGAAGACCGGTGCTCTGCAGGAAGATGTTGACGAGGCCGGCGATGACCAGGCCGAACAGACCCATCACCAGGAAGGAGCCCATCGCCGAGAGATCGCGCTTGGTGGTGTAGCCATAGAGGCTGAGGGCGCCGAAAGCCGCCGCCGTCTCAAAGAATACGCGGCCGATCGAAACGCCGGTATAGCGAATAAGCAAGGCCGATAGCGACAGCCCGATAAGCGCCGAGAATACGAAGAACGCATTGCGCGCGGTCGCCGCGCTGATCGCATTGATGCGCGCCGAAATGAAAAACACCACGGCGAGCGGCGCCAGCACGATCACCCAATGCAAGGGCGATACGTAAATCGCCCGACCGAAATCGTTCAGGAGAAGTTGGCCGCCGGCAGATTCGACGACGCCAAGCTTGAATGCGCCGAGCGCGACGAGACCCGTGATTCCCAGGCCGAGAGTCATATAATTATATACGCCGATCATGTAGGCGCGCAGGCCCTGATCGATCGCGCCCACGCCGGACCGGGCAACGCCGGCGCCGTAACGAGCGTTTGCTGTGCGGTCATAGTCGGACATCGAAACCCTCTTTAGTTTGCTCGCGCGCCAGCGCACGCCGACTTGGTCGGCGCGCCGCGCACCGCGCTAATATGGTCCGGCGCACGCGCGCGCGCAAGTGAGCGCCCGGCCGCGAGCCATTACAAATCGGTAATCCCAAGGGAAAGAGGCCCGGCAAACGACGCTAACCGCTATTGCGCAGACCCGCGGAAATCCCATTGATCGTCAATTGGATGCCGGTCAGCACCTTCTCATTGCCGGCATGGGCGCGATGCAGCTTCAAGAGCTCGACCTGAACGTGGTTGAGCGGATCAAGGTAGGGGAAGCGGTTGCGGATGGAGCGATCGAGCAAAGGATTGTTCTGCAAAAGCTCTTTCTGCCCCATGATATCAAGCAAAGCGTCGATCGAGTCCCGCCATTCCCGGCTGATCTGCGAGAAAATCGCTTCGCGAAGCGCGACATCGGGCACTAGCGCGGCATAGCGCGAGGCGATGGCGAGACTGCTCTTGGCCATCACCATGTCCATGTTGGAGAGAAGCGTGCGGAAGAACGGCCATTGTCGGTGCATGTCCTGGAGCCGCGCGAGCCCGCTCTTCGGATCGGCAGCGATGAATTCCTTGACCGCCGATCCGAAGCCATACCAGCCCGGCAGCATCAGCCGGCACTGCGCCCAGGAGAACACCCAGGGGATTGCCCGCAAATCCTCGATCGCGGTGGTTTTTTTGCGGGAGGCGGGACGCGAGCCGATATTGAGCGTGGCGATTTCGGTGATCACCGTCGAGGCCCAGAAATAGCGCTCGAAGCCCTCGGTGTCGTAGACAAGGCCGCGATAAGCCCGATAGGCGCTTTGCGACAGGCTCTCCATCGCGCTGAGATAGGATGGATCGGGCGCGGCGACCTTCTCCTGCAGCAGGCTCGCCTCGAGCGTGGCGGAAGCGAGAATTTCCAGATTGCGCCGCCCGACTTCCGGATTGGAATATTTGCTCGAAATGATTTCGCCCTGTTCGGTGATGCGGATCTGGCCCTGCACGGCGCCGCCGGGCTGGGCGAGGATCGCGTCATAGCTGGGGCCGCCGCCGCGGCCGACCGATCCGCCGCGGCCGTGAAACAGCCGGATGCGCACGCCATGCCGCTTGAAAACCTCGATCAGGCCGATCTCCGATTTATAGAGCTCCCATCCCGAGGTGACGAAGCCGCCATCCTTGTTGCTGTCGGAATAGCCAAGCATCACTTCCTGCTCGCCGCCCTGGTTGTCGACCAGACGGCGATATTCGGGAATCGCCAGCAGGCGGTCCATCACCGCGACGCAGGCTCTGAGATCCTCGATCGTCTCGAACAGCGGGACCAGATTGAGCGCGCATCGCCCGTCCGCGCCGACGAGGCCGACTTCCTTGAGCAGCAGCGCCAGTTCCAGCATGTCGGAGACGCCCTGCGCCTTCGAGATGATGCTGGTGCGGATCGCGGCCGGGCCGTAAGTCTTGTGAATCCAGGCTGCGGTGCGGAAGACGGCGAGCTCGCCCTGCGCTTCCTCGCTGTACTCGAAAAAGGGCGAGACCAGCGGGCGCGGCGCGCGCAATTCGCCGAGCAGCAAAGCGATCCGCGCCTCCTCATCGAGCTTCAGATATTCGACGCCAGGAATCGCCGCCGCGAACAATTCGGCGACGGTACGTTCATGCACGTCCGAATTCTGCCTGAGGTCCAGGGGCGCCAGATGAAAGCCGAAGCAATCGACGGCGCGGCGTAACGAGCGCAGCCGCCCGCGCGCCAGAATGGCCCCGCCATTCTCTTCAAGCGAGGAAACGATGACATCGAGATCGGCGGCGAGGTCGGCCGCCGTGCGATAGGGCGGCGCCTCGGATAGCGGCCGACGGGAGGAGACGACCTGGTCGAGATCCCGCGCCGTCGCCGCCAGGCGCGAATAGATGCCGCCAATCGCCCGTCGATAAGGCTCGTCGCCACGATGGGTGGAGCGATCGGTCGAGCGATCGGCCAATTCGTTCAAGGCCGGACTGACGCGCATCAAAGTGCCGCTGACCGACAGTTCGGCGCCGAGTTCGTGCAATTCATCGAGATAGTGGCGCAAGGCGCTCGCGCTCTGCAGACGCATCGTCTCGCGCAGCACTTCGGCGGTCACGAACGGATTGCCGTCCCGGTCGCCGCCGATCCACGAGCCGACTTTCAGAAAAGAGGCGAGACCCTTGTCCTTGACCGGCGGCGTCTGGCTCGCCAACTCGTCCTCCAGCGCCCCATAGATGCGCGGCAATTCCCGGAAAAATGTATAATCGTAATAGGACAGGCCGTTGGCGACTTCATCGAGAACCTTGAGCTTGGTCTGGCGCAGCATATTGGTGCGCCACAGTGTGAGCACGGCGCGGCGCAGCCTCTCCTCGCTGTCTTCGAGCTCCTGCGCATTGCCCTGCATCCGTTGACGATCGTCGATGATTTCAGCGATCTCCAATTCGCGCGTCAGCGTGCTCTTGCGGCGCACTTCGGTCGGATGGGCGGTGAGGACCGGACTGACCAAAGCGCGGTCGAAGAAGGCGCGTAACGATTTGGCGTCGATGCCCGCTTCGCGCGCGCGCCTCAGAGCGTTCGCCATCGTGCCGACGCGCGGCGCCGAGCCCGCCATGACATGGGCGCGGTTGCGCCGGATGTGATGCTGGTCCTCGGCGATATTGGCCAGATGCGAGAAATAACTGAAGGAGCGCACGATCGCCAAAGTCTGGTCGGCCGTCAGACTGTCGAGGATCGCCTCCAATTCGCGCCGTGCGCCGATTTCATTGTCGCGATGGAAGCGAATGGAAGACTGGCGGATGCGCTCGACGATCTCGAATACCGCGGCGCCCTCTTGCTCGCGCACGGTATCGCCAAGGATGCGCCCGAGCAGGCGAATGTCGTTGCGGAGAGGAATGTCCTTTTCATCTTCCTGAATCTCCGGCGTCTGGGAACGCGTCTCGTGCGCTTGGACGGCGACATTTGACATGAAGCAAACCCCTTCGGCGCGCCATTCAAGGCGACAAGCACCAGCTCTATGTTGCAGCGCATCATTGGACGAAGCAAGAGCGCTCTGCGCGGACCTAAGCAAAAAGCCGGCCAGCGCCGCGCGATGGGTGGCCGCCGCGCGTTGCAGGCGGCGGGGCTCGCAAGCGCATAGTCCTGCCTTTTTCTGATTTTCTTCGGCCGCATAAGTTCCACGCCGCAGTCTCAATCCCGACGCAAAAGCCCGTTGCAAATGGGGTCCGGCGCTTGGGCGCCGGTCGGACGGGGGAGATTTCATGCGGAGCGCGATTGCTGGATTGCGACGACAGGCCGCGCTCGCGGCATTGGCCTGCGTCGTGGCGATGGGCGCCGTGAGCGTCGTGTCGCGATCGGCCCCTCCTCATGCGTCCGCCGGGGAGGCTTTCGACAGGCCGATTCTCGTCAAGTCGGTCGCTCTCGATCGGACGACCGTCGTGAGCGCGTCTGATCGGCCGCCTGTCGTGAATGCATCGAAGGCTTTGGATCCGTCAGCCATTCGGCAAGTCTCGGCGCCAACGACCACACCGGCCAAGGCGCCCAATCCCGCAGCCCGACACAGCTGCGCTGTTCCGCCTTGCCAGCGTGTGGCGGCGCTCGCGCCGGCCCCGCCGCGCCGGCCGGCGACGCATCCGGGGGGCCCGACATTGGAGGCGGCGGCGCTCTCCACGCCGGCGCCCAGCGAGGACAGGGGCGCCCATTCCCTGACGGATCGCCTGTTATGGCCGGTCGGCGCGATGCGGGACCGTATGGTCGGACTGATATCGTCGCTCTGATTGAAAGCGACGCGACATTCGGCCGCTATATGACGTTGCGCTCGATCAGCGGGCGTCCCGCGGCGATGCGCTCAAAGGCGAAAGCGCCGAGGTCCAGCGTCGCATAACGCCCTTCCACCATCAGCTCGGCGAGGCCCCGGCCGACCGCCGGCGATTGCTGGATGCCATGGCCGGAAAATCCGGCGGCGAGATAGGCGTTGTCGAGACCAGGCGCCGGCCCGACGATGGCGTTGTGATCGAATATGTTGAGGTCGTAGTGGCCCGCCCAGGCGCGGCCGGGACGGATGTTCTCGAAGGCCGGAATGCGATGGGCGAGCGCCGGCCAGATGATGTCCTCGAACTGCGCCCATATGACGTCGAAATCGTCGCTGTCAGGATCTTCGGCCTCGGGCGGCGATATTCCGCAAATATAGGATTCGCCCTCGGTGCGCACATAGGCGCCGCTGGTGTCGATGATCAGCGGGCAATGCGCGATGCGCTCCCTGGCGCTGAACAGGAAGACGCAGCGCTTGCGCGAATGGACGGGAATGTCGAAGCCCATCTGGCTGGCGAGGCGCGCGGCGCCTGAAGCGCCCGCGGCGTTGACGAAAGCGCCGCAGGCGATGTGCTCGCCGTTCGCCAGCCGCACCGCCACGACGCGGGCGCCCTCGCGCTCCACCGAAGCGATTTCGCCCTCCTGGTAGACGACGCCGAGCGCGCGCGCTTTGCGGCGGAACGCCTGCATCAACATATAGCCGTCGAACCAGCCCTCGCCCGAACGGCCCCAGGCGGCGGCGGCCACGCCATCCGGATTGAGGAACGGAAAGCGCGCCTTCAGGGCGTCGGCGCCGAGCAAGAGAATGTCGGCGCCCTCCTCGAGCTGCGTCGCATGATTGGCCGCCAGGGTCGGCGCGCCCGCCTCGCTGGCGAGATAGAGATAGCCGTTCTCGACGAGGGTGAGGGCAGGCGCATCGCCGTCGACAGCGAGCATGTCGGACGCCCGGCGCAGGAAGGCGACGCCATAAAGGCCGATGCGGATATTGATCGGGCTGGAGAACTGCTGGCGTATCGAACTCAGCGAAAGCGAACTCGCCGCCTGCCGATAGGTCATGTCCCGGTCGATGACGAGGATGCGGCCGGCAAAGCCCGGATGGGCGGCGAGGTGATAGGCGATCGAGGAGCCCATCACGGCGCCGCCGCCGATGACGATGTCGAAAGATTCAGCCATCTATCGGCCGTCGCCGGAAAACGGGCGCCGTGACTCTCCGCGGCCCGCCACTAGATCGCCTCCTTCGTCGCGGCGGTCGCGGGATCGCCGGTGTTCGGCTCGCCATGCGGCTCGATGAGCAGAAGATGCGTCTCCTCCAGCGCCACCGGGCAATGTTCGACGCCTCTGGGCACGACATAGAGCTCGCCAGGATTCAACTGAACGTCCCTGTCCCTGAGTTGAATGATCAGGCGCCCTTTCAGCACGAGAAAAAAGTCGTCGGTGTCGGCATGCGAATGCCAGACGAACTCACCTTTGACCTTCACCACCATGACGTCATGGCCGTTGAAGGTCTCGACGATTTTCGGCGCCCAGCGATCGGCGAAGGTCGCCAGTTTCTGATCGAGATTTATAGCGGCCGTCGGCGCCACACGCTCAACCTTCCAAGGTTGCATCGGCTAGGCCGCCTGCGAAGGACAGCCGTCCTTCTTGACGATGCGTTTGGTCGAGGCGGGATGGCGCGCCAACATCGCGGCGGGCCGGATGGGCCGCGCGACGAGATTGCCGCCGCAATTGGGGCAGACACCCCTCAGAACGGTTTCGGCGCAAGCGGCGCAGAATGTGCATTCGAAAGAGCAGATGCGCGCGTCCGGGCTTGCCGGCGGCAAATCGCGATCGCAACATTCGCAGCCCGGGCGCAATTCCAGCATCAGCGATTCCTTGAGAGATCGTGGCTCCGGTTTGATGCTATCAAAGAAACGTCGATCGGCAAAAGGGGGCGCGGCCGAGGGGCGGCGCGACTTTTCCCCCAAATCCGCTATCGGCGCGGTATAGTTCGTCACTTGGCGGCGGCCATCGGGAAATCACGACCCCGATGTCGCTCCACTTGAACAAGAGGACAAATGTCAATGACGCGACTAGCCGGCAAATGCGCGATTGTGACGGGCGCGGCCAATGGCATCGGCTTTGCCTGCGCCAAGCGCCTCGCCGCCGACGGCGCGGCGGTGGCGCTCGCCGACATCAACGCTGAACTGGGCGAAGCGGCCGCCAAAAAATTGCGCGAGGAAGGCGCGCGCGCGATTTTCGTGGCGACCGATGTCACCGAACGCGCCGCCATCGACGCTTTGGTCAATCGCGCGGTCGACGAATTCGGCCGGCTCGATATCATGCTCAATAATGCCGGGGTCGCGCTGACCGCCTCGATCCTCGAAATGACCGACGAAATATTCGACAAGGTGCTGGCGACCAATCTGCGCTCCGCCTTCATCGGCACCCAGCTCGCGGCGCGCCAGATGGTGGCGGCCGGCCGCGGCGGCGTCATCATCAACATGTCCTCGGTCAATGCGCTGCTCGCCATTCCCGGCCTCGCCGCCTACGCCTGCTCCAAGGGCGGCATCAACCAATTGACCAAAGTGGCGGCGATCGAGCTTGCCGCTCACAAGATCCGCGTCGTGGCGATCGGGCCGGGCACTATCCTGACCGAACTCGCCAAGAAAGCCGTGCTCGGCGACGACGCCGGGCGGCGCAAGATTCTCGCGCGCACGCCGCTCGGCCGCGCCGGCGAACCCGAGGAAGTCGCCTCGGTCGCCTCGTTCCTGGCCAGCGACGACGCCTCCTACATCACCGGCCAGACCATCTACCCCGACGGCGGCCGCCTCGCGCTGAACTATACCGCGCCGGTGGCGGATTAAGTGGCTGACGTCGCGCTGCCCCTCATCCGTCATGCTTCGCATGCCACCTTCTCCCCGCAAACGCGGGGCGAAGGGAACGCGCACCCCTCGCCCCGCGTTTACGGGGAGAAGGTGGCGCGAAGCGCCGGATGAGGGGCGGCGCAATCCTCTGCTCCCCATCTGCCATTGCCTCAGCGCCCGCACAGCGCTAGATGCACCCCAAATCATTCAAGGAAACCCCGATGCGTCCTTCCAATCGCGCGCCCGATGAATTGCGCAAGGTCACTTTCGAGCGCGGCGTGGCGCGATATGCGGAAGGCTCGTGCCTGGTGCGGTTCGGCGAGACCCATGTGCTCTGCGCCGCCTCGCTGGAGGACAAGCCGCCGCCATGGCTGCGCGGCCAGGGCCGCGGCTGGGTGACGGCCGAATATGCGATGCTGCCGCGCGCCACCACGACGCGCACGCGCCGCGAATCGACCGCCGGCAAGGTCTCGGGGCGCACCCAGGAGATCCAGCGCCTGATTGGCCGGTCGCTGCGCGCCGTCGTCGACCTGCCGCGCCTCGGCGAGCGCCAGATCACGCTGGATTGCGACGTCATCCAGGCCGATGGCGGCACGCGCACGGCGGCGATAACCGGCGCCTGGATCGCTCTCAACGATTGCCTGAAATGGATGACGCAGCGCTCGATCCTGCGCGACAATCCGATGCGCGACCATGTCGCGGCGATTTCCTGCGGCATCGTCAAAGGCGAGGCGGCGCTCGATCTCGACTATGCCGAGGATTCGACCGCCGAGACCGACGCCAATTTCGTCATGACGGGCTCAGGCGGCCTCGTCGAAGTGCAGGGCACGGCGGAAGGCGCGCCGTTCAGCGAGGCGCAATTGCTTGAGCTGCTGGCGCTGGCGCGCGGCGGCGTCACGCAACTGGTGGCGATGCAGAAGAGCGCAATCGCGGGGTAGCGGCGCTTTGCCGTCATTGCGAGGTCGGGCGAATGACCGTTTGAATTGAGTCTCAAGAAGAATGGGATTACTTCGGCCAAGGCGTCGTTGGAACTACGGTGGGCCGATTAGAGCGCGCTGGCGTTACGTGGAATCATTTGGCGCCGGGACGGTGAACGCTCAATAGGGTTGAAATCGGATTCCTCCATTGATTTCTTGGGCGGAGCGAGGCGCGGAAGGATATCGAAGTCAAGGGTGCGCGAAGCGCATCGCCTTCGGCGACGACCCCTTTGGGGTCGCCCTTGAGTTCGATATCCTTCCGCGCAAAATGGCCGCCAAGAGATCAATGAAGGCTTATCGCCAAGCGAGGCGGCGCGCTTCTGCGTCAACTCAGATGCAAAACGCTCTAAGGCGCAGTAAGGATGGCCGAACGCGCCAACCGCGACGTCGCATAAGATCGCGTTTGCAGCCCAGTCTGGATTGCCTCCTCGCTGCGCCTCGCAGTGACGGCGCGGAGCCCTATCCCTCCACCCAGGCCCGCAAGATATGATGCGCGATCGCCATCGGATGCGGCGCCTGCAGTTTGCCGGGATGGCGCCCTTGCAGCATGGACGCCGCTTCGTCGCGCGAGAACCAGCGGGCATCCTCGAGTTCGACGCCGTCGATATGGAGTTCGCGCGTCGTCGCCTCGGCGATGCAACCGATCATCAGGGAGGCCGGGAATGGCCAGGGTTGCGAGGCGAGATAGGCGACGGGGCCGCAGCGGATTCCCGCTTCCTCGAGGATTTCGCGGCGCACTGCATCCTCGATCGTCTCGCCCGATTCGAGAAAGCCGGCCAGGCACGAATACATCGCCTTGGGGAAACGCGCCTGGCGCCCGAGCAGGCAATTGTCGCCGTCCACCGCCAGCATGATGACGACCGGATCGGTGCGGGGAAAATGCTGCGCCTTGCAGACGTCGCATTCGCGCCGCCAACCCGACGCCGCCACGCGCGTCACCGCGCCACAATTGGCGCAATGGCTGTGGCGCATATGCCAATGCATCAGCGCCTTGGCCTGGCCGAACATGCCGATCAGGTCGGGCGCCAGCAGGCCCTGCACGGCGATCGAGCGCATGTCGATCAGCGCGAGGTCGGCGCGCCCGGGCACGACCATCACCCGACGGTCGAGAAAGCCGTCGCTGGAATCGGAACGCAATTCGACCGCTTTGTCCTCCAGGAGAACCGCGAAAACCGGCGCGCCGCCGGGCAGCAGGCCGAGCAGTGCGCTCTGGCGCGTCGCGCCGAAGCTGTCGATATCGCTCAGCGGGAACAGCGGATCGAGACCTTCGGGGCGTTTGCGAATGATCGGCGTGTCGCGGCAGAGCACTAGAGCGCGCGCGTCCGTCCGGGCGCGCTGGGCGGCGAGGAACGCCTCGTCCTCGCGCTTTTCGGAAACCCGGTCGAGCGGATTGACGGCGAAGCCGAAGCCAAAGGACCCGCGCGGCGATTTGAAAAAAGCCTCATTCATGCCTTCAACGCTCCAATTGGCGTATCCGCCGGGCTCAGACCCGCGCGCGAGCAACGCCGTCCGCGGCGACAGCCATTCATGGGTTGCATGGAGGCGATTTTGCGCGAGAGGAATGCGAACTCAAGGACGACCGCCATAGCCCGTCTGTTAAGACGGGCGTCTTTCGACGCCCTGTGGCGGTCGCCGCTGGAAGCGGCGGCCCTTCGGCCCGTCCTTGACTTCGCATTCCTCTCGCGCTCCGCTCCGCCATGCAAACAATGAACAAATGCGCCTCATTCCGTTCCACTCAAAGATTTTGAGCTGGCGGCCACCCTGGCCTGCAAGCAGAATAACAGTATAAATCCCCGCGAATCGAGATCGGACTTCAACTTTGCGAGAAAGACCCATGGCGTCAGGAATCACAAGGCGTTCGGCTTTGAAAGTCGCCGCCTCCGGCCTCGCTTTGCCGTGGGCTTGGTCGGCGGGCGCCGCCCGCGCCGCTGACGGCGACATCGAGACGCATGGCCTGTCCTCCTTCGGCGATCTCGCTTTACCCCCTGATTTCAAAAATTTCGACTATGTCAATCCGAACGCGCCGAAAGGCGGGTTGCTGTCGCTGCAGATCACCACCACCGGCGGCAACCAGAATTTCGATACGTTCGATACGCTGAATATGTTTTCCAAAAAAGGCGATGGCGCGGCGGGCATGACCGCGACTTTCGACACGCTGATGGCGGCGTGCGGCGATGAGCCCGATTCTGTCTATGGCCTCGTCGCGCGCGCGGTTCGCTACAGCCCCGACAAGCTCACCTACCGCTTCCTGCTGCGCCCCGAGGCGCGTTTCAACGACGGTTCGAAGCTGACGGCGAGGGATGTCGCCTTCTCCTTGAATATTCTGAAGGAGAAGGGCCATCCGACCTTTTCCCAGCTTCTCAGCGAACTCGAAACTGCCAGCGTCGAGGCCGACGATGTGGCGATCGTGCGCTTCATCAAGCAGCGCAGCCGCGACGCCCATCTGATCGTCGTCGGCATGCCGATTTTCTCGGAGGACTGGTGGAAGAGCCGCGACTTCGACGCGGCGACCATGGACGCGCCGGTCGGTTCCGGCCCCTATAAAGTGAAGACGTTCGAACAGGGCCGTTTCATCGAGTTCGAACTCGCAAAGGACTATTGGGCGAAGGAATTGCCGGTCAATATCGGCGTCAATAATTTCGAGCGCCTGCGCTTCGAATATTATCGCGAGCGGCAGGTCGCTTTCGAAGCGTTCAAGGCGGGGGCGACCAACTACCACGAGGAATTTACCTCGCGCATCTGGGCGGTCGGCTATGATTTCCCGGCCTTTCGCGATGGGCGCGTCAAGAAGGAGACGCTGCACAACGGCGCGCCCACCGGCTCGCAGGGCTGGTATTTCAATACGCGGCGCGAGCCGTTCAAAGACCCGCGCGTGCGCGAGGCGATCGGCCTCTGCTTTGACTTCGAATGGACCAACAAGAACATCATGTACGGGTCCTACAAGCGCGTGGTTTCCTATTTCCAGAACACGGCGATGGAGGCGACCGGCAAGCCTGGCCCCGAGGAGCTGGCCTTGCTCGAACCGTTTCGCGACAAGCTGCCCGAAGCGGTGTTCGGCGAGGCCTATGTGCCGCCCGATGCCGATGGTTCGGGTAGCGATCGCGCGATGTTGAAACGCGCCGACGAATTGTTGCGCGCGGCGGGATGCAAACGCGACGGCGGCGTGCTCAAACTGCCCAGCGGCGCGCCGTTCGCCATAGAATTTCTCGATTCGTCCGAAGTGCTGCAGCCGCACACGACGCCGCTCGAGCAGAACCTGCGCAAGCTCGGCATCGACGCCAAATCGCGCATCGTCGACGCCGCCCAATATAAGAGCCGGACGGAAAATTTCGACTTCGATGTGATTACCGCCGCCTTCGGCGGCGCGCCGACGCCGGGCGTGGAACTGCGCGTTTTTTTCTCCTCAAAGGCCGCCGCCACCCCCGGCTCGCGCAATATGTGCGGCGTTTCCGATCCGGTCGTCGACGCTTTGGTCGAGAAAATCGCCAACGCCCAATCGCGCCCCGAACTCAATGTCGCGGCGCGAGCGCTCGACCGGGTGCTCCGCGCCGCCCATTACTGGATTCCGATGTGGTATCGTGATCAGGCCCTGCTCGCCTATTGGGACGCCTTTTCACGCCCCGAGCGTCAGCCCAAACTCGGCACCGGCGCGCCCGACACCTGGTGGTGGGATCAGGAAAAGGCCAAAAAAATTGGGCTTTAGGGCCGACAGATCGGCTATGGCTAGGGCAGGATGAACAACCGAATCACTCAACCGTCATCGCCACGCGCGAAGCCATAGCCCGATGCTCGCTTATATCGCCCGCCGCATCCTGCTGATCATCCCGACCATTTTCGGCATCATGCTGGTCTCGTTCGCCATCGTGCAATTCGTGCCCGGCGGCCCGGTGGAGCGCGCGATCGCGCAATTGCAGGGGCTCGACGAGGGCGCGACGTCGCGCATCGGCGGCGGCGGCGGCCAGATCGGCGCGGGCGCCATGGCCCATTCGGGCGGCGACATTTCCTCGCGCTATCGCGGCGCGCAGGGCCTCGACCCGAAATTCATCAAGGAACTGGAGAAGCAATACGGTTTCGACAAGCCGGCGCCGGAACGTTTCGCGATCCTGGTCAGGGATTATGCGATGTTCAATCTCGGCCGCAGCTATTTTCGTGACGAACCGGTGCTGAGCCTGATCAAGGAAAAGCTGCCGGTGTCGATTTCGCTCGGCCTGTGGATGACTTTCCTGTCCTATGCGATCTCGATCCCGCTGGGCATCAAGAAAGCGATCTCCGACGGTTCGCGTTTCGACGTCTGGACGTCGGGCGTGGTCATCTTCGGCTATGCGATACCGAGCTTCCTGTTCGCCGTCCTGCTCGTCGTTCTGTTTTGCGGCGGCTCGTTCTGGAATCTCTTTCCGTTTCGCGGACTGACCTCCGATAATTTCGCCGATCTTTCCTGGCCGAAGAAAGTGCTGGATTATCTCTGGCACATCACCTTGCCGGTGACCGCGCTGGTGCTGGGTTCGTTCGCGACATCGACGCTGCTGACCAAGAATTCGTTTCTCGATGAAATCAAGAAAGCCTATGTGCAGACCGCCCGCATGAAGGGCCTCTCCGAGCGCCGAGTGCTTTACGGCCATGTCTTCCGCAATGCGATGCTGATCGTCATCGCTGGCTTCCCCGGCGCCTTCATCGGCGCCTTCTTCACCGGCTCGCTGTTGATCGAACAAGTGTTCTCGCTCGACGGTCTCGGCTATCTCTCCTACGATTCCCTGATGAACCGCGACTATCCCGTCGTGCTCGGCAATCTCTACGTTTTCGCGCTGCTCGGCCTGGTCGTGAATCTCATTTCCGACCTCACCTATACCTGGATCGATCCGCGCATCGATTTTGAAACGCGGGAGGTCTGAGGCTTGCTTCTCGCCAACAAACCGGCGCGCCGCGGGCCATGGCTGAAGCTGGGGCCGATGAATCGGCGCCGGCTCGACAATTTCCGTCGCAACCGTCGCGGATATTGGTCGTTCTGGATATTTCTCGTCCTGTTCGTCGTCTCGCTATGCGCCGAATTTGTCGCCAATGACCGGCCGCTGATCGCCTCCTACAAGGGCGAGCTTCTGTTTCCAGTATTTGTCAATTATCCCGAGGAGAAATTCGGCGGTTTTCTCGCCGAGACCGATTATCGCGATCCGGTCATCGCGCAGGAGATCGCGGCGAACGGCTGGGCGATCTGGCCGCCGATCCGCTTCGCCAACAGCACCCATAATTTCGACCTGCCGACCCCGGCCCCGTCGCCGCCGACATGGATGCTGAGCGAAGCGCAATGCCAGGCGGCGTTGGCGACCCAGGCGGCGCGCCATCCGGACGTCGCCCATAAGGGGCCGGGTTCGTGCCGCGACATCGAATGGGACTGGCTCGGCACCGACGACCAGGGCCTCGACGTTGTCGCCCGGCTGATCTACGGCTTTCGCATATCGGTGCTGTTCGGCCTTACCCTGGCGGGCGTTTCTTCCGTCATCGGCATCGCCGCCGGCGCGGTGCAGGGCTATTTCGGCGGCTGGCTCGATCTCATCATGCAGAGGCTGATCGAAATCTGGTCGTCGCTGCCCAGCCTCTATATCCTGATCATCCTATCGGCCATTTTGAGCCCGAGCTTCCTGGTGCTGCTGGTAATCCAGCTCCTGTTCTCCTGGGTCAGCCTCGTCCACGTCGTGCGCGCCGAATTCCTGCGTGCGCGCAATTTCGAATATGTCAATGCGGCGCGCGCGCTCGGCCTCTCCAACGCCAAGATCATCGTCAAACATGTGCTGCCCAATGCGATGGTGGCGACGCTGACCTTCCTGCCCTTCATCGTCAACGCCTCGATCAGCACGCTGACCTCGCTCGATTTCCTCGGCCTCGGCCTGCCGCCGGGCTCGCCCTCGCTCGGCGAATTGCTGCTGCAGGGCAAAGCGAATCTGTCCGCCCCCTGGCTCGGCCTGTCGGCCTTCGCCATCGTCGCGCTGATGTTGTCCCTGCTGATTTTCATCGGTGAGGCGGTGCGCGACGCGTTCGATCCAAGAAAGACGTTTCTGTGAGCCGCCCGACCAGCCCGGCGATCGGCGCCGCAGCCGCGACGGCGCCGCTCCTCGAAGTGCGCGATCTTTCTGTCGCCTTCCGCCAGGGCGGCAAGGCGCAGACGGTCGTCGACCGCGTCTCCTTCACGCTGGAGAAGGGCGACGCGCTGGCGCTGGTCGGCGAATCAGGCTCCGGCAAATCGGTGACGGCGCTTTCGCTGGTGAGGCTGCTGCCCTATCCCGCCGCCAGCCATCCCTCGGGCGAGATATTCTTCCGCGGCAGGGATGTCCTGAAAATGACGGATGCGGAATTGCGCAAGCTGCGCGGCGCCGGCGTCACCATGGTCTTCCAGGAGCCGATGACCTCGCTCAATCCGCTGCATACGATTGAGCGGCAGGTCGGCGAGATCATCGCTTTGCACGGCGGCCGTTCGGCGGCGATCCGCGCGCAGGTGATCGCGCTGCTGACCGAGGTCGGAATTGTCGATCCGGCTTCGCGTCTCGGCGCCTATCCGCATCAGCTTTCCGGCGGCCAGCGCCAGCGCGTGATGATCGCAATGGCGCTCGCCAACCGGCCGGACCTGTTCATCGCCGACGAGCCGACCACCGCGCTCGACGTCACGGTGCAGGCGCAAATATTGAAACTGCTCGCCGATCTCCAGGCCAGGCGCGGCATGGCGATGCTGTTCATCACCCATGACCTTGGCATCGTACGCAAGATCGCCAGGAACGTCGCCGTGATGCAGCATGGACGCATTGTCGAAGCCGGATTGGTGGCCGAAGTCTTCGCCAATCCGCAACATCCCTATACCAAAGCGCTGCTCGCCGCCGAACCCAAGGGCGAGCCGCCGCCGCCCGACCTTGCTGCGCGGCCAGTGCTGCGCGCCGACGATGTCAAAGTGTGGTTTCCGATCAAGCGCGGATTTCTGCGCAAGACGGTCGGCTATGTCAAAGCCGTCGACGGCGTCTCGCTCGTCGTGCGGGAAGGCGAGACGGTCGGCGTGGTCGGCGAATCGGGCTCGGGCAAAACCACGCTCGGCCTCGCCATTTTGCGGCTGATCCGATCGGAAGGGCCTATTGTCTATCTCGGCCAGCGCATCGACGCGCTGCGCTCAAAGGAAATGCGCCCGCTGCGGCGCGAAATGCAAATCGTCTTTCAGGACCCGTTCGGCTCGCTGTCGCCTCGCCTGTCGGTGGCCGAAATCGTTGAGGAAGGACTGATCGCGCAGAACACTGAGATGAACGCCGCCGAGCGGCGGCAGGCAGTGGCGCGTGCGCTTGCCGACACCGGCCTCGATCCGGCGTCAATGGACCGCTATCCCCACGAATTCTCGGGCGGCCAACGCCAGCGCATCGCCATTGCCCGGGCGATGGCGCTCGATCCGAAATTCATCGTGCTCGACGAGCCGACTTCGGCCCTCGACATGTCGGTGCAGGCGCAGATCGTCGATCTTTTGCGCCAGTTGCAGAAAAAGCGTTCGCTCGCCTACCTCTTCATCTCGCATGATCTGAAAGTGGTGCGCGCGCTCGCTTCCGAAATCATCGTGATGCGTCACGGCAAGGTGGTCGAGAGCGGTTCGGCGGTCGAGGTTTTCGCTTCGCCGAAGAGCGACTATACAAGGGCGTTGTTCGCCGCCGCGTTCAATATCGAGGCGGATGCGCGCGGGATTGTCAATCAATGAGCCAGGCGCCATGAGCCAAGCGTCAATGAGCGAGCCGTCATGAGCCAGGCGATCGGCCGCGCAATCATCATCGTGCTCGATTCGGTCGGTTGCGGCGGCGCAGAAGATGCGGCCGCCTATGGCGACGCGGGCGCCGATACGCTTGGCCATATCGCGCAAGCCTGCGCCGAGGGGCGAGGCGACCGCGCGGGCTTGCGCGCCGGGCCGCTGCGATTGCCCCATCTCGATCGCCTCGGCCTCGGGCGCGCGATGCAGGCCTCGACCGGGCGCGCGGCGCCGGGATTAGGGGTTGGCGAGCCAGCCGGCCAATGGGGCTATGGCGTCGAGACGTCGCGCGGCAAGGATACGCCATCAGGCCATTGGGAGATCGCGGGAACGCCGGTCGATTTCCAGTGGGGCTATTTCCCTGAGACGATTCCAGCCTTTCCGCGCGCCCTCGTCGAGGCGCTGATAGCCGAGGGCGAAATATCAGGCATTCTCGGCGACCGGCACGCATCAGGCATGACGATCATCGAGGACTTCGGCGAGGAGCACCTCAGCACCCTTAAACCGATTTGCTACACATCGGCCGATTCGGTGCTGCAGATCGCCGCGCATGAGGAAGCGTTCGGCCTCGAGCGGCTTTACTCTTTATGCAAAATCGCACGACGCCTCTGCGACCCGCTCAACATCGGGCGCATTATCGCCAGGCCCTTTGTCGGGCGAAGGAAAGCCGATTTCATTCGCACATCCCATCGCAAGGATTTCGCGATGCCGCCGCCATCAGGCAATCTGTTGGCGCGCGCGGCGCAGCGGGGCGGAGAAATCGTAAGCATCGGCAAGATCGGCGACATATTCGCCCATCGCCACACCGGTCGCGAGCTGAAGGGCGCTGGGAATAACGACCATATCGACCTGGCTTTGACGACGCTCGCCGAGGCGCGCGACGGCGCATTCATTTTCGTCAATCTCGTCGATTTCGACACCGATTTCGGCCATCGCCGCGATATCGCCGGCTATGCCGCCTGTCTGGAAGCCTTCGATGCGCGCCTGCCCGAAATCGCCGCCGCGCTGCGCGCCGATGATTTCTGCGTCATCACCGCCGATCACGGCAACGATCCGACTTGGCGCGGCTTCGACCACACCCGCGAACATGTGCCGATCCTCGCCTTCGGCAAAAATGTCGTGGCCGGCCCGATCGGCCGGCGCGATACGCTCGCCGATATCGCCGAGACGATCGCGCATCGGCTTGGCCTGCCTGCCGGCGCGCATGGTCGGAGCTGGCAGGCGTGACCTTCGCCCTGGACGCGCGTCTGGCCGCCGACACGATCGCGATCGGCGACCTCGCGCTGTCGCGACTGCTTTTGATGGACGATGCGCGCTTTTGCTGGCTTATTCTGGTTCCTCGTCAAGAAAACTTAAGCGACCTCGTCGATCTCGATGCGCATGGGCGCGCAGTTCTGATGGAAGAGATCGCCTGGGTTAGCGAGGTTTTGCGCAATCTGCCAGGCGTCGACAAGATCAATGTCGGCGCCCTCGGCAATATTGTGCGCCAATTGCATATCCATGTCGTTGCGCGGCGCATTGGCGATGCCGCCTGGCCCGGTCCGGTATGGGGCGCCGGCGCACCGCAGCGCCACAGCGCGCCAATAGCGCTGGAAATCGTTGACAATCTCAAAGAACGATTGAATCGCAAGCTGGTATGATGAGAGCCTTGCGCGAGCGTTCGGCCGCGACTAGTGTCTGAGCCGATGCGCTGAAACGAGCTTTCGAGCCGCGCGCGTCTCCAGATTGTCAAACGGAAACGCGATGTCTTTTGCTCCCTCCGCCGCCGATTACATCGCCGACCGTCGTCGATTGCGCCGCCAGGTGTCGTTCTGGCGCATTGTCGCCTTCGTCGTCGTCGCGCTGGCGATTGTCGGCGCCTTCTATCGCTTCTCCGGTCTTGCCGGCGCGAGCCAGCCGCATATTGCGCGGCTCGCGATCACCGGGCTCATCACCGGCGATGACGCCACGCTGAAAACTATCCGCGACATCGGCGATTCCAAGGCAGCCGCCGTCGTACTGACGATCGAGAGTCCCGGCGGCACGACCGCCGGCTCAGAAGTGCTGTTCGACGAATTGCGGCGTCTGGCTGCGAAAAAGCCGGTTGTCGCCGTGGTCGGCACGATGGCTGCTTCCGGCGCTTATATCGCCGCGCTCGGCGCCGACCGCATTTTCGCCAAGGGCAATTCCATCGTCGGCTCGATCGGCGTCCTCATCGAGTTTCCGAATTTTTCCGGTCTGCTCGACAAGATCGGCGTGAAGCTCGAAGCGGTGAAGTCCTCGCCGCTGAAGGCGACGCCCAACGGCATGGAGCCGACCAGCGAGGCGACGCGCGCCGCGATGGCGTCGCTGGTCGCCGATTCCTTCGATTGGTTCAAAGGTCTGGTCAAGGATCGCCGTCATCTGAACGACGACGAACTTGCCCAGGTCGACGACGGACGCGTCTTCACCGGCCGCCAGGGCGTGCCGCTGAAACTTGTCGACGCGCTCGGCGGCGAGCGGGAGGCGATCGCCTGGCTGGAATCGGAGAAAGGCGTCGCCAAGGATTTGCCGGTGCGCGATTGGCGTCCGCAGAAGGCCTTCGGGCTGGGGCTTCTTGGATCAGCCGCCTCGATCGCGGACGGGATTGGATTGACGGGCGTGGCCGCGCTTTTGCAGCGGGGCTCGCTCGCGCAGGAAAGCCAGTTGCTTGACGGGTTGGTGTCGATTTGGCAGCTTCCTGCGGGTAATTGAACGTCGTTTGCGCGGGCCACCGCGCGAACGGTATCTCGATGGGGGGCATCCATTGATAAAATCCGAGCTGGTGCAGCGAATGGCGGCGCGCAATCCTCATCTCTATCAACGCGACGTCGAGAACATCGTCGACGCGATCCTTGACGAGATCACGGCGGGTCTGGCGAGGGGCGAGCGTGTCGAATTGCGCGGCTTCGGCGCCTTCTCGACCAAGCAGCGTTCGGCGCGGACAGGACGCAACCCGCGCACCGGCGATCAGGTGCCGGTCATCGAAAAAGTCGTGCCGTTCTTCAAGACCGGTAAGGAAATGCGCGAACGGCTGAACAAGGCGCCGAGCGCCTGACGCTAGCCTTTATTCGTTCTCGATGAGATCAGACGATGATCGCTTTTCGACCAGGTTGAGATGGCGATGATTTTGAGAAGCCCGACATGAAGAATTTTCTCAAACTCCTCGTCCTGGCGCCGATCGCCGTGCTGCTGCTGATCTTCGCTTTCGCCAACCGGCAGATCATCACCGTTTCCTTCGATCCGTTCGTCGATGGCGACATCCCGGCTTTCGCGATCACCGCGCCTTTGTTCCTCATTCTCATTCTCGCGATGATGCTCGGCGTATTGGCGGGCGGCGCCGCGACCTGGTTCGCCCAAGGCAAATATCGCAAGGCGGCGCGGCAGAATCGCGCCGAGGCCGAGCGGCTGCGCAACGAGGCGCAGGCGGCGCGGCCTGTCGGCGAGACGCGCATCGTGCCGAACATCAGCCTGCAACATCACGCCTGATCGACCCGAGGCGCTCCCGCATGCGATTGGTCTCGGCGGCGGAAATCGATGAAGCGCTCAATTTTCCCGATCTGATCGACGCGCTCAGCGTCGCTTTCCGCGGCGGAACCATCGCGCCGACGCGCCATCATCATGCCATCGCGCGCGAGGGCGCCGAAGCAACGCATCTGCTGATGCCGGCCTGGACGGCGCCGAATGCGCAGGGCGGCGCCTATCTCGGCGTCAAGATCGTCAACGTGTTTCCCGACAATGGCGCCCGCAATCTGCCCGCCGTGCTTGGAACCTATATCCTGCAATCGGGGGAGACCGGCGCGCCGCTGGCGGCGCTCGACGGGACGCGGCTGACGCACTGGCGCACCGCCGCCGCTTCCGCGCTGGCCGCGCGTTTTCTCGCGCGCGCCGACGCGCGCCGGCTGTTGATCGTCGGCGCCGGCGCGCTCGCGCCGTTCCTCGCGCGCGCCCATGCCGCGGTGCGCGGAATCGAAGAGGTGACGATCTGGAACCACCGCGCCGCCGGCGCGGAAAAACTCGCCGCCTCGCTGACCGGCCAAAGCTGGCGCGTGCGCGTGGCGGAAAATCTGCAAGAGGCCGTGCGCGCCGCCGATGTGATCTCCTGTGCGACTTTGTCGAAGGCGCCGCTGATCGAAGGCGCGTGGCTGCGGCGTGGCCAGCATGTCGATCTCGTCGGCGCCTTCAATCTTGCAATGCGCGAGGCCGATGACGAAGCGCTGCGCCGCGCCCGCGTCTTCATCGACACTGAAGCCGCGCTCAGCGAGGGCGGCGACGTCGCTGTCGCTCTGCGCAGCGGCGCAATCGAGCGTGCGCATGTGGTCGCCGACCTGGGCGCTTTATGCCGAGGCGGCGCCGGGCGCACCGGCGCGGGAGAAATCACCTTGTTCAAATCGGTCGGCGCCGCGCTCGAAGACCTCGCGGCGGCGATGCTGGTCTGGCGCAGGATCGCGCCCGGCTGAGGGGCCGCGCCTTGGTGACGTCTCAGTTTCGATTTCCCCACCGCTGGGCTTGGCGCCCACTAAAGTCATTAATTCGCCTGTCGCAGCTTCTCCGAACCGGACGCCCCTAACGGGTCGACGTCGATCGGTGCTGGCGCGGTAGAAAGCCGCATCCATCGCCTTCAGGCCAACAGGTCTCGTCGGGTTCGCCGGGCGCGCGCCGCGATGACTTGATCTCGAACCCGGATCGCGCCGACGTCGCCTTGAGCCTCTCTTCCGTTTTAGCGCCAGGACCGCCGCCCCGCTTCACGGCGCCGCGCCTTCGCTCTCTCCGTCCCTCGCCGTCGCGCTGTCGATCTTGCGATGCACGTATTTCAGATCGCGCCAGATCGCCGACAACGGTTGGCGCAAATCGTGGCAGATTAGGATCGGCCGCTGCCGCTCGTACGGCATCGCCAGTGGCGCGCCGAACTCGCCGGCCTGCTCTACGCCGCCGCAGCGCCCGCGCCACTGGTTCGGATCGCCGTTGACGACGATGACATCGCGCGTATCGTCCGAGGGCGGCCCCCAAAGATAGTATTGGTCCTCGCCGCTGGTGGCGCCGGGAAGCGAGTCAGCGACGCCGAAGACATCAATCGCGGCGGCTTCGCCATAGTTCGCGGCGAAAATGGCCGTCCGCGACCGCTCGGTCTGAGGTAAAGCGCGATAGACCCGCGCGACCTCGGCCTCCAGCTCGCGCCAACCGAGCTCGTCCGCAAACATCTGCGTGATCGGCGCGCCGAGACCCGCGGCTTCGTCGGGCTCGATCGCGATCTTGCCCTTGACCATGTAGCCGCGCAGGCCCGACGGCGAGAGAATCGGCAGCACCAGCGGCGCCGCGAGCGCCGCGAACGCGACCGCGACCGCCAGCCACGCGCCGAGCGCCCAGCGGTTGAGCCGCGCTGCGGCGACAGCGCCCGCCGCGAACAGCGAGGGAAAGATGGGGAAGAGATAATATTCCTTGCCGTGGGTCGCGTAGACGACGGCGACGGTCAGAATTGAGGCGATCGCGAGCGCGCGCGCGAGCTTGAGTTCAGCGAGCAGGAACGGCGCGACAAATCCCGCGAACCACAGCGGCGCCAGCGCAATGTCCATCGCTTTCGCCTCCATCATCGCGAAATGGGCTAAGGATCCGTTGAAGATGGCGCCCTCGGCGCCGTGATACGCGACGATGTCGAGAAACGGCCAGCTGTGCATGGCTTGCCAGATCAAACTCGGGGCTCCGATCGCGACGGCGAGCGCGGCCCCGAGCGCAAATCCGCGGGTCGCCGCGAGATCGCGTCGGCCGGCAGCGACAAGGCCGAGCAACAGCCCCGCTAGCCAAACGATGATGCTGTATTTGGCTTCGAACGCGACGCCTGCGACCAGCCCCGCTGCAATTAATACGTCGGCCCGGTCGCGCTTGGCCGCGAGCAGCGCGAGATACGCGCATATCGTCCACGTCAGGGGCTCGAACGTAGGCGTACTTGTCGTGACGGAAATGGCGTTCAATCCGGGCGGGACCGCGACGGCGATCGCGGAAATCAGCGTCGCGCCGCGACCGCCTCCGATTAATGAGGCCGTCGCCGCCGTCGCCAGCGGCAGCGCCGCCGCCGCGAGAGCCGCGGGCAGACGCAACAGCGACAGGCTCTCGCCGAACGCCTGTGTCGCCGCCGCGATGAGGGGAGTGAGCGGGGGCTGATCGGCGTAGCCAAAGGCGGGATGGCGCCCGCACACGATGAAATAGAGCTCGTTGCGCATGAAGCCGTAACGGCCGGCGCAGGCGAGATGGAGGGCAAGCGCGAGCGCGGCGACCACCCAAACCCATGGATATGAGAAATCCTGTTTGATATCGCCAGCCCCTTCGAGCGATTCTCGCGATTGCGTTTCGACCGAAGCGGCCATGTCTTGTCCCCGTCCGGCGAGAAACGTCGACGCGCGTATTCCAAATTGGCCCGGAGCCGCGGCGACGTTTCGCTGGAACGCGGCGGTATTGCAAGCCCAATTGGTCGACCAAGCTGTGACCCCTGAAATTCCTCCAAGCGGGACCGGAGCCAGTTCCGAAGTTGCCCGGCGAACTGCAACCTCTTACTCTTGCCGGCGCCAAAGCGAACCGTCTGAGGTCGGCCTTCACCGCCGATTTGAGCCGGCCGCCAACGACGGCTTTGGGTCGGAGGCGCCCGACCGTCTATCGATAATGAATGTCTGCCTCCGGCTTCCCGCTCATCCGGAAGCCGCCATTCCGCTTCGGCCAAAAGCAGACCTCGTCGGTTCCCTTACCCGAATCGCGACGCGGCGCTTACGCAAACACGTTGAGCAGAGTCGTCGAATGACTCTGTATCATCATGGGCGCCCCGAGACGGACGTCAATTTTCGCTATCTCGCTTCACGCCCAGCTTGAGATCAAAGAACTTTAGGGCCGCGGCGCCGATGTGCTGGTGCCATTGAGGACGATCGACGCCGGGAGCGTCGATACAGGCCTCAGGCCAAGTATCGCGCCCCAGCGCGTCGCATTCGTTGACGAAGATCTCGTGGTCGACCAGGCCGGGCATGACGTCGAGTTGGACATCAGGAATGTATTTCGCCGCGAACTCGGAATTCTCCTTCGGGGGCGCCTGAGTGTCTCGCGCGCCGACGATGATATAGGTCGGTATATTCAATTGACGGAGCCCAGCCTCATCCATGCCGAAGCCTGTCACGTCGCCCGGGGCCATGGCGAAAGCCGCCTTGATGCGAGAATCGTGGACGTCGAGCGCGGGCTTTGGATCGAGCGGCAAATCAGCGCGCAGATATTCGGGCACAACCGGATTGTTTCGCCAGCCTTGGAGATAGGCGCGATACAGGTCGGCGTTGACCTTGGCGCCGCCGACCCAAAGCGAGGTGAATCCCCCCTGCGAATGTCCGGCGACTCCTATTCTGTCACGGTCGATATACAAGCCCCACAGGGGGTCTTGGAGCAGGCTGGTGATGTCCAAGGCAATGTCGCGCGGTCGCTGCCAAAGCTTGCTCCTCGTATACATCACGGTCGAATCGTATGTGTTGGCCCGGTAGTGGTAGACCATCGCGACGAAATAACCTCGCGAAGCGAGGTACTCGCCGAACCAAGCGTAGTAGAGGCCGTTACTGCCTGCCCCATGAGAGAACACGATGAGCGGGCGCTTTCGCTTGTCGTCCACAACCGGCGCATTCACGTGGATATGCAGATTGGTGAAGAAGAGCATTGGCGTAGGCGCTGCGGCGCTGGCCGCGGGAGCGGCGGGATAGAACAGCGCAAACGCCAAATGGCGGCCGTCCTCGACGACGTAGTCCATTTGTTTCATCCCGACAGGATAGAGCTTCGCCGCGCTCGCCTCCTGGGCCAGCGCCCTTCCGTATCCGGCCCCAGGGCCACAGGCGACGAGACAACCGGCGACAAAAGCGAGGCGCAAACGCGCCAACCAACGTCGCACAGGGCAGATAGCTCTCACGTTCGCATCCCCATTCAATATGGCGCGGCAAAGCGCAAACCGAAGTTGCGCATGCCCACACTCCCCCGAGGCAGTTTGACGGCGCGCAGCTGGGTTGCAAGTTATAACCATTCGCGCGTGCGACCAGCCGGCCGGGCCGGATGGTCCCGGCCCGTTCGGTCCTTTTCGATTCGCATGATACGATTCTATCCTCGCGGGAGGAAACGCCATGTTGAGATTTCTGAGATCGATCGGTCTCGTGGCTGTCGCAACGATCTACATGGCGCCGATCGCATTTTGCGGCGCCGCCGTTGCAGAAGACCGATTGCTCAAAGAAGCCGTTAATTTCACGGGCACGATCGCCTATCTTACGATGAAGGTTCCGGGCTTCATGCTGGTCGCCGTGCGCAATGATGAAATGGCTTTCGCCGGCTTCGGCGAAATCGCCGACAAGAGCGGCAAGGCGCCCGATGGCGAGACGATGTTTCGCATTGGATCGGTCAGTAAGGTTTTTTGCGGCGAGGTACTCGCCAGTTTGGTTCTCGATGGCAAAGCGCGTTTCGAAGATCGGTTGCAGGATCGGCTCGGCTACGACGTCACGCTGCCTGAGAAGAACGGACATCCGATCCGGCTCATCGACCTCGTAACCCAGTCGTCGGGCCTGCCCCGCGAGGTTCCACGCGAGGACGGACCGCCGGATGATCCGTTCGGCACAAACACCCGAGACGCTCAGATCGCTGACCTCAGGACCGATCCTCTGCTGTTTCCGCCCGGCGCCGCGGCATTCTACTCAAACTACGGCTTCGATCTGCTAGGCGCTGCTTTGGCGAATGCAGGCGGAAAGCCTTATGCCGAGCTACTGAAGGAACGTGTTCTCGATCCCGCCGGCATGAAGGACACCGTCTTCAACCTGCGTCCCGGCGACGAGGCGCGCGCCATGCAGGGGCATAATTTCGACGGATCGCCTATGGTCGCTGCGCATACGCCGACCAGCATCGAATGCGCCGGCGGTTTGCACACCACCGCCAATGACATGGCGCGTTGGATGAGATGGCATCTCGATCGCGCCGGAACCGTTGGACGCGATCTGCGCCTCCTCGACCACGCCGCCTATCTCTATCGGGACGGGCTCAGCGCCGTCTCCGGGCTGGACGACGCCGGACCGATGGATGCCATGGGCTTGGGCTGGGTGATCAACATGCCGACCGGCAATCGGCCTTTGATTCTCCAGAAAACTGGCGGCCTGCAAGGTAGTTTCGCCTATCTCGCGATTGCCCCGACGCGCGGCGTGGCGGTCTTTTTCGTCATGAACGAATTCAGCGCCAGCGGATTCGGCGTCGCCGTGGCCGCGACGAACTCGCTCCTCGCTCAGCTCGCTCCACGCTAAAAGCCGTTCGGGCCCCTACGGCCCCGTCGGGTCGAAGCATATTTGCGCCGGTCGCGCGGCCTGCCCGCTAGTCCCCGGCCCCAATTCCGCGCGTTTCACGGCGCGCCACGCTTTTCCCTTCCAGCTCTTACCCGAGTTCGGACGGAGGTTCCATAAGGCTCCTGATCCGAATCGACAGACAGACAGCAGCGGCCGGTTGGCCACTTCGCGCCCATAGCGGCCGGTCCCGGCCAACGCGACGGCTTTCGAGAGCGGACGCGTATTAGGGACGCCTGTGCCCGACGCGGACGGTAAGCCACCATAAGGGCGCTAAGCTCGCGGCGGCCTGCGGGCGAATGCGGCGCCTTTCGAAAACAGATTCGTGCCGGCGGAAGCAGTTGGGGCGGACAAGGCTTACGAGGCTGGCGTAGGCAGCGCGTCTCGCCCAGGGTGTGCCCGCCACTGCTGCGGGTTCGGTCTGGTCGGGTCAACCACGAGTCCGGAGGCGCGAGACAGTGGGGCCGCCATCTGATACCACTTTGTCAAAATACGAGATCCCATTTGCAGAGTTTAGGACTTCAACAGTCCTCGCTTTGGGGAAGCGGAGCCGCGCATGTCATCCATCGAGGATTGGCTGAACGGCGTCGGTTTGGGCAAATACTGCAAGGTCTTTACCGAAAACGACGTCGATCTTCGCGCCTTACCTCACCTAAACAGCGACGATTTGCAGGCCCTCGGCGTTTCGCTCGGTCACAGGAAGATAATGCTGGCAGCGATTGCAGCGTTGCGAGCAAGCGAGGTCCCGAAGGTCGGCGAGAAGCCGGACCCGATGATTTCGGGGGATGGCCGGCGTCCGACAACGAGTGCGGAGCTTGGCCCGGAACTCAGGCTGATAAGCGTTCTTTTCTGCGACATGGTCGAGTCGACGGACATGTCGGCCCGGTTCAATGCAGAGGACATGCACGATTTGATCACTCTGTACCAAGAGGGCGTTGCCAACTCCATAGAGCAGTTCGGGGGATATGTCGCGAAGTTCATGGGCGATGGAGTGCTTGCCTACTTTGGCTGGCCGGAAGCTTACGAAGACCATGCTGAGCGCGCGATCCGAGCGGGGCTCAAGGCTGTCGAGCGGGTCAGTAGCCTCAAGACGCCCGCTGGCGCACCACTTCGATCGCGTGTCGGAATTGCGAGCGGTCGTGTCGTAGTTGGCGATCTTGTCGGGGGCGGCGTGCTCGACCGCGGTCAGGTGGCAGGCGAAACTCCAAATCTTGCGGCACGTCTACAAAGCATTGCGGATCCGGGCGAGATTTTGATCGCAGACAACACGCGTCGCATGGCGGGAAACGCTTTCGAAATCCAAGCGCTCGGCGCCCGCGACCTAAAGGGATTTCCCCTTCCAATACTATCGTTCCGCGTTGTGCGCGAACATGATTTCGACAGCCGCTTCGACGCGATGCGCGGCAAGTCTCTCTCGCAATTCGTCGGTCGAAACAGCGAAATCGGTATTCTTCTCGACAGGTGGGAACTCGCAAAGAGCAGTCAAGGCCAGGCCGTTTTCGTGGGCGGCGAAGCCGGTATCGGTAAGTCGCGGCTCCTGGAAGCGCTGATTGAGCGCGTGCGCAGCGAGTCGCAGGAACTCATTCGCCTGCAGTGTTCGCCTTATCATACAACGTCCGCCTTCTATCCGGTTATCCAACGGCTCACCCGCGCTTTTGGCCTCGCGGGAGGTCACACTGAGGCGACCCGGGTCGAGAGATTTGAACGCTTGCTGGCGCAATATGGAGAAAACCCGGCCGACGTCGGTCCTGTATACGCCGAATTACTTACTCTCAGCTTAGAAGGTCGCTATAAACTCCCCGATCTGCCTGCCCAACAGCGCAAAGAACTAATGTTGCGCACGCTCGCAGATCGAATCTTCCTTGCCGCGAACAAGGCCCCGGTGCTTCTTGTCGTCGAAGATGCGCATTGGATAGACCCCTCGACGAGCGAACTGCTGCGCGACATCGTTCTTAGATTCCACCGAGCTCCTATTTATCTGCTGGTGACCCATCGGCCCGAGTGGTCAGCAGATTGGGCGCAAGGTCATTCACAGGTGACGTCTGTTGCCGTCGGACGCCTGACTAACCAGCAGATGCGCGTGTTCATTCGATCTCTACTGGGGGACGTCTCCGATCGACTCGTCGAGCGCATCGTCGATCGTACCGATGGAGTGCCCCTTTTCGTTGAAGAGCTGACACGATCGATTGTGGAAGGCGGAATCGGAGTACCAGAGAACGTTGATATTCCCGACAGCTTGCAAGGCTTGCTCCTGGAGAGGCTTGATCGGCTGCCCGGGTCGTCAAAAGAAGTCGCGCAGATCGCGTCGGTCATCGGGCGCGAATTCGACAAAGACCTGCTGGCGCAAGTCTCCCGCTTGGAGGCGCCGGCACTTGAAGAGGCACTGCGTCACCTTATTTCGGTCCAACTGATGGTAAGGAGCGGCCTGTCGCAGCAGTCGCTCGTTTTCCGTCATGCCTTGATTCAAGATGCCGTCTACCAATCTCTGCTGACCCGCAAGCGCCTGCAGTTTCACCACGAAATCGCTGAAGCGATCGTAGAGTCGCATCCGAACGTCGCCGTCACCCAGCCGGAATTGGTTGCACGGCATTTCGCAGAGAGTCGGTCGAGCAATCTCGCGCTGCCCTATTGGAAAAAAGCAGGAGAGAGGGCGCTTTCGCGTTCGGCCAACTACGAAGCGACGGATCATTTCTCGAATGCGCTCGCAGCGGCCGAGGGGCTGGCGGATGGGTCCGCACGGACCATCGAGGTGCGTGCGGTGCGACTGCGACTTGCCGAGGCTCTCACAGAAGCTGGGCGCTTTAGGGCCGCCATCGACCATTACCGGGCCGTCGCCGAGCAGGCACGGGCCGTGGATGACACAGATAGCATCATCCGAGTCGCTATCGGCTATGATACTGCGCAGTTTCTTCTCGGCATGCCAGCCGATGAATCTGTCGCTCGCCTTACCGAGGCTGAGGCAAAACTCAGCGGCGAGGACGAACAGCGGCGTTGCCTGATCTTGTCTCGACTGACTCGCTCGCTCCTACTTGTGGGCGAAAAGGACAAGAGTGAGAGCCTAGAGAGGGAGGCGACTGAGCTCGCGCAGCGAACAGGTGATCGCTCGTCCCTGTTCAATATTTTCGCCAACCGCTTCCTGCTGTCGCGACAGGTTACGTCCGTGGCCGAAGTACAATTCCGATTGGCGGAGGCGGCGCAACTGGTCGAGCTTTCGCAAACCGTCGGCGATGACGAGATGAAGACGCGGGGGCTGTCAATTCATGCCTATGTCTCGGCAGAACTCGGCGATCGCGCCGGCGCGGATCAATCGCTCGCTGCGTTGATAGGGCTTGGCGAGATCCGCCAGCGGCTCAACATACAATGGGTCTCACGCCATTTGTCGGCAATGATGGCGATTGTTGAGGGAAAATTTGCGGACGCAGAAAGGTTTGCCGGGGAGGGTCTGAGGCTGGGGCGTTTGACGCTCGGCGACCAGGTCGAAGGTGTCTATGGCATTCAAATGTTCTCAATCCGCCGCGAGCAAGGACGGCTCGCCGAGGTGGCGCCTGTCATCAAACGTCTGATTGACGAAACTCCAAACGAAAAGGCGTGGCTCCCGGGATTTACGCTGATCGCGGCCGAACTCGGCTTCGCAACCTCGGCGCGGCGGCGCTTGCGTGAGCTTGCCGAAGCCGGGTTCGAGATGCCAGCGGATGCTAGGCGCAGCGCTTCGCTCTCCTATGTCGCTGAAGCTGCGACGCTGCTTGATGATCAAGAGGCCGCCGCCACACTCTACGAACTACTGTCGGCCTACAGCCTAATGACGATTACTACGGGAATCGTCACGGTGTGCTATGGTGCCGCGAGCAGGTATCTAGGCATGTTGGCCGCGACGCTTGGCGATTTCGATAGGTCAGAAGCACATTTCGAGCACGCCCTTGGGATGAACACAGGGTTTCGGGGCCGACCGTGGCTCGCCCATACCCAGGCGCAATATGCAATATTGCTCAGACGGCGTGCTAGAAGAGGCGATAGCCAACGCGCCGAGACGCTTTCAAATGAAGCTTGGAAAATCGCCTCCGAGCTTGATATGGTTCTTCTTAAGCGTAGACTGCAGTCAGAAATTCAGTGAGGTTGGCCTGCACTCGGAGGTAGCATCATGCCGCGCTACATCATAGAACGCGACTTCGCCGCGCAGCTCGATTTAACGAAAGATGACTGTGACGGTATCAAGAAGATCAATGGGGAAGAGGGCATAGATTGGATTTTTTCCTTCCTCAGCGCAGACAAGAAGAAGACCTATTGCCTATATGAAGCCCCGAACCCTGAAGCCATTCGCTCTGCAGCCCGCCGTCTAAATATCCCGGCGGACAACATAATTGAGATCGGAGGAGAGCTGAGTCCTACGATGTTCAACTAGACCAACTCTACGTCGAGTAAGCTTGGTTCGCCAGACACACCTTTAGCTGTTGGGTCATTCCGCAAATATGCACCGCCGCTGAGGCTGCTGCGACGGGTAATTACTTTGGCGTCAGCGTCCTGGGAACTTTTGCCGAATAGCGACCAAATTTGTACGCCCTGAGCATCAGTCGCCTCGAACAATTCCTTCACTCCAGCGACACTCCTCGTTTCTAGAACACCTTGGAACGCGCAAGCGACCGGGACTGGGCGGGCGACCGCTTTCGCTTCCCATCGCCTCAAAGCCGCCAGTCCGCTTGCTGCCATCTCCGGTCGTCGCGAGAGCAAAACTTGCCAGTCGCACGACCATCATCCGACCGCAGATTCAAACTGGACACAGCCTCCGCCTTTGACAAGCCGCGCGGATTGGCGGAAAGGAGCGCCATGTCCGGGACAGTCAAAATCTGCGGCCTCTCGACCGCGCCGACCCTCGACGCCGCGCTTGACGCGGGCGCGGATATGGTTGGCTTCGTGTTTTTCGAGAAGAGTCCGCGCCATCTCCAGCTCGATCAGGCGAAGACGCTGACCGCGCGCGTCGATGGGCGGGCGCGGATCGCCGTGCTGACGGTCGATGCTTCAAACGAGGCTTTGCGCGCCATTATCGACGCCGCCCAGCCGGACTTTCTGCAATTGCACGGCCGCGAGACGCCGGCGCGCGTCGCCGATCTCAAGCGTCTGTTCAGCCTGCCGGTGATCAAGGCGATCGGCATCAGCGGCGCTGGCGATCTGGCCGCCGCCGCATCTTACGCGGATGTCGCCGATCGCCTGTTGTTCGACGCCAAGGCGCCCAAAGACGCGCGCCATCCAGGCGGCAATGGCGTGGTCTTTGATTGGCGGCTGCTCGCCGGGCTCGATCCGCGCCAGCCCTGGCTTTTGTCGGGCGGCCTTGAGCCGGGCAATGTCGCCGAGGCGATCGCCGTCACCGGCGCCCGCGGCGTCGATGTGTCCTCGGGCGTCGAAAGCGCGCCGGGACAGAAAGACATCGCCAGGATCAAGGCCTTTATCGCCGAGGCGCGCGCCGCGTTCGCGCGGGCGGACGCCGGCCAGCAAGCCGCGCATGCCGAGGCGCGGCCGGGGAGAGTCGCGTGAGCAAGTTCGACAAGAAGAATTCCTTCCGCAACGGCCCCGACGAGCGCGGCCATTTCGGCATATTCGGCGGCCGTTTCGTCGCCGAGACGCTGATGCCGCTGGTGCTGTCGCTGGAGGAAGCCTATGAGGCGGCCAAGGCCGATCCCACCTATCAGGCCGAGCTCGATCACTTCCTGAAACATTATGCGGGACGCCCGAGCCCGCTCTATCACGCCGAACGGCTGAGCGAAAAGCTCGGCGGCGCCAAAATCTATTTCAAGCGCGAAGAGCTCAACCATACCGGCTCGCACAAGATCAACAATGTGATGGGCCAGATCCTGCTCGCCCGCCGGATGGGCAAGAAGCGCATCATTGCCGAGACTGGGGCTGGCCAGCATGGCGTCGCCACCGCCACCGCCTGCGCGCGCTTCGGGCTCGAATGCATCGTCTATATGGGCGCCGTCGACGTCGAGCGGCAGAAGCCCAATGTTTTCCGCATGAAGATGCTCGGCGCCGAAGTGCGCCCCGTCCAGTCGGGCGCGCGCACGCTGAAAGACGCGATGAACGAGGCGCTGCGCGACTGGGTCACCAATGTCGCCGACACGTTCTATTGCATCGGCACCGCGGCGGGCCCGCATCCCTATCCCGCCATGGTGCGCGATTTCCAGAGCGTCATCGGCAATGAGACGCGCGAGCAGATGATGGCGGCGGAAGGGCGGCTGCCCGATAGCCTGATCGCCTGTATCGGCGGCGGCTCCAATGCGATCGGCCTGTTTCACCCCTTCCTCGACGACCCGAGCGTCGAAATCTATGGCGTCGAGGCGGCCGGCCACGGCCTCGACGTGCCCGACGGACACGCCGCCTCGCTATCGGGCGGGCGCCCCGGCGTGCTGCATGGCAACCGCACCTATCTCCTGATGAACGAGGACGGCCAGATCAACGAAGGCCATTCGATCTCGGCCGGCCTCGATTATCCCGGCATCGGCCCCGAACATTCCTGGCTCAAGGAAACCGGCCGCGCGACCTATATTTCCGCGACTGACAAGGAAGCGCTCGCCGCCTTCCAGCTCTGCAGCCAACTCGAAGGCATCATCCCCGCTCTGGAGCCCGCCCATGCGATCGCCGGCGCGATGCGCCTGGCGCCGGACAAGCCGCGTGACCATCTGATGGTGCTGAATCTGTCGGGGCGCGGCGACAAGGATATTTTCACTGTGGCGGATCATCTCGGCGGGATGTGAACCGGAGCGCGTTTCGCTTGCATCTTCTATCTGGCGACCGTCGCGGCGATAGTTGGACAGATGTTGTAACCCCGCCCGGTCCGGGTCTCACGTTTTCAGAGCCAGGACGAGGCGGATTCGGCGCCGCGCTCCAACCCGCGGCCTCACCGCTCCCCCCTGCCCGTGCGATGCGCGACATAGAGGCGGATCGTCTCGCGCGCCTCGGCGACGAGGCGGCGGCCTTCACCCTCCTCCTCCTCCTCGGCGAGCCCGGGAACGGCTTTCAGCACGTGTAGAATCATGATGGCCATCGTCTCGGCTTTGGCTCTGCGCAGGCCGGGATTGGCGGCGCGCAGGATTGTCTCGATCCGCCGCAGCATGGCGTTGCGCAGCGCCGCGCGTTCGCCGGCAAGATCGCCGCGCGCGTCGATCAGCGCGACCACGACGGCGCGATGCGCGCGAAATTCCAGCATCAGATCGACAAGCGCATCGGCGACGCCGCCCGCCGACAGCGACGCCGCGCGGGCGGCGATTTGATCGAGCGCCCGACCGGTCCGCGCGCTGTAATCGGCGAGCAAGGCGTCGGCCAGCGCCTCCTTGGAAGGGAAGAATTGGTAAAGGGAGCCGATCGCGGCGCCCGCCCGCGCAGCGATCTCGGTCATCGTCGCGCCGCCATAGCCCTTCTCGGCGAAGAGCGCGGCGCCAGCGTCGAGCAGCGCGGCGACGCGCAGCTTGCCGCGCTCGCGCTGCGGTTCGCGCGCGAGCGCTGGCGCCGGGATTGACTTTTGTGAGGACATCCTCATATATCCATTTGTGAGGCTGTCCTCATATACACATTCCCTCGTCGCAATTCATCCCCCATCGCCCAACGCGGCGACGGGCGGTCACGCGACGCCTTTCGCGAAAGACGCAGACATGAAAAATCTCGATTTCCGCACCACCGCGCTTGTCCTCATCGACCTGCAGAAGGGCATACTCGGCATGCCTCTCGCGCCGCGCTCCGGCGCCGACGTGCTCGCCGCCGGCGAAACCCTCGCGCGGCGCTTCCGCGCCGCCGGCGCGCCGGTCGCACTGGTGCGGGTCGCCTGGGCGCCCGATTATGCCGATGCGCCGCGCCAGAAAGTGGATCAGGCGCCGCCGCGGCCGGAAGGCGGATTGCCAGCCGCCTGGAGCGAATATGCCGACGGTCTCGCGCAGCCGGGCGACATTCTCATCGTCAAGCGCCATTGGGGCGCGTTCCACGGCACCGAATTGGATCTGCAGCTTCGACGCAGAGGCGTGACGACGATCGTGCTCGGCGGCGTCGCGACCAATTTCGGCGTCGAATCGACCGCCCGCCAGGCCTGGGAGCTCGGCTATGAAGTGATCCTGATCGAGGACGCCGCGACCAGCATGTCGGCCGAATTGCACGACATGGCGATCCGCCATATCTTTCCGCGCATCGCGCGCGTGGCGATGTGCGACGGCGTCGGTCTGTCGGCCGCCTGAGGCTTTCGTCATGACTTCGCAAACGGGCTGGAGGGAAGCGCGATCCCTGCGCGAGCGCGGCGTCGGCGTGCAATGGGCGGCGCTGCTGTTCCTGTCGGTCCTGTTCGTCCTGGCTCTTGAAGCCGCGCGGCTGCCGGCGGCGCTGCTGCTCGGGCCGATGGCGGCGGCGATCGTGATCGCGGCCGCCGAAGGGACCTTGCGCGTGCCGCCATGGCCCTTCTACGCCGCGCAGGGCGTGATTGGCTGCATGATCGCGCGCGTCTTCACGCCTTCGCTGCTTGGCGCGATGGTGAAAGACTGGCCGCTGTTCCTGGCGGCGGTGATCGCCGTAATTGCGGCGAGCAGCGCGCTCGGCTGGCTGCTGACGCGCTGGCGCGTCCTGCCCGGAACCACCGCCGTCTGGGGCTCTTCGCCGGGCGCCGCCACGGCGATGGTGCTGATGGCGGAGGCCTATGGCGCCGACGTGCGCCTCGTCGCGTTCATGCAATATTTGCGTGTCGTCATGGTCGCGATCGTCGCCTCGGCCGTCGCGCGGCTGTGGACGACGACTTCAGGCGGGGCGGCCGCAGAGGTCTTGTGGTTTCCACCTATCGCCTGGACGCCGTTCGTTGCAACTTTGGCGATCGCGGCCGTTGGCGTCATCGGCGGCGTTCTCCTGAAGATTCCAGCCGGTCCCCTGTTGGCGCCGCTCGCTATCGGCGCCGCGCTGCATGGCGGGGGCCTGGTGACGATCGAACTGCCGCCATGGCTGCTGGCGGCGAGCTATGCGATCGTCGGCTGGAGCATCGGTCTGCGCTTCACAAGGCCGATTTTGGTTCACGCTCTTCATGCGCTGCCGCGCGTGCTGGCCTCGATCCTGACGCTGATCGCCATCTGCGGCGGCTTCGCCTTCGCGCTCACGCAATGGGCCGGCATCGATCCGCTCACCGCCTATCTCGCCACCAGCCCTGGCGGCGCCGATACGGTGGCGATCATCTCGGGCTCGGCCAAAGTCGATGTGCCCTTCGTCATGGCGCTACAGACCGCCCGTTTCGTGATCGTGCTGCTGGTCGGTCCGGCGCTCGCGCGCTTCATCGCCGATCGACATGGCGGCGCGGCGCGGCGAGGGGCGTGAAGAAAACGGGCGGTCTGCGCCAACCAATTTGAAAGGGCGCAAAATTCGCCTCTCCTGTCGCCCGTGAGTCGTTGTTGGAATCGCGCGTCGCGGCTATTTCGGCGGAGGGTAGCACGCTCTACAGATCGCGCGAGAAGCTCGTCGCATTGCGCCGGACGCGATCCATTGCTTTGCACATGCGGCGCGCAAAAGAAAAGGCCGGGAGGTTTCCCTCGCCGGCCGATGTTTGCGAAATCCGCCGCGTCCTAGCGCGGCGTCTTCATTTCGACTGAGGCACGAGCGTGTAAGGCGACCAGCTAGGCGCATTGCTGTTGGGGACAGTCATGGCGGCGCTGTCGACCATCGCTGCGCGCGCTTCGTAAGCCGGGGCGCTGACCGGATATGCGGTGGGCGATGAAGCGCCGGCCGGGACCAAGGTATAGGGCGACCAGGTCGGGGCGTTGGGATTGGCGGCGAAAGCGGCGCTCGCGCCAAGCGCGAGGGATAAGGCCGCGGTTCCGATCACAAGTATTTTACGCATGGGCATTCCTCCATTTGATTTACGCCCCCTTGCGCAAATGATCGCCCTTGGCGCGCGCGCCGCCACTAAAGAAAATATTAGAATCGGGATTCCCCGCGCCGCGATTGCGATCGGGAATCATCCGGCGTGGCAGCGAATCGGCGTCGAAGGGTTGCCCTGTTCGCGCCTTTGATGCGCCGCAAAGAATCGACGATTCGCTATACAAAAGCTTGGTCGATCGGCGCCTCGCGGATCGCGCCTCGCCTCGACTTCCGCGCGCCATGTCGCATGCGACAGGGTGGATCGGTGAGGGGAATATTTCGGGCGAATGGCGCGCTGAACAATTATTGTTGATCGCGTGCGCATGCATGCTTCCCGCGACCGCGCAACGGTATCGCTAAAGCGCGGCGGAGCGCATACCTGTCGACACAAGCACGAAGCGCCCCGCTACGCCATGCAATCAATGATAGAATCCGTCTTCGGTCCTTCGTCTCATATGTCGTGAACGCGCGCGCTCTGGCAACAGACGCGCGAGACGGATAGGCTCCGCCAAAACAAGGAACGGCGAGGGAAGAGATGTCCGAGCGGCTGAACGCGACGCAACGCCTGAAATGGGTCCAGCGCAGTGCGCTGGCCATGCTGGTGGTGGCGGGCGTGATCAATTACATCGACCGCGCCACTTTGGCGGTCGCCAATCCGCTGATCCGCGAGGACCTCGGCCTCTCCATCGCCGATATGGGTTATCTGCTGTCGGCGTTCCTGTGGTCCTACGCCTTCTCGCAATTGCCCACCGGCGCCATGGTCGACCGGCTGGGTCCGCGCATTCTGCTGACGATCGGCCTCTCTCTTTGGTCGCTTGCGCAGGTCCTCGGCGGATTGGTGCGGGGTTTCGGCGAGTTTTTCGGCGCCCGCATTCTGCTGGGCATCGGCGAGGCCCCGCAATTTCCGACGGGGGCGCGGGTCGTGCGCGATTGGTTCAACCAGCGCGATCGCGGCCTCGCCACCGGAATCTTCAACTGCGCCTCGTCGCTCGGCACGGCGATCGCCGTGCCGCTGCTGACCTTTCTGATGCTGGCGTTCGGCTGGCGCACGATGTTCATGATCATGGGAATCGCCGGCCTGGCGATGGCGGCGGTCTGGTGTTTCGCCTATCGCAATCCGCAGGAGCGCGCGCTGACGGCGGAGGAGAACGCCTATCGCACGCAGGGCGATCCGCCGGGGCAGCGGACCAAGGTCACGTTGCGCGAGTGGATGTTGCTGTTCCGCTTCCGCACCACCTGGGGCATGATTCTCGGCTATTTCGGTTGCATCTACCTGACCTGGATCTACACCGCCTGGCTGCCCGGCTATCTCGAGATCGAGCGGCATATGAGCGTGAAATTCACCGGCGTGGCGGCGGCCATTCCTTTCGCCTGGGGCGTCGTCGGCGGCGTCGTGGGCGGCTATCTCGCCGACATACTGGTGCGTCGCGGCGTCGCGCCGCTAAAAAGCCGGCGCTATCCCGCCGCGATCGCACTCACCGGTACGGCGCTCTGCACTGTGGCCGCCGCTTATGTCAGCAGCAATGTGCTGGCGATCGTCTTCATCTCGGCGTCGCTGTTCCTGGTCTATGTCACCAGCACCTGCGCCTGGGCGCTGAGCTCCGTCGCCGTGCCGACCAATTGCACCGCCTCGATCGGCGCGATGCAGAATTTCGGCGGCTATCTCGGCGGCGCGCTGGCGCCGACCGTCACCGGCATCATCGTGCAGCAGACCGGCTCTTTCGTGCCGGCCCTGGTGGTTGGCGCGCTGATCGGCGTGGCGTCGGCGGCGTCGTACCTCTTCATCGTCGACCAGCCGATCACGGCGGCGGATATGGATGCGCTGTCCGATCCTGGGGCGATGGCGTTGCGAGCGGGGCGCGAATAATCAAAGGGAGCTTTGGGCTTGCGTGGGTCTGACAGACCGAATCGAAAGTCCGCGATGAAGGGCGCTCCGCTCGAACCTGGGCCTTCGAAGGTCACGCCACGGAATCGGCCTAAGGCGCCGGCATTGCGGCATAGGCGGCCGGCGGCACAATGACGGAGACAGAAACGCTCGGTTTGTCTTTCGGTCCGAACGGCCCTGGCGTCTTGTTCTTCACCGGCGGCAGGCTTTGGAGATAGGCGACGATGGCCTTCGCGTCGTCGTTCGACAGACGCGAAAATCCCTGCCAGGGCATGGCACCCGAGAGAACTCTGCCGTCAGGACGCAAACCCATGGTTATCGCCCTGATGATCTGCTCTGACGTCCAGCCGCCAAGGCCGGTCTCCTTGTCCGGCGTGAGGTTGGGTCCGACGGCGACGCCGTAGCCCGGCGCGCCAAAGCCGACGTCGGAGCCGCCGAGCATTCTGTTCGTATCGGGATTGCCGAGCAGGCCGCCCGGCGTGTGACAATCCGAACAGCCGGCGATACCCACGAGATAAGAGCCCCGTTCGATCAATCGATCGTCAGCGGCCGCTGGCCCGGCAAGCGAAATGAGCGCGAGCAGGCTGGGGCGCCACATCGATTTCTCCATAGTGAGGACGAGCGGTCCCCTTTCGCCGGCGACCCGAATGGGTTCGTGCATCAGATACGGCCCCGGCCTCCTCAAGTTTCCGGTTGCGTGCTTATCGCCATCGGCAAAGGAGAAATTCTCGCCGCTATCGCCAGCCGGTCGATCCCCGCGCTATTGCGCGCCGCCGGCTGATTCATGGCGAAATCGACATTGCGCCCTCGCCAAGACGCGCAATCCCTGAAATTCTGTCGCCCTGTCGGCGCCCCCGCGCCAAAGAGGTCAATCATGACGCAAGGTCTCATCATCGTAACGGGCGGCGGCCGCGGCATCGGCGCCGCCGTCTGCCGCAAGCTCGCCGCCGCCGGATATTCGGTCGCGGTCAATTACGCCGCCGACGCGGCCGCCGCCGAGGCGGTCGCAGCGGCGATTCGGGAAACGGGTGGGCGCGCCCAGGCGTTTCACGCCGACGTCGCCGATCCCGCCGCCGTGAAATCCCTGTTCGAAAATGCGGTCGACGCCCTCGGGGCGCTGGTGGGATTGGTTAACAATGCCGGCATCATCGGCGTCTCCGCGCGGATCGACGCGCAGGAGGCCGTCGATCTGGCCCGGCTGTTCGCGGTCAATGTGCTGGGGACCATGCATTGCGCCAAAGAGGCGGTCCGCCGGCTGTCGACGCGCCATGGCGGCGCCGGCGGCGCCATCGTCAACGTCTCCTCCGTCGCCGCCCGGCTCGGCGGCCTTGCCGGCGGCGTGCCTTACGCGACTACCAAAGGCGCGATCGAAACCTTCACCAAGGGCCTCGCCAACGAGGTCGCGCGCGAAGGCATCCGCGTCAACGCCGTCGCGCCGGGCATGACCGCCACCGACATGTCATCCGCGGCGATGCGCGAGGCGGCGCTGGCCAGCCTGCCGATGGGCCGGGTCGGCGAGCCCGAGGAAATCGCCGAGGGCATCGTCTGGTTGATGTCGCCAGCCGCCGCCTATGCGACCGGCACGGTGCTGACGATTTCCGGCGGGCGATAGGCCGCCATGTCGCGCGCACAACGTCTGCTCGATCTGATCCAGGTCCTGCGCCGCCACCGCCGTCCGGTCGCCGGCGCGGATCTGGCCCGCGAACTTGGCGTCAGCCTGCGCACGCTTTATCGCGACATCGCTTCGCTTCAGGCCCAGGGCGCCGATATCGCCGGCGAAGCGGGGCTTGGCTATATCCTGCGGCCAGGCTTCACGCTGCCGCCGCTGATGTTCAATGTCGAGGAGATCGAGGCGCTGGCGCTTGGCTCACGCTGGGTGGCGGCGCGCGCCGATTCGCCGCTCGCCGCCTCGGCGCGCAACGCTCTGGCCAAGATCGGCGCGGTGCTGCCGCCAGACCTATCCGACCTCCTGGATTCCTCGACGTTACTCATCGGCCCTGGCGAGCGCATTGCCTTGGGCGACGCCGAACTGCCGAGGATCAGGCAGGCGATCCGCGCCGAGCGCAAACTGAACGTCGCCTATGTCGATGCCGCCGGGGCGGCGACGCAACGGATGATCTGGCCTTTCGCGCTCGCCTTTTTCGATCGCACCCGCATGATCGTCGCCTGGTGCGAAACGCGCCAGGCGTTCCGCCATTTTCGCACCGACCGCATCAGCGCGATCGAAACGATGACGGAGCGCTATCCGCGCCGCCGACCGGTGTTGATCAAGGAATGGCGCAAGCTAGAAGGCATCGGCGAAGCCTGATGCGCTGCTGACAGAATCTGGCAGGCTTCGCCGCTATCAGGGGCCCCGGTCCAACCAGGGAGCCCGCTGTGAAAGACATCAATTTCATCCTCCTCTATGTCGAAAGCCCCAAGACGAGCGAAGCGTTTTACGCCGACATTCTCGGCCGGCCGGCCGCCGATTCCTCGCCGACTTTTGTGATGTTCGCGATGACGTCGGGCGTCATGCTCGGGCTCTGGAAACGTGACGGCGTGGCGCCCGCCGCCAGTGCGCCGGGCGGCGCCGAAATCGCCTTCGCCGTCCCGAACGCCGAGGCGGTCGATGCGCAATGCGCGGATTGGCGCGGGCGCGGCCTGCCGATCGTCCAGTCGCCGACCGACATGGACTTCGGCCGCACGTTCGTTGCGCTCGATCCCGACGGCCATCGCCTGCGTGTCTTCGCGCCGGCCGGCGGGTGAATGGACGTTTTGCGGGGGCCACATCGGCCCGTCGTCGTCAAGCGGCTAAGAAGCCGCTGCTACGCTGCGCTTCGGTCGCTTCGCGATGACGACGCCGGTCCGATGCGGCCTTTGGCCGATCAGCTGACCAAAGCCGGCCTTATGGCCGTCTTTGCGCAGCAAAGACCATGGAAGGGCTCAGGCACGTCGCTCTGTCGAGCTACCGCCGCCCGAACAGGCGCTCGATATCGGCGAGCTTCAGCTCGACATAGGTGGGGCGGCCATGGTTGCATTGGCCGGCGCCGGGCGTGCGCTCCATTTCGCGCAGCAGGGCGTTCATTTCCTCCGGCTTGAGCTTGCGTCCCGAGCGCACCGAATGGTGACAGGCGATGGTGGCGAGCCGATGATCGAGGCGGCGCTCCAGCGACAGCGCGCCGTCTTCGGCGGCAAGATCGTCGGCGAGATCGCGCATCAGCAGGTTCTTGTCAGCCTCAGCCAGCAGCGTCGGAATCTCCCGCAACAGGATCGCGCCGGGGCCGAAGCCTTCGATGGCGAGGCCGAGCTCCTCGAGCGAGCCCGCATGTTCGACCAGCAGCGCGGCGGCATCGGGATCGAGATCGACGACGATGGGGCTCAGCAGTATCTGGCGCTCGATGCCGCTCTCGGCGCGCTGGCGCTTCAGGCGTTCATAGACGATGCGTTCATGGGCGGCGTGCTGATCGACGATGACGATGCCGTCGCCCGTTTGCGCGATGACATAAGCGTCGTGCACCTGCGCGCGGGCCGCGCCAAGCGGCGCCTGGAGATCGGCCGTCGCCGGCGCCGCGACATTCGCCGCCGCGTTGGCGGCGGGGGCAAAATCAGCGAAGCTTTGCTGGGCGGCCTCCGCGAAGCCGGTTGGCGCAGAAGGCGACGCGCGCCAATCCCAGGGGCGGGAGAGTCGCGGTGCGGCGGGCGCAAACGCCGGCGCGCGCAAGGCGGCGATCGCGCCGCTGCCCCCGGTCGTGGCGGCCTGGTGAAGCGCGCCCTGCAGCGCCTGTTTGATCGCCCCGACGATCAGGCCGCGTACCAGCCCGGAGTCGCGAAAGCGCACTTCGGCCTTGGCGGGATGGACATTGACGTCGACGTCGCGCGGCTCGCATTCGAGAAACAGCGCGACGACCGCATGCCGGTCACGCGGGAGATAATCGAGATAGGCCGCGCGCAAGGCGCCGGCGAGCAGTTTGTCGCGCACCGCGCGGCCGTTGACGTAGAAATATTGCGTCAGCGCATTGGCCTTGCTGAACGTCGGCAGGCCGGCAAAGCCATTGAGGCGCACGCCCTCCCTTTCCGCGTCAATGGTGAGGCAGTTGGCGGCGAATTCCGAACCCAACGCCTGCCGCGCGCGCTCCAGGCGACCCGCCTCGCCGTCGGCGCAAGCCGGCCAGTCGAAGCTCGCGCCGATCTCGCTGGCGAAGGAGAAACGCGCCCGCGGATTGGCGAGCGCCAGTCGGCGCACGACATCGCCGGCGGCCTGCGCTTCACTGCGGTCGCTTTTCAGGAATTTCAAACGCGCTGGCGTCGCCGCGAAGAGATCGCGCGCCTCGATCCGCGTGCCCTGCGGTTGCGCGCAAGGCTGAACGGCGCCTCTGGCGCCGTCTTCGACGAGCAGCATGGCCGCCGCCTCGGCGCCGCGCGCGCGCGAACGAATCTCGAGGCGCGAAACGGAAGCGATCGAAGGCAGCGCCTCGCCGCGAAAACCGAGCGTCGCAATATTGGTGAGATCGCCGTCGGGGATTTTCGACGTCGCGTGACGTTCGACTGCAAGCGCGAGGTCCGGCGCGCTCATGCCGGCGCCGTCGTCGACGACGCGGATGAGGCGGCGCCCGCCCGCTTCCACCGCGACATCGATGCGGGTCGCCCCCGCGTCGAGCGCGTTCTCCACCAGTTCCTTGACCGCCGCCGCCGGCCGCTCGATCACTTCGCCGGCGGCGATGCGGTCGATCAGCAAAGGATCAAGGCGGCGAATCGACATGGGTCTTTCTCGGGCGGCGCGGGCGGCGATTTAAGCAGATTCTCCTGGCCGGCGGGGAGAAACAACGCCGGATGCGTCGCAGCGCTTAAATGGGGGCGCAGCCGGCAAATGAAATGCGCCCGGACATTTCAGGCCGCAGCCCTTGAAACAAAAACGCCCGGCTGATTGAGCCGGGCGCGCTAATCTTGCAATTCATCTCTATGACGGATCAGTGCCTACGCGGTCCATGGCCCCCGCCGTGGCCGCCGCGACCTCCCACGTGTCCGCCGGGACGGGCTGCGCCATGAAACACGCCGCCATGGCCGCCGCCGGGGCGAAAGCCGCCGCCGTGGCCGCCGCCGCGTCGCCAGCCGTGCCAGCCGACGCCGCCGCCCCAGCCGAGGCCGCTGCGATTGGCGTAGCCGCACCAATACCAGCCCGGGCCCCGCCAGCCATCGTCATACCAGCAGTAATTCTGGCCGCCGAAAATGAACTGCGCGTTTTCGATCTGCGTCGCATTTGCGAGCGCCTGCCGCGCTCCCAAAACGCCATCGCCGATCGCGGCTTCCGCGGCGCTCCCGGCGCCTAGCGCGATTGCCGCCGTCAAGGCGATGGTCCGAGCACATTTGCCTAACATTGCCGGTTCCTTCTGAAGTGAGGGCCGTCAGAATGGAACAGCCCAGCGGCAGCCAACGCCAACAGCCAAATTTGGTTGCACGCGAACAAGATGCTTTGGGGCGATCGGGCATCAACAGGGCGTGTTCCGGCGCTCAGAGCGCGCCAAGCCCGCCCTTTTCGCCAATGAACGCGATGACCGCGTCGACGCCCTCGCCGGTCTTCATATTGGCGAAGACGAAGGGTCGTTCCTTGCGCATCAATTTGGCGTCCCTCGCCATCACATCGAGCGAAGCGCCGACATAGGGGGCAAGATCGATCTTGTTGATCACCAGCATGTCCGAACGGGTGACGCCGGGGCCGCCCTTGCGCGGGATTTTCTCGCCGCCGGAGACGTCGATGACATAGATCGTCAGGTCGGCGAGTTCGGGCGAAAAGGTCGCGGCGAGATTGTCGCCGCCCGATTCGATGAGGATAAGATCGAGCGCCGGGAACAGGCGATTCATTTCATCGATCGCCGCCAGATTGATCGAAGCATCCTCGCGGATAGCCGTGTGGGGGCAACCGCCCGTCTCGACGCCCATGATGCGCTCGGGCGCCAGCGCGTCGGCCTCGACGAGCAGACGCGCGTCTTCCTTGGTGTAAATGTCGTTGGTGATCGCGGCAATCTCGAAGCTTCCGCGCAGCCGCTTGCACAATTGCTCCATCAACGCCGTCTTGCCCGAGCCGACCGGCCCGCCAATGCCGACGCGCAGCGGCTGCTTTTTTCTCGTCATGATCGGAACAACCTCGAATATTGCGTTTCATGGCGGATCGCGGCGATGTCGGAGCGAAAGGCGCAGGAGCCGAGATCGTCAAGCCCGGCGCCTGTCGCCTCCTCGGCCAGTCCTCGCACATCCAGCAAAAGGCCTGCCAGCGTCCTTTGTCCGTCGGTCTGGCCGATGGCCCCAAGCCGCACCGCCGCGGAGACGAAATTGGCGATGAGACTCAGAACGAAGGCCTGCAATGACAGGTCAAGGCCCAGTTGATGGCCCGCCGCCGCCGCGCCAACCGCGACCGGATAAGCGACCGGATCGCTGCCCGTCGGCAGATGATCGAGAGCCGGGCAAGCCCAGGCGGCGCGCATCGCCGAGAGGAAGGCCGCTCCTTGCGCGCAAGTCTCGAGCCGCCGCTCGGCCGAGCCCGCCAGCGCCACCGCCAATTCATTAAATTCCTCCAGCGCCGCCCAATCGTCCGATTGGGCCGCCCGGAAGGCGCAGGCGAACAAGATCGCGTCCGATCGCGGCGCGCCGAAGTTCAGGAGATCGGCGAGCCAGGCCTGGAGCGTCGCCGCGTCGACGATGTCGCCAGCTCCCACCGCCCATTCGAGACCATGCGAATAAGCGAACGAGCCGACGGGAAAGGCCGGCGACAGCCATAGCAGCAGCGGCAATTCGGCAAAGCTCCCCAGCTTCGGATCCTCTTTCCTGGGGCTGCCGAGGCCGAGGCTTTCCGGCTTAAGGCTTTGCGCGTCCATGAGCCTCGTGGGAATGGTCGTGGGACTGGCCATGGTCGTGATGATCGTGGCCGCATTCCGGCCCGTGCACATGCGCCTCGGCGCCGACGTCTTGATGATCGCCGTGCCGGTGATGCGCGTCGCCGTGATGGGGATGATCGTGCGCGCCATGCCCATGTTCGTGATGATCGTGGCCATGCTCATGTGCGTGCGCCGGCGCAGCCGCGACATAGGCGCCGCCCTCGGGATTGAACGGCGCTTCGATCTCGATCACGATTGCGCCGAGGCGCCGCGCCATATCCTCGATGACATGGTCGCGGCGGATGCGCAGGCTCTTCTTCAGAAGTTCGGTCGGTAGATGACGATTTCCCAGATGCCAGGCGATCCGCACGAGGGCGGCCGCGTCCGCGCCGCGGATTTCCGCCAGTTCCTCGGGCGCGGCGACGACTTCGACGACGCGTCCGTCGTCCAAAGCCAGGCCGTCGCCAGCGCGCAGCATCACCGCTTCGGGCAGGTCAAGCAGAAAAGCAAGACCGCGTACGCCGGTCATCGCGATACGGCGCCGATAGCGATCGTCATAGTCGAGGACGATCGTGTCGGCCGGTTCGCCGGACCAGGAGCCAGCGGGACGGACGGAATGTGCGTGTTGCATGGAATCGCCAGCGTTCACAGAAGGAGCTTCGCGCCCCGGCATCGGTCCTTCCCATACGCGCCTTGGGCGGATTAGAAAAGCCTTGAAGTCGCGGAACGCCGCCCGGGGGTTTGCTGTTGACGGTGCGACGATTGACCATAGCGCGCCAGGGATCATTGGGAGGTTGCACTGAGCGAATCTGCTCTTTCAACTGGCTGCTGCGTCGCCGGAGGCGGTCCAGCGGGCATGATGCTTGGATTTCTGCTTGCGCGCGCCGGCGTCGATGTCGTCGTGCTGGAGAAACATGCCGATTTCCTGCGCGACTTTCGCGGCGATACGGTCCACCCGTCGACTTTGAACATCATGAAAGAATTGGGATTTCTCGACGAGTTCCTGAAACTGCCGCACCAGAACGTGTCCCAATTGGAAGGCTGGTTTGGCGACACGCGCGCCGTCATCGCCGATTTCTCGTCGCTGCCGGCCCCGTGCAATTTCATCGCCTTGATGCCGCAATGGGATTTCCTGAATTTTCTGGCGGCCAAGGGCGCTGGCTTCAAGACCTTTCGGCTTTTGATGCGCACGCAGGCCCTATCGCTGATCGAGGAAGCCGGCCGGATCGTCGGCGTCAATGCTGAGGGGCCCGACGGGCCGCTGACAATCCGCGCCAATCTCACGATCGCGGCGGATGGGCGTCATTCGACCTTACGCGACGCCGCCGGTCTCAAGTCGATCGATCTTGGGGCGCCAATGGATGTGTTGTGGTTTCGCGTCCCGCGCCAAGACAGCGACGGGGCTGACATCACCGGGCGCTTCGATACGGGAAGCATCTTCATCAGAATCAATCGCGGCGCCTATTGGCAATGCGGCTATGTCATCGCCAAGGGCGCGATAGACGCGTTGCATGCGCGCGGGCTTCCGGCGTTCAAGGCCGACGCCGCGCGGTTGATGGGGCTGCCCATCGCACGGCTGGCCGAGATCGCCAGCTTCGATGACGTGAAATTGCTGAGCGTCGCGGTCGACCGGCTGGAGCGATGGCGCCGACCGGGCTTTCTGGCGATCGGCGACGCCGCCCATGCGATGTCGCCAATCGGCGGCGTCGGCATCAACCTGGCCGTCCAGGACGCGGTCGCCGCCGCCAATCGTCTGACGGCGCCGCTGCTGAAGGGCCATGTCGGCGACGACGATCTCGCCGCCGTCGAGCGCCGCCGGCTTTTTCCGACGCGCGCCACCCAATGGGCGCAAGTGACAGCTCAGAACAATATTGTCGCGCGGGCGCTGAACCAGGCTGCGCCGCTGAGGCCGCCGCTCGCTTTCCGGTTGATCGGACGATTCGCGTTCCTGCGCCGGCTGATGGCGCGGCTCGTCGGCATGGGGGTACGCCCCGAACATGTGGGCGGCGCCCCTCAATGAGCGCGCATGCCGGCGTCCGCGCCTGCGACGGCAGCGGAGTCCGGGAATCTGAAAAACGCCAGTCGGCCTGTAAGCCGGGTTCTGTATGGCCCGGGGCGTGAGCCCCGCGCGTGACGGCCATTCCTCTGGGACGTCCGTCGCCGGACGCCTCTAGCAACCAACCCGAACGACCAGCCCGGGGACGGGCCTGAGGCGCTTTTGGCGCTTCGTGTCGCTCCTATTCGGTCTTGCTCCCGGCGGGGCTTGCCATGCCGCTGACGTTGCCGCCCGCGCGGTGCGCTCTTACCGCACCCTTTCACCCTTACCGGCCGTGAGGCCGGCGGTCTGCTCTCTGTGGCGCTTTCCCTGGGGTCGCCCCCGCCGGACGTTATCCGGCGCCGTGTCTCCGTGGAGCCCGGACTTTCCTCCGCTCGCGAAGAGCGACGGCCGTCCAGCCGACTGGCGCCGGAGGCAATAGGGGCGCAGGGGCCCCCGGTCAAGCTCGGCTCACGCCGATGGCGGCCGCCAGTATTCATATCGAATGGATTTCATGGCGCGGGGTCGTATAAGAGGGGGCGATGAACAATAAGATAGACGCCACGCCTCTGGTCTTTCCTTTTCCCGACCCTCCCGATCGCGGCCGCGTGATCGAGGTCGCGCCGGGCATATTATGGGCGCGCATCCCGCTGCCGTTCCGGCTTGATCACGTCAACGTCTATTTTATCGACGATGGCGACGGCTGGGCCGTGGTGGACACCGGGATCAATGATGAGAACGCGCGCGCCGCATGGAATGGGCTTCTGGCCGGGCCGTTGGCCGGACGGCGCCTGACGCGGCTGATCGTCACCCATATGCACCCGGATCATATCGGTCTTGCCGGCTGGCTGACCGAAAAATTCGACATTCCCCTGCTGACCAGCCAGACGGCCTATGTCGAAAGCCTGAACCTCAGTCTTGCGCCCGGCAAGTGTCAGGCGCCGGTCTATCGCGATTTTTATCTGCGCAACGGCCTTGATGAGGCGACGACGGCGCTGATCACCACCATGGGCCACGATTACCTCCGCATGGTCGCGCCACTGCCGCCAATATTCGAGCGCCTGGTGGCGGGCGACGAACTTACGATCGGCGGACGTAAATTCCAGATATTGGCGGGCGATGGCCACGCGCCCGAGCAGCTCATGCTGTTCAACCGCGAGGAGAGGCTGTTTCTGGCGGCCGACCAGACGCTCGCCAAAATTTCGCCCAATGTCGGCGTCCCCGCCGTGAGTCCGCGCGGCGATCCGCTCCGCCTCTACCTGCGCTCTCTGGCTGCGCTGAAGGCCGAGTTGCCAGAAGATTCGCTGGTTCTGGCGGGCCATCAACTGCCTTTTTACGGCCTGCATGAACGCATCGGCGAATTGGCGGCGCATCATGCGGCCCGATGCGAGGCCTTGCGCCTGGCCTGCTGTGAGAAGCCGCATCGTCCTGCCGAATTGCTGACCGTCATGTTCACGCGCAAACTCGACCCCCATCAGATGGGGTTCGCCTTCAGCGAATTGTTCGCGCATATGAATTATATGCTCGCGCGCGGCGCGCTGGCATGGGTTGAGGGAGAGGCGCGCTTGACCGCGGCCGCGTAGAGGGCGCCGCGGGATGCGAAAACTCTTGCTCATCGGCATTGGCGCCGGCCATCGCGACCATATCACCATGCAGGGGATCAGGGCGCTGAACGCCGTCGATGTCTTCTTCACCCTCGACAAGGGGCGCGAGAAGGAGGATCTGGCTCATCTTCGGCGGGAGATTTGCGAGGCCTATGTCGCCGACCGATCCTATCGGACGATCGCCGTGCCGGACCCGGCGCGCGATCGAACGTCGTCCTGTTACGATTCGGCGGTGAAGGATTGGCACGAACGCCGCGCGGCGATCTTTGAAAAAATGATCGCCGAGGAATTGGGAGAAGAGGAGTGCGGCGCGTTTCTCGTCTGGGGCGATCCCTCGCTCTATGACAGCACGTTGCGCATCGTCCAGCACATTCTCGCCAAAGGCGCCCTCGAATTCACTTATGAGGTCATTCCGGGCGTCAGCAGCGTCCATGCCCTCGCCGCCGCCCACAAGATCTCTCTTAACCGGATCGGGGCGCCGATTCATATTACTACGGGTCGCAATGTGGCCGGGGGATTTCCCGACAATTTCGACAATTGCGTCGTGATGCTCGACGCCGACTGCGCCTTCAAACAGATCAAGGACGCCGATGTCTGGATCTATTGGGGCGCTTATGTCGCAACCAAGGACGAGATCCTTGTGTCGGGCCGGTTGCTGGAGGTCTCGGGCGCTATCGAGCGCATCCGCGGCGAAGCCAGGGCGCGGAAAGGTTGGATCATGGATATTTATCTGCTCAGAAGGCGCGACAAGCCTTGAAGCCGGGGCGTCGAGACCCCGCGCCAAAGGGGCGCGGCGAGGAAAAGAATGCTATCAGCTTCGCCAATCGGGCGCCGGCCTTTAGGTCGGGCCGCCATCGGAGCCCATGAATGTCGTCGCCTCAGCGTGAAGAAACCCATTTCGGCGATCAACGCGTCCCCCTCGCCGAGAAGCAGGGGCTGGTCGACGATGTCTTCCATAAAGTCGCCGACCGCTACGATCTGATGAACGACCTGATGTCGGCCGGCCTGCACCGGCTCTGGAAGGATGCGCTGGTCGCCAAAGTGCATCCCCCTCGCAACAAGCCATTTGCGCATCTCGATGTCGCCGGCGGCACCGGCGACGTCGCCTTTCGCGTCGCCGAGGCGGGCGGCCCCTTTACCGCCGTGACGGCGCTCGACATCAATGGCGATATGCTGCGGGTCGGCCGCCAGCGCGCGGCCAAGCGCAAAGCCGGGGCGCGAATCGCCTTCGTTGAGGGCAATGCCGAGGATTTGCCTTTGCCGGGCGATCATTTCGACGCCTATACGATCGCCTTCGGCATCCGCAATGTGCCGCGCATCGACAAGGCGTTGGGCGAGGCTTATCGTGTGCTCAAGCGCGGCGGGCGGTTCCTCGCCCTTGAGTTCTCGCGCGTCGACACGCCGCTTCTCGATCGCCTTTATGACGCCTATTCCATGACCGCCATTCCTGCGCTCGGCAGAATCGTCACCGGCGATGGCGAGCCTTATCGCTACCTCGTCGAATCGATCCGCCGCTTCCCAGCCCCGGAGCGGTTTGCCGATATGATCAGCGACGCGGGCTTTTTGCGCGCCGATTTCACAAGACTGTCGGGCGGCGTCGTCGCCATTCATTCCGGTTGGAAGCTTTAGATTTGGGGCTGTTGGCAAATCTCGGCCATTGCGCCCGCCTTGCCCGTGCCGGTTTCGTGCTGGCGCGCGAGGGCGCGTTCGTCGATGTCGATCCGCAAATATTGCCGCCTTTGGCGCGCGCGCCCCTCGCGCTCGCCAATCTTATGGCGCGGCGCGGCGCGAAAGGTCTCGGCGGCTTGTCGACGGCGATCGATCGGCTCGGCCCTTCCTATGTGAAGCTTGGTCAGTTCGTCTCGACCAGAGCCGATATCGTCGGCCCTAAAGTTGTTGAGCAGCTTGAGCTTTTGCAGGATCGGGTGTCTCCCCATCCGCTAGGCGTTTCGGTTGCGACGATCGAGACAGCCTTTGGCGTGAAGCTCGACACGCTGTTTGTCGAATTCGGCGATGCGGTAGCGGCGGCCTCGATCGCTCAGGTGCATCGCGCCCGCGTGCAGGATGGCGGGACGATTCGCGAAGTCGCGGTCAAGGTCTTGCGGCCGGGCGTCGAGAGGCGCTTTGCGCGCGATCTCTCCGATATGTTCTTCGCCGCGAGGCTGGCGCAAAGGCTGGCGCCGGACATGCGCCGGTTGAAGCCCATCGAAATCGTCGAGGCGCTCGCCCGCTCGGTGCGTATCGAGATGGACTTTCGACTTGAAGCGGCGGCGGCCTCCGAATTCGCCGAAAATGTCGCTGAAGATCCCGAGTTTCGCGTGCCCAATGTCGACTGGGATCGGACCACTCGCGAAGTGCTGACCACGGAATGGATCGACGGTTTGCCGCTGTCCGATCCCGACCGGCTTGCCGCCGCCGGATTTGATCCGCCGGCGCTGGGGCGTATCCTGATTCAATCGTTCCTGCGCCACGCCCTGCGCGACGGCCTTTTTCACGCCGACATGCACCAAGGCAATCTGTTCGTCGATCCTCAAGGACGCATTGTCGCGGTCGACTTTGGCATTATGGGCCGGCTGGGGTTGAAAGAACGCCGATTTCTCGCCGAAATCCTCTACGGCTTCATCACGCGTGATTATCGGCGCGTCGCCGAAGTGCATTTCGAAGCCGGCTATGTCCCGCCGAATCACCGGGTCGAGGATTTCGCCCAGGCGATTCGCGCGATCGGCGAGCCGATCCATTCGCGCACCGCCGATCAGATTTCGATGGCGAAGCTGCTGACGTTACTCTTTGAGATCACAGCTCTTTTCGACATGGCGACCCGGATCGAACTGGTCATGCTGCAAAAGACCATGGTTGTCGTCGAGGGCGTCGCGCGCAAGCTCGATCCGCGCCTCAACATGTGGGAGACTGCCGAGCCGGTGGTCGGCGGCTGGATCGCCGAAAATCTGGGGCCTCGCGGCAGGATCGAGGACGTCGGACGCGGTCTGTCCATGCTCGCCAAACTCGCCGCCGACGCGCCACAGCGGCTGGAGCGGCTCGGCCGGCTGATCGAGCGTTGGGAGGACGCCGTCGCTGCGGGTCGCCTGTTCGGCGATATCGAGAGAATCGCCAAGCGCGAGGAGCGGCGGTTGGCTTTTGGGCCGATGATGGTGCTTATAGCGGTCGTGGTCTTGCTGGCCTGGATCGCCTATCGCATGTGAGGATCGTGCGGCGTCTCAAGCCTTTGTCCGCGATGGTGCCGATATGTCTGCTACCTCCTCTCGCATTCTCCTCGTCATTGGCGGGGGCATCGCGGCCTATAAGGCGCTGGAACTGATCCGGCGCCTGCGCGAGCGCGACGTCGGCGTGCGTGTCGTGATGACGGCGGCCGCCGCCAAGTTCATCACCCCGCTTTCGGCGGCTGCGCTCAGCGGCGACAAGGTCTATCAAGACCTGTTCTCGCTGACCGATGAAGCCGAGATGGGCCATATCGAATTGTCGCGCGAAGCCGATCTTGTCGTCGTCGCCCCCGCCACCGCCAATCTGCTGGCGCGGATGGCGGGCGGCCTCGCAGATGACATGGCGACGACAATATTGTTGGCGACCGACAAGAAAACCCTGGTCGCGCCGGCGATGAATTTGCGTATGTGGCTTCACCCGGCGACGCAGCGCAATATCGAGACGCTTCGCAAGGATGGAATTCTGTTCGTCGGACCTGACGATGGGGATATGGCCTGCGGCGAATATGGCCCTGGCCGGATGGCTGAACCGATGGCGATCGTCGCGGCGATCGAGGATGCGCTATCCCGACCGACTCAGATCGCGTTGCCCGCGGGGGTCGGGTGCGCAACGAACAAATCGAACGGCCGGTTGGTCGGCAAGCATGTGCTCGTGACCTCCGGCCCAACTCATGAACCCATCGATCCCGTCCGGTTCATCGGCAATCGTTCTTCCGGCCAGCAGGGTCACGCCATCGCTGAGGCGGCCGCGCGGGCAGGCGCAAGAGTGACGCTTGTCAGCGGACCCGTTTGCATCGCAGACCCCGCTGGCGTCCAGGCGGTGCGCGTTGAAAGCGCGCGCGAAATGCTGGCCGCCGTCGAGGCGGCGTTGCCCGCCGATGTTTTCATTTCGGCTGCGGCGGTCGCCGATTGGCGCGTCGAACATTTTGGCTCGCAAAAAATCAAGAAGGGCGCGGGGGGACCACCCAGCCTCGCATTGGTTGAAAACCCCGACATTCTTGCGGCGATTGGCCGCAAGTCGACCGATCGACCGAGGCTGATCGTCGGCTTTGCGGCCGAGACCGAAAATCTGATCGCCAACGCGCGCCACAAACTGCGGCAAAAGAAATGCGATCTGATTCTCGCCAACAGCGTCGCGGAAGGGTCGGGAACATTCGGCGGGAATAGCAATACCGTCCATTTGGTGACGGAAACAGCCGCCGAGCCTTGGCCGACAATGAGCAAACGGGAGGTTGCCGCCCGACTGGTTGATCGGTTGGTCGCCATGCTGCATAACAAGGCATGATCAACGTCTCGATCAAGAGGCTTCCGCACGCAGCGGATTTGCACTTACCCATTTACCATAGCGAAGGCGCGGCCGGCTTGGACCTCATGGCTGCTTCGACGACGCACGCCGATATCGTCCTGCAGCCGGGCGGGCGAGCCTTGGTCCCGACCGGATTTGCGATCGAATTGCCGCAGGGCTATGAGGCGCAAGTCAGGCCCCGCTCCGGCCTGGCGCTTAATTCCGGGATTACCGTCCTGAACAGCCCGGGCACGATTGATTCTGATTACCGTGGCGAGATTGGCGTCATTTTGATAAATCTTGGGAGCCATCCATTTGTAATCAAACGCGGAACGCGAATAGCGCAGCTTGTCGTCGCTCCCGTCGAGCGCGTTGTGCTGGTGGAGACGGACGGATTGGAAGACAGCGCTCGCGGCGCGGGCGGATTTGGATCAACAGGACGCGGTACGGAGAAATAGCATGAATCTTTTGTCGAGGCGCAGCATGCTTGCGATCGCCGCAGTCGTGGATGTCGCGCTTTACGCGCGGCCGACGCCTGTAGCGGCGAAGTCGCTCGCCGCGCGCCACCATTTGCCGCCGCGCCATCTTGAAACCCTGCTGCAGGGTCTCGTGCAAGCCAATATTTTGAAGGGCGTGCGCGGGCCGCGCGGCGGCTATGAACTCGCGCGCGAAAGGCGCAAGATCACCGCTGGTGAAATCGTGCGAACGGCGCTGGCGTTGAGCGCCGCCGATCCGAGCGAAATCGGGGCGTCCTCCAAGCTCGTCAAGAAGGTCATCGAGCCTAGCGTTCGAAAGGCTGGGGATGGCTTTCTCGCCAATCTCGACGCCATTACCGTCGAAGACCTTTGCGCCGAGGCGGTCGCCGCGCGGGTTCTCGAAGATGACAAAAGCGGCGCGGATTTCGCAATCTGACCACGTGGTTGCACGCGTTCCATGTAGACACTCTGTCCATTGCTGATAGGATTCGCGACTTTCAGCCGCTCTGGTCAGCGATTGGCGGCGCAAGGGAGGATTCGTGATGGCCGACGCTCATTCGAAAGCCGCGGAGCCCGGGGCGCGCGCCCCCGGCAGGGGGCGCATCTATGATTCGATCACCCAAACGATCGGCGACACGCCAATCGTCCGGCTCGATCGCATCGCGAGGGAAAAGGGCGTCGGCGCGCATCTCCTGGCCAAGCTCGAGTTCTTCAATCCGATCTCAAGCGTCAAGGACCGTATCGGCGTGGCGATGGTCGACGCCCTGGAGGCGCAGGGGAAGATCGCGCCAGGACGCGGCGTGCTTGTCGAGCCGACCTCCGGCAATACCGGAATCGCGCTTGCCTTCGTCGCCGCAGCGCGCGGTTACAAACTGATTCTGGTGATGCCGGAGTCGATGTCGATCGAGCGCCGCAAGATGCTCGCGTTGCTCGGGGCCGAACTCGTGCTGACGCCTGCGCCGCAGGGAATGAAAGGCGCCATCGCCAAAGCGCAGGAGATTGTCGCCGCCACGCCCGGCGCCGTCATTCCCCAACAATTCGAGAATCCCGCCAATCCGGAAATCCACCGCCGCACCACCGCCGAGGAAATCTGGAACGACACCCATGGCGAGGTCGACGCCATTATTTCGGGCGTCGGCACGGGAGGCACGATCACCGGCGTCGGCCAGATTCTGAAGCCGCGCCGGCCGACCCTCAAAATGATCGCAGTAGAGCCCGAAGATTCGGCGGTTTTGTCCGGCGGTCAACCGGGGCCCCATAAGATACAGGGCATTGGCGCTGGGTTTGCGCCGGCCATTCTCGACCGCAGCGTGATCGACGAAGTCGTCACGGTCGGCAATCAGACTTCCTTCGATACGGCGCGGCTCGTCGCTCGTCTGGAGGGAATCCCGGTCGGTATTTCGTCGGGCGCCGCGGTCGCCGCGGCCATCGAAGTTGGACGCCGTCCCGAATATGTCGGGAAGAACATCGTCATCATCATACCCTCCTTTGCGGAGCGCTATCTCTCGACGGCTTTGTTTGAAGGCTTGTGAAAATCTTCGGGCGCGCTCAACGCGCCCGAACGATGCCGTGCGTCAGGCTGGCGTTGGTCGGATAGAGGGGAATGAGGCAGGCCTGCAGGGCATGGTAAATGTCGGGCTTGCCGACGAAATAACCGTCGATCGGATTCAAGGAATCATCGAGCTGCGGGAGCCAACCGCCCAGGCGCCGATCAATGAAATGACGCGCTGAAAAGCTCCAGATGCGCCGATACCAGTCTTCGTAGAAGTCGCCGCTTTCATGCGCCGCCAGGAATGCGGCCGCGCCGATTCCTTCGCAGCATGGCCACCAGATTCGGTCGCGGATGCGCGGACGGCCGTCCCATTCAAGCGTGTAATAGAAGCCGCCGCGCGCTGCATCCCAGCCGACGCTCGTCGCTTCGGCGAAGAGGCCTTTGGCGGCGTCCGGCAACCATGCGATCCGCCGTTCGCCCAATTCCCACAATTGCATGGCCAGACGCGACCATTCCAGCCAATGGCCCGGCGTCGTCCCGTAGGGGCGAAACATGTCGGAGCCCTTATATTCGCGATCGATCGTCCAGTCGGCGCGGTAATGTTCGGGCACGCGCCAATGCTCCGATCCCGCCATGCGGCGCAAGATGAGATCGGCGATGCTTTCGGCCTTGGCGAGATAGGCGCGCTCGCCAGTCGCCTCGAAGGCCGCCATCAGCGCTTCAGTCAGATGCATGTTGGAATTTTGTCCGCGATAGGCGGAGATCGGCGACCAGTCGGCCGCGAATTCTTCCGCGCTCGCGCCATAGGGCGCCTCCCAGAAACGCTTGTCGAGGATTTCGCTGATGTCGGCGAGCAGGCGATCGGCGAGCGGATGGCCGACGATTCTGGCGCTCGATGCGGCGAGCAGCACGAAGGCGTGGCCATAAGCGAGCTTTTCGGTCTCGCGCGGCCCGTGATTGTCAAACGACCAGAAGTAGCCGCCGTTCTTTGCATCGCGATGGCGATTGAGGATGGCGTTCATGCCATGATCGACAAAATCGTCGGCGCCGGGTCGGCCCAAGAGGTGACCAATGGCGAAGCAATGGACCATGCGCGTGGTCGCGTGCAGCGGGCGCGCCGAATCGCTCGCGATCGCACGGCCCGCATTGTCGATCGAGTGAAAACCGCCAGCGGGATCGAACGATTCGTCCTCGAAAAACGCAAAGAGGTCCTCCGCTTGGGCCTGCAGCCAGCGACGGTGTCCTTCGTTTTGAGGCCATGATTGAGATTCGACGGACAAACCAGTCATTGCCTGAACAACCTCCCGTTCGTCCGGCGCCGGACGCGCAGCAGGATCGGGCATTTCAGCTCAGCCGGCAAGGGATCAGTCCGCCGGGGATCAGTCCGCCAGCGCCCTCAAATCCGTCGGGCCTGAACATTCTGGCGCGCGTGGCGACAAACTGGCATAAGGACGACATGATTCCCGCCGCGAATCTCGCTTCGAAATCGATGGCAACCCCGGGAGAGGCCCCAGGCGCCGATCCTGGTTTTGCGCTTTACGTTCATTGGCCGTTCTGTCTCGCCAAATGTCCCTATTGCGACTTCAACAGCCATGTGCGCAGCGCCGCGATCGACGAGGACCGTTACGTCGCGGCCTTTGTCGCCGAGATCAAACATCGCGCTGAAAGCGCGCCGGGCCGTGTCGTTCGCTCTGTTTTCTTTGGAGGCGGCACGCCCTCGCTGATGCGTCCGCAGACAGTGCAGGCGGTGATCGACGCAGTCGCGGCCGCATGGAGCATCGCGCCGGGCGCCGAGATCACGCTCGAAGCCAACCCGACCAGCGTCGAAGCCGGCCGCTTCCGCGGTTATCGCGCGGCGGGCGTCAACCGCCTGTCGATCGGCGTACAAGCGCTGAACGATTCCGATCTTAAATTCCTGGGGCGCCGTCACACGGTTGAGGAAGCGCTCGCCGCGCTGAAAGTGGCGTCATCGATCTTTTCGCGCCATTCGTTCGATCTCATTTATGCGCGGCCAGGACAGAGCGTAGACGCCTGGCGGGCCGAACTGCGCCAGGCTCTGGATCTGGCGGGCGAGCACCTCTCGCTCTACCAGTTGACCATTGAGCCCGATACGATGTTCGAGCGCCTGTGGAAGGCCGGCAAATTGGCGGTCCCCGACGCCGATCTTGGACGCGAGCTTTTCGATGCGACGCAGGAGATCACTCAGGCGCATGGCTTGCCCGCTTATGAAGTGTCGAACCACGCCCGGCCCGGCGGCGAGAGCCAGCACAATCTGGTCTATTGGCGCTACGGCGAATATGCCGGAATTGGCCCGGGCGCGCATGGCCGCCTGGTCACGCCGGCGGGACGGCGCGCGCAGTCGGCCGAGAAGCATCCGGAGATGTGGCTGACCCAAGTCGAGAGCGAAGGGCACGGCCTCATCGAGAATGAGCTGCTGACCGCCGAGGAACAGGGCGACGAATTTCTGCTGATGGGGCTTCGCCTAGCCGAAGGCATCGATCCCGAGCGCTTCAAGTGGTTGAGCGGGCGCGCGCTGGACCAGCAGCAAATCGACTCGCTTACCGCTGATGGTTTTCTTGTCGCTGACGAGACCGGACGGGTCCGTGTGACTCCGGCGGGTTTTCCGTTGCTCGATTCGGTTGTGGCGGATCTAGCGGCGTAGGTGACGGAATTCGCCAGGCGATGCGGCTCGGGGGGTCGTCCCGACGAGGACGAGATGGCTGGAATCGCCTGCCTTCAACATTGAGCGTCGTTCGTTGGGGGAGCGAACGCTGATCGATTGCTACCGCACTTCGGGACTTCTGCCGGCGTGACGACCCACGCTTGCACATCGTTCCGCGCGGCGCGTGCCGGCGCGACGACCCTATCTCGTCGGCACGGGATGCTCGCCGCGGTAGTCGTAGAAGCCGCGCCGCGTCTTGCGTCCCAACCATCCCGCCTCGACATATTTCACCAGCAGTGGGCAGGGGCGATATTTGGAATCGGCGAGCCCCTCGTGCAGCACCTGCATGACCGCCAGACAAGTATCGAGGCCGATGAAATCGGCCAGTTGCAGCGGACCCATCGGATGGTTGGCGCCCAGGCGCATCGCGGTGTCGATCGCCTCGACCGAGCCGACACCCTCATAAAGCGTGTAGATCGCCTCGTTGATCATCGGCAGAAGGATGCGATTGACGATGAAGGCGGGGAAGTCTTCCGACATCGTCGACGTCTTGCCGAGGCGGGCAATGAACGCTTTGGCCGCCTCGAACGTGTCGTCCTGCGTGGCGATCCCGCGGATTAGTTCGACAAGTTGCATGCGTGGCACGGGATTCATGAAATGAATGCCGATGAAGCGCTCGGGATGTTCGGTCACCGAAGCCAGCCGCGTGATCGAAATCGACGATGTGTTGGAGCTGACGATCGCATCGGCTTTGAGGAAGGGACGCAGGTTGGTGAAAATCTTGCGCTTCACTTCCTCGTTTTCGGAAGCGGCCTCGATGATGAGATCGCAATCGCCGAGCTTGTCCTGGCCCGATGTCGTGGAAATGCGCGCGAGCGTCGCGACGCGCTCGGCTTCGTCCATCTGGCCCTTGGCGACCTGACGCGCCAGAAGGCCGTTGATCGTCGCCAGACCGGCCTGCAATCGCTCTTCCGCAATATCGTTCATCACGACTTCGAGGCCGGCCTGCGCACAGACATGCGCGATGCCGCTGCCCATTTGCCCGGCTCCGATCACGCCAACCCTGTTGATCGCAAACGTCATTTTCTCATCCGGCAGTCCCTGGAGCCCAAGACAAGGCGCCCGATGGGCGCTGCTGCAAACAGGGACGCACGCGCATCCATAACCGATTGCCGCGTCGCAACAAAGCCTATCGTCCGATTTTTGTCAGCTCCTGGGCAAGTTCGGGCAACGCGGCATAGAGGTCGGCGACCAGGCCATAATCGGCGACCTGAAAGATCGGGGCCTCTTCGTCCTTGTTGATGGCGACGATGACCTTGGAATCCTTCATGCCGGCCAGATGCTGGATCGCCCCCGATATGCCGACCGCGATATAAAGATCAGGCGCCACCACTTTGCCGGTCTGGCCGACCTGCCAGTCGTTGGGGGCGTAGCCGGCGTCGACCGCGGCGCGTGAGGCGCCCATCGCCGCGCCGAGCTTGTCGGCGACCGGCTCGATATAGGTCTTGAAATTCTCCGCCTTCTGCATTGCCCGGCCGCCCGAAATGATGATCTTGGCGGAGGTCAGCTCCGGTCGGTCGGACTTGGCGAGAGCCTCGCCCTTGAAGGAAGAAAGGCCCGGATCGGCCGCCGCGCTCACCGCCTCGATCGGCGCAGGGCCGCCCGCCCCGGTCGCGGCGAAGGAAGGGGTGCGGATCGTCATCACCAGTTTGGAATCGCTCGATTGCACCGTCTGGATGGCGTTGCCCGCATAAATCGGGCGTTCAAACGTGTCGGGGGCGATCACCTTGGTGATGTCGGAAACCTGCATCACGTCGAGCAGGGCCGCGACATGCGGCAGTACGTTCTTCGAATAGGCGCTCGATGCCGCCACGATCGCCTGGTAATCGCCCGCCAGAGAGACGATCAGCGCGGCGAGCGGCTCGGCCAGCCCATGCGCGTAGCGTGCGTCGTCGGCGACCCGCACCCGTGCGACCCCGTCCAGTTTGGCGGCGGCTTCCGCCGCGCCTGCGACATTGCTTCCTGCGATCAACACGTCGACGGGCGCGCTGAGTTCCAGCGCCGCCGTCAGCGCGCGCGCGGTAATGTCAGCCAAATGGCCATTGGCGACTTCGGCAAAAAGGAGGGTCGCCACGTCAGATCACTCCCGCTTCGTCTCTGAGTTTGGCGACGAGTTCAGCCACCGATTTTACTTTGACGCCGGCCTTGCGCCCGCCCGGCTCGGTCGTTTTCAGCACTTTCAGGCGCGGGGCGACGTCGACGCCGTAATCGGCCGGCGTCTTCTCGTCGATCGGCTTCTTCTTCGCCTTCATGATGTTGGGCAGCGAGGCGTAGCGCGGTTCGTTCAGGCGCAAATCCGTCGTCACGATCGCCGGCAGTTTCAATTCGACCGTCTGCAGGCCGCCGTCCACCTCACGCGTCACCTCGACCGACCCGTCGCCGATCGCTACTTTCGAGGCGAACGCCCCCTGTCCCCAACCCAGTAGCGCGGCGAGCATCTGGCCGGTCTGATTGCAATCGTCGTCGATCGCCTGCTTGCCGAGAATGACGAGGCCGGGCTGTTCGGCCTCGACGACGCCTTTCAGCAATTTGGCGACCGCCAGCGGCTCGACCGGCCCGTCGACCTTGATCAGAATGCCGCGATCGGCGCCCATGGCGAGGCCCGTGCGCAAGGTTTCGGCCGCCTGCGCCGGCCCAATCGAGATCACGATCACCTCGCTCGCCTTGCCCGCTTCCTTCTGGCGAAGCGCTTCCTCGACGGCGATTTCATCGAATGGGTTCATCGACATTTTGACATTGGCGAGTTCCACGCCTGACCCGTCCGACCGCACCCGAATCTTCACGTTGTAATCGACAACCCTTTTTACGGGCACGAGGATTTTCATCTTGTCGCGAGCTCCGGCGAGGCGCGGGGGCGTGCAGGCCCCAGCAAATAAGGCCGCAACCCCTAATCGCGGCGGCGCGCTAAGTCAACGAGACGGCGCTCGCCCGAAAATCGATCGCGCCGGGCGGCGTTCGACGACGCTCCGGCGCCAAGGCGATTGACATAGGGTCGGGTCAAAATCGAAGATGGATTGCGACGTTTTCCTGCGCTTAAACCGGCGAAGCGGATATTGCTTCAGAATGCCGGGAAAATGGCGGCTGGTTCGGGCAGAGTGTGGGCGTGAGAGAACTGGATATTCTGACGGATCAGTTGAAGTTTGGCGCGATTTCGCGTCGCGAATTGATGATGCGCGCCGGGACGCTCGGCGTCTCCACTTCGCTCATTTCCACATTTCTGAGCAGTTTCGACGCGCTGGCGGCCGACACGCCAAAGAAGGGCGGCCTGCTGCGCCTCGGCCTCGCGGGCGGCGCCGCCGCGGATACTCTGGACTTCAGCGCCTATACCGACTCGGTAATGATCGTAGCCGGGCGCGGCATATTTAACGGCCTCGTTGAATGGGCCGCCGACGGCAGACCCGTCGCGGACCTCGCGATCAATTGGGAGGCGAAGAACGGCGCCGCCGACTGGGTGTTCAATCTGCGCAAGGGGATCAGGTTCTCCAATGGCCAGGAGTTTACTGCTGACGATGCGGTCTACTCCCTGAATCTGCATCGCGGCGACCATAAATCGGGCGCTTCCGGCGCGGTGAAGGCGATCAAGGATCTCAAGAAAATCGACAAATACCAGATCCAGATCGCGCTGGACGCGGGCGACGCCGACTTCCCTTATGTCTTGACCGACTATCGCCTGCTGATGGTCCCGGACGGCTTCAAGGATTGGTCAAAGCCCATCGGCACCGGCGCCTTTGTCCTCGACAGGTTCGATCCCGGGGTCCAGATCGCGCTCAAAAAGACCGCCGATTATTGGAAGGAAGGCCGCGGTCATATCGACGCGGCGGAAATAACCGTGATCGACGACAGTTCCGAGCGTCTCGATGCGCTGGTCTCCGGTCAGATCGACATTATGAACCGGGTCGACCACAAGGCCGCGGGACTGCTCGCCAAGACGCCGAGGATGGAAATAGTCCGTGCGCCAGGCGGCTGGCATGCCGTCATGGCGATGGAAATCGACAAGCCGCCTTATGACAATCCCGAAGTCAGATTGGCCTTGAAATATGCGGTCGATCGCGAACAGATTCTCAAGACGCTGTTCGGCGGCTATGGCAGGCTCGGCAATGACCATCCGATCCCATCAGGCGATCCCTATTTCAATAAGGATCTTCCGCAAAGAAAGCGTGATCCGGATAAGGCCGCTTTTTATCTCAAGAAGTCTGGCCTCGATCCGACAATTGTCCTGCAGGCTTCCGACGCGGCCTTTGCCGGCGCGGCCGACTTGGGCGCGCTCGTTCAAGCCGGCGCCAGCAAAGCAGGACTCCGAATCGAGCTCAAGAAGGAGCCGTCCGACGGTTTCTGGGAAAATGTCTGGCTCAAGGGCGCTTTTGTCGAGAGCTACTGGAGCGGCCGCGCCGCGGCGACCGAAATACTGTCGATCGTTTACGCCGCCAATGCGCCCTTGAACGAATCGCACTGGAAAAACGATAGGTTCGAGAAGCTTCTGGCCGACGCCAAGAGCGAAACGGACGAGACAAGGCGCAAGGGCTATATCTGGGAGATGCAGGCGATGCTGCATGAAGACGGCGGCGCGATCATACCAGTTTTCCGCGACTGGATCGACGCTCATAGCGACAGCGTTGGGGGCCATACGCCGCATGGCGGTCTTGACATGGACAATGGCTACATTCTCGAAAAGGCCTTCTTCAGGGCTTGATCGGCGGGTCGATCGCGCCTTGCTAAGGTCAAATTTTTGGGGCCGCCTCCCGATTTGCCCGCTCTAGACGAATCGCGTTGATCAGCGGCGGGAGGAGGGGCTGAGTCCTCGCCCTTGCCGCGCGCGCCATTCATTGGCTATACGGCTTGGATGGAGCTTCGCGCGTCGCGGGTTTCGGGGAGGGTTAGGCGTCAATTCAAGAACCTAAGCGGCATCCGATCTTGGTTTGATCGGATTTCGCCTCAGGCGGCGTTTTGGATTTCCCGACGCCCGGCGGCGCCAGTCGGAAGCGATCGGCGGAACAGGATAGGGAAGACTCATGCGTGGCCCCGGGGGACCGCGTCTTTTGCTGCGGCGGCTGCGCGAGGTGATGGCGGAGCCCGTCACGGCGCAGGCGCGGCTTGACCGAATCGTGGTCCTTATCGCCTCCAACATGGTGGCCGAGGTTTGCTCGCTCTATGTTTCGCGAGCCGACGGGCCGTTGGAGCTGTTCGCCACCGAAGGATTGAAGCGCGAGGCGGTGCATCTGACGACGATGCGCCCCGATGAGGGACTGGTCGGCCTGATCGCGGCGAGCGCCGAACCGCTGGCGCTGTCGGACGCGCAGAATCATCCCTCCTTTTCCTTCAAGCCCGAGACGGGCGAAGAAATTTATCAATCCTTCCTGGGCGTGCCGGTCCTGCGCGGCGGCAATACATTGGGCGTGCTGGTCGTGCAAAATCGAGCGCGGCGAAGTTATTCGGAAGAAGAGATCGAGGCGTTGCAAACCACGGCGATGCTGCTCGCCGAACTGATCGCGTCTGGAGAATTGCAATCGATTGTGGGCCAGGGCGCGGAAATTGCCTTGCGCCGCTCTCTTTCGTTGAAAGGCGTGCCGATCGCCGAGGGGCTCGGGCTCGGACACGTCGTTCTTCATCAACCGAGGATCATCGTCACCCGCCTCGTCGCCGACGACGTGGATAGCGAAATGATCCGGCTGGAGACCGCGATCGAGGCGATGCGCGCTTCGGTCGACCAACTCATCGATCGCTCGGACGAAGCGGGCCCGGGCGAACATGTCGAGGTGTTGGAGGCGTTCCGGATGATCGCGCATGATCGCGGCTGGCTGCGCCGATTGCGCGAGGCGGTCAGCAGTGGGCTTACCGCCGAGGCGGCGGTCGAACGCGTCCAGAACGATGCGCGCGCCAGGCTGCAACGCCAGACCGATCCTTATCTGCGCGACCGGCTGCACGATCTCAACGATCTCGCCAATCGGCTGCTGCATCAATTGGCGGGTCAGAGTCTGACCTTGTTGCCCGACGCCTTGCCGGAGAACGCTATTCTGGTCGCCCGCTCGATGGGGCCGGCGGCGTTGCTGGACTACGACCGCTCGCGGTTGCGCGGCCTCGTTCTGGAAGAAGCGGGCGCGTCGAGCCATATTGCGATCGTCGCTCGCGCGCTTTCCATTCCGGCGGTCAGCGAAGTCGCCAATATTTCGGAAATCGTCGAACATGGCGACGCAATCATCGTGGATGGCGTCACCGGCGAAGTCCAATTGCGTCCGCAGCCGGACATCGAGGAATCCTACCGCGAAAAGGCGCGCCTGCGCGCGCGCCGCCAGGACCAATATCGCGCCTTGCGCGACACGCCCTCGGTGACGCGCGACGGCGTCGAGGTCGGCTTGCATATGAACGCCGGCCTGGTCGTCGACCTGCCGCACCTTGATGAAAGCGGCGCGCAATCCATCGGCCTCTTCCGCACCGAGCTCCAATTCATGCTGGCATTGCGTTTCCCGCGTCTGTCGGCGCAGGAAACGCTCTACAGGACGGTGCTGGACGCGGCGGGCGAGAGGCCCGTCACCTTCCGCACGCTCGATATCGGCGGCGACAAAGTGCTTCCTTATATGAAGGGGCCAGAGGAGGAAAATCCGGCTCTGGGTTGGCGGGCGATTCGCATCGGACTCGATAAGCCCGCGCTGCTTCGCACTCAGATGCGCGCGATGCTGCGCGCCGGCGCCGGGCGGAGCCTGCGCATCATGCTGCCGATGGTGTCGAGCGTCGACGAATTCGTCGCCGTGCGGGCCTTGCTCGAGCGCGAGCTCATTTTTTCCGATCGATGCGGGCGTCCGCGCCCAAGGGAGTTGCACGTCGGCGTCATGGTCGAAGTTCCCGCGCTGTTGTGGCAACTCGACGAAATCGCGACTCGAGCCGATTTCCTGTCGGTCGGCTCCAACGACCTTCAGCAATATCTCTATGCCGCCGATCGCGACAACAAGCGCGTGTCGTCCAGGTTCGATACTCTGTCCGCCGGGTTTCTGCGCGCCTTGAAGGCGATCGCCGACGCTGGGCGGCGCCATGGCAAGCCGGTGACCCTGTGCGGCGAAATCGGCGGACGCACGCTTGAAGCGATGACGCTTGTCGCCCTGGGCTATCGGGGACTGTCGATGTCGGCGGCCGCGATCGGGCCGATCAAAGCGATGGTGCTGTCGCTCGACGCCGGCGCGGCCGCGCGGGAGGTGGAGACGCTGCTCGCCGATAGCGGCGACGCGGCTTCCCTGCGCGAGCCTCTGCGTGCGCTCAGCGAGCGTCTCGGCGTGCGACTGTAGCGACCGCAGCCCCCTTCGCACATTCGGCCGCCGCGGTGCGTCAGCCGAGGCCGATCAGTCAAAGTCTGTGAACATCGTCATGCCGCCCAACAACAACCTCGATCTTATCCTGCGCCGCCATAAGGAAATCGACGCTCGCCTGTCCGAAGGCGGCGGCGCCGATTACGCCCAGCTTTCGCGCGAATTGGCCGATCTCGCTCCGGTCGTGGCGGCGATTACGGCCTATCGGGCCAAAGAGCGCGAGCGCGCCGATCTGACGGCCTTGATCGCCGATCCCGCCACCGACGGCGAAATGCGCGCGATGGCGCGCGAGGAGCTTGACGCCGCCGAGGCCGAGGCGGCCGCGATGTGGCAGGAGATCCGGCTTTCCTTATTGCCCAAGGACGCCGCCGACGAGGGCAACGTCATCCTCGAAGTGCGCGCTGGAACGGGCGGCGACGAAGCGGCCCTCTTCGCCGGCGACCTTTTCCGCATGTATCTGAAATATGCCGAATCCAAGCGCTGGAAGGTCGAAGTGCTTTCGATGAGCGAAGGCGCGGCGGGCGGCTACAAGGAAATCATCGCCGAGATCGCCGGACGCGGCGCCTTCGCCCGGCTCAAATATGAAAGCGGCGTGCATCGCGTGCAGCGCGTTCCGGCGACCGAAACGCAGGGGCGCATCCACACTTCGGCCGCCACCGTCGCTGTTTTGCCGGAGGCCCAGGAGATCGACCTTGTCATCAATGAAGCGGATTTGAAGATCGATACGATGCGCTCCAGCGGCGCTGGCGGCCAGCATGTGAACAAAACCGAATCGGCGATCCGCATCACCCATTTGCCGACCGGCGTGGTAGTGGCGATGCAGGAAGAGCGCTCACAGCACCGCAACCGGGCCAAGGCGATGGCGGTGCTGCGCTCGCGCATCCTTGACGCGCAAAACCAGCGGGCAGACGACGAGCGGGCCGCCGACCGGCGCTCACAGGTCGGTTCGGGCGATCGTTCGCAGCGCATCCGCACCTATAATTTCCCGCAGGACCGGGTAACCGATCATCGCATCAACCTGACGCTCTATACGCTGAACAAGGTGATCGAGGGCGAAGGGCTGGACGAAATCATCGACGCGTTGACCGCCGAGCGGCAGGCCCAACTTCTGGCGGCGCAGGGCGCGCTGTAAGAAGAGCCATCGAACCTTTGGGAAAGAATTGATGACCGTGCGGTTGCCGCGTTGGACCCCTGGCCAAAGAATCGGCCTGATGGGCGGGTCTTTCAACCCGCCGCATGACGGCCATTTGCTTGTCTCGCGGCTGGCGCTGCGGCGACTTAAGCTCGACCGATTGTGGTGGCTGGTGACGCCGGGCAATCCTCTCAAGCCCATTGACGGATTGCCTGCCTTGCCGCTTCGCATCGAAGCGGCGCGCGCGATGACGCACGATCCGCGCATCGCCGTGACAGGCTTTGAGGCGGAGATCGGCGCACGCTTCACCCATGATTCGATCGCCTGGCTGGTCAAACGGGCGCCGGGCGTTCGTTTTGTGTGGATCATGGGCGCCGACAATTTGCGCCAGTTTCATTTGTGGCGGCGCTGGCGGGACATCGCCCGGCTTGCGCCGATCGCCGTGGTGGATCGTCCAGGATCGACGCTGCGCGCGCTCAGCAGCCATGCCGGCGCTGCGCTGGCGCCGTTTCAAGTCGCGGAAAGCGATGCGGCGGGCTTTGCCGCCCGGCGAGCGCCGGCGTTCATATTCTTGCATGGACCGCGCTCCAACACATCTTCGACCGCAATCCGGCGCGTCGGACCTGCGCGATAAAGGACGCCAGGGGCGGCTAGCCTCAGAGGAGTTGTCCGACTTTCGCCGCTTTGCTTGACGCCGGCCAGTTGAAAACAACGCCAAGAGGGGTCATGTTCGTGGAATCAGGCGCCGGCGGCCCGGCTCCTTGCAGGAGGATACCAACGCTGACATTCTCGCCCCATGACGAAGCGGCCCTGTCGCCGCTTGCCTCGGTAGTCCGGCCAACGCAACAGGACGCCGACCAACTCGCGCAAGCGGTGTTGACAAGCCTGGAAGACGCCAAGGCGGAGGACATCGTATCGGTTGACCTGCGCGGCAAGACAACCCTCGCCGATCTCATGATTATCGCGACCGGACGCTCCAATGTTCACGTTCGGGCCATCGCCGATCGCGTATCGAAAGCCTGCAAGGCCGCCGGCTTTGCAGCCCCGCGAATCGAGGGTCTACCCCATGCCGATTGGGTGTTGCTCGACGCTCACGACGCCATCGTCCATATTTTCAAACCCGATGTGCGCCAGTTCTATAATCTCGAAAAAATGTGGGGCGCCGACCGGCCTGGAGAAAAGCGGCAGCTGAAACTGGTCTGACCGCAGGGGCGTCGGCGGCGGGCGTTTCTCGCGAGGGTCGGATTTTGCGCTTGCTCCTGATCGGCGTCGGCCGCCTCAAGGCCGGCCCGGAAAGAGAGTTGTTCGAGCGCTATTTCAAGCGCCTCGTCGATCTCGCACGAACGTCTGGGGTCTCCGGCGTCGATTTGCGCGAGATCGAGGAAGGGCGGGCGCGCCGCCCGGAAGATCGGCAGGCCGAGGAATCGCGTCTGATTCTCGCGGCCCTGCCAAAGGGCGCCAGGCTGGCGCTGCTTGATGAACGCGGCGCAGCCCTTTCCAGCGCTCAATGGGCAAGCGAAATTGGCAAGGCGCGCGACAATTCCGCGCCCGCCTATGCTCTGGTCATCGGCGGTCCCGACGGGCTCGATGCTTCCCTGCGCGGTCAGGCGCAAAGCGTTCTGTCGTTTGGCGCAATGACGTGGCCGCACCAATTGGTGCGCGTCATGGCCGCCGAGCAGCTTTATCGCGCGCTCTCCATTCTTAGCGGACATCCCTATCATCGCGCGTGAAAGGCGCTTTCTCCCAGCGGTCCCGGGCGATAGAATCAATTGATGATGAATCGCGGAGTGTCGAGGCGACAAGGGCCGGCGGCGGCCCGGACGGCGAGGCCGGCGTTCGGCCTTCTGACGCTGGCGCTGTTCGTCGCTTGTGGTTTGGCCTCCCTTCAATCCGTTTTTGCCGATTCAATCGCTCCCGAAGTCAAAACCGACGACAAAGCCACGCAGGAAATGCATTTGCGCGGCGTCGAGGACACGATGCGCGCGTCGGAAGATCAGCGCCGGCGCATCGAAGCCGATATCGAGACGATCCGCGCCGATCGCGCCCGGTTCAATGCGGCTCTGATCGACACAACCGCCAAGGTGCAGGACGCCGAGCGCCAGATCGACGCCGGCAACGCGCGATTGGCGACGCTTGAGGGGAGCGAAAATGCGTTGCGCCGGTCGCTCGACAGCCGCCGCGGGGTGATTGCCGATGTCCTTGCCGTGCTGCAGCGCATGGGGCGCAGTCCGCCGCCGGCCATTCTGGTGCGGCCACAGGACATGACCCAGGCGATCAGAGCCGCCATGCTGCTCGGCTCGGTCCTTCCCGATCTGAAATCGGAAACGGTTGCGCTCGCCCAGGATATTGATGAACTTGCTGAATTGCGCAAATCCATCGCCGCGGCGAATGAGAACCTCGCCCAACGCGCCGCCAGCCTGGCGAAAGACAAGGAGCGGCTGACCGCATTGGTCGCGGCCCGCCAACAATCGCTGGCCGACGCCGAACGGGCCCTGGGCTCAGAGCGCGACCGCGCCGCCGAACTCGCCCGCCAGGCAGTCAATCTCAAAGAATTGATCGCGCGCATGGAATCCGAGATCGGCTCCGCCAGGAATGCCGCGGCGGCCTCGCGCGCGGCCGACCAGGCTGCGGCGGCCGAAGTGCAGAGCCGCGCGAGCGCTTTGGGGGCCAAAGATCCCGCGCGGTTGCGGCCGGCAGTCGCTTTCGCTGACGTCAAGGGCCAGGTTGCGCTGCCGGCGGCGGGCGCGATCGTCAAAGGTTTCGGTGCGCCCGACGCTTTCGGGGGCGCGGAGAAGGGCGTCTCCATCGCGACGCCCGCCGCGGCGACCGTCGCATCGCCGATCGATGGTTGGGTCGCTTTTTCCGGCCCCTATCGGACCTACGGGCAACTCTTGATAATCAATGCGGGAGGGGGCTATTATATGGTGCTGGCTGGTATGGACCGAATCAACGTAGGGGTCGGTCAGTTCGTCCTGGCGGGCGAGCCGATTGCCTCGATGGGCGACGGTTCGGCGAGGACGGCCGCTGCGGCCGCTATTGGCGCCGAGCAGCCCATTCTCTATATCGAACTGCGAAAAGACGGAACGGCAATCGACCCGGGGCCGTGGTGGGCGAAGACGGACATCGAAAAGGCACGCGGATGATGCGCAAGGTTTCTTATCTGGTTCTGGGCGCGGCGATTGGCGCGGCCGCGGTCGCGTTGGGACCGCAGTCGGTTATGCTGGTCAGTAGCGGGGCGCGCGCCGCCGCCGCCGATACCTATCGTCAGCTCAATTTGTTCGGCGACGTCTTCGAGAAAATCCGCACCGATTACGTGGAGAAGCCCGACGAGGGCAAATTGGTCGAGGCGGCGATCAACGGCATGCTGTCGTCGCTCGATCCCCACTCGAGCTATATGGACGCCAAGAGCTTCCGCGATATGCAGGTCCAGACCAAGGGCGAATTCGGCGGTCTCGGCATCGAGGTGACGGAGGAAGACGGAGCGATCAAGGTCGTCACGCCGATCGACGATACGCCGGCCGCCAAGGCGGGCATTCTTTCGGGCGACATCATCACCGACATCGACGGCGAGGCTGTGCAGGGGCTGACCCTCAACCAGGCGGTCGACAAGATGCGCGGCGCCATCAATACGCCGGTGACCTTGAAAATCGCGCGCGGTCCCCAAAAGGACGTCAAGGAAATCAAGATCGTCCGCGACGTCATCAAGATTCAATCGGTGCGCTCGCATGTCGAGAGCGACGATCTGGGCTATATCCGCATCACCCAGTTTAATGAACAGACTTATGACGGCCTGAAGAGCGCCATGGACAAATTCCAGAAGGACGCGCCGGGCGATAAGCTGAAGGGCTATATTCTGGATCTACGCAATAATCCCGGCGGCTTGCTCGACCAATCGATCGAAGTCGTCAACGCCTTCCTGGAGCGCGGCGAGATCGTCTCGACCCGTGGGCGCAATGCCGACGAAACGCAGCGCTACAATGCGCGGCCGGGCGGCGACCTGTCGCACGGCAAGCCGGTGGTCGTTCTCATCAACGGCGGCTCCGCCTCGGCTTCCGAG
>DATBZF010000034.1:0-2744 GCA_036513315.1 Roseiarcus sp.
CCGATTTCGAAGGCCAGTGCGCGCAGGTGTTCGCCAATATCGGGGCCGCGCTTGCTTCACAGGGGGCGGACTTTCCAAACATCGTCGAGTTCACGAGCTATCTCGTTCACTCGCAGGACATCGGGAAATTCGCGCAATACCGCGCGCGCGAATATCCGCGCCTGTTTCCTCGCGGCGACTACCCGGCCAACACATTGCTCATCGTCGACCGCCTGGTGCGCGAGGAGTTTTTGGTCGAGGTGAGCGCGGTCGCCGCGTTGTAGCGGCGCTGAGCCCCCCGGTTCAACTACAATATCAATACGGAGCGCTACCCATGCTGTCGGTCGACGCCAAGGGCGTCTTTCCCATCGCGCCGACGCCGTTTCTCGCCGACGGCGCAATCGACATGAGCAGCATCGACCGCATGATCGACCATTATGTCGCGGCCGGCGCCGACGGCTGCACCATTCTCGGCATCATGGGCGAAGCGCCGAAGCTCGACCACGACGAGGCGATCGGTTTCGTCGTCCGCTGCGTAGCGCGCGCGCCAAAACTGCCGTTCATCGTCGGCGTCTCCGCGCCGGGATTCGCGGCGATGCGCGCCTTGTCGCACGCTGCCATGTCCAAAGGCGCGGCCGGCGTGATGATCGCTCCGCCGCCGTCGCTGCGCACCGACGATCAGATCGTGACGTATTACGCCCAAGCCGTCGAGGCGATCGGGTCGGACATTCCCTTCGTCATCCAGGACTATCCGCTGACGCTCAGCGTCATCATGACGCCGAACGTCATCCGCCGCATCATCACTGACAATCCGTCCTGCGTCATGCTGAAGCACGAGGACTGGCCGGGCCTGGAAAAGATTTCGGCGCTGCGGCGATTCGAGCAGGACGGCAAGCTACGGCGCGTTCCAATCCTCACCGGCAACGGCGGCCTGTTCCTCGACTTCGAGATGGAGCGCGGAGTCGACGGCGCAATGACCGGCTACGCCTTTCCGGAAATGCTGATCGACGTCGTGCGGCTGTCGCGCGCGGGTCGGCGCGAGGAAGCGCACGACCTGTTCGACGCCCACCTGCCCCTCGTCCGCTACGAGCAGCAGCAGGGCGTTGGCCTCGCCACGCGCAAATATGTGATGATGAAGCGCGGCATTCTCGCCTCCGACGCGCAGCGAAAGCCCGGCGCCCCTCTTAGCGCCACCGCAATGGCCGAGGTCGACTATCTCCTCACCCGTCTCGCCCGCCACGACAAGCGCGCCGTCGCACGCGCCGATGTGGCGGTGCCTAAGCAAGCATGACGCTCAGAATCCCACAGCCTGCCCGTCGCGACGGCTTTCGGAGGCGGCGGCATAGCCGCCCCCTTCGAGGCGCCAAATGACCTGACCCGCGCCAAAATCGAAGAGGCCGCCGTCAACAAGCTTGTGGCCGCGAGCGGCGAGCGCCGCGCGAACGGCCCCGCTCCAGGCCGACTCGACCATCAGATCGCCGCCTTCGACGCGCCAACGGGGGGCGTCAACCGCGGCCTGGGGATTCTGTCCCCTGGCGAAAAGCCTGAGCGCGATTTGCACGTGGCCTTGCGGCTGCATCGAGCCGCCCATAACACCAAAGGCCGCTAGGGGCGCCCCGCCGACAGTCGCGAAGCCGGGAATGATGGTGTTGAACGGGCGCTTGCGCGGCCCGACGCAATTTGGATGGCTGGGATCGAGGCTGAAGCAGGCGCCGCGATTGTTGAGCGCGACGCCGGTTCCCGGCACGACGATTCCCGAGCCGAAGCCGCGATAGTTCGACTGAATGTAAGAGACCATCATGCCCTCGGCGTCGGCGGCGGCGAGATAGACCGTCCCGCCCTGGGGTGATTTACCGGGGTCCGGCGCTTGGGCGCGGTCGCGGCGGATGAGACCTGCGCGCTCGCAGAGATAGCCATTGGCGAGCAGCGTTTCGGCCCTGACCCGCATCGCGGAGGGGTCGGCGATATGAGCGACCGCATCGGCCATGCCGAACTTGGTCGCCTCGATCGCAAGGTGCTGGAGTTCGGCCCCATCGGCGTCAAGGCCATCGAGGTCGCAGCGGTCGAGAATGCCAAGCGTGATCAGCGCCGCCAGCCCCTGACCGTTCGGCGGCAGTTCATGGATGCGGACGCCCTGGAAATCGATCGCGAGCGGCGAAACCCATTCCGGCTCGTGCTCAGCGAGGTCGGCGAGCGTCATTGCGCCGCCATCGCCCTCGGCCGCCACGGCAATCGCCTCGGCGACGGCGCCGCGGTAGAAGGCGCGCCCTTCGCTGGCGGCGATTGCCTCCAAAGTCTCCGCATGGTCCGGGCAACGGAAGAGCTCGCCAGCCGCGGGCGCCCGGCCTTGAGGCAGGAAGACCCGCGCAAACTCGCGATAACCGCCGAGTGTGGCGACCTGGCGCGACCAGATCTCCGCGACAACGGGTGAGACAAGAAATCCTCGGCGGGCGTAGCCGATTGCCGGCTCGAACAGCGTCTGGAAAGGCAGGCGGCCGAACCGCTTGTGCAACGCCACCCAGGCCGAAACCGCGCCGGGTACGGTCGCCGAATCCCAGCCGGTCGCGGGCATCGACCGCATCTTGGCGAAGCGAGCCTCAGTCCAGCAGGCCGGCGAACGGCCGGAGGCGTTGAGCCCGACCAGCGCGCCGCCGGAGGCGACCATAGCGAAGGCGTCGCTGCCGATGCCGTTCATCACCGGCTCGACCACAGTCAGCGCCACGGCGGTCGCGATCGCCGCGTCGACCGCATTGCCACCCTTGGCC
>DATBZF010000035.1:0-16429 GCA_036513315.1 Roseiarcus sp.
GTTCGAGGCCTGCTCCATGACGGAGACACTCATATTCATAGGGCATCCTTGGACGTAGCACCCGGCGCTCTGTCGACCCGCAGCTTGCGGCCTTATGGTAAATGAGCGCTTAAGAGCGAGCGGCGAACAGCCCCACCAGGAGCGCCAAATGATCGATTCCTTGCCTTCCCACCCCCGCGGCGGTCTCTATTTCGAGGATTTCGCCATCGGCCGGATTTTTGCCCATCGGCTGACGCGCACCGTGACGCAAATGGACAACATGCTGTTTTCGAATATGACGCTCAATCCGCAGCCGCTGCATATCGACGCCCATTTCTGCGAGACGGAGACCGAATGGGGCAAGCCATTGATGAATTCCTTGTTCACGCTCGGCCTGATGATCGGAATTTCGGTCAACGACACCACGGTCGGCACGACGATCGCCAATCTGGGCATGACGGACGTGCGCTTCCCCGCGCCCTTGTTCGAGGGCGATACGGTGCGCGCGACGACCGAAGTGCTCGCTGCGCGGGAATCGAAGTCGCGCAGCGACGCCGGCATCGTCGAATTCCTTCATCGCGCGTTCAAACAGGATGACGCCCTGGTGGCCGAATGCCGCCGCAGCGCCTTCATGCGCCGGCGGCCCGCCCCTGAGACGTTGAAAGCCTAGCCCATGCGTTCGGCCCTGTTCGTTCCCGGCGATGACGAGAAGAAACTCGCCAAAGCGCTTTTGAGCGGCGCCGACGCGCTGATCGTCGACCTTGAAGATTCCGTCGCCTTCGCCGCCAAGGAGCGCGCGCGCCGCATCGCGGGCGAATTTCTGCACGCCGCCGCTTCGCAAAGCCAGCGGCCGCGTCTGTTCGTGCGCGTCAATCCGCTCGAAAGCGGCCTGACCGACGCTGATCTCGACGCCGTTATGCCCGCGGGGCCCGCCGGCGTTTTCTTACCCAAAAGCCTCAGCGGCGCTAGCGTGCAGCAACTCGGCGTGAAGCTCGCCGTGCGCGAGGCCTCGCTCGGGCTTGACGACGGCGCGACCCGCATCATCGCGATCGCAACGGAAAGCGCGCGGGCGCTGTTCGGCATGGAGAGCTATCGCGGATGCAGCGCGCGGCTTGAGGGGCTTGCCTGGGGCGGCGAGGATCTTTCAGCCGATCTTGGCGCGGAAAGCAATCGCCTGCCAGACGGCGCCTATGCCGGCCCCTACGCCCTGGCGCGCAATCTGACCCTTGTGGGCGCGATTGCCGCCGGGGCGGCGCCGATCGACACGGTTTTCACCAATTTTCGCGACCTTGAAGGCCTGCGCGCCGAGGCGGTCGCCGCCCGTCGCGATGGGTTTTGGGGAAAAATGGCGATCCATCCGGCCCAGGCGCCGATCATCAACGAGGTTTTTACGCCGACCCCCGAGGCGCTCGGCCGGGCCCGCGCCATCCTCGCCGCCTTCGCCGCGGCGCCCGGCGCCGGGGTGGTCGCGCTCGACGGCGAAATGCTCGACCGGCCCCATCAATTGCGGGCCGAACGGCTCCTCGCTCGCGCCAGCGCGACGCCGACCTGATCATCGGCCGATGCGGTCCACGGCAGGCTGCGTCCTCGCCGCTGGCCAGGCGACCTCCCTCAGTCCCAGGTCAGCTTGTCGTCGTGAATATAGAGATTGGTGACCTTGCAATAATCGACCGGCGCGTCGAATTTGCTGCCGTCGGCGAAATGGATTTGCGTGCGCACCGCGCAATCGCCCTTGCTGGCGCCAAAGTCCATATTGAACGTATCGCCCGGCTGAATCCGATCAGAAATCCAGTTTTTGCTCCATTCGCCATTTTCCTGCGTCCTGAATTCGATCGCCGCGGTGCTTGACTGGTTGACGACGTTGAATTTCCAATGGTCTCCGGCGAATGCGAGAGAACCCGTCATCGCGGACGCGATAACAGCCGCTCCGGTCCAAATCGCCAATATCCCTGCCTTCAATTGATCCTCCCATCGATTCGCCGGCTGCGACGCCGACAATTTGGTGGGGCCGAGTTCAGAGTCAAGCTCAGATTGGTCGTGTTCAGTCGATCGCGACAGTAACCAGCGGGTTTAATCTTGCGCTGTTCTTCGACTGCGATTTCAGCGCAGTCAAGATGAAGACTGTCCGCCGCCGGGCGGCCGCGCCAAGGTGAAAAGCCTGGTGACCGCCGCATAGTCCTGGTAACCGCATCGGGCGAGCGGCTGCGCGGCGGCGGTGTCAAAAACGCCATCGTGAATGAAGCGCTCGTCGATATGGAAGGCGACGACTTCGCCAAGAACCAGATAATTGTCCATCGCTTCGCCGCCGCTGCTTTTCAAGGTGACGATCTCGACCACCTTGCATTCCATCGCGGCATGGCTCTCGGCGACGCGGGGGGCGCGCACCAGCCGGCAAGGCGCCATCGTCAGGCCGGTATGTTCGAATTCGCTGGTCCCGCGCGGCAGGGGCGCCGAACTTTGGCTCATCTGATGCAGCAGGTCCATGGTCGCCAGATTGGCTACGAACTCGCCGCTGTCCCTGGCGAACGAGGCCGAATCCTTGGCGCCTTCGCTGGAGAAGCCGACGATCGGCGGCGTTGACGAGAAAGCGTTGAAGAAGCTGTAGGGGGCCAGATTGACCAGTCCCGCTCTGCTGCGCGTCGAAATCCATCCAATCGGCCGCGGCGCGACGATCGCTTTGAACGGATCGCGTGGCAGCAGGCTCTTGTCGCGCTGGCGGGTCTCATAAAACAAGGCGCTCTCCTTGCGATCGAAGCGGCCGGATATTCTCTAGAACCTGGAAACGATCGTCGCCAGGGCGGGCCGCGGCCGATCTTCACTGACCATGTTCGGCCGGCCAATATGGACGAAGCCGGCGACCTTTTCCTCGGCGCCGACGCCGATCGCCTCGCAAAACCGGCGGTCATAGGCGCACCATTCGGTGAGCCAGGCGGTGACATAGCCCATCGCATTGGCGGCGATGACGAGATTCGCGCAGGCGGCGCCGGCCGACAAGACTTGCTCCCATTCGGGAATTTTGACATGCGGCGCGGCGCGGGAGATCACGGCGATCACCAGCGGCGCCCGGGCAAAACGCGTCAATTCCGCGTCCGCGCGCGTCTGCGAGAGCAAGGGGTCATCGCCGCGCAGGATTTCGGCGGCGATCACGCCCGCCCGCTGGCGGGCGGCGCCCTCGAAGACGAGGAATCGCCATGGCGCCAGCTTACCATGATCGGGCACGCGGGAGGCGATCGTCAACAATGTCTCGATTTCGCCCTCGCTTGGTCCGGGGCCAGTCATACCCTGGGGCGGCAGCGACCGGCGCCGGCGCAACAGTTCGATCGTCGGGTTCATAAGCATCCTTTTATCCAGGCCAACCGCCCCGCGGCGGTTGTTTGGCCGGTTTGGCGTCCGCTGTAAATCGTCATCAAACGGCCCGCTTGTCGCGCGAGGAGGCCCGAGCCGCCCGAGTCCGCCATTGACTGGTGGGAGGGATCGCGGCAAGGCAGGATGGTCATGCGCATTTTCGTCACGCGTCTCGTTTTCGCTGTTTTGGCTTGCGTCGGCGCGCTCACGCCGACTTCAGCCCAATACGCGCCTGGCGAGCCCGGCAAGGCGGTCGTGCATCTCCAGGCCTTTCTCGGCCAGGCGAGCGCGCCGCTGCTGGCCGGTTTGCATTGGCGGATCTACAATGAACGCGCCGATAACGATGGCACGCATGTTTTAGCCGCTGAATCTAGCGTCGCCGAGCCATCTCTGGCCTTGGCCCCCGGCGATTATGTCGTTCACCTCGCCTTCGGACTCGCCAGTGCGACCAAGCGGATCACGGTCGGCAACGACGAGCGCAGCGAGCGCCTCACCCTCAACGCAGGCGGGCTGAGAATAGTCGGCGCCAGGGGCGATGCGCCGATCGACGTCAACCGGCTGTCGCTCGCCATTTATGTTCCCGAACGCAACAACCCCGAAGCCAAGCTGGTCTATTCCAGGGCCAAGGCCGGCGATATCCTCGGCCTGCCCGAAGGCGCCTATCATATCGTGTCGACCTATCTCGATTCGTCCGCCGCCGGAAAAGCGGTAGGCGCCTCCAACGCCATCGTCACCAATTCGATCGTCTCGGCCGACATAAAAGTGCCCTCGGGCAAGGTGCTCGACGTCACCTTGCGCCATCGCTACGCGACCCTGACGCTGAAACTGGTCAATGCGGCCGGCGCCGAGGCGCTGGCCAACACCAATTTCACCATCCTGACGCCGGGCGGCGATTTGATCCGGGAATTGATCGGCGCGTTCCCCTCGCTGGTCCTCGCGGAGGGCGAATATGTCGTGATCGCGCGCCACGATTCGAAGACCTATCAATCGACGTTCGAGGTGCAATCGGGTCTCGACCGTGATGTGGAAATTGTTGCACAATAGGGCGCCATGCGCCGAAGGCTGAAGAGGCGCTGGCTTGCGCCTGGGTTTCAAGAGGTCCGATTTTCATGCAGACGTTCTTCGTCGAAATCAAATGCGCGCTCGGGCGCACCTATGAAGTGGCGAGCGCGCTCGCCGAGGCGGAGATCGCGTCCGAAATCTATTCAATCGCCGGCGACTTCGACATTCTCGCCAAATTCTATGTCGAGCGCGAAGTCGACATCGGCCATTTCGTCGGCCAGAAGGTGCAAATCATTCCCGGCATCGTCGACACCCGCACGATCATAACTTTCAAGGCTTTCTAGCCGCGCTCATCTCGAAGCGTCAGGGGCTCCCGGCGCTTCGCAGCGACCCATATCCATTTCCGAAAGGCTCCCATGCGAAGCGCAGCGCTCCTCGCCTTCTGTTTGTCCGCCGGCGTCGCTTATGGGCAAAGCGGCCCCTTCCTGTTCGACGTCCTGCTGAAGCCCAGCTATCGCGCCGCCTGGGAGAAGCTGCTGAAGGATGTGCAGCCGACGCCCGACTGGCTGGTGGAATTTTCCCAAACCTTTAACGGCGTCGCCGGCCCGATGAAGCCGGCGACGATCGACGGCAAGGCTTACGAGTTCTATTTCGTCTGCAAGCCGCATGATTGCGCGGCCAAGAAATTCGAAGTGATGTTCGAGGCCGCGACCAAACGCGCCTATGGCGCGCTCGGCGGCGCTAGCGACCCGCCCGCCTTTTATGGCGCGCCACCCCCCGCGATGCAGGACGCGCTGACCAAAGCGCTGAAGGGATAAGGCCTGGGATCGCTGGCGTCTCGCCCGCCCTTCGAGGCCGTGCGTCTCGCAAGCTAACGTCGCAACAGGAGACCGGGCCGGTCGCGAGCCCGGGCGCCATTCACGGCGGCGCGCAACAATCGACATAGGCGTGCAGCGCACCCGACGGATCGGTGAGCTCATAGCCGCCCGCGTCGGTCGCCGCGATATAGGCGGGGCCGATTGGGATTTTGCCGTGCGCGCCGGGAATGTCGATGACATAAGTCGGCTGCGCGAGGCCGGACAGTCTCCCACGCAAGGCCCGCATCAAAGCCTGACCCTCGGCGATCGTCGTGCGGAAATGAGCGGCGCCAGGCGCGAGATCGCCGTGATGCAGATAATAGGGCTTGATCCGCGTTTCGACGAAAGCGCGCATCAAGTGCGCGAGCGTCTCGACATCGTCGTTGACGCCTTTCAGCAGCACGCTCTGGCTTACCATCGCAATGCCCCGATCGATCAACCGCTTGCAGGCGGCGCGCGCCGCCGGCGTGAGTTCGCGCGCATGATTAGCGTGCAGCGCGACATAGATGGCCTTGTCGCCGCCGCCGATCAGCGCCTCAGCGAGCGCGGCGGTGACGCGCTCGGGCGCGGCGACGGGCAGGCGCGTATGCCAGCGCAGGATTTTCACATGGGGGATGGCGGCCAGCGCCTGCGTCGCCTGCGCGAGGCGGCGCGGCGACAAAGTCAGAGGGTCGCCGCCCGTCAGCACCACTTCCCAAATTTCTTCATGCGCGCGTATGTAATCAAGCGCGGCGGCAAATTCGTGCTCGCTTAAATTAGCCGCCCCCTGCCCTACACTCGCGCGCCGGAAGCAGAAACGGCAATAGACCGCGCAGACCGAGGCCAGCTTTACGAGCACGCGGTCGGGATAGCGATGGACGAGCCCTTTGACCGGGCTTTTCAGATCGTCGCCGATCGGATCGGCCAGTTCGGCGGGATGACTTTCAAGCTCGCGGATGTCGGGGACGAATTGCCGTGCGATTGGATCGGCGGCATCGCCGCGGTTGATCAGATCGGCGAGCGCCGGGGTCAGCGCCATCGCATAGCGCGCGCCGATCGCGGTGAGTTCGGCCTCACGCGCCGGCGCGGTGAGCCCGGCGGCAATGAAATCGGCGGGCGATTTGAGGGCGCCGGCGGGCGTGACCGCGCCAAGGGGGAGAACGTTCTCAGCTTTGAGCAAGGCTTGAGCCTTCAATGTTGGTGCGGACGGCGGGGGTCGAACCCGCACAGCCTTAAGGCCGAGGGATTTTAAGTCCCTTGCGTCTACCAGTTTCGCCACGTCCGCTTGCCGCGCCCTTGTGTCACAGATCGCCGGCGATTTGAACGGCCTTGAGGGGGCGAAAAGGCGGAAGCCGGCCTGGCGCCGGCGGAGGGCGAACGAGCGCTCAAAAGCCCAGCCGCCGCACTGCCCGTTTTAATCGCCCATCGAGCAATATCAACGCTCTGGGATGCAGATTTGCAGCGCTCGCCGCTCGCCGCCCACCATCGCCGCGAGCGGCGAGCGCCTCAAAATCTGGATTTCCAGGGAATCTAGAAGAAAAATTACATTTCCCATTGTAATTACGCCTCTCTTGTTTTGTCGGCTACGCCAGTATACTTCGAGCCGCGATGGGGATGGAGTTCCCCGAAACCGCCCGCGAGGGCTGATGACTCCTACCGCAACAACTCAAGCGGTAGGGGTGCGTCTCGAAAGACCAACCCGCCGCATGGCGGGTTTTTCATGCCCGCCCCAACAGGAGCGCGCATGTCTTTCACCACTTGCTTATTTGTCATCGTCGGCGGCGCCATAGGCGCGCTCGGCCGCTATCTGATCTCAGTGGCGGCGGCGCCCTATAGTCAAACGCTCCCCTGGGGCACGATCTGGATCAACATCCTCGGCTCCTTCGTGATCGGCCTGTTCGGCACGTTGACGCTGGCGCAGGGCCGCTTCCCGGTTTCGGAAAACGCCAGATTATTCGTCATGGTCGGCCTGTGCGGCGGCTTCACCACCTTCTCATCGTTCAGCCTGCAGACCCTTGACCTCATGCGAAACGGCGCGATGGGCCGCGCGGCGATCAATATCGTCGCGTCCGTTGTGCTCTGTGTCGCCGCCGTTGCGGCGGGACATCTGCTTGCGGCCCATCTTAACGGCGGCGCCAGGCAAATCGCGCAGATGGATATCGAAGAGGAGGCTTGATGAGGAATAAGCTCTGGCGTTCGCCAACGTCCGTTCACCCGCTGCCCGCCCGTCGCGCCAGTTCCTCCACCGCATCTTTCGCCTCTTTGAGGCCGACCTCTGACGATTGACGGTAGAGTTTTATCGCGTTGATTTTCTCTCCCCGCCGGAGCGCCTCGACGACGTCGCGCGACACACCGGAATATGGGTCGTATTTCAAGTTGGCGTTTTGCACCAGCAGATCGAGCTTCGCTTCGACTCTCGACAGGGCGCCAATGCGCGATTCGATCGCCCTGAGACGGGCGGCGATTGCGTTCAGCGCCACGAGGATCAACAAACCGCCGATGATCAGGCCGATGCTCTCTGGCAACATTGTCATGAGTTCTCCCCATTCGGCGGCGCCCTCGAGCGCCCGACAATCGCGAAGCGAATTTCAGCGGCGCAGCTCAAGACGAAGTTCGTAGTCCGAGATCTCACCTAAATCCGCCCGCGTGTTTACGGTCTATCTTCTATTGCAGGCAACGATACGCGAAAGATGATTGTCCTGTTGCCTCCATTCGAAGGCCACCTCCATCATGTACAATGCGTATCGCATCTCTGATTGCCCGTTCGGTTGGAAAGCCTGAGTTTTATGTGGTCGGGCGCGGCAGGGAGTGCCGGTTACCTTCGGCACATCTCAGACTGTGTGGTCTTCGGGGTCGATTCTGGCCAAGAAGCGGGTTTGATAATTGAAAACCAGAGGGGTTCCCAACTGCAACCAAACGACGCCCCGAACTCGCTCATGCGTGATGTTCCAGATCATCACATTATCGCAACTCTATCGACGATCGATGTACCAACGCTGATTGGCGCTCATCCCATTGCAGAGGGACAGGGACTCAAACAGCGCGCTATCAACTGATCAGGTATTTGAGGGATTGGGCTTCCCTCTATAAAAATAATTCGGCTCAGGCTAACGCATCAATTTGCTTTGCTCTTGCTGGTCCGTTCCGCTCACGCCGTCGATGCAGCCTTGCGCCCCAACGCCGCTTGCGCGGCCGCCAGACGGGCGATAGGGACGCGGAAGGGCGAACAGGAGACATAGTCGAGCCCGACGCGTTCGCAAAAGGCGATGCTTGCGGGATCGCCGCCATGTTCGCCGCATATGCCCAGCTTGATTTCGGGACGGGTCGCTCTCCCGCGCTCGGCGGCGATTTTCACCAATTCGCCGACGCCTTCCTGATCGAGCGTCACGAAAGGATCGGCGGGCAATACGCCGCGCGTGGTATACCCGCCAAGGAACGAGGCGGCGTCGTCGCGCGAGACGCCGAGCGTCGTCTGGGTGAGGTCATTGGTGCCGAATGAAAAGAACTCGGCGCTCTTTGCGATCTCGCCCGCGAGCAAAGCGGCGCGCGGCAATTCGATCATCGTGCCGATCTGATAGGGCACGGCGATGCTGGTTTCCTTGGCCACCGCCTCGGCCATCGTCACAATGACGGCCTTGACGAGATCAAGTTCGACCTTGGTCATCACCAGAGGAATCATGATCTCGGCGTTGATCGGCTGGCCAGTCTTGGCGCCGGCCTCGACCGCGCCCTCGAATATCGCGCGCGCCTGCATTTCCGCGATTTCAGGATACCGGATCGCGATGCGCACGCCGCGAAAGCCAAGCATCGGATTAACTTCGTGCAGGTCAGCCGCGCGCGCGCGCAGTCTCTGCGCGCTGACGCCCATCGCGCTGGCGACCTCAGCGATTTCGGCATCGGTATGAGGAAGAAACTCATGCAAGGGCGGATCGAGCAGGCGGATCGTCACCGGCAGCCCATTCATGATCTCGAACAATTCAGCGAAGTCGCGCCGCTGGATCGGCAACAGCTTGGCGAGCGCGGCTCTGCGCCCCGCCTCGGTTTCCGCAAGGATCATTTCGCGCACGGCGACGATGCGCTCGCCTTCGAAGAACATATGCTCGGTGCGGCAAAGCCCGATGCCTTCGGCGCCAAAGCCGCGCGCGACGCGCGCATCATTGGGGGTTTCGGCGTTGGCGCGCACCTTCATCCGCCGCACCGCATCCGCCCAACCCATCAGCGTGGCGAACTCGCCGGTCAGTTCAGGCTTCACCATGGCGATCGCGCCCTTCAACACCTGGCCATTGCCGCCGTCGATGGTGAGAATATCGCCCTTTTTCAGCGTTACCCCGCCTGCAACCATCGTCTGCCCGGCATAGTCGACGCGGATCGTTCCCGCGCCCGAAACACAGGGCTTGCCCATGCCGCGCGCAACCACCGCGGCATGCGAGGTCATGCCGCCGCGCGTCGTCACGATGCCTTCAGCGGCGTGCATTCCGTGGATGTCCTCAGGCGAGGTTTCGATGCGCACAAGGATAACCTTGCGACCAATGTTTCTAAGCTGCTCAGCCTCATCGGCCGAAAATACGATCTCGCCGGAAGCCGCGCCCGGAGAGGCGGGCAGACCGATTGCCAGCGGATTGCGGACCGCATTGGGGTCAATCATCGGATGCAGCAATTGATCGAGCGAGGCAGGCTCGATGCGCGTCACCGCGTCGGCCTGCGAAATGAGACCCTCGTTGGCCATTTCGACGGCGACGCGCAACGAGGCGCGCGCGGTGCGCTTGCCGTTGCGCGTCTGCAGCATCCACAGCTTGCCGCGCTCGATGGTGAATTCGAGATCCTGCATGTCGCGATAATGCTGTTCGAGCAGTTGCGTCGTCGCGACGAAGCGCGCGAAAGCTTCAGGCATCAGGGTCTCTAACGAGGGCGCGTCGGACCCCGCCGCCTTGCGCGCCGCTTCCGTGATGTTCTGCGGCGTGCGTATGCCCGCCACGACATCCTCGCCCTGGGCGTTGACGAGGAACTCGCCGTAAAGCTCCTTTGCGCCGGTCGAGGGATTGCGGGTGAAGGCGACGCCGGTCGCCGACGTTTCCCCCATATTGCCGAACACCATCGCCTGGACGCTGACGGCCGTGCCCCAGCTTTCGGGGATATCGTTGAGGCGACGATAGGTGACCGCGCGCTGGTTCATCCATGAGGAAAAGACCGCGCCGATCGCGCCCCACAATTGCTTACGCGCATCCTGTGGGAATGGCTTGCCGCTCGCCTCTTCGACCTTGGCCTTGTAGGCCACGATGATCTCGCGCCAGTCGGCCGCGGCGAGATCGGTGTCGAGCAAATAGCCTTTGTCTTCCTTGAGCGTCTCCAGAATCTCCTCGAAATGATGGTGATCAATGTCGAGCACCACATTTGAATACATCTGGATGAAACGGCGATAAGAATCATACGCGAACCGTTCGTCGCCCGATGTCGCCGCGAGCGTTGCGACAGAAGCATCGTTAAGACCGAGATTCAGCACCGTATCCATCATGCCGGGCATCGAAGCCCGGGCGCCCGAACGCACGGAGACGAGCAGAGGGTTGGCCGCCTCGCCAAAGAGACGCCCGGTCGCCTCCCCGACCAGCGCCAGCGCGGCCTCGACCTGCCCCGCCAATTCATCGGGATATCGCCTCGAATGCGCGTAAAAGTGCGCGCAAACTTCGGTCGTTATCGTGAATCCAGGAGGAACCGGCAGGCCCAGATTGGCCATTTCGGCGAGATTGGCGCCCTTGCCGCCGAGCAGATCGCGCATCTGCCCAGTTCCTTCGGCTTTTTCGCCGCCGAAAGAATAGACCCATTTCGTCATCGGTTTTTCCCTGAAAAGAATGAAATTTGCGGGTCGCTATTGTTGGTCGCCGTCAGGTCGCGGCCGGGCGGGATTTCGTTCAACGCCGGGCGCGAAGTCCGAGACCGAAGCTCACCCACCCTGCGCCATTGAATAACAGATCGACGCCGAGCAAAGTTCCCAGCACCCAGACTGAATCGGCCGGCCAGTGCGTGACGATGATAATTCCAAGCAGAATTGTCACGACGGCGGCGACAAAGACCATGACGCGCGGATGATCGGCGGGAAGTTGAAACCCGAGATAGCCGCGCACCACGCCGGCCGCGATCAGGCCGGCGCCCAGCATCAATGTCAGCACCACCGAGGCCGGCCCGGAATAGAAGATGCACACCAATCCAACGAACAGGTAAAGCACCCCTCCGATCACCCACAGGAAAAATCGACCCCAGCCCTGGGAATGCATGCCAATGCCAATTTCGGCGGCGCCGGCGATAAGGAATACCACGCCGTTGACGATGACCGTAGCATTTGTCGCTGGCCAGGCGAAAATCACGGCGGTGACGCCGAGCAGTTCGAGCAGCACGCCAAACGCGACGATGGCGCCCCATTTGTCATGCAACCGGTGAATGGCGCCGCCGAGGCTATGAATCTCGCGTCCCGGGCTCGATGAATCGGACATTCCCTGTCTCCCCTTCGTTGATCGCTCGGCCCGATGGCGCCTCGCCTCAGCGCACGCGCATCAGATCGCCCAGCGCGCGCGCCGTATATTCCACCATCGGGACGATACGCGCGTAATTGAGGCGGGTCGGCCCGATGACGCCGAGCACGCCGGCGATTTTCTGCTCGCCGTCGCGTAACGGGGCGGCGATCATCGACGAGCCCGAAAGCGAAAAGAGCTTGTTTTCCGCGCCGATGAATATCTTGACGCCGTCGCCGACTTCCGCGCGGTGGAGAAGGTCGATGACATCGGTTTTCGTCTCGAGATCGGCGAACAGCAGCCGGATACGCTCGAGATCGTCATTGGCGCGTAAGTCGCCAAGCAGGTTGGCCTGGCCGCGCACGATCAATTGCTGCCGCGATTCTTCGACGCCCGCCCATGAAGCTAGCCCGGCGTCGACGAGGCGCGCGGCCAAGCCGTCAAGCTCGTTCTGGGCCGCCCGGCGCGCCGCCTCGATGTCGACGCGCGCCTCAGCGATGGTGCGCCCGCGCACCCGCGCGTTCAGATAATTGGCCGCCTCAACCAAAGCGGAGGCCGGCATGCCGGCGGGCGTGTCGATGATGCGGTTCTCCACCGAGCCATCTTCGGAAACCAGCACCGCCAGCGCCTTTGCAGGCTCGAGGCGCACAAATTCGATATGCTTCAGCCGGACATTGTCCTTGCTGGTCAGCACGACGCCTGCGCCGCGCGTCAAATTCGACAAAAGGCTCATCGTCTCGGTCAGCGCCCCTTCAAAACCGCGCCCTTCGGCGGCGGCCTTGACGCCATCGTCGATACGCGCGCGCTCGGCGCTGGACAGGTCCCCAAATTCGAGCAGCGCGTCGACGAAGAAGCGCAGGCCGAGATCGGTCGGCAACCGGCCCGCGCTGGTGTGCGGGGCGTAGATGAGGCCCAGCTCCTCGAGGTCCTGCATCACATTGCGCACGGAGGCGGGCGACAGCGAGATCGGCAGCAGGCGCGACAGATGACGCGAACCGACGGGCTCGCCATTGACGAGATAGGAATCGACGATGCGCCGGAAAATATCGCGCGAACGCGAATCCAGATTGGTCAAAACGCGCGGCTCGGCCGGGAATTTGTCAGAGGGTCCGCCCATTGCGCCACCATGCCGACAAGGCGGCGCCAGCGCAAGCGGGGTCGCCGTGGCCGCCGCCCGATCAGCGGCCCCGCTTGAAAAGACGACGCAGCCCGGCCATAGCTGTCGCCGACCACCCGCCGCCATTAAGGACGCCAAAGCCATGAGCGCCGATTCCGCCGAGTTCAAATGGGAAGATCCGTTCCATCTTGAGGCGCAATTGACCGAGGACGAACGGTCTATTCGCGACGCGGCGCAGGACTTCGCCCAGGACAAGCTGCTGCCCCGCATTGTCGAGGCCTATGAAAAAGAGACGGTTGAACCCGGCTTGTTCCGGGAAATGGGCGCCCTCGGCCTGCTCGGCGTGACGCTGCCGGAAAAATACGGCTGCGCCGGGGCCAATTACGTCTCTTATGGGCTGGTGGCGCGCGAAGTGGAGCGCGTCGATTCGGGCTATCGCTCAATGATGAGCGTGCAGTCCTCGCTGGTGATGTATCCGATCCACGCTTATGGCGATGAGGCCCAGCGCGAGAAATATCTGCCGAAGCTGGCGCGCGGCGAATGGATCGGCTGTTTTGGGCTGACCGAGGCCGACGCCGGCTCCGACCCCGGCTCGATGAAGACCAAGGCCGAGCCGATCGACGGCGGCTATCGGCTGACCGGCTCCAAACTCTGGATATCCAACGCGCCGATCGCCGACGTGTTCGTGATCTGGGCGAAATCCTCAGCACATGGCGGCCAGATCCGCGGCTTCGTCCTGGAGAAGGGCATGAAGGGCCTTTCCGCCCTGAAGATCGACGGCAAGCTTTCGCTGCGCGCCTCGGTCACCGGCGAGGTCACCATGGACGGCGTCGAGGTCGAAGCCAGCCATCTGCTGCCCAATGTTTCCGGGCTGAAGGGTCCGTTCGGCTGCCTCAATCGCGCGCGCTACGGCATTTCCTGGGGCGCGATGGGCGCGGCTGAGGATTGCTGGCGCCGCTCGCGCGAATACGCGCTGGCGCGCAAGCAGTTCGGCCGGCCGCTGGCGGCGACGCAGCTCGTGCAGAAGAAGCTCGCCGACATGCAGACCGAAATCGCGCTCGGCCTGCAGGCCAGCTTGCGCGTCGGCCGCCTGATGGACGAGGGCCTATGGGCGCCGGAAATGGTCTCGCTGGTTAAGCGCAACAATTGCGGCAAGGCGCTCGACATCGCCCGGACCGCGCGCGACATTCACGGCGCCAATGGCATTTCGGGCGGCTATCACGTGATGCGCCATGCGCAGAACCTCGAGACCGTCAACACTTACGAGGGCGCGCATGACGTGCACGCGCTGATCCTCGGGCGGGCGCAGACCGGGCTGCAGGCGTTTTTCTGAAGAAACACGGTCTGACGCAACGAAGCGCGACAAACAACGAGTCCCATGATGAGCAAAGACAGCAACGCGCGCACCGGCGGCCAGATGCTCGTCGATCAGCTTAAGGTTCAGGGCGTCGAGCACGTCTTTTGCGTGCCCGGCGAATCCTATCTCGCCGTGCTCGACGCGCTGCACGATTCCTCGCTATCCGTCACCGTCTGCCGGCAGGAGGCGGGCGCGGCGATGATGGCGATCGCCGCCGCCCGGCTGACCGGGCGTCCCGGCATCTGCTTCGTGACGCGCGGGCCGGGCGCGACCAACGCGGCCCATGGCGTGCATATCGCCGAACATGATTCGACGCCGATCATCCTGTTCATCGGCCAGGTCGAGCGCGCCATGCTCGGGCGTGGCGCGTTTCAGGAGATGGACTATCGCGCCTTTTTCGGCTCGACCGCCAAATGGGTGACCGAGATCGAAGACGCCGCGCGCATTCCCGAAATCGTGCAGCGCGCCTTCCATGTCGCGATGCAGGGCCGACCTGGGCCGGTCGTCATCGCGCTGCCGGAAGACGTGCTGACGGATATGGCGGCCGCGGTCGACGCGCCGCGCGTCGAGCCGGCGCCGATCTGGCCGGGCCCGACGCAAATGGCCGAATTACAGAAAATGCTGTGGGCCTCGACGTGCCCGATTTTCATCCTCGGCGGCGGCGGCTGGAGCGCGCGCGCTGTCGCCGCGCTGCAACGCTTCGCCGAACGTTTCGACCTACCCGTCGCGACCTCGTTCCGCCGCGCGACCTTGTTCGACGGCGGCCATCAGAACTATGCCGGCGAAATCGGCATCGGCCCCAATCCCAAGCTCAAGGCGCGCATCGAAGCAGCCGATCTCGTCGTGTTGCTTGGCGGGCGCATGTCGGAAATGTCGTCGCAGGCCTATACATTGTTCGACATTCCGGTCCCGCGCCAGAAGCTCGTCCATGTCCATGCCGACGCTGAGGAAATCGGGCGCATCTATCATCCAAGCCTCGGCATCGTCGCGACGCCGCCGGCCTTCTGCGCGGCGCTGGAAGGCTTGCAGCCGCCGAACGCGATTGCCTGGAGCGCTGAGACCAGGCAGGCGCGCGCCGATTATCTCGCCTGGACGGATAGAGCGCCCGCCTCGCCCGGCCCGGTGCAGCTTGGCGAGATCATGGTCTGGCTGCGCGAACGCACCCCCGATGCGATCATCGCCAATGGCGCCGGCAATTACACGATCTGGGCCGGCCGCTTCTGGCGCTATCGGCGCTTTGACTCGCAGCTTGCGCCGACCTCCGGCTCGATGGGCTTCGGCGTGCCGGCGGCGGTCGCCGCCAAACGGCTGCTGCCGGAGCGGATGGTGATCGCCTTCGCCGGCGACGGCTGTTTCCTGATGAACGGCCAGGAGTTTGCCACCGCCGTGCAATATGATGCGCCGGTCATCGTCATCATCGTCGATAACGGTATGTACGGTACGATTCGAATGCATCAGGAGCGTGAATATCCCGGCCGCATTTCCGCGACCGAATTGCGCAATCCCGACTTTGCCGCTTATGCCCGTGCTTTCGGCGGTTTCGGTGTTTCGGTCGAGCGCACGGAAGATTTTCCTGCCGCGTTCAAACAGGCGGAGGCTTCCGGCAAGCCGGCGATCGTCCGCCTCGCGGTCGATCCCGAAGCCATCACGCCGACAATGACGATTGCAAAAATCCGGGCGAAGTCGCTCGCCGACAAAGCGCATTGAAAAGCGTGCGGCGGCAACCCATCTGGGCTTTCAGGACAAGCGGAGCTACTGAAATGAAGCTGATCTTTGCGGTAACCGCACTAATGCTCGCCTTCACAGCGACGCAGGCCGATGCGAAAGGGTGCATCAAAGGAGCGGTGGTCGGCGGCGTCGCCGGCCATTACGCGGGTCATCACGCCGTTGTCGGCGCAGTGACAGGCTGCGTCCTCGGCCGCCGTCTGGCGAAAAAGCGCGAGCAGGAACAACAGCAGCAGTCGCAAACACCAGCCGCGGGTTCGCAGACGCCCGCCGCCGGCTCCCAGCCCTCCACCCCGGCGACTGGCCAACAGCCGCAGTAATCGCCGGTTCTACTCCGGTTTGATTCCCGCAGCCTTGATGATCGGATACCACCTTTCGACCTCCGACTTCTGGAATGCGTGGAGCCCTTCCGGGGTTCGCATTTCAGGCGGGTAGATAACCTGCGCCAGATCGGTCAGACGTTGGCGTATCTCAGGATCGGCCAGCGTCTTCTGAATAGCGGCGTTAAGTTTGTCGACGATAGGCCTGGGCGTGCCTTTCGGCACCCACAGCGCGTGCCAGAAAT
>DATBZF010000036.1:0-26286 GCA_036513315.1 Roseiarcus sp.
CCCGCCGTATCGCGCGCGCTCGATCGCGACCGGCGCCGCCACCCTGATCCGCGAGGCCGAGCGCTGGCTTGGCCCGGGCAATTTCACCGGGCGACCCGGCGCATGGTGCGCCTGGGCGGTCAGCGCCTGGCTAACCCAGACCGGCCATCGGCCGCTGGCGAGCGGAATAGCCGCCTCGGCGCTCACCTACGGCCCGCGCCTGGCGGCTGCGCGCATCGGCGCGCTCGCCGTCCTTTCGGGCCGTCGCGGCTCAGCCTCGCATGTCGGCCTCGTGCGCCGCGTTGAGGGCGACAAAATCGAACTGATCTCCGGCAATTGGGGCCATCGCGTTGCGATCGCCATCGTCCCGCGCCGGCGGATCTTGGCTTTCATAGGAGTGTGATCGATGCCGCCTGCTCTTCCGCCTCTCAGACAGATCCCCTCGCCCAATTATTCCGAGCGCGCAGGGAGCCGCATTGACCTTATCGTTATCCACGACACCGAGGGAGGCTTTGAAAGCGCCATCAGTTGGTTCGCCAACCGACATAGCCAGGTCAGCGCGCATATCGTGCTGAAGGAGGACGGGTCGCAGGCGGCGCAGATGGTGCCCTTCGCCAAGAAGGCGTGGCACGCCTGCGAGTATAATTCCCGCTCGATTGGGCTGGAAATGGCCGGCTTCGCCAAGGCCGGCTATGGCGAGGCCGAATGGAGCGTCGCCGCCGATATCGTCGCCTGGCTGCTGCACAAATATCAAATCCCCGCCGTTTGGGCGCGGCATGGCGAGGGGCCCGGTTTCTGCAGCCATTACGATCTCGGCGCCGCGGGCGGCGGCCATGACGATCCGACGACCGATGGAGCGGTTTGGGCCGGCTTCGTCAAACGCGTGCAAGATGCTTTCGCGCGCGGCTTCCTGCCCGAATGGGGACAGCACGGACTGACAGCGCTGGCGCATAGCTGAGATGATGCGCTCTCCGGCGACGCCGCCGACGAAATAATTCCTGAACAGCAGTTCTTTGCGCGCGGACCTTCTGCGTCCGCCGGGGCGCGCGCGATTCCCACAAACTCTGGAGGGCGCCTCAATGAGGAACGAGATGACGAAAGACTTCTGGCGACATCTGGCGGTCGGGTTGGCGACGGCGATCGTCGCGACGCTCGGCCATTACGATTGGTCGCAACTCGGCGTTTGGGCGCCAGCCGCGCAACTCGCCGCGCAAATTCTGACCGAGGCCTACAACCAATATGTCGCCAAATAACGCTGACGAAAGACCAGATCGTGCACGCCGGCGCCCCGCAAGGGTCGTCGGCTTTTCTTTTTCGAAGGGACATTTCGTGAAAGCCATTCTTTTCACCGCCGCGGCGCTCGCGCTTGGCGGCTGCGCCGCCCTGCAAGACATCATCGATTCGACCGGCAACGCCAAACTCATCGCCGTCGCGCAGAAGATCGAGGCCGGCGCCCAGCTCGCCGCCGCCGACCTGCCTGGCGCCTGCCTGATCGTCAGGCAGATCGCAACGCTGGCGAGCGCCTATTCGTCTTCCGGACTGCCCAGCGGCGGCGCCGCGTCGATCAGCGCCAAGACCGCGAAGGGCGCTGCGGCCTTGGCGCGCTCGCCATTGTGCCACAACCCGGCGACGGCGGACCCGATCGCGGCCTCCATCCAGATCATCGGCGCGGTTGCGGCAGTCAAGGCCGCGACCCGCGGCGGCGTCACCGCGCCAAATGCGGCCGCCACCTTGTCGGCGGGCGGCTGATCATGGCGCCTTTGCTCGTGCTTCCCGCTGCCTTCGCCGCCTTTCTCAGCGGCGCGCACCTCGCGCCGTGGGTCGCCGGCGCCGCGGTCGCGATAACGGACGTCGATGGCGTGGAAGTCGATCTCGACAAGCTCTGTCGAGCCACCGATCCTCTCCTCGATGCGCTCGCCGACCGCTATACGAGCGCCCGCTTACTCGCCGATATCACGCGCGCGGCCGACCGCGTCTGCGCGATCGCGGCGGCGGGCCCGGGTGTCGCCACGGACATCCGACTGATCGCGGCAGCCTTGCAGGCGATCGCCGCCGCGCGGGCCGAACTATGGATAGCGCCGAGCGCCGCTGTCGACGCCGCGGCGCCGGCGCATGCTGGACGTTGAATGGGTCAGGAGGCTCGCGATGAGTTTGCCGGAGGTGACTGAACCGCCGCCCTGGAGTTTCTTCCAGTGGGCAATCACTGCGCTATCGACAATGGCGCTCGGCGCAGCCGCGTTTATCTGGCGTCTGATGGCGCGTCTCGAACGCATGTCGCTGTCGATCGCGCAACAGCGCGCGGACCTCGATGCTCACAAAGTGCTTTTCATCCGAATCGGAGAAACGATCACGCAAATGAACACCGAATATTTTCAACTTCGCGAAATCATCAGCGGCCTGCCGAACCGGAGCGATCTGCGCGAGCTGGAGGACCACATCGGCGAACGGATCGAAACGCTCGTCGCGCGCCTCGATCGCGCGTTGGAGAAGCGCGGCGGTTGACCGCAGGGTTCCTCGCGCTCACCGCGGCGCGGAAAAACGATCTCTCATGTCTTTGGGCAAGCGCGCGGGGCGTCCATTTGACAATGCGGCGACGCCGACAAGAGCTCTCACGATCTTCTCGTCGCCGCGAAAGATCACTTGAGAAAAATCGATCGACGCGCCGCCCACCGCCGAGATTTGTGTTTCGATCGCGAGCAGATCGTCCATCAAAGCCGGTTTGAGATAATCGATCTCGATGCGCCGCACCGCGAAGACCATCGCGGCGCCCGCCGCCAGCTCGCGTTGTTCGAACCCGTGTCCGCGCAGCCATTCCGTTCGCCCCCGTTCGAGAAAACGCAGATACGAGGCGTGATAAACAAGCCCGGAAAAATCCGTGTCCTCATAATAGACGCGCAGAACGAGCCGATGATTCTCACTTGCCAAAGCGCCGGGATTGCAGAATTCGATCATCGCGCCTCCGCGGGTGAAGGGTTGGAGACCAGGTAGTTGAGCCGAGTTCGCGATAAAACGCCATAGCGATCGCTGGCGCCTGAATTTTGACGCATCGCCGGCCCGATGCTATCGCGCTGCCATCATGCGTATCATCTTCATGGGCGCGCCCGATTTTGCGACGCCGACACTCCTCGAAATCATCCGGCAAGGGCACGAAATCGTCGCCGTCTACACCCGCGCGCCCAAGCCGGCGGGCCGTCGCGGCCTGGAACCGACGAAAACCCCCGTTCACAGGCTCGCCGAGCAATATGCGATACCGGCATCGGCGCCAGCGAGCTTGAAGGATGCGCAGGCGCAGGAAGAATTCCGCGCGTATGGCGCCGACGTCGCGGTCGTGGTCGCCTATGGCCTGATCCTTCCCGCCGCTATCCTCGCGGGGCCGCGGCTCGGCTGCCTCAACCTCCACGCTTCATTGCTGCCGCGTTGGCGTGGCGCAGCGCCGATTCAGCGCGCGATCATGGCGGGCGACGCTGAGACGGGCGTCAGCGTTATGCGGATGGAGGAGGGGTTGGATACGGGTCCGATCGCCTTTGAGGAGCGTATCGCCATCGATCCCAACGCCACGGCCGGTGAGATCACGCAAACGCTCGCTCATATCGGCGCCGCGTCAGTAGCGCGCGCGCTGCCGGATTTGGCGCAGCAAAGGCTTGTCTTTCGGGAACAGAGCGCGGATGGGGCGACCTATGCGCGCAAGATCGACAAAAGCGAGACGCGCATCGATTGGCGGCTTGGCGCGACAGTTCTGCGCAACCTTATCCATGGGCTCTCTCCCAGCCCTGGCGCCTATTCGGAAATCGATCTCGGCCGTGGGCCAGAGCGCGTCAAGTTCCTCCGCGTGGCCGCTGTCGACGGTGCGGGACTTGGCGGAACTGTAATCGACGAGGCGCCGACAATCGCCTGCGGCGGGGGTGCGATACGAATTATTCAAGCGCAGCGTGCCGGCGGAGTTGCGATGTCCGGCGCGGAGTTTCAGCGCGGCGCGCAAATGAGGCCGGGCGCCCGATTTACCTGACCGCCTCGAATCGCGCTGCGAGCTTTCGCTTGAGCTCCTCCTTTGCCGATTCGGCCGCGCGCAGGATCTGCGCCGCGCGAAAGAAATCGAGCACGCGGAATTGTTCGACCAGCGGCTGCACGAGAATGTCGGGGGCCCGGAGCTTCAGCTTTTGCGCCGTGATTGCGCCCTGCATGATCTGCGCGGCGCCAAACATCGCCTCAAACGGCGTCGGATTTCGTCGTCCGCGCGGGCCCCCGAAAGTGACGTCGACCGCGATAATGATATCGGCGGATCCGAACAGCACGTCATACGGCAGAGGATTGACGGCGCCGCCGTCGACAAGCGCCCGCCCGTCCATCTCTACAGGTTTGATCAGCCCCGGAATGGCCATCGACCCGGCCACCGCTGGCGCCAGCAGGCCGGTCGAATAGATCGCCTCGCAGCGGTCATGGAAATCCGTCGTGATGACCTGCAAGGGAATCGCCAGATCCTCAAAGCGTTCAGGCATCGAATCGGGCCAGAACATACCGAGGAAGAGTTCGGCGTCGAGCAGAACGGGGTTGGCGAACCCGCGCAGGACGATATCGGTGAACCGGCCGACGCGCGCCTTCAACAATTTGCCCATCACCTCCGAACGCTTACGCATCACCGCAAGCGTGTGAGCGCGCAGATCCGCTGCTTCGATTCCCGAGGCATAGGCGGCCCCGACGATCGCCCCGATCGACGTCCCCGACAGCGCCGTCGGCTTCAAGCCCAATTCGTCGAGAGCCTCGAGCAAGGCAATATGCGCGATGCCGCGCGCGCCGCCGCCGCCAAGCGCAATCGCGACGGAAGGCGAGGGGGACGCTTCTGCGTTCGGATTGACCCATTCCATACCGCATCCCCGCTGCTTATGCGGCCCGTTCACGCGCGATGGCGCGCCAACCAATATCGCGACGGCAGAACCCCTCCGGCCAATCAATCGCGTCGACGGCGGCATAGGCGCGCGCTTGCGCCTGCGCCACGTTCCCGCCCGCCGCGGTGACGGCAAGGACGCGTCCGCCATCGGCGAGAAGACGCTTCCCCTCCCGCCGGACGCCGGCATAGTGGATCGTCACTCCTGGCAGTTTCGCCGCGCCGTCGACCCCCCTGATCTCGGAACCTTTGACGACAGCGCCGGGATAGCCACGCGCCGCGAGCACCACGGTCAATGCGACATCGTCCAGGAAACTCGGCGCCTCTGCCGGCAGCCGCCCCCGCGCGCAACCCAGCAGTAAATCGAGAAGATCGCTGGTCAGCCGTGTCAGCACGACTTCCGCCTCCGGATCGCCGAAGCGGACATTATATTCGATCAGCTTGGGTCCACTGGCGCCGATCATCAGTCCCGCGAACAAAATTCCGCGAAAAGGTGCGCCCCGCGCGCGCATGCCGGCGATGGTCGGCGCGATAATTTCGCGCATGACCCGCTCGCTCATGTCCGCGTCGATGATCGCCGCCGGCGAATAAGCCCCCATGCCGCCGGTGTTTGGACCTGTGTCGCCGTCGCCGACGCGTTTATGGTCCTGGGCGGAGGAGAATCCGACCGCTCTTTCGCCGTCGCTGAGCGCAAAGAACGACGCCTCTTCGCCCTCGAGAAATTCCTCGATCACGACTTCCGCGCCGGCGGCGCCAAAACCGCCGTCAAACATCGCGCGGATGGCCGCTTCGGCTTCGGCCTGCGTCATGGCGACGACCACCCCTTTGCCCGCCGCCAGGCCGTCGGCCTTCACGACAATTGGCGCGCCTTTCGCGCGCGCAAACGAGAGCGCAGCGTCGACTTGATCGAACCGGCCATAGGCGCCGGTCGGAATGCCGAACTCGCGGCAAAAGTCTTTGGTGAATCCCTTTGACCCCTCAAGTTGCGCCGCGGCGCGGCCCGGTCCGAAACAGGCGATGCCAGCGGCGGCAAGATCATCGGCGAGTCCGGCCACCAGCGGAGCCTCGGGGCCGACGACGACGAGGCCGATAGACAATATCCGGCACAGGTCCGCCACGGCGCCATGATCGGCAACGTCAAGCGCGACGATTTGCGCAACGCTCGCCATCCCCGGATTGCCGGGCGCGACGAACAATTGCGTCAGGGAGCGCGATTTGGAGAGCGCGATGGCCAGAGCATGCTCTCTGCCGCCGGAACCGATAATCAAAACGTTCATGCCGGTCCGATCCCGCGGCGCCCAAACGTCTCTTCTCGCTCGATGCCAGCCGTCGCCATTTCTTAGGCGAGGATGGTCGCGCTATCAACCCAACCTGCGGCGCCCAACGATCAGGCGCGCATGGGACGCGGTATTGCGCCGTCCGCCCCCTCCCCTATGTATGGGCTTAATTTATTGGGGGCTTGGCGTGAATGTCATCACGCCGGCGCCAGGCTGGAGCGGCGGCGATGAAATCCGGAATTGCATTTGTGTGTCTGTTGCTTGCCGCTTCGCTGCTGTTCGCTGTTCCAGCAAGCGCTCAATCGGGCGAACCCGATCTCATTTTCCGCAAATCCACGACCTTCAAACTCCTGACCCCGAACGACAAACTCGCGGTCTACGGCGTCGACGATCCGGCAATTGACGGCATTGCCTGTCATTACACCGCGCCGGAGAAGGGTGGTCTGGCGGGCGCCTTCGGCCTGGCGGAACAGACCTCGGACATATCGCTCGCCTGTCGGCAATACGGGCCAATCAAATTCAAGGAGAAATTCGAGCAGGGCGATGTCGTCTTCCGTGAACGCCGATCACTGTTCTTCAAGAAAATGCAGATCGTCCGCGGCTGCGACGCCAAACGTAACATACTGATATATATGGTCTATACGGACAAGCTCATCGATGGGTCGCCCAAGAACGCAACATCGAGCGTTCCGATCCAGCCCTGGGGCGCCGCGGGCGGCGACATCCAGAAATGCGGGGACTTCTTGCGCTGATCGACGCCCCCGACGTCAATCGCCACATCTCACGATATAGGGAACGCCCGCTTTACCGGCGGCGCCGCCGGGAATCGCGTTGGTGACGTCCTCGGCGAGCCCAAACGAAAGTGCGGCCCCATGGCCGTGCGCTTCGCACCAGGCGTCGGCGACGACATGCCCACATTCCCCTCCCTCTCCCAAACAATCCTCCACGCCATAGCCGTCCGTGGCGGCGATTATGAAGGTGCTCCCTTCGGCCGCCTGCGCTCGATCGACGGCGACGACGCCGAGCGCCAGGGCGGCGAAAAACGGGAGAATTGCCGGCCACAACTCGGTACGACGCATGTCTGGCTCTGGATTTCTTGAGGCTTTTGCGAAGCGGAACTGCTTCCAAAGGCAATCCTGAAGCGACGCGATGAATGCGGGGTTAACGGAGCGCAATCCGGTCTACGTAAAGCCAATATGGCTTGACTTCCGGCGTCGGCCGCGGGAAAGGTGGCTGCATGACGCGCCCGTTCCGCCTTTGCCGGATTATTATTTGCAGCTAGCACTCTTGCTGGCTGGCGCGTGCCTTTTTCAATTCAATTCATGAAAAGCGACGATCCGGCCAGCCTGAATGCGCATTCGCGTGGCAGGTGAAAACGAAATGTCGAGACCTTTGAGACTATACAATACGCTGACCCGGTCGAAGGAGGTTTTCGAACCCATCGACGAAAAAAACGTGCGCCTCTATGTCTGCGGCCCGACCGTCTATGATTATGCCCATATCGGCAATGCGCGCCCGGTCATCGTGTTCGACGTGCTTTACCGCCTGTTGCGTCACCGCTACGGGGCGAATCACATCCTCTACGCGCGCAACATCACCGACGTCGACGATAAGATCAATGCGCGCGCGGCGCGCGACTTTCCAGACCTTCCCTTGAACGAAGCGATTGGCAAGGTCACCGAAGCGACCGAAAGGCAATTTCACGACGATGTCGCGGCGCTCGGCTGCCTGCCGCCGGACGAAGAACCGCGCGCCACCGAGCATATCGCGGAAATGACCGCGATCATCGACCGGCTCGTGAACCGTGGCCTCGCTTATGTCGCCGAAGACAATGTGCTGTTTTCCCCCGCCGCGATGGATGCCTATCCCGGCGCTCCGCGCTACGGATCGCTGGCGAGACGCTCGCTCGACGAAATGATCGCCGGCGCGCGCGTCGATGTCGCTCCTTACAAGCGCGACCCGATGGATTTCGTATTGTGGAAGCCGTCAAAGCCGAATGAGCCGGGCTGGCCGAGTCCCCGCGGCATAAAGGTTCCGGGGCGGCCGGGATGGCATATCGAATGCTCGGCGATGTCGATGGCGAAATTGCTGACGCCGTTCGGCGGCGGCCTGACCGCCGACGAACCGGCGAGGAATATTTTCGATATTCATGGCGGCGGCGTCGATCTCGTATTCCCTCACCACGAAAACGAGATCGCCCAGTCCTGCTGCGCCTTCGATACGAAGCGCATGGCCAATGTGTGGATGCACAATGGCTTCCTCCAGGTCGAAGGCGAGAAAATGTCGAAGAGCCTCGGCAATTTCGTCACCATCCATGACTTGCTGCATACGACAAACTTCGGCGGCCGCGCGTGGGATGGCGAGACGCTGCGGCTCGCGATGCTGCGCACCCATTATCGCCAGCCAATCGATTGGACGGTCAAAGCGCTTGAGGAGGCGGAGAAGACGCTCGAACGATGGTATGACGCAGTCGGCGACGCCGAACCTGAACCGGGCGCGGAGTCCGCGGAAGGGGTGCTGGCGGCCCTTGACGACGATCTCAATACGCCCGCCGCACTCGCGGAACTCCACCGGCTAGCTCATCCTGCGGTTCCGGGGGTCACGATCGCCGGCCTGACAAATGCCGGTCAACAGGCGGCGCCTGAACTTCTGAAAGCGACCGCCAATCTTCTCGGCTTGCTGATGCAGACAAAGTCGAAGCGCGATCAACGGTCGGCGCAACCGACGCGGGAGGAGTCTGAACGCATCGGCGAACTCCTCGCCGCGCGCGCCAACGCGCGCGCGAACAAGAACTGGCAGGAGTCCGATAGTTTGCGCGACGAACTCGCAAAAATCGGCGTGACGCTCAAGGACAACAAGAACGGCCCAACGACTTGGGAGTTCAGGCGATGAGCGTCGCGCCGGCTTTGCGCCCCTATCTGCCTTCCGACGCCGGTCGTTGCGCGGCGATCTTCCGCGCGAGCATCGAGGCGCTGACCGCCGATGATTATGACGACGATCAACGCAGGGCCTGGGCAGCCGCGGCCGACGATGTCGCCGCCTTCGGCGCGCGTCTTGCAAAAGCGCTGACTTTGGTGGCCACCATCTCAGGCGAACCGGCTGGCTTTGGCAGCCTGAAGGGCGCCGATGTCATCGACATGCTCTATGTCGATCCGGAATTCGCGCGTCGTGGCGTCGGCGCGCTGCTGATCGACGCCTTGACGCGGCTGGCGTCGGGGCGTGGCGCGAGTCAATTGACCAGCGAAGTCAGCGACACCGCCCGCACGAGTTTCGAGAAACAGGGATTTGTCGCGCAGCGGCGCAACCTGGTTCAGCTTGACGGCGAATGGCTCGCCAATACGACCATGATTAAACCCTTGGCCGCCGACCCCGCCCGCCCCTCGACATCCAAGCTCCATTAGCGGTTCGATCCCATGACGCGCGAACGCCTCTACTTATTTGACACGACCCTGCGCGACGGCGCGCAGACGACGGGCGTTGATTTTTCGCTTGAGGACAAGCGCCAGATCGCTGGCCTGCTTGACCGACTCGGCGTCGATTATGTCGAGGGCGGCTATCCCGGCGCCAATCCGGTCGACACGAAATTCTTCGAACGCAAGCCGGCAATGGGCGCCCGCTTCGCCGCCTTTGGCATGACCAAGCGCCCGGGACGATCGGCCGAGAACGATCCAGGCGTCGTAGCTCTGCTCGCCGCGGACGCCGACGCGATCGTCTTTGTCGCCAAGACCTGGGATTATCATGTGCATGTCGCGCTCGCCTGCACGCTCGATGAAAATCTCGAGGGCATCGCGCTCAGCGTGAAAGCGGCGGTTAAAGCCGGCCGGGAAGCGATGGTCGATTGCGAGCATTTTTTCGACGGTTACAAGGCGAATCCGGCTTACGCCCTGAGCTGCGCTCGCGCCGCGCATGAGGCCGGCGCCCGCTGGATCGTGCTATGCGACACCAACGGCGGCACGTTGCCCGACGAAGTCGAACGTATCGTTGGCGAAGTCGTCAAGGTCATTCCCGGCGACCATCTGGGCATTCACGCTCATAACGACACCGAAAACGCAGTCGCCAATTCGTTGGCGGCGTTGCGCGCGGGCGCCCGCCAGATTCAGGGCGCCCTGAATGGCCTCGGCGAGCGATGCGGCAACGCCAATTTGACGTCGCTGATCCCGACCCTTTTGTTGAAGCCCGAGTTAAGCGAACGTTTCGAGACACGCGTCACGCCCGATGCGTTGAGCGAAATTTCAAAAATATCCCGCACATTCGATGAATTGCTGAACCGCGCGCCCGATCGCCATGCGCCCTATGTCGGCGCCTCCGCCTTCGCGACGAAGGCCGGTATCCACGCATCGGCTTTGGTGAAAGATCCGCGCACCTACGAGCATGTTCCGCCCGAAAGCGTCGGCAATACCCGCGCCATACTCGTTTCCGATCAGGCGGGTCGATCGAACCTTATCGCACAGCTTGCGTATCTCGGCGTCGCGGTGCGCGCCGACGACCCGCGCCTCTCATTCTTGCTGGACGAAGTAAAGGCCAAGGAGGCGGCAGGCTATGCCTATGAAGGCGCCGACGCTTCCTTCGAATTACTCGCGCGGCGGGTGCTTGGCGAGACGCCCGCTTTCTTCGAGGTCGAAAGCTTCAGCGTCAATGTCGAACGCAAATTCAACGCGACCGGCGCGCTTGTCTCGGCTTCCCAAGCCGTCGTCAAAATCAAGGTGCATGGCGAGACCCTGATTTCCGCGGCTGAAGGCAATGGTCCGGTCAATGCGCTAGATCTCGCATTGCGCAAGGACCTTGGCGCCTATCAGCGCTATATCGAGGACCTTGAGCTGCTTGATTATCGGGTCCGGGTGTTCCAGGGCGGCACCGACGCGGTTACGCGCGTCCTCATCGAATTTGGCGATTCCACAGGCGCGCGCTGGTCGACCGTCGGCGTCTCGGGCAACATCATCGACGCCTCGTTTCAGGCTTTGGTCGATGCGGTCGTCTACAAGCTCATTAAGGCAGGCGCGGACTAAGCGACGCAAAACCTGGGGCTATTTCCCGCTAAGCCCTTTCCAAGGCGGGAAGCAGCGCCTATGTTGGATGCGCCGTCGCAAGGCGGCTATGGCGATAAATCGGCATCGGAATAAGTCTTTCGGACCCGGGGGCGGTACCCGGCGCCTCCACCAAAGCCCGCTCCGGCGTGGGTTTCGGCGGGGGCGAAATAGGTTCGACGAGGGATGTAAAGGGTGATCTTTTGCCCGGCATGATACCGCCGTTATCGGGTCAAACCTATAGTTGCTAATGACAACTATGCCCCGGTGGCCCTCGCCGCGTAATGCGGTGCTGGTACTGGAAATCAAGTCCTGAGGGTTCGCACCTTTAGGCGGGGTCCGGAGGCGCCTGGCAACAGAAGCCTCCACTTTTCACAAGCGTTCGACCGTCCAAGGTCGCATTGCATTGGCAAGCCCACTCCGCTAATTCTTGAAAAGAGGCGCGAGCGCAAATTTACAATGCCGACCGATCATATTCGATACGATCTTCTGGTTCAGGAGGCCCTGCGATCGGTTGTGCGCAAGGTGCTTGCCGACGCGTCTCGCAACGGCCTGCCGGGCGACCATCATTTCTACATTTCCTTCAAGACGCACGCGCCGGGCGTGACCGTCCCGGCGGCGATGCGCCAAAAATATCCTGACGAAATGACCATCATTCTCCAGCACGAATTCTGGGATCTGTCGGTCAATGGCGATGGTTTCGAAGTCAGCTTGTCTTTTTCGCGCAAGCCGGAACGACTGGCCATCCCCTTTGCAGCGATAACCGGCTTCAGCGATCCTTCGGTGCCGACCTTTGGCTTCAAGTTCATGGTGCCGGAGGTCGTGGAAACGGGAACAGCGCCTCCCGCGACGAGACTGAAATCCGCGGACAAGGACGAGGGCGACAGGGCGCAGCCTTCCAAACGCATGCAGGGTCCAGGGCCGACGACAAAAGCGCAGACGCCGGTAAAGCCCTCGGAGCCCGCGGTCAATCCTGCCGCCGGCAAGACAATCGAGAAAGCCGAAGCGGCGAAGGTCGTCTCGATCGATGCGTTTCGCAAGAAGTGACGACGGGCGGGGAAGGCATGGGCGAGGTCTTCAATCTTCGTAAAGCCCGCAAACGGCAAGCGCGCGCTAAAGCCGAAATCGAAGCGACGGCCAATCGCATCGCCTATGGCGTCTCGAAAAACTTGAAAACCGAGGCGGAGGCCGAACGCGCGCTGGCTTCGAGGCGGCTCGAAGCGCATCGAAGGCCGGAGCGAGGCGATGCCGATTGACGCGCCCGAATCGGTGGACGGCGAAAACCTTCGTCCAGACGCCGGGGTGATCAAGCGATCTCTCGTCATTGCCGGACACCGCACCAGCATTTCGCTGGAAGAAGCATTCTGGCGCGGGCTCAAGGCTTTGGCCAAGAGGCGCGCTCAATCGATCAATGCGCTCGTCGCCGAGATCGACGCCAATCGCGGACGCGCGAATCTGTCGTCGGCGATCCGCGTCTTCGTTTTCGAGAGCGCGAATCAATAAAGGCCGGAGGCTGTCGGGTCAGGCTGCTGCGACGCGCTCGGCGGTCGCGGCGCGGGCGGCGGTTGCGGAAGCGGCGGCGAGGCGTCGGCCGGCGCTCGCGCAGCGTCGTTTGACGATGGCGCAGGCGTTGGCGGCAGTTCGGGCGTAGCGGCTTTGCGCCTGTCCCCATCGGCCTTCAATATTTCAGCTTCGACGCGCCTGCGGTCCTCCGCTGACTTGAGCCGCGCCTGTTCGGCCGCATAGGCCTCCAGCTCCAATTCGCGCCGCCGCATGAATTGGCCGGCTTTCAGTCGCCGATTGAAGAAAGCGCGCTCGCGGATGTCCGATTCCAGGGCCGCGATTCTGTCAGTCTCTCGCGCAATGGATTCTGCCGCCAGGCCGGCGACAAAGAGCTCTGAATCAACTTCGCGAGTCGAGGCGTCGATCGGACCCTTCAAGACAACATTGACCGCCGGCGGGCCGCCGCTCCAATATTTTGGAATCTGCAATTCAGTGAATGCGACGCGGATCTCGAGAATGAGCGAGCGAAGGTCGAAGCTCGCCCGCAGCAACGCGTCGTCGCGAGCATCCCGCGTTTCGAACGGACCAACGCGGACAATTCCCGCCGTCAGCGACGCGGGAGCGTCGACGTCGGCGATGCGCAAGGCCTGCTTGTTGAGCTCCAGCTCCAGCGCGCGCCCAATATTGGTCTGATCGATCGCATAATCAGGCGACTGTGCTTTCTCGACGATCCGGCCAAGGGCGCCCTGATCGAGATGCGGTATTCGCGCACCGCCAATGCGGATTTGGCCGTTTCCGGCGAGTCCTGCGACCAGCGCGTTGGCGCTTTGCCCGGTGCTTGCAAAATCCATCGAACCTGACACGCGGCCCGCGAAATTTGGTCGATCGAAAGCAATTGGTTCGATCGAGACTTGTCCGGACAGCGACGCATTGGGTCCATCTCGTCGAATAGTCGTGCGGCCGGACAGCGCGCCGCCGGCGATCGTCATAGAAAGATCATCCAGGCTGACGAGGCCCCGCGTGAGCTTCAAATGGGCGCGCGCGTCATGGCCGGATAGATTATCGGCGACATCAAGCGCGCCGATCTTGATCGCGATATCGGTGGATGGCGGATTGGCAAGGCCTGCGGAGAATTTGGCGTCGGACCATAGCGCGCCGGCCTTAATGGGTTGAGGCGCACCCAGCGCCAAGCCGCCCAGCGCGGCGAGCGACAATCGGTCGACCGACAACGCGCCCTCAAGCTGCGGCGTCGCCGCCGCGGAATTCTCGCCGGCGACGGCCTGCGCGAGCGCCACATCCGGATCAACGGGAATTGCCGGGGCCGGCTGCGCCGGCGCCGGCGCATAGGTCAAATCGCCGGCGAAACGCGCCCGCCCCACCAAGCCCTGCAATTGCGAGAGGCTAAGCCGGTCGCCGCGCCAGATCGTGCCCGCCGAAAGATCGACCGGGATGACGGCGGTCGCATCGGGCGCCGCTATGCCCAGCACAGCCAGAAGCGGCGTCGCATTCGTCGCCTTGATGCCGGCTGCGCCGCTTAACAGCGCGCTATCGGCGTCCAAGGCTTTAGACGAAAATCGCCCCCGCCAAACGAGTTCGGCGCCGGCAAGCGAAGCCGATATGTCCCCGTCAAGGCCATCGGCCCAACGGCCATGGAGAGAGCCGCCGAGATGGCCGCGCCCCTGGCCCGCCAGCGACAAGGCCGGCAATCCAATCTGCCGCAACAATGGGGCGGCGTCGGGCGCGTCGAGCGACAATGTGGCGTTGAGCGCGCCGGCGTCGCCGGCGACGCGATCCAATTTTGCGTCAACGCGCGTCACGCCCGCCGACCCTTGGATTGTCAGCGAATCCGTCGCGTCGGCGGCGCTCCCGCTCGGGGAAGATTGGGCGTTGAAAGTCAGTTTTGCCGGCGAAAGCGCTCCTGACCGGTCTACAAGCATTTCGCTGATCGGCCCCGGCGCCACACGCCGGACGAGCAGTGCGAAGTCGCGCAACCTCGCCGCATCCATCTTGGCGCTGAGCCAACGGCCCTTCGCTTCGCTGGCGCCATTCGCCTCCACCGAGGCGCCGCCGAGATCGGCGATCGACAGACGATCCAGTTTGATGTCGTCACCCTGCTTGGTCAGCTTGAGCGTCAGCGACCCGCTCTCAACCTGCGCCTCGCCTATTCGCGCGACCCGAATCGCGTGGGCGTCAAGAGCAAGAGAAAGATCGATATCGCCGAGCAAATCTCCGCTCGCGCCGACATTGGGAAGCGTGTCGATATCGAGCGAATCGGTTTGCAGGTCCATGAACATGCGCCCGCGTTCGACGCCAACGGCCCGGGTCAGCGCCAAAGTTCCCGTGAAGGTCGATCGCTCCAATACGAGATTCAAATTTCGCGCGACGAAACCTGTGGCCGACAGATCCATGTCGCCGATCGCGGAGATCGATCGATAGGGTAAGACTTCGTGAATTCCGGCAAGGCGCGCACGCAAATCGGGGGCGTCGAGCGTTAGCCAGTCGCGCAGGCGCTGCGCGTCGCCGATCTGCATCTCGATCCGACCCTTGAAGTCTGGAGCGGGCCCAATGTCGACGGCGCCTGTCGCCAGAATATGGCTGCGCCCCGGAGGACTGACCTCCAGCTTCAGCGCGATCGGCGCGCCTGGATCAGCCGCTATCGATAGCGTCGCATCGGCGATTGTATCCCCGCCGAGTATCACGGCCGGCGCGGCAATATCGAAGGAGAGGGCGACCGGCGGACCGCCTTCGAATTCAAGCCCGGCCAAGGCGGCGCCCAAGGCGCCATAGGCTTTTGCCGGCGACGCTGAATCTTCGCCTTCCCCCCGCAGCAACGCATCGAAATTAAGCTGTTTGGCCGCAAGTGTGGCGCTCGCGCGCAACGTCGCGCCAAACGCGATCTCCGCTGAGCCATTTGCGGCAAGAGCGCGATCTTCCGGTCCGACCCGAACTTCGAGATTGTCCAGCGAGGCGCTGCGCAAGTCGGCTTTCAGGGCGCCCGAAGCACGCCAGGGCGTCGGAGCCTCAGCGCTCCTGATCATTCCCGAGAAGGTCGCGGCGCCGGAATAGCCGACGGCCGCGACGCCGGACGTCGACGTCGGACCGGCCAGAACCAGGGCGCCGTCAAATTCGCTCCGGGGCGCCTCGCCGCCGGCGTCGACGGTCGCCTTGAATCGCAAATTGGCGCCTTCGATGGCGCCGGTCGCGAAATTGAACGCGAGCGTCGCGCCCCCGAACCCTGGAGCCCGACCGGAGCCTTTGAAGGGTCCAGTGAGAGAATCTGCTTCCGCATCAAGATCAATGCGGTCGACGCTTGATTCGGCGACCCCATCGGCCCGCATGATTCTCACACGGCCGTTGCGAACGGCGACTTTGTCGAAAGCAATCGATTCGGAATGTTTCGCCAGGTCCAATTTGGGCAGCACGATCCCGCCGTCCGACTCCGATGCGAGGTCGAGGGTTGGATGGTCGAAAGAGGCCTGCGTGAATCGAAACTGGCCCCTTGCCAGAGATGTCAGACCAAGCGCCAGTTCCATCTCGTTGCAGGAGAACAGAATGGCGCCTGTCTTTGGGTCCGAAATTTCGACCTGATTCAAGGTGATGTAGGGGCTCGGTAGAAGTTTGACATCGATAGCGCCCTTTACGGCGACCCGCTCGCTGAGGACGTGAGACAATTGAGCCTCGACCACGGGGCGCTGCTTGCTCCAATCGACATAATAGGGCCCGATCAGCGCCGCGGTCAGCGCCGAAATCAGGAGAAGAGCGATGACGGTAAGGGCGGTGCGCAAGATTAGCCGTCAGTCCATGGTTGAGGCCGGATTGGCACGCGGGACAATATCCCAATTCATGGCGCGAAAGTGACGGTGCAGGATCGCGCACGAAAGCCGCCCGTTCGAGCGCGCCGAACAGACCTATTGTCGCAATATTTTGCCCGGGTTCAGCAGATTGGCCGGGTCAAAAGTCTGTTTGATGCGTCGCATCAGATCAAGCGTCGCCGCCGAATATTCCTCTTCCACATATTGGATTTTCTTTTGGCCGACGCCATGCTCGCCCGTGCAGGTGCCGTCCATCGCCAGCGCCCGGCGCACCAGACGCGACGAAAAAGCCTCGGCGCGCACGATATCAGCCGGATCATCCATATCCACAAGTGGGCTGACGTGGAAATTGCCGTCGCCGACATGTCCGACGATGGGGGCCACCAGCCCAGCCTCGGCGATGTCGCGCTGCGTCTCCTCGACGCAATCGGCGAGACGGGAGATCGGCACGCAGACATCCGTCGCAAAGGGGCGCGCTCCCGGCCGCAGCGTCAATGACGCCCAATAGACGTCATGGCGCGCCTGCCACAGGCGCGTTCGTTCTTCAGGCCGCGTCGCCCAGGCGAACGGGCCGCCGCCGAACTCGGCGGCGATCTCTCCGAAACGTTGCGACTGCTCGGCGACGCTGGACGACGTGCCATGAAACTCGACGAACAGCATCGGCGTCTCGGGAAGCGAAAGCCTCGAATAATTGTTGCAGGCCCTGACCTGCAATGCGTCGAGCAATTCGATTCGCGCGACGGGCAGGCCCGACTGGATGGTGGCGATGGTCGCATCGCAGGCGGAGCGAACATCGTTGAACGGGCAATGGCCGGCCGCCATCGCCTCGGGAATGCCATGCAGCCGCAAGGTGATCTCAGTGACGATACCAAGCGTGCCTTCGGAACCAACGAATAGCCGCGTGAGATCGTAGCCGGCAGAGGACTTTTTCGCCCGGCTCGCCGTGCGCACGATTGAGCCATCGGCGGTGACCGCGACCAACGAAAGGACATTGTCCTTCATTGTGCCGTAACGCACGGCGTTTGTGCCCGAAGCCCGCGTGGCGGTCATGCCGCCGATCGAAGCGTCCGCGCCCGGATCAATCGGGAAGAACAGGCCAGTGTCGCGTAATTGTTCATTCAGCGCGATGCGATGCAGACCGGGCTCGACAACGCAATCGAGGTCCTCTGCATGGACGGCAAGTAGGCGGTCCATGCGCGACGTGTCGATCGAAACGCCGCCGTGCGGCGCATTGACGTGTCCCTCCAGCGAAGTGCCGGCCCCGAACGGAATGATCGGCGCGTCATGCGCCGCGCAGATGCGAACGACATCGACGACGTCCTGGGTGTCGTTCACGAAAATGACGGCGTCGGGCGGCGCATTGGCGAGCCAGGTAAGCGTATGGCCGTGCTGGATGCGCACCGCCTCCGAGGTGACGAGGCTATTGCCGAAACGCGCAGCGAGCGCCTGATTGAGCGCGTCGACAGCTTGCGGCGAACGGCGGCCTTCCCGGCGGCGAAAAGGCGTCAAACCGGGCATTGTGGCGGCATTAGTCAAGACGGATCCTCCTTGAAAAGTGAGGATAGGGCGCTGATGTGAGTAGGGCAAATGAGCGCGGCCGGCATGCCAGCTATCCACAGGCGGCCTTGACGAAGGACGCCACGCGCGATTCTATTAGCTGATTCGGCACGCCTCTTGCATTGCGATTCGCCGAATAGGCTGCGACGACGCCTGCGGCGCTCATAGCGGCCAGAGGATGCGCCCATAGACGGCTCGCTCGCCGCCGCATTTTGTCGCGGCGAGCTCCACGAGCGGCATGCGCGCATGTGCGACACATGCATTGGAGGATTATTTCGCGCGGGGCGAGCCCGCATTCGCGGCCCCGCACATTCTGGGGCTTTTGGGAGGGATGCAAGCTTCTGGGGGGCAGTCGGCACGCGGCTTGATCGCATCGACGAAACGCCTCGATCGGTCAGCCGCCAACAGGAGCGGTTGACAATGATGAAAGCTCTTTTCCGCATAGCCCTCGGCGGCGCCCTTGCGTCGTCGTCGTTTTCTTCACTGGACGCCCATGACATTTACACCGGCGTGCATGGCAAGAACGGCCAGCTCTGTTGCGGCGGCGATGATTGCGCTGCAACCTTTTATCGCGAGCATGGCGACGGCTTCGAATTCCTGACGCGCGAACGGCAATGGATCGCGATTCCTGCGGAACGCATCACCTTCCTGCCGATCCCCGGCGATCCGCCGAACGACGATTCGCACCACGCGCATTTGTGCTACCGGTCGGCGACTGAGGACGATCGGGCCGGCCTGGCTTCGTCGAATGTCTTCGACGGCATCTTCCTTTATTGCGCGTTCATCCCGCCGGGATCGATCTAAGGCCGGCTCCTCGCGCGGCGCCAACGGCGCGTCTGAGGCGGCTGCTCATGCTGTGCGCCGCGGTCGCATGATAGGCCTTTTGCGCCATCATCGCCCATTCTCCGCCGCCAGTTTCTTCAGGAGGTAAAGGGCCGCCTGCGCATCCCTGGGCGTGAGATCGTCGGGATCGATTGTCGCAAGCTTCTCTCGCAATTCGTCCTTGTCGTCCTTGCGCGGCGTCGGCTTGGCGGCAACGGCAAATAGCGGCAATTCGTCGATGCTGCGCAACGCCGCGCCCGAACGGTTCGTCGCCTCGAGTTCGGCGAGGATCACCCGCGCCCGCTCGATCACGCTTTGCGGCAGGCCCGCCAGTTTAGCGACCTGGATGCCGTAGGAGCGGTCGGCCGAGCCTGATGTCACTTCGTGCAAAAAGACGAGATTATTGTTCCACTCGGTTACGCGCATCGTCAGGTTGAACAGTCGCGGCAGCGTTTTGGAGAGCCTCGTCAATTCGTGGAAATGGGTCGCGAACAGGGTGCGCGAACGGTTGACCGCATTGAGATGCTCGATGGTGGCGAAGGCGATCGACAGGCCGTCGAAGGTCGCCGTGCCGCGTCCGATTTCATCGAGGATGACGAGGGATCGGACGCTCGCCTGATTGAGAATCGCCGCTGTCTCGACCATCTCAACCATGAAAGTCGAACGGCCGCGCGCGAGATCGTCGGCCGCCCCGACGCGCGAGAATAATCGATCGACGATTCCGATATGCGCGCGCCGCGCCGGAACAAAAGAGCCGATTTGCGCGAGCGTCGCAATCAGCGCGTTTTGACGCAGATAGGTCGATTTGCCCGCCATATTGGGGCCGGTGATCAGCGCGATGCGCCCGCCATCGGCAACCTCGCCGGAAAGATCGGCGTCATTGGCGACAAAGGGCTCGCCGCGCGCATGAAGCGCCGCCTCGACCACGGGATGACGCCCCCCTTCGATGACGAAGCTCAGGGAATCGTCGACGATCGGGCGCGTCCAGTCGCGACTGACCGCAAGTTCGGCCAGCGCGCAGGCGACATCGATTTCCGCCAGCGCCAGGCCTAATCCCCGAATCGCCTCCATCTGCGCCAGGCACGCCGCGCGCAACCGATCGAACGCAGCAAGTTCGAGCGCGAGGGCGCGATCGGCGGCCGAGGCGATCTTCGCCTCGAGTTCGGCGAGCTCATTGGTCGAAAACCGCATCGCGCCGGCCATCGTCTGGCGATGGATGAAAGTGGCCGAATGAGGCGGGCGGAGCAGCTTTTCGCCCTGCGCCTGTTGGGTTTCGATATAGAATCCAAGAAAATTATTGTGTTTTATTTTGAGCTGGCGCGTTTCGGCGAGCTCGCAATATTTGCCCTGGAGTTCGGCGATGACGCGCCGGCTCTCATCACGCAATGCGCGCGCCTCGTCGAGTGGCGCCAGTGTGCCCGCCCGCACGAAGCCGCCGTCGCGCTTGTTCAGCGGCAATTCGTCGTTCAACGTCGCGGCGAGTTCGCCCTCCAGCGCGTCATCGGCTTGAACAAGCTGCGCGCTGGCTTCGGCGAGGTTCGCGCTCGAAATGATTTGCTCCGCGAGCTTGCGCCCAACGGATCGTGCGACATGCAACCCGTCGCGCATCGCCGCCAAATCGCGCGGGCCGCCGCGATCGAGGCTCAGCCGCGACAGCGCACGGATAAAATCGGGCGCCGCACTCAACATTGCGCGCAGATCGGCGCGCAGCCGACCCTCCCCCACGAGATAAGCGACGGCGTCGAGACGCGATGCGATATCGCTCGGGCGCGTGAGTGGACTCGCCAATCTTTCCGCGAGTTGGCGCGCGCCGGCTGACGTCAGGGTCAGATCAATCGCAGCCAGCAGCGACCCCGCCCGCTCGCCCGACAGCGTGCGCGTCAGTTCGAGATTGGCGCGCGTCGAAGCGTCGATCTCAAGACTGGAGCCGCGAATGCGGCGTGAGGGGGGCGATAAAGCCGGGCGCGCCTCAATCTGGGTGCGCTCGACATAGGCCAGCGCGATCGCCGCTGCGCCGATCTCCGCGCGTGTGAAAGCGCCGAACCCATCCAGCGTCTCAACGCCGTAATAATCGCAAATGCGCCGTTCGGCCAGCGCGCTGTCCGTCATGTCGCGCCCGATCGGCGTGACGGCGGCGCGCGCCTCCGAAAACAGGCGAGAGATGGCGGGATCGTCAAAGAGCGCCTGGGGCGCCAATATTTCACTCGGTTCGATACGCGCGATTTCGACGCTCAATCCTGCTTCGTCGGCCTCGCTCAATGAAAAAGCGCCGGTGGAAATGTCCAGCGCGGCGAGGCCGAACAGGGCGCGGGTCTCGCCGCTCTTTATGCGCTGCACGGCGACGAGAATGTTGGCGCGGCCGGGCTCCAGCAGCCGGTCCTCGGTAATCGTGCCCGGCGTCACCAAACGCACGACATCGCGGCGAACGACCGATTTGTTCCCCCGCTTTTTCGCCTCGGCCGGGTCCTCGAGCTGCTCGCAGACCGCGACGCGATGACCGAGCCCAATCAGCCTTTGCAGATAATCGTCGGCGCGCTCGACCGGCACGCCGCACATTCTTATGTCTTCGCCTTCGTGCTTGCCGCGCTTGGTCAGCACGATGCCGAGCGCCCGACTGGCGATTTCGGCGTCCTTGAAGAACAATTCGTAGAAATCGCCCATCCGATAGAAGAGAAGGCAATCGGGATTGGCGGCTTTTATCGCCAGATACTGCGCCATCATCGGGGTGAGGCGCGCCATCTCCCTGGCCTGCGACGCGACCGGAGCGCTGTTTTCGCCCTCTTCCGGCTCTCTTGGATCCGCCTCGCTCGTCATGCCGGCGATCCTAACAAAAGCACGGCGGCAAAGCATCGGCGCCACGGGGGGTTTCCACGGGTTGTTGGCGGCGTCAGGTCCCGAGCGGCAAGTGCATCAGCGGCCCCGATCCGCCGCCCAAAATGACGTCGCGGCCGGCGCCGATCGCCTTTTCGACAAAGGTCTTGGCTTCCATCACCGCCTCTTCCAGGTCCCGGCCTCTCGCGACATAGGCCGATATCGCCGCAGATAGCGTGCATCCCGTTCCGTGAAGGTTGCGGGAGGCAATGCGCGGGCCCGCGTAGCGGCGCGCTCCCGCCTGCGCAATGAGGAGGTCGACCGCCTCCACCGATTCAAGATGGCCGCCCTTCATCAAAACCGCACGGGGACCAAGTTCGAGCAAAGCGCGCCCCTGCCTCGCCATATCAGCTTCATCGCGAGCCGGCGGCTCCCCCAGAAAAGCGGCGGCTTCCGCCAGGTTGGGCGTGAGACAATCGAGAAGCGGAAATAACCGCGACCGCATCGCCGCGATCGCTGCCGGCGCGACCAGCGGATCGCCCGACGAAGCGATCATGACGGGATCGAATACGACAAAACGGGGCGAATGGCGAAGAACCGCCTCGACGACGACTTCGACAATTTCCAAGCCGGACAACATGCCGATCTTGACGGCGGCGACTTCGAAATCTTCGAAGATCGCGTCGATCTGCGCGGCGACAATTCCCGCGGGAAGCGTGAAGACGGCGCGCACGCCGAGCGTGTTTTGCGCGGTCACCGCCGTCAGCGCGCTCGTCCCATAAACGCCGAGCGCGGCGAAGGTCTTGATGTCAGCCTGGATGCCGGCGCCGGCGCCGGAATCGGATCCGGCGATCGTCAGCGCAACCGGCGCTTTGCGCGTCAAGCCGCCCTCCGCGTCGCCGCCAGCCATGCCTTGGCGCGACCGTCCGGATCGGCGTTGAGGGTGATGTCGGTGACAACCGCCGCGCTATCGGCGCCCTCGGCAAGGCATAGAGGCGCCCGCTCAAGATTGATGCCGCCGATGGCGACGAGCGGCCGCTCGCCAATCAGCCGCTTCCATTCGCCGATACGTCCGAGCCCCTGCGGCGCGAAAGGCATCGCCTTCAGGATGGTCGGATAGATCGGCCCCAGCGCGACATAATCGGGATCGAACGACAAGGCGCGATCAAGCTCGGCATGGTCATGCGTGCTGACGCCAACGCGCAATCCGCGCCCGCGGATGCGTTTCATATCGGCGTCGTCGAGATCGCCTTGCCCGAGATGAATGAAATCGGCTCCTTCGTCGATGGCCATTTCCCAGTAATCATTAACGATCAATTGGGCGCCGGCTCTGGCGCAGACCGCCAGCGCCGCTCGAATGTCCGCCCGCACTTCCGCGTCCGCGCGATCCTTGATCCGCAATTGGATCAGTCTCGCGCCGGCGGCGATGATACGTTCGACCCAGGCGGCGCTCTCGACGATCGGATAGAACGGGTCGAGGTCGGTCAAGCGGCGCTTCCCTTCATCGCGCGAGAACCGGCCGGCCAAGCACCGGCGTCGAAGGCGCCGCCATGTCCCGGGCTTCCATCGGGCCGGCGAGATAGGCCGCCCGCCCCGCCTCGACGGCTCCCGCAAAAGCCTGCGCCATGGCCACGGGATCGCCCGCCTTGGCGACCGCGGTGTTCAACAACACTGCGTCATAGCCAAGCTCCATCGCGGCGGCCGCATGCGAGGGAAGGCCGATGCCGGCGTCAACGACAAGCGGAATATCGGGAAAATGGGCGCGCAAGGCCCGTAGGCCAAAGAGGTTGTTCAGACCCTTGCCTGAGCCAATCGGCGCCCCCCACGGCATCAACACCCGGCAGCCCGCCTCGACCAGCCGCTCGGCGACAACCAGATCTTCGGTCATGTAGGGAAAAACGGCGAAGCCGTCTTCGCTCAAAATCCGCGCCGCCTCGACAAGGCCGAAAACGTCGGGCTGCAATGTATCGGCCTCGCCGATCACTTCCAGCTTGATCCAGTTCGTCGCGAATATTTCGCGCGCCATCTGCGCCGTGGTGACCGCTTCCTTGACCGAATGGCAGCCGGCGGTATTGGGCAGCACGCGAAGCTTAAGCGCGCGAATGAGCGCCCAGAAATCCTGGCCTTCGCGCAAGCGCCCGGATTCGCGGCGCAACGAAACCGTGACGATATCGGCTTTGCTTGCGCGCACGGCGTCGGCGAGGATCGCGGGCGAGGGATATTGCGCGGTCCCCAGCAACAAGCGCGAGGCGATCTCGACGCCATAAAGCTCCATCTCTTCAGCCTCCTTGCCTTGGCGCGACGATCTCGATCCGATCGCCCTCCGCCAATAGCGTCGTCGCGCGGGCGCGCGTGGCGACAAAATGTCCGTTCAGAGCAGTGGCGACGACGGCGTCGGCATAGTCGAGCGCCGCCAGCGCTTCGGCGAGCGTCGCCGCGCCAAGCTCAAGCTCGGCGCCGTTGACGATGATTTTCATGGGCGTTCTCGACATTCCTTAAGATCATCGCGGCCGCCTGTTGCGCTAGAGACGGCGAAAGCAGGAAGCCGTGACGATAAAATCCGTTCAGATAAGTCGTCGCGCCTCGCTGGATGAGGCGCGGCAGATTGTCGGCAAAAGCCGGGCGCACATCGGCGCGCGTCTCGACAATTTCCGCTTCGCCAAAGGCCGGGTGCAGCGCATAGGCGGCGCTCAGCAATTCGATCGCGGAACGCGCAGTGACGGCGCCGCGTTCGGCGCTTTCGATCATCGTCGCGCCGACCATGAACAGACCGTCGGCGCGCGGCACGATATAGAGCGGAATGCGCGGATGCAGGAAGCGGATTGGCCGCGCCAGGCGGATTTCCCTGGTGCGCAGGATCGCCATTTCGCCGCGCACGCCGCGAAGTTCTTTCAAATCGTCGCGCGCGGCGAACCCGCGACAATCGAGCACGACGCCGTCAAGCGACGAAGCTGTCGCAGCGACGCCAAATCTTATCCTGACGTCCCGCTCGGCGAGACGGTCCGCCAGCGCGCCCAAAGCGGCGCGCGGATCAAGATGCCCTTCCCTAGCGAAAAACAAACCCTTGCGGAACCGCCCGGCAAGGTCAGGCTCCAGCGCCGCGATGCGCGCCTCATCGACACGTTCATGGTGCAGCGTGCGCGCTGAGAAACGTTCGATTTCGCCGGCGTCGCGCGGGGCGGCGACGACAAGCGTGCCGTTGCGCGCAACGCCGGGAACGCGCTGCGCCCACCAGTCAAGCGCGAGCGCGCCGCGCTCGACGACTTCAGCCGGCGCGCTTTCCCCTTCGCACCACGGGGCCAGCATGCCGCCCGCGCACCAGGAGCACGCGGTCTCGCCCAGATGCGCCGAGCGCTCAACGATTTCGACCTCCGCGCCGCGTTCGGAGAGTTCGAGCGCGGCGGTCAAGCCGACGACGCCAGCGCCGACGACAGTGACGCGCATGGATCTATTCCGCGGCGGGCACGTAGAGCGCGCCGCCCTGTTTGAGGAATTCCTTCGATTTCTCCTGCATGCCGGCAAGCGCTTCGGCCTCCTTGCGCAAATCCCTGGTGATCTGCATCGAGCAGAATTTGGGTCCGCACATCGAGCAGAAATGCGCGACCTTGTGCGATTCCTTCGGCAGCGTCTCGTCGTGATATTTGCGCGCGGTGTCGGGGTCGAGCGAAAGGTTGAACTGGTCTTCCCAGCGGAAATCGAATCTGGCGCGCGAGAGCGCGTCGTCGCGCAATTGCGCCGCCGGATGGCCTTTGGCGAGATCGGCCGCGTGCGCGGCGATGCGATAGGTGATGACGCCGGTCTTGACGTCGTCGCGATCGGGAAGGCCGAGATGCTCCTTCGGCGTGACGTAGCAAAGCATCGCCGTGCCGAACCAGCCGATCATCGCCGCGCCAATGCCCGAAGTAATGTGGTCATAGCCCGGCGCAATGTCGGTCGTCAGCGGTCCAAGCGTGTAAAAAGGCGCTTCGCCGCATTCGGCGAGCTGCTTGGTCATATTGACCTTGATCTTGTGCATCGGCACATGGCCGGGCCCTTCGATCATCACCTGGCAACCCTTGCTCCAGGCGACTTTGGTCAATTCGCCGAGCGTCTCCAACTCGGCAAATTGCGCGGCATCGTTGGCGTCGGCGATCGAGCCCGGGCGCAAGCCGTCGCCCAGCGAGAACGAGACGTCGTATTTGCGCATGATGTCGCAGATTTCGTCGAAACGCTCGTAAAGGAAGCTCTCGCGATGGCCGGCCAGGCACCAGCGCGCCATGATCGAGCCGCCGCGCGAGACGATGCCGGTGACGCGTTTGGCGGTGAGCGGCACATGGGCAAGGCGCACGCCGGCGTGGATGGTGAAGTAATCGACCCCTTGCTCGGCCTGCTCGATCAGCGTGTCCTTGAACACTTCCCAATCGAGCTTCAGCGGATCGCCATCGACCTTCTCCAGCGCCTGATAGATCGGCACGGTGCCGATCGGCACCGGCGAATTGCGCAGGATCCAGGAGCGGATGTTGTGGATGTTGCGTCCGGTGGAAAGGTCCATCACCGTGTCAGCGCCCCAGCGGATCGACCAGACCAGTTTTTCAACTTCCTCGGCGACGCCGGAACTGACGGCGGAATTGCCGATATTC
>DATBZF010000037.1:0-50769 GCA_036513315.1 Roseiarcus sp.
CCATTGGGCGACGGCGGCGCGGAATAGGCGCCGCCGGACGCCGTCACCGCATAGGGCGACGAGGACGGGACATTGGGATTGTCGGCATAGGCGCTTGCAGAGGCGAGCGCCGCGGAAGCGGCCAGAGCCCTGAGAATGAGCGTACTCATGCGCGTTACTCCTTGCGCAAAGCGAAAGACCGGTCGCCGAGCCTATTAACGAGACAGATTAGCTGGGGTTCCGCTTCGTCGCGCTCACGGCGGGTCAGCAAAATCCGGCGCGCGTTTTTCGAGATTGGCGCGCACGGCCTCGATCTGGTTGCGACTGCCGATCAGCGCCTGCTGCTCGATCGCTTCGGCAATGAGGCCCGCGCTGGGTTCGCACACGCGCGCGGCGTTGAACAGGCGTTTGGCCGCGCGTACGGCGTCCGGGCTCTTTTGCGCGATCTCGCGTGCGGTTTTCATCGCCTCTGCATGAGGGTCGACGACGATCCGCGTCGCAAAACCATAGGCGAGCGCTTCCTCGGCGAGGAATATGCGGCCGGTATAGGTCAGCTCGCGCACAATGTCGTCGCGCGCGAGATGGCGCATCAATTGCGTGCCGGCCATATCCGGCACGAGGCCCCATTTCGTCTCCATGATGGAGAGCCGCGTACCCGGCGCGAGATAGCGCATGTCGGCGCCCAGCGCGAGCTGGAAGCCGCCGCCGAACGCGACGCCATGCACCGCGGCGATCACCGGGATCGGCAATTCGCGCCAGAGCCAGACGACGTGTTGATAGAGATTGGCGATCCCATGCGTTCGCGCCGCGATATTGTCGATCGGCGGATCGCCGGGCGCCGCCTTGCCGCCGATGAAGCGCGAGACGAAGGCGACATCGATTCCCGCGCAAAACGCAGGTCCGTCCCCCGACAGCACCACCGCGCGCAAGCGTGGCTCGGCGCTCAGTTTCGCCCCCGCCTCGACGAGCGCGGCAAACATGGCCGGGTCGAGCGCGTTCATCTTCGCGCCATGGATCAGGCGGACGTCTGCGACGCCGCCCTCTATGGCGATCTCAATGCGATCCTTCATCGTCGCTACCCCCGCTATGTCGTTGACGCCTTAGCGCCGCAATGGGCGGCTTCGCGTGATTGAAATCGGATTGGCCGGGCGAGAGCCGGATCGCCCACCCTATTTCGAAACGAGCGGATTGCCAGCCGCCATCGCCGATGGGCGCATTCAGGCTCCCTGGCTTGGCGGGCGACGCAGTTCATAAAACGAGACCGCGCCGCCGGTTCCGTCCAGGCTTCTGACCAGCGCGCGCAACTGATGCAGGAAGCCTTCTTCCCGCAATGGCTTTCCATAGAGCTTCTCGGCGGCGTCCTTCTCGGTCTCCGCCTCCACTTGTTGATACGCTTTGGGCGATTCTCCCTCAGGCCAAATCTGAACGTGGAACGTTCCCATGTTTCGCTCCCTGAAATCGTGACATTGAGCAGCTCTCCTTTTTGATGGGCCAGCGCGGAAGCGGACGGCCTTTGGAGAATGACTTGCTCGATGTTGGTCACAGCGGATTTCGGGTGACCAGTCCCGATCCGCACGAATGCTTATGCAGGTTCAACATGGAGACATTGTGGAGCGATGCGCGTATCGGCTTCGACTGCGAAATGGTCGCTGATCGCGGCCGCAGGGCAGGCGGGACCGGTCTATCCGATTGCCGTTTCTTAGACTTGAGGCGTATTGAGCGCCCGCCAGGCGGCAATCCTCTTATCGAGAACCTTCGCCGCCTCGGCATTCGCTTCGCGCTTGGTTGCAAAGGAGGCCTCTGAGCGATTGTAAGCCTGTTTTCCCTTAAGCAGCGCCCACCGAAAACGGCCCGGTCGAGAAGAGTCCGGCTCTACTCTAACGGTAAATTGGTGATCTTCGGCCATTCGGGCACTATGCACCGGAAAACTCGGCTTCGCCAGAGACGATTGTGGCGACGCTCCCCCCGCCGCTCGATCCGATCGAAGCGGATGCGCGCCCTGACGATGGACGCGCCCGGCTTATCTGAAGCCCCGCCGCATATGGTCCATCGTGTCTTCGAAGGAGACAATTCCGGCGTCGGAACCGAGGCCGGTCGCAACCAGCGCCGCGGCGGCCTGCGCGAAACGGATCGCCGCCTCTGGCTCCATCCGGTGGTGCAACGCCGTGATGAAGCCGGCGTCAAAGGCGTCGCCGCAACCGGTCGTGTCGACGACCTTGATCCTGTATGCGGGAACGTGCAGCCGCGCGCCGTCGCGATGGGCGTAATAGGCGCCGTCGCCGCCGAGCGTGAACACGCAACATTGCGTTCCGCGGTCGAGGTAGAAGGCGGCGCAATCCTCAGGATTCGTTTGGCCGGACATGTCGCGCGCCTCTTCGATCGACGGCATGAAATAATCGATGAACGGCAACAGCGGTTCGACGATCGCAATCGTCTCAGCGTTTGCCGCGATCAGATCGAAAGTGACGACGCGGCCGCGCTTCTTGGCTTCGGCCAGCAGAATGCGGCTCTTTTCGCCATCGAGCTTGCGCAGCAAGCCGGTGCCGCCAAGGTGCACGATCGGCGCATCGAAGACTTGATCGTAAAGCGCCGGCGGCACGTCGAAATGATCTGAGGCGCCGCGCACATGCAGCGCCGGGCGCTCGCCGTTTGGCCGGACGTTGAGGATTGTCGCAGAAGTCGGGATGCCTTTCAGGCGCTGCATCGCCGAAACGTCGGCCCCGAACTTCTGCAGGGCGGCGAGGACAAAATCGGCCTTCTCGTCATCGCCGACCGCCCCGACGGCGAGGCTCTTAAGGCCGAGCTTGGCGGTGTCGACCACCGTTCCCCCCGCTGTGCCCGCGACGGTCAGGCGGATTTCGTCGATGAATGCGACATTGCCGCGCTCCGGGATGGAGACGACCGGCCGCCCGAGAATGTCGAGGATGTAAAGGCCGATGACCGAGACGTCGTAGCGCATGAATTCCCCCCTTCGACCTTTCGGACGACCGCCTCGCCGAAGAAGGCGACGCGCGCTCGCGCGATGGCTGCCGGCATTCGGGCTCGCCGCCGCGCGGGAATTGAGATTGTCGCTCTACGCGATATTTGGCAACTGTCAGCGACCGACCAGGATCGGCGCATCAAGGCCCTCGCCACGTTGCATTCGTTCATCGCTGACCGGAAGAGAAATTAACCGGACGCGCCTCGGCGCAGCCGTAACTGGTTAAGCGACCTTGGAGAGAGTACCCCAATCGATTTTCCCGGACGGCGCGCGGCGGCGAATGCCGATTCCAAGTGAGGGTTCGAGTCGCTATACTGGCGTCCGCGGCTTGACCTGTTCGAGGCTTGAAGATGCCTGGCAAAGGACTGCTCCTCCTGTTGGCGCTGTCGACGGCGGCGCCCGCGTCGCCCTTCGCCGCCGATCTTTCGATGCGTTCGACGCCCGCCTGGCGCCATCACAGCAGACATTTCGGAGGCGGCGACGAGCGTCTCGGCGTCGCCTACGGCCTCGTGCCGGGATTGGGCCAACTGGGCGCCGCCGGCTTCGGTTATTATGGCGTCGCCCATTGCTGGACCCATCAGCCGGCCTATGATGCGGAAGGCGATTATTTTGGCGTGCGGCCGGTGGACGTGTGCGTGAACTAGCGCCGCGTATCGGCTGGCGTCAGTGGTCGGCAATCTGTTGAAGGCAGCGAGGCGCATGCGATCCTTTCTCACGCGCCTGGCGCCGCGCGGCCCGACATTGCTGGCTCTCGGCGTCCTGTTGGGATTGGCGTTTCCGGCGCTCGCCGAATGCGCGCGTCCGCTGATGCCTGTCACGATCTTTCTGATCGTGCTGGGAACGCTGCTGCGGATCGACGTCGAGGCGGTGATCGCTGCGCTCAAGCGTCCGTCGCTTTCGGTGTTTCTTCCGGCGATGGTGATGGTCGCATCGCCCGCTTTGGCGGGGGCCGCCGGCCATTTGCTCGGCCTTGACCGCGCACTCGCGCTGGCGCTGGTTCTGGCGGTTTCGGCGCCGCCTTCGAGCGGCACGACGGCGGTGGCGCGTATGTTGGGACTGGACGGCGCCGCGCCGCTCGTCGTCACTTTTCTGTCGATGGCGCTCGCGCCAGTGACCGTCCCTTTGTTGGCCGGCTGGTTCGGCGGTCTCCAACTCAATCCGCTGGATCTTGCGCTGAGGCTCGCTCTGCTGATCGGCGGCGCCGAGGGCGTGGCGCTCGTCTTGCGTCGGCGCGCCGCCAAAGTTCTGGCGCGGCGCGGCGCAATCGTCGACGGTGTGATCGTCGCGGCTCTGCTGATTTTCGCCTTGGCGGCGATGGCGGGCGTGCGCACGCAGATTGCCGGCGATCCCGGCGCCGCCATTGTCTGCCTGGCGCTGGCTTTCGCCTGCAACCTGGCTCTGCAGGCCGGCGGCGCGCTTCTCCTCCCCGGCTCGCTGCGCGAACGGCTGACAGTCGGGCTCATCCTCGGCAATCGCAATGTCGGCCTGGTCTGGTCGGCGCTCGGCGCGGCCGCCAATCCGCGGATGGCGCTTTATTTCGCCGCGACGCAATTGCCGATCTATACGCTTCCGCGCCTCATCGCGATGGCGATCGCCTGGTCCGAATCGCAAAGTCGCCGCAAGCCACAAGGATGCGCCAAGCCGCCGCTTGAAAGGGACGCCGATGACAATCCTCAGCCTCACGCCTGACCTTGCCGGGCAATTCGCCGACATTGCGCTCGGCCATGTCCGGCGCGAATATCCCAACAAGCCGGATCATGTTCTGGCCGGCCCGCAAGACGCGCGCACGCCGAGCCAATTGCATCCGATCTTCTACGGCAGCTACGACTGGCACTCCTGTGTCCACAGCTATTGGATGCTGGCGCGTCTGCTGCGCCGTTTCCCCCATCAGCGCGCCGCCGCGGCCATCCGCGCTTTGTTCGACGCGCAATTCGTCGCCGACAAAGTCGCCGCCGAATCGGCATATCTCGCCGCGCCGACGGCGCGCGGTTTCGAGCGTCCCTATGGATGGGCCTGGCTGCTCAAGCTCGCCGAGGAACTGTCCTTCCAGGACGATCCTCGCTGGTCGAGAACGCTCGCGCCTCTGGCGGGCGTCTTCGCACAAAGGTTTCGCGATTTCCTGCCGCTGGCGACCTATCCGGTGCGCGCAGGCGCGCATTTCAACACGGCCTTCGGTCTGCGGCTGGCCGCCGATTACGCTGCCGCGGCCAAGGATTCCGCGCTGGCGGCGCTGCTGTTGGAAACCGGGCGGCGCTGGTATGGCGGCGATGTCGCTTGCCCTGCCCGGGGCGAGCCCAGCGGCGACGACTTCCTCTCCCCGACGCTGATTGAGGCTGAATGTATGCGCCGCCTGCTGCCGCGCGATGAGTTCCTCTCATGGCTCGACCGTTTCCTGCCGCGCATCGCACGGGGCGAACCGGGCGTTCTCCTGCAGCCCGCTATTGTCAGCGATCGCACCGACGGCAAGATCGCCCATCTCGACGGCCTTAATCTCAGCCGCGCCTGGTGCTGGCGCTCGCTCGCCGCGGCGCTGCCCGTCGACGATCCCCGCCGCGTTCCGGCGCAAGAGGCTGCGACGCGCCATTTGACGGCAGGCCTGCCGCATCTTGCCGGCGATTATATGGGCGAACATTGGCTGGCGAGCTTTGCCGTGCTGGCGCTCGAAGCCGGCGGCCCGGCGGGCGCCCCGTCAGAGAAAGGTTGAGGCGAGGGTCGGCGATTCCGCCAAAGCGTGCGAGACATATTCGAGCGCGCGGCGCAGCACCGGACGCGTCGTCGGTCCGCCAAGGCAAATGCGCACCGCTTCCGGCGGATTTTCGCCCACCGCGAAAGCGTCGCTGGCGACGATGCCGATGCCTGTCGCGCGCATATGGCCGAGGAAAGCCGAGCGCGTCCAGCCGGCCGGCAATTGCGCCCAGACATTGAAGCTGAGCGGATCGGCTTTGAAACTCCCCGGCGGCAGAAGCTCGGTCGCCAGCACCTGGCGCGCCGCGGTTTCGGTTCTGATGAAGCGCAGAATGGCGTCGGCGGTGCCATCTTCGATCCACCGTGTGGCGAGCGCGACCGTCAGCGGCGAGGCCATCACCGTCGCGGCGCGCACCGCCGCGGCGAACAGCCAGCCCGCGCGCACATCCGGCGCCACGACATAGGCGGCGCGAACGCCCGCGCCGATACATTTGGCGAGACCGGCGACATGCCAGGTGATGTCGGGCGCGATCGCGGCGAATGGCGCCGGACCATGTATCGGAATGAAGCCGTAAGCGTCGTCTTCGATGATCGGCACGCGCCAGCGCCGCGAGACGGCTGCCAGTTCCGCGCGTCGCCGCTCGGGCACAGTCAGCGTCGTCGGATTCTGCAAGGTCGGATTGAGATAGAGGCCCTTCGGCTTCAGCCGCGCGCAGGCGTCGGCGAAGGCGGCGGGATCGACGCCTTCCTCGTCCATCGGCAGCCCGACGAGGCGCAGTCCCAATTGCGCTGCAATCGAGCGGGCGCCGGGATAGGTGATCGCCTCGCAGAGAAAGACGTCGCCGGCTTTGCCCAGAATGCCGAAAATTCCGAGCAGCGCGGGATGAGCGCCCGGGGTGATGAAAACGCGATCTTGCGAAGGAACCAGCGCGCGACGCCCGAGCCAGGCGGACGCCGCGTCCTTGTCGGCGGGCGAACCGCCAAATCCCTGATAGCGCAACAGCGCAACCAGATCGCGGCCGATTTCTGCGAGGCCCGCCTGCATGCGCTCGATCAAAGCTGGCTCATCGGGTTCCGGCGGCAGGTTCATGGAAAGATCGACGATCTCGCCGCGGCGTGGACCTGAAGGCCGCGCCGCGGCGGCGGCTTTCTCAGGCGCGCGCACGAAAGTTCCTTGCCCGACACGCGATTCGATCAGGCCGCGTTTTTGCGCCTCGACATAGCCCCTGGCGACGGTGGTGAAATCGACGTTTAGGCGATCGGCGAGCTTGCGCTGCGGCGGCAGGCGATCGCCCGGAGACAGCCGGCCGTCCCGCATGTCGGCGGCGATGAGATCGGCGATGGCCAGATAGCGCGGTCTATTGCTGCTGGCCAGATTAGGCGTCCATTCGAGCATTCTGACTCAATCTGACCTGATCGCGGCCCGACTCGGGACGCCAAAATTGACTGTATCGCGCTGCATACACGCTTGTCACCTCGGGCCGATCGGCAAGCCATTACGCAATATAATTGGTCACCCCGTGATGTGACCCAATCGCGCGCGAATGCAGGTTCGTAATAAATGACTGGATCATTGACCGTACAATTGTCTAGAATTTTCACACACCCGTCAATCAGCCAAGACGCATATTTTTCCATCATGACGCCGTCGGAATAGGCGCTAAAAGCCCAACGATCGGCCATTCCGGTCGGCATGATTTGGGCGGACGTCAGGTCTTCGGAGAGATAATTGAATGTATTCGTTGATGAATATTGACTGTTATCATGCAGAACAAATGAATGGCATATTGATTGCAATGTCTCGTCGCCCCGGTCTCCGCCGGCGGCGATCTTTCCTCAGGAGAAGCGCCTCATGCCCGCAGTCACGATGCCAGCCCATAAAAAGGGCGATTTCCTTGTCGATTACGAAGAGAAAGTCTTTGAGGACGTCAAAGCGGCCCCCGGCGAAAAGGCGCTCGTCACCTTCCATACCGTCGCTTTCGAAGGCTCGATCGGTTTTGTAAACCTGCTGCAGGCGACGCGCCTGAAGCGCAAAGGCTTCGAAACCTCGGTGCTGCTGTATGGACCGGGCGTGACCCTCGGCGTTCAGCGCGGCTTCCCCAAGCTCGGCGACGAAGCCTTCCCCGGCCACCAGAATTTCAACAATCAGCTTACCAAATTCATGGACGAAGGCGGCAAAGTCTATGCCTGCCGTTTCGCGCTGCAGGCGCTCTATGGCCATGGCGACGTCTCGCTGATTCCCGGCATCAAGGGCATCAACCCGCTCGATGTGCTCGACCTGATCCTGCTGCATCGCAAGGACAACGCTTTCATCATCAACACCTGGACCCTCTAGCCAATCGGGAGAAGCGGGCGATGGCGGAGACGACGTCGATCCGGGTCGCGGCGGTGCAGATCGCGCCGGATCTGGAAACAGCAGGCGGAACTCTCGAGCGCGTTCTCGCCGCGATCGAAGAGGCCGCGGGCAAGGGTGCAAAGCTCGTCGTCTTTCCCGAAACTTTCGTGCCCTGGTATCCCTATTTCTCCTTCGTGCTCCCCCCGGTGCAGACCGGCGGGGAGCACGTGCGGCTGTATGAAAATTCCGTCGTCGTGCCGGGTCCAGTGACCGACGCGGTCGCAAGCGCGGCGCGTCGCCATGCCGTCGTCGTTGCGCTTGGCGTCAACGAGCGCGATCACGGCTCGCTTTACAACACGCAGATCATTTTCGATTCCACCGGCGAAATCCTGCTGAAGCGGCGCAAGATCACGCCGACTTTCCATGAACGGATGATCTGGGGGCAGGGCGACGGCTCAGGCTTGAAGGTCGTCGACAGCGCGGTCGGGCGTATCGGCGCGCTCGCCTGCTGGGAACATTACAATCCGCTTGCCCGCTACGCTCTGATGGCTCAGCACGAGGAAATCCACATCGCGCAATTCCCCGGCTCGCTCGTCGGGCCGATCTTCGCCGATCAGATCGAGGTGACGATCCGCCATCATGCTCTGGAAAGCGGCTGTTTCGTCGTCAACGCCACAGGCTGGCTGACCGAAGCGCAAATCGCCAAAATCACGCCCGACGAGAAGCTGCGCAAGGCGCTGACGGGGGGATGCATGACGGCGATCATCTCGCCCGAAGGCAAGCATCTGGCGCCGCCGCTGACGCAGGGCGAGGGCCTTCTCATCGCCGATCTCGACATGGGCCTGATCGTCAAACGCAAGCGGATGATGGATTCGGTCGGCCATTACGCGCGCCCCGAATTGCTCAGCCTCAATCTCGACAATCGACCCGCCCCGGCGATGCGCGCCGTCGCGGCGTTCCCTCCATCCGCCGCCGGGAGCCCAACCAATGAACCCGATGATGCCGACCGCGCAATTGATCAACGAGTTGCAGTCCTTCGGAATGCGTCTGGTTGATCCCAAAGCCGGCGCCGACAGCCGGCGCGGCGGCGCCGGGCCATCCGACCATAAGGCGATCACGATCGACGGCGTGACGGTGATGGCGCCGGTTCATACGGCGCCGGCGTTCGAAAGCCCCTATCTCGTCGAAAAGCCCGACGCCTTCGGGCGAAGCCGGGTGTTGCGCGACGGGCTGGCGATCGGCGACGTCTCGTTTCCGCCGCGCCCGAAATTCTATGATCTGCACACGGCCGACGGCGTGCCCTATTCCAAGATCGCCGTCCTGCATGGGCGCGATGTCCTGGCGACGACGGTGCTGCAGACCTGCATTCGTTATCAAAGCCGGACCAAGACCTGTCAGTTCTGCGCGATCGGCCAGTCCCTCGCCGCCGGCCGCACCATTGAGCGCAAGACGCCGGCGCAGCTTGCCGAAGTCGCTGAGGCGGCGGTGCGGCTCGACGGCGTCAAGCACATGGTGATGACAACCGGCACGCCGGCCGGCGCCGATCGCGGCGCCGCCATTCTCGCCGACAGCGCGGCGGCGGTGAAGGAAGCGGTCGATCTGCCGATCCAGGTGCAATGCGAACCTCCGGACGACGACGGCTGGTTCGGCCGGCTGAAAGATTCCGGCGCCGATTCGCTCGGCATGCATCTCGAAGCGGTCAGCGAGCGCGTGCGGCGCCGCATCATGCCGGGCAAGGCGCAAGTTTCGGTCGCGCGTTACTTCGCCGCGTTCGAAGCGGCGGTCCCGGTTTTCGGACGCGGGCAGGTTTCGAGCTATATTCTCGCCGGTCTTGGCGATACGAGCGAAGAGATTCTCGATATCTGCGAGCGAATGGTCGCGATCGGCGTCTATCCTTTCGTCGTTCCCTTCGTGCCGATTTCGGGGACGCCGCTCGAAAGCCAGCCGGCCCCGATGCCCGCCTTCATGCATGCGATCCTTGAGCCGCTGGCGCGCATGCTCGCTGAAAGCGGGCTCGCATCGACCAACGTGAAAGCGGGCTGCGCCAAATGCGGCGCCTGCTCGGCGCTTTCGACCTATGAGCGTCGTCAGCCCGCCCTGGAGGCGCTCGCATGATTTTCGAACCTTTCGCGCCATTCCTGCCCAGCGAATTCCAGATCAAATTCGCCGTCGATTCCTGGGAGCGCTGCGCCGCCGCGGCGCTGCGCCGCCAGGTGTTCTGCGAGGAGCAGAATATCTTTGCCGGCGACGACCGCGATGCGATCGACGAAGTCGCGATCGCGCTAGTCGCAGTGTCGTTCGTCGGCGTCGCCGCTGATGAAGTGGTCGGAACGGTGCGCATCCACCAGGCCGAGGACAATGTCTGGTGGGGTTCGCGGCTGGCGGTCGCCCCCGATTATCGGCGGATCGGCGCGCTGGGCGCGGGCCTCATCCGTCTTGCCGTCTCCTCGGCGCGCGCGCGCGGCTGCACGCGCTTTCTCGCCCATGTGCAGAGCCAGAACGCCCTGCTGTTCGGCAAATTGCACTGGACCGCGCTCGTGCAAATCGACCTGCACGGCCGGCCGCATCATCTGATGGAGGCCAATCTCGATTTCTACCCGCCATTCGCCAATCCGGAGACGGGTTTCGTCGCTTTGCGCAAGGCCGCGTGATGCTGGCTCGCGCGACAAACCCGTCGATCGACGTCAAGGCATTGGCGCGGATGCTGCGGACCAATCGTGGCCTTGTCGCCAAGGCCGATATCAGTTCGGTCGCCCGCCGGCTCGGCTTTGCCGGTCAGTCGCTCGCCGCCGTCGGCGACGATTGTGCGGCGATCAAGGACGGCGGCGGCCATCTGTTGTTCGCCATCGAAGGATTCATGAATGAGTTCGTCGCCGGCGATCCCTGGTTCGCCGGCTGGTGCGGCGTGATGGTCAATATTTCCGATGTCGCGGCGATGGGCGGGCGCCCTGTGGCGATCGTCGACGCTCTATGGGCCGATGGCGAGACGAACGCATCGACGATTCTCGATGGCCTGCGCGCAGCTTCCGAGGCTTATGGCGTTCCGATCGTCGGCGGCCACAGCAACCTGCGCACCGAAAGCGCGCAGCTCTCGGTGGCGATTCTTGGCCGCGCCGGGCGACTGCTGACGAGCTTCGACGCCCGGCCGGGCGATCGTCTCGTCGCCGCGATCGATCTGCGCGGGCGTTACCGCGAACCTTTCTCGAACTGGGAGGCGGCGACTGATGCGCCCCCGGCGCGGCTGCGCGCCGATCTCGAACTGCTGCCGCGCATTGCGGAAAGCGGCCTTTCTTGCGCCGCCAAGGACATCAGCCAGGGCGGCCTCGTCGGCACCGCCGCGATGCTCGCTGAATGTTCCGGCGTCGGCATCGCCATCGATATCGGCGCCGTTCCGAAGCCCGATGAAATCGCTATCGATCGCTGGCTTTCCACCTTTCCGAGTTACGGCTATCTGCTCGCGGTTCGTCCGGAGAACGTCGCGGCGGTGATGCGTTTGTTCGCCGGCCGCGATATCGCCGCCGCTGACATCGGTGCGGTGCACCCAGGTCGCACCGTATCGATCCGGCATGGCGACGATCGTGAAACGGTCTGGGACCTCGCGGCAAAGCCACTGCTTGGCTGCGGACCGGGGGAGCGCGCCGCATGACCGCGCCGCGCCCGCTCCGCATCGCCATCCTCACCCATTCGACCAATCCGCGCGGCGGCGTCGTCCATGCGCTCGAACTCGGCGATGCGCTGACGCGTCTCGGCTGCGAAGCGGTTGTTCACGCGCCTGACGCGAAGGGCGATGGCTTCTTCCGTCCGACGCTGTGCGGAACCGTCTGCGTCCCCGCTACGGCCGCCGGCGCCGATATGACGGGGATGGTGGAGACCCGCATCGCGGACTATGTCGCTTATTTCGAAAGTTCCGCGCATCGGCGTTTCGATGTGTTCCACGCCGGGGATGGCATTTCCGGCAATGCATTGGCGCTTCTGAAGGAGCGTGGGCTGATCCACGGCTTTGCCCGCACCGTCCATCATGTCGACGCCTTTGCCGACGAACGCCTGGCGGCTTTGCAGACCCGGGCGATCCTCGGCGCCGATCGACTCTTCGTCGTCAGCCGCTTATGGCGCGACTATCTGCGCGCAGAGTTTGGCCGCAACGCCACGGTCGTCGGCAATGGCGTCGACCGCATGCGTTTTTCGCCGCAGGCCGATGGGCGGGAAGCGCCGCTGCGCGCGCGTTTTGGCCTGCGCGGTGGTCCGATTTTCCTCGCCATCGGCGGCGTCGAGGAGCGCAAGAACACCCTTCGTATCCTCGAAGCGTTCGCGCAGATCCGCCATATACGCGCTGACGCGCAGCTTCTGATCGTCGGCGGCGCGTCGTTGCTCGATCATGGCGACTATCAAGCGCGTTTCGCCAGCGCTTTGGCAGGCAGCGGACTGTCGCCGGACGCGGTCGCCGTCGCCGGCCCGCTTGCCCAAGCCGACCTACCGGCGCTTTACCGTATCGCCGACGCGCTGGTCTTTCCCTCCGTCAAAGAAGGATTTGGCCTCGTCGTCCTCGAGGCGATGGCGAGCGGCGTTCCCGTCATCGCTTCGCGGATCGCGCCATTCACCGAATATCTCGCCGAGGACGAAGTCGTCTGGTGCCGCCCCGACTCGGTCTCCAGCATCGCCGATGCGATGCTGATTTCACTGGCGCCGGCGTTGCGCGCGCGGCTCGTCAAACGCGGCTTGAGGGCCGCCGCGCGTCACGACTGGCTGCGCGTCGGCGCCGCCCATCGCCCCGCCTATGAAGCGCTTTGCGAGCTCGAACATGCCTGAGATGCGCTTCCACATTCGATGGCCGGATGGAACGCTGGCGCGCTGCTACTCGCCCTCCCTGGTGATCAAGGAGCATTTGGCGCCGGGGCAATCCTATCCGCTCGCTGATTTCCTCGCGCGCAGTCGTACCGCCCTCGTCATCGCCAGCGACCGGGTCAAAGCCAGATACGGCCATGCCTGCTCTCTCGCGCTCGGCCAACTCGCCGAGATCGAGGCTGGCTGCGTGCGCTTTACCGACATTGAAGACGCGCATGTGCGCGTCGAGCGCTTCGAGTTCTGAAAGACCGGGAGCCTGACATGAATCTCGCCGTCCCTCCGCATCTGCCTGTCGCCATCGTCGGGGGCGGCCAGGCAGGCTTGTCGCTCAGTCATGTCCTGAAGCAGCGCGGCCTCGACCATATCATCTTCGAAAAGCATACGGCGATGCATGTGTGGCGTGACAGCCGTTGGGATTCCTTCACGCTGGTGACGCCGAACTGGCAATGCGACCTGCCCGGCCATCCCTATGCCGGGTCCGATCCGCATGGGTTCATGAAGAAGGACGAGATCATCGCCTATCTCAGCGGCTTCCAACAACTGGTCGATGCGCCGTTGCGCGAAGGCGTCGCGGTCACCCGTGTCACGCCGCGCAGCGAAGGCGGTTTCGACATTGTCACTTCGGAAGGCGCTTATCGCGCCGATCAGGTCGCGGTCGCCTCCGGCGGCTATCACATTCCGATCGTACCACGCATGGCGGAGCGGCTGCCCAGGACGATCATGCAGATCCATTCCGAACAATATCGCAATCCCGCCTCGCTTCCCGAAGGCGGCGTGCTGGTCGTCGGCTCGGGGCAGTCGGGCGCGCAGATCGCCGAGGACCTGCATCTGGCGGGGCGCCAGGTTCATCTGGCGATCGGCCATGCGCCGCGTTGCGCGCGCTTCTATCGCGGTCGCGACGTCGTCGCCTGGCTCGCCGACATGGGCTATTACGAAATGCCCGTCGAGAAACATCCGTTGCGCGAAGGCGTGCGCGACAACACCAATCATTATGTGACCGGCCGTGACGGCGGCCGCGACATCGATCTGCGGAAGTTCGCGTCAGAAGGCATGCGCCTCTACGGCGTATTGCAGGACACCGATGGCGAGACGCTAAGCTTTCAGGGAAACTTGCGCGCCTCGCTTGACCAGGCCGACCAGACCTACAACGGCATCAACGCGGCGATCGACAAATATATCGCCGAGAAGAACATCGATTGTCCGCCGTCGTCGGTCTATTCGCCGATCTGGGCGCCGGCGGAGGAGACGCTCTCTCTCGATCTTCAATCCTCAGGAATCAAGTCGATCATCTGGTGCATCGGCTTTGCCCCGGATTTTCGCTGGCTTGACGCGCCGGTGTTCAACGGCGCCGGCCATCCCAAACATCATCGCGGCGTGTCGCCGCAGCCAGGCCTCTATTTCATCGGCCTGCCCTGGCTGCACACCTGGGGCTCCGGCCGTTTCTCCGGAATCGCGCGCGACGCCGCCTATCTCGCCGACCGTATCGAGGCGGCGCATGACGCGCTATGCGCCACGGCGCCGTGACGCGAAGGGCGCCGCCCTGATCGGCCTGCTCGCGCCAATATGGGCGTTGGCGCAAGGCTTTGATCAGGCCCGATCGATGCGCGCCGCAAAACAACCGCGGCCGGCGTTACGAGCGTGCAAATAGGCGACTTTCGGATTGCTGAGCAATTTGCGAACGGCCGCTTCGACCTCGGCGCCGGCAATAACCTCCGCGTCGATCATCATGTCGCGCCCATCGAACGCCCGCAGCGAGATCGCCTTGCGCACCGAAAGAACGGCAGGGATTGCGTCGACGAAAGTCCGCGGCGCTTTCGCCGCCTCGTTGACGAAAATAGCATGGCGGCCGCGATAGGGCGTGTCGGCGGATTGATATTCATGGTTCAGCAGCAACACGCTGTCGCCGGGTTTGGCGTCCTCAAGCAGCACGCGGCAGGGATAGCCGACAGGCGCATCGGCTTTCATGCGCACGATGTGATGGCGCGCGAGCTCCGCCTCCGGCAGCCCGAAAAACGGCTGGAAGGGTTCGACGGCGAGGCCGGTGATGGAATAGGTCATGACGGGCTCCATTGGTTGTTTCGGACCCTGGAATAGGCGTGTCGCCCGCGCCGCGAACTCCGGATCTTGCGGTCAAATCCACGCCCGGGCGCGCCGGCGGATTTAGGGAGGCGCTCGCCGCGATCGCTCGCTTGATTGGCCGGGCCGCAAGTTCGACGCCGACGATGCTCTGGACGGATGACCTGATCTGGACGATTCTCCCCGCCTCCCGCGTCCGGAGTTCAAGCGATGGCTTTCATATGCGACATTCCCGCCGTGCCAACCGTCCAGCAAGACGACGAGGCGATCCGCATCACCCGCTGGGATTTCGCGCCGGGGGCGGTCACCGGCTGGCACACCCATGGCTTTCCGTATTTCGTCACGATGCTGACGAAGGGCGTTTTGAAAATCCACAATGGCAAGGAGATCACGGACGTGCCGCTCGAGGCGGGACAGAGCTACGCGCGGCCGGCCGGAATCATCCACGACGTCATGAACGGATCGGAACATCCGATCGCCTTTGTCGAAATCGAAGTGAAGCGGCCGGATAGACTGGTCCAATTGCCCTCAAACTGAAACCGGCGCCGCCTTCGCATTCGTTGCTCCGCCACGACGGCTGTAACAACGTCCTTTCTCGAGCGAAAGCTCGATATGATGTTCCTATTATCCCGCTGCGCCTATCTGGCGCCCTGGCTGTCGCCGGGCTGGTTCGCCATCCCGCTTCGACTGATCGTCGGCTATGGCTTCGTCGAGCACGGCTATGCCAAACTCGCTCGCGGTCCGGAATCCTTCATCGCGATTCTGCATGCGATCGGCGTTCCCGCGCCTGGACTCATGGCTTGGACGACGATTCTCGTGGAGCTCCTTGGCGGCTTCGCCGTTCTCGTCGGCGCTTTCGTCCCGCTCGCCAGCGCGCCGATGGCGGCCGTCCTTCTGGTGGCGATCTTCACCCCATCTGCCCAATGGCTTCAGTTCGATCAAGCTGGAATCGGTGACGGCCGCCGGCGCCCATTTCGGTCAACCGGGTTATGAGACGGATCTTCTCTATCTCGCCGCGCTGATCGCGCTGCTGTCGGGCGGCTCCGGACCATTGGCGCTCGATCGTTTTCTTTTAGGGCGAAGGGGCGAGGCCACGCCGTAGGCTTTCATCCGCCTCCACGAGGGGCAGCAAGGTTTCGCGCGCGCTTTTCCGAGCGACCCTGTCGTTTCGCCGAGGTTGATCAGAGCCCCGCTTTTGCATTGTCAAACGCTTGCACGGCCAACGCCTCGGCGCTGGTCAAGGCATAGAGCGCCACATCGCTTTCCTTGCCGCGCAGCCGGAGGTCGCCGAGGGAGCGCTTGGCGACGCCGGGCGGCAGGGCGAGGCGATCGATGAGTTCGGCCGATGCGAGCACGCGATCGCCGGTTTGCCGACAAAATTCCTGGATGCGGGCCGCGGTGTTGACGGTGTCGCCGAGGAAAACGATCTCCTTCTTCACCGAACCCATTTCGCCGGTCACCACCGGACCGCAATGCAGTCCGGCGCGGAAGTTGACGGCGATTCCAAATTCGCGCTGGTAGGACGGCGCGAGCCGCGCGAGCTCGTCCATCGCCGCAAAACACGCCCTTACGCAGCGCGCGTCGCCGATCCCTTCCGCCAGCTTCCAGGTCGCGATCAATTCATCGCCGACATAGCGGTGGATTTCGCCGCGCGCCGCCACGATCGGCGCGGTGAGATCGATGATGAAACGATTGACCAGACGATGAAAGGCGAGCGCGCCGAGCCGCTCGGCGAATCGCGTCGAGCCTTCCATGTCGATGAACAGGAATACACGCTCTTCCAGTCGCGGCTGGTGATAGCGGCCGGTAATGAAATTGAGCAGCACGTTCTGCCCGAGCAGGCGATTCATGTCGAACATGAAGATGAAAACGAAGCAAGCTATCAGCGAGAACAGCACGTCGAGGGGCTGAATGCCGTGATCGCGCGTCGCATACGCCCAGTCCCCGAGCGTCAGCGCGACGAGAATGATCGCGAGATAGAGGAAGGTCTTGGCCACGACATGCACGGCGAATGGCGCCTGTCGCAGCCGCGCGCCGAGCGGCTCGGCCAGAATGAACAGCTCGAACGAGATGATGACGATTGCGATCGCCGCGCCGGTCAGGGCGCCGCGCGGCGCGCTTCCGAGCGATAACGGCGGGCTGCCATGCATCACGCCAGTGACCTGGGAATAGACGGCGCCCACCGCCGCGCCGAGCAGGGTGAACCAGAACATAAGCCGAAGCCGGCTCGGCAGGAGAGGGAAGGACGGCATCGCACGATCGGTTGATTTCGCACGACGGATCTTATCACGCCGTCGCCCCTTGACTTCAGGCGTCTTCCGCTTGTGCGAAATTTCGCCGGCTATGCCCGCTGCGCTTCCGCCCGCACCGGCAGCTTCCAGCCGGGTCGGATGAAGTGACAGGTGTAGCCGTTCGGATAGCGCTCGAGGTAATCCTGATGCTCGGGTTCGGCTTGCCAGAAGTCGCCGGCCGGGGCGATCTCGGTGACCACCTTTCCCGGCCAGATGCCGGAAGCGTCGACATCGGCGATCGTGTCCTCAGCGACCCGCTTTTGTTCCGGATTCGTATAAAAAATCGCGGAACGATAGCTCAATCCCCGATCGTTGCCCTGGCGATTGAGCGTCGAGGGATCATGGATTTGAAAGAAGAATTCGAGGAGCTGGCGGTAGCTGATCAATTTCGGGTCGAAGACGATCTCGACCGCTTCGGCATGCGTGCCGTGATTGCGGTAGGTCGCGTTGCGCACATCGCCGCCCGAATAGCCCACCCTTGTGGCGATCACGCCGGGATAGCGGCGCAGCAGGTCCTGGACGCCCCAAAAGCAGCCGCCGGCGAGGATTGCAGTTTCGGTCGAAGCGGTCATTTCGTTCCACCTTTCCAAGGCCCATGGATTGAGCGAAAATCCATCGCATTTGCGCGAAGCGCCGCGCGCGATGGGGGACGCGACCGGGCGCCTCTAAGCGATTTCTACGAAACATGCGTTGGAAACGCAAAGAACCCGCTCAATGGGCCCGTCTCGTTCATTAAAGAGTTTCGCCCTCACTTGCTTGCGCGCTATGTGGTGGCTCCGCGCGTCGGACGCAAGGTCGTGGCAAGTCACGACAACCGACGCGAAAGCCGTGCCTATGCACCCGCGTGTGGCCCTGCTTTCAAGAGAAACGCCAGGGAGTGTTGATGGAGCCGTTCGAGTTCTGGCAGCGGATTGATCCGCCGCGGAGTTTCGTTTCCGCGCCAGGCTATTCCGAATTCTATCCCGCCCGCTTCGACGATGGGCGCCAGCTCCTCCTCCCCATTCGACCGCTGGGCGACGGCGTGCATGCGCTCGCCTCCCTGATCCTCAATCAGGCGAGCTTCGAGGTGGTTGACGCGATCGCGGCGGATCTCGCAGCGAAGCTGGCGGTTTTCGAGCCCGACATCATTGTCGGCCTGCCGACGCTCGGCCTGACGCTGGCGAGCGCGGTGGCGCAGAAACTCGGCCATCGCCGCTATGCGCCGCTCGGAACCTCGCGCAAATTCTGGTACCGCGAGGAGCTTTCCGTGCCGCTGTCGTCGATCACCACGCCTCATCAGCAAAGGCGCCTTTATGTCGACCCGAGGATGCTGCCGCTGCTCGAGCGGCGGCGCGTGGTTCTCGTCGACGATGTGATCAGCAGCGGCGCCTCGATGGCGGCGGCCATTGAGCTCATGGCCTCCTGTGGGGTCGAACCATTGGCGCTCGGCGTCGCCATGCTGCAATCGAACCGCTGGAAGGAGCGGCTCGCCCTGCTCAATCCGGCATGGCCGGACAAGACTATCGGCGTCCTCGCCACGCCGGTTCTAACCAAGACGCCGGACGATCGTTGGATCGCCGCCGCTCACGCCGCCTTGTAGGAATTCTCGATGGCGTCGTCGAGGATCGATAGGCCGAGGTCGATTTCGTCGTCGCTGACGGTCAGCGGTGGGGCGATTCGGAAGACGCCGCCCATGCCGGGCAATTGCACGACATTCATGCTGAGGCCGCGCTTCATGCATTCGCGGGTGATGCGCACGCCGAGTTCGCCGTCGGCGGCGCGGCTCTGACGATCCCTGACGATCTCCATGCCGAGCAACAGCCCGCGACCGCGCACGTCGCCGATACATTCGTAGCGCTGCTGCAGAGCGCGCAGCCCGTCGGCGAGGCGGGCGCCGGCGACATTGGCGCGGCTGACGAGATTGTCGCGTTCGACGACCTCCAGCACTTTCAGGCCGACCGCGGCGGGCAGGGGATCTGAGACATGCGTGGTATAGAAGAGATAGCCGCGTTCATGCGCTTTCTCCTCGATCGCCGCCGATGTGACGACCGCCGACAGCGGCAGGCCGGCGCCGAGCGTTTTCGATAGCGTCAGGATGTCGGGCGTGACGCCGTCGCGCTCGAAGGCGAACATCCAGCCAGTGCGGCCGATCCCCGTCTGCGCCTCGTCAAGGATCAGCAGCATGCCGCGCTCCGCGCATTTCTGCTTCAGCGCGGCGAGATAGCCGAGCGGCAAGTCGATGATGCCGCCGGAGCTCAGGATTGGTTCGGCGATGAAGGCGGCGAGGCTGCCGCTTGATTGGCGGTCGATCAGATCAAAAGCGTAATCGAGCTCGGCCTGCCAGTCATAGGCGCCGTTCCGCTCGAAGCGCGGGCGGTAAGGGAAGGGAGCCGGAATGGCGAAGGAGCCGACCGCGGCGGGGCCTACGCCATGGCGGCCGGCGCTGTAAGTCGCAGCGGCGGCGGCGCCGGTCATGCCGTGCCAGGATTGGGCGAAGCCGACGATCTCATATTTGCCGGTGACAAGCTTGGCCATGCGGATCGCCGCTTCGTTCGATTCGGCGCCGGTCGAGAGCAGCAGGACGCGGTCGAGGCCATCAGGCGTCTTTTGCGCGAGGGCAGTCGCGAGATCGACGACGGGGCGCGAGATCATGCCGCTGAAGAGATGATCGAGCCGCTGAATAGAATTCGTCACCACTGCGACGATCTCCGGATGCGAATGGCCAAGGATGGCGCTCATCTGGCCGGAGGTGAAATCGAGAATGGCGCGATCGTCGGCGTCATAAACGAAGCTGCCGGCGGCGCGTTCGATGATCAGCGGCTCGAAGCTGCCGCCATAGCGGATCAGATGGTCGCGCGCGTTGCGCCAGAATTGCGGTTCGGCGTTTTTGGACATGCGATGCGCTCCGGCGCTCGAGGGCGAATGGGGCACATTAGCGATTTGACCGACTTAAGAGCATCGAATAATTCTTATCTCAGATATCAATGGAATTTATATCTTGGCCGCAACGCTCGACATCGCTTTGTTGCGCACTTTCGTCGCCGTCGCCGATGCGCGCTCGCTGAGCCGGGCCGCCCCGCGCGTCGGCCGGACGCAGGCGGCGGTCTCGATGCAGATCAAGAAGCTCGAAGACATCATCGGCCAACCCCTCCTCAATCGCGGCGGACGCGGCGTCGGGCTGACCGGAGAGGGCGGCAGGCTGCTGGCGCGGGCGCAGGAAATCCTCAGCCGCCACGACGAGACGCTGGCCGAATTGACGGGCAAGGGACTGTCGGGCGTGTTGCGGCTCGGCTGCCCCGACGATTACGCCGCATCGTTCCTGCCCGCGCTGATCCGCGATTTTGTCGGGCGCCATCCCAATGTGCTGATCGAAGTCGTCTGCGCCTCGACGCCGCGTCTGCACGAGCGGCTGAAGGAGCATGCCATCGACGTCGCTTTGGCCTCCGTGCTGGCGGATGGGTCGGCGGAGACGATCATCCGCCGCGAGGCGCTGGCGTGGATCGCCAAATCACCCGCCGCGCTCACCATTGATCCGCTGCCCCTGGCGCTTTCCGATCCCGACGGCGTCGATCATATCGCGGCGCGCCGCGGCCTTGAGGCCCAGGGCCGTCGCTATCGGCTCGCCTATGCGAGCGGCAGCCTGACCGGCCTCCTCGCAGTGGTGCGCTCCGGTCAAGCGCTCGCCGTCATCGCCCGCTCGGCGATCCCGCCGGATCTGCAGATCCTCGGCCCCGAATCCGGCCTGCCGAACCTGCCCGCGCTCGGCATCATCATCGCCTTCGACCGCCCGCGTCCGTCAGCGCTGGCGACGGCCTTCGCCGAACATGCGAGGGCAGTCCTGCCAGGAATCTAGCGCCTGAGCGCCGCACTTTCGGCGCACGCTCGCGCTCTCTTGGCAGCAATCGTCATTTTGATCCACATCCGTCCTGGCCGGGCTTGTCCCGGCCATCCACGCCGCGCCGTTGCAAGAAACTTTCGAAGTTGGCGGCTTCCGCACGGCGTGGATGCCCGGGACAAGCCCGGGCACGACGCGCGAGTGTTGTGTGCGACTTAAGATTGACAAACGGTCTTGCTGAACCGGACAGCCGTGGGACAAGCCCGGCCATGACGACCAGGAGCTTCGTGGCTACGCGAACATGAGACCCGCTGCTGTCATGCGCCAGGGCTCGACAGCTCTAACCCACCCCCTTACCGTCCCTGCGCGATTCATTTCGAGAGCGAGCTTGCCGAACTTGCCCAAACGCCTCCGCTTCCTTGTCGCCGCCGCCGCTTTCGGAGGCCTGCTATCGAGCGCCGGCGCATCGAACGAGCACGGGACGCTTATCGATTCGAAAGAGTCCCTCTACAATCAAATCTACATCTACAAAGAGAACAACCTGCTGTTGCTGACCTTCGGTTTCAACAAGGCGCTTTACGACGAAAGCGCCTATAATCCCGCCGACGAATTCGAGCTTCCAGCGCCCTACACCAGGTTCATGACCGCCGGCCTCGCCTATTCCCATAACGTCGCCTCGATTCTCGAAATCGGTTTCGGCGGCGGCCGCACCGCCTGGTATCTTCATCGGGCGCTGCCCGACGCGCCGGTGACGTCGGTCGAACTCGATCCGGTGGTCGTCGACCTCTCACGCAAATATTTCGGCATCAAGGACGAGCCTAATTTCACGGTCGCCAACGAGGACGGACGGCAGTTCCTGACGCGTTCGACCGAGCGCTACGACATGATCCTGCTGGACGCCTTTCACGGACCGGCGGTGCCTTTTCATCTGCTCACCAAGGAATTTTATCATCTTGTCGCCGAGCGCCTGAACGAGGGCGGCGTGGTCATGCAGAACCTCGATCCCGACAACGCTTTGTTCGATTCCGTCGTGAAGACAATGGCGACGGCCTTCGCGCAAACCGACCTCTATCTCGCCGACGGCAATGCGGTGATCGTCGCCTATCAGGGCGCACCCAGATCGAAGGACGATCTGGCGCGGCTCGCGAAAGCGAGGCAGGAGACCTACAAGCTCCGCTACAATCTTGCTGACCTCGTTGGCCAGAGACGCCTTGCCAAGCTCAGCGCCGCGGTCGATGCGAACGCCAAGCTCCTCACCGACGATTTCGCCCCCGCCGAGGCGCTGAAGATGATCGACAAGCACAATCGGCAATGGCCGTCGCCATCAGCTGAACCATGAGGTCGTTCGTCGTCTTGCTGGTCGTCTTCATCGTCGGCGGCGTGCTGATGGGCTTCGAGATGCTCGGCTCGCGCTTTCTCTATCCCTATTTCGGCGGCGGCATCGCCACCTGGGCGGGCCTCATCTCGACCGTTCTTTATGCGCTGGCGATCGGCTATTTCATCGGCGGCGCCATCGTCGACCGCTATCCCTCGCTGACCGCGGTCGCCGTCTCGGTGGGCGGCGCCGCGCTCTATCTTCTCGCCATCCCCGTCTGCGTCGACGCCATCATGCAGGCGATATTGGACGCCTGCGGCTATGGCGCCGGCGCCATTCTCCTCGCTTCAGCGATTCTGCTCGCCATCCCGGTGGCGCTGCTCGGCATGCTTTCGCCGGCCGCCGTTCGCCTGTTGGTCGCCGAGACGAAAAGCGCGGGCCAGACGGCGGGCGCGATCTACGGCATATCGGCGATCGGCAATGTCTGCGGGATATTGCTCACCACTTTCGTGCTGATCCCGACCATCGGCTCGCGCGCGATCACCTATTGCTTCGCCGCGACGCTGCTTCTGTGCGGGGCTTTGCTGCTGGGGATGCGGAAGATCGGAATGGCAGGGGCGGTACGAGGCGACGGATAGCGCGCAGTCACCGCGCCAGCGTGCGAAGCGCGTTCCGGTAACGGCGTACGATGTTATCGCCCTTCTCCATTTTCTCGACGAAGCCCGGATCGCCTTCCAGCGCGCGTGCGGCCAGCGCGACGACACGTGGGATCGGCTTCTCGCCTTGCTCGTAATAAGCGACCATGCGTCGGCTGAGACCAAGCGCACGGGCCGCCGAGTCGAGCGTATAGGCTTTGCGTTCGCGCCAACGCTTGAATGCGTCCGACGACATGGTGACGCCCGCCTGCTCTTGCGCCAGACGCCATAGCGTATCAGCGGCCATATCGACTTCATCGGTCCAAACAACGTCCGTTCCAAGCTCGCCAAGGCGAACCTGCTGGAACAATTTCGGCGAACGGCGCAGCGGTTCGTAGACGCGGAATGTCTCGATCAACCCTGAGACATCGACCTTGCTTTCCTCGCCGCCATCCCACCGGATGCGCAAGGTCAGAGGCTTCTTGTCCGCCGTGACGGCGACGATACGCGGCAAGGTCTTCTTCGGCATGGTCATCCTCGTTGGTTGAGTGCTGCCCATTTAAGCGCAAGCATTTTCCGGTGCGTTTGCGCCCACGCCAATGGCTTGGGCGATCTCACGCCCGCGCGCCTCCCCCTGCGATGACCGTCAAATCCGAAATCCGCACGAGGACCTGAAATTCCGGCCCGACAATGTGGAAGTGCGGCGGGTGGTGGTCATCGGGCATACATGCGCAAGCTAGCGGCGCCGAAGCGTTGCAAAACGGGCATATAAGTCCGAGAGCGATTTAGTGCAACTATTGCACTATTCACGCCAAAGTTCAAAGAATAAATCATTCTTGTAATTAAGTCAGTAATGCTGTCCTATATCCTCCCGCCAACCGGGAGGATGCTCCGATGAACGCAACCGCGGCCTCAGCTTACGAGCCCGCTTACGCGCGCCGCGCCGAGGCGATGAAGGCTTCCGAGATACGGGAGCTGTTGAAGCTGCTCGAGCGGCCGGGGATCATCTCCTTCGCGGGCGGCATTCCCGATCCAAAGCTCTTTCCCGCCGTCGCGGCGGCGGAAGCCTATGCGGCGGCGCTGGCCGATCCGGCGCAGGCGGCGGGCGCGCTGCAATATTCGGTCAGCGAGGGGTATCGGCCGCTCACCGAATGGATCGCCGCGCAGATGAGCGCCGAGGGTGTCCCGGCCACGCCCGAGAACATCATGATGACGGCGGGTTCGCAGCAGGCGCTCGACTTCCTCGGCAAGCTGCTCATCAGCCCCGGCGACACCGCGCTGGTGACGGCGCCGACCTATCTCGGCGCGCTGCAGGCGTTTTCCGCCTATGAGCCGCGCTATGATGTGATCCGCCCGGAAGACGGCAATCGGACGCCACACTCCTATGCCGAAGCGGCGGCCGCCGCGGCGCCGGGCGGGCGCGTCAAATTCGCTTATGCCGTGCCCGATTTCGCCAATCCGACCGGCGAGACGTTGTCGCTGGCGGTGCGCGAGCGCCTCTTGCAACTGGCGCGCGATCTCGACGCGCCAGTGCTGGAGGATTCGGCCTATCGCGCCCTGCGCTTCGAGGGCGCCGGCTTGCCGTCGCTGCAGGCGCTCGACGTCGCCCATGCCGGTTCGCTCGACGCTTCGCGGGTGATCTATCTCGGCACATTCTCCAAGACCATCGCGCCGGGCCTGCGCGTCGGCTGGGTCTGCGCCTCGCGCGCAATCATCCGCCGCCTCGTGCTGATCAAACAGGCGAGCGATCTCAATCTTTCCGTCATCAATCAGATGGTCATGCACGAACTGGCGCGCCGCCGCCACCAAGCTTTGATCGCCGCCGCCCGCAATCATTATCGCGTCAAGCGCGACGCGATGCTGACGGCGCTCGCCGCTCATATGCCGGCGGGCGTGCGCTGGACGAGGCCCGAGGGCGGTCTGTTCGCCTGGGTCACTCTGCCGGAAGGCGTCAATGGCGCCGATCTCCTCAAACGTGCGATCGCCGAGGCCAATGTCGCCTTCGTGCCCGGCGGCGCCTTCTTCGCCGACGGCAGCGGCGCGAACACGATGCGGCTGTCCTATTCGCTACCGGAGCCGGCCGACATCGCCGAGGGCGTGCGGCGGCTTGGGTCGTTGCTTTGAGGAGAGCGGCGCGCCGGTCGTTATAGCCGGCAACGCGCCCGAAGCGCCCGACAGAAGCGAACGCCGCCGTCCTTCATCGCATCAAACGATTGCGCAGGAACGCGATCAGCCCAACGATCAGCGCGCCGCCGAAGATTCCGCCGACCACCGCTCCGACAGCATGGGCGACCGCTTCCGGGCCCTGCGACCAAAGGGAAGAATCGCGCACGCCGAAATAAATCGCGCCCGCCGCCGCGCCATAGGCGGCGAACCGCATCACGTTCCATTTGTTCATCGTCGAATCCGGTTTCGATACGCCGCGGGGAGACGATTTTCTCGTTTGAGCAAAACTCGTCGCCGCGGCGCCCCCGCTGTCAGGTATAGGATTGCCCTAGTCTTTCATAGCTCCTGGCGGACGCCTGCGCAGCGTCTGCGAGTCGCAGAATGCAGCGACACCGATTCCGAATCCATAGGCGACAATGTTCCAGAGCGAAAACAGTCGCCCCAGCAGGAGCTGACCGGCAAGCGTGGCGCGAAACGAGTCAAGCGCAGGTAGGTGATAAAGCCGAAGGCATTCGACGCCGATGGCGATGACGCAGGCCGCGATCGCGCTCCATGGCGCCGGCGCGCGCGACCCGAGTGCGCGAAGCCCCGCGTAAACCATCGCGCCCCAGAGCGCGGAGCCTGCATATTTCGCGACCGTCCACGGCAGGCCGAGGCCTGGCCATCGGCAAATGAGGCCAGCGCCGACAATTGCGATCGTCGCGGCCGCATAGGCCAGGCGTTTGCGGCCAGGATTCATGGCTTCAGAACGATCGCGCGACCGCATCAGCAATCGGCGAAGGCGACATTGGCGGGCGTCCCGGCAACGCCGCCGAACCGGCGCTCGCGGCGCCGGTAATCCGCGAGCGCGTCGTCGAGGCAGGCCGGCGTGAAGTCGGGCCACATGACGTCAAGGAACGCCAGTTCGGCATAGGCGCATTCCCAGAGCAGAAAATCCGACAGCCGCTTCTCGCCGCCGGTGCGGATCATCAGATCGACATCGGGCGCGGAGGAATCGTCGTTCGGCGATTGGGCGATGCGTCGCCCGAGTTGCTCGCGGCTGGCCGGGCCGCTCTCCGGTCCCGCGGCAAGGACGCTCGCAATCGCCTCGCGCGCAGAATAATCGAGCGCGATGCGCAGGTGCAGGACACGACCATTCGCGGTTGCGGCTTCGACGCGCGCGATCTCTTCAGCAAACCCCGCCGGCAATCGGTCCCTCCGCCCGATTGTCGAAAGGCGTATGCCCTGGTGAGCCTGAAGCCATTGCTCATCATTCAAATAGTTGCGGAACAGCGCCATCAACGTGTCGATCTCAGCGGCCGGCCGCCGCCAGTTGTAAGTAGAAAAGGCGTAAATCGTCAGCTTCGTCACGCCTAGTCGCGGCGCGGCTTCGACGATCGGCATCAGCGTTTTGGCGCCGGCGCGATGGCCGGCCGATCTGGGCAGGCCCCGACTCGTCGCCCATCGGCCATTGCCATCCGCGATAATTGCAACATGCATCGTGCGTCTCCTAAGCTTTGTAATGCAAAGTAAGTGGTCAAAAAAACTGGCGTCAGGCTTTCGACAATCGGCTTCCGGCAAACACGGGATCGGCCGCCTCCATAGCCGCGCCGGCGTCGCGGACGACCTGTTCGAGCACCTGGAGATAGTCGAGATAGCGCTGGCGGCCGCGCGCGGTGATACGACACAAGGTCTGTGGCCGGTTGTTGAGGAAGCTCTTGACGATCTCGATGATGCCTTCCTCCTCCAACACGTTCAGGTGTCGGCTGAGGTTGCCGTCGGTCAATCCGCACATCTGCTTCAAATCGCCAAACACCAGCCCTTTGGGATGCGCGACCAGCGAAGTCAGGATGCCGAGCCGCGCGCGTTCGTGGATGGCGCGATCAAGGCCTTCATAGGCGAATGGCGGCGCCGCCACCTCTTTACGTTGCGTCATGCTGGCCCCTGTAGCTGACCCATAGCAAAACGGCGGCCATTTCCTGGCCGATCAGGAACGGCAGGCCCATCGCCCAGGGCGACAGCGCATGTTCGGCGCGCGCCAGCGCCAGACAGGCAAGGCCGGTCGCCAGATACCATGCCGGAACGATCGCGATCAGCCGAGGCAGGTTCCGGCAAGCCGCGGCCATGCCGACGCTGAAAATGATCTGCCACAGACCGGGCAGCATCCAGAGGCTTTCCGGCGCGCAAACCAGCAGGGTCAATGTCAGCAGGGCGCCGGCGAACGCCGACGGCAGGAATTGCTCGGCGGCCGCCGCAAGCATGTCGTCCGCCAATCCGAAATGAGTCCTGCGTGACCGGCGGATCGCTTCGGCGGCGATCAGCGTGACGGAAACCGCGGCCGTCGCCGACCATAGGATGAGATAGGGGCCGATCGCGCCGATCGGGTCGGGCAACCAGCGCCCCTGGACGAGCGCCGCCGCCGCCGCCAGGCCGCCGGTGATCGCCAGTGTGGCTGGACCGAAGCCGTGGAATTCGGTGCTGCGCGCCATCTGCAGACGCAGGGCCGAGATTTCGGTCAGGGCCTGCTTAAGCTGCATCGTCGGCTCGTTCCTCTGGTCAAGCTTCGCAAGCTTTGAGATACAAAGTATACGCCATCGCAAAGCGTTTGGCAAATGGCCTTCAAAGATTTTGGCTTTCAAAGATTTTTCTTGGCGCCTCGCCCGCGATCGGGCTTGATCGGCCGATGTTCCTGTCCTTCTTCGCCTCGCTCCGTCAGGCCCATGTGCCGGTCACGCCGCGCGAATATCTCGTGCTGATGCAGGCGCTCGAGGAGGGTCTCGCCGACTATTCCGTCGAGCATTTCTACCATCTGTCGCGGGCGCTGCTGGTCAAGGACGAGCGCAACCTCGACAAGTTCGATGTCGTTTTTGCTGCTTCTTTCAAAGGCTTGGCCTCGCTGACCGACGCCGTCGAACAGGTCAACATACCTGACGAATGGCTGCGCAAGCTCGCCGAGCGCTATCTGTCGCCGGAAGAAAAAGCTGAGCTGAAAGCGCTCGGTTTCGAAAGGTTGATGGAGACCTTGCGCGAGCGGCTCGCGGAGCAAAAGGGCCGGCACCAGGGCGGCTCGAAATGGATCGGCACGGCGGGGACTTCGCCATTCGGCGCCTATGGCGACAATCCGGAAGGCATCCGCATCGGCCAGAAGGAGGGTCGCAACCGCAGCGCCGTCAAAGTCTGGGATCGGCGCGATTTCAAGGACCTCAGCGGCTCCGAGGAACTCGGCCCGCGCAACATCAAGATCGCGCTGCGCCGGCTGCGCCGTTTTGCGCGCGAAGGCGCGGCCGAAGAGCTCGATCTCGACAACACCATCCGCGGCAGCGCGAGCAAGGGCTATGTCGACGTGCAATTGCGGCCCGAGCGGCGCAACGCCGTGAAAGTGCTGCTCTTTCTCGATGTCGGTGGATCGATGGATTGGCATGTCGAGGCCGCGGAGAATATGTTTTCCGCTGCGCGCAGCGAGTTCAAGCGGCTCGAGCATTTCTACTTTCACAATTGCCTTTACGAGAGCGTGTGGAAGAACAATCGCCGCCGCCATGCCGAGAGGACCCCGACGCAGGAGATCATCAATACCTATGCGCGCGACTACCGCGTCATTTTCGTCGGCGACGCCTCAATGAGCCCGCATGAGATCGCCATGCCGGGCGGTTCGGTCGAGCATGTCAATCCGGAAGCCGGCCATGTCTGGCTGGAGCGCGCCATCCGCGCCTGGCCGCGCTCGGTCTGGATCAATCCGACGCCGCAGTCGCAATGGACCTATTCGCAATCGACCAGCATGATCGGCAAGATTTTTGAAAATCGCATGTTCGCGTTGACCCCAGATGGCCTGGAAGGCGCGATGCGCGCGCTGACGCGATAGAGGCGGTCAGGGCCGCACAACCAGCACCGAGCATAAAGCGTGGCGGACGATCGTCTTGGCGTTGGAGCCGAGGAGATAATCAGTCACGACCGGCCGGTGCGAACCGACAACGATCAGATCGGCGCCCCAATCGGCGGCCTCGCCAAGGATTTCGTGATAGATGCCGCCGACGCGGACTGTGCCGGAAAGCCGCTCCTTGGGCAGGGCGACTTTAGCGACGATGTCCTGCAGCGCCGCGCTGGCGCGTTTCTCCTGCTCGGCGTCGAAATCAGCCGGAACATATTCCATGAAGGTCGCGGGCAACAGCGGCTGGATATTGACGAGCCGCATGATCCCGCCGCTCGCCTTGGCCAATTCGACGGCCTCGGCGATGCCATTGGGCGTCGCGTCGGCATCGGTCAGGTCTACAGCGACGAGAATTTTTCTGAACATCGCCTTTTCTCCCCCTTAGCGGCTGATCGCAACGCATCGCGGCGCTGGCGGTTCCAACGGGAAGCGCCTCTACCAGCGGCGGGCGCAAAGGGACCTCACGCCACACTGACGCTTGTCAGGGCGCATTTCAACCGGCGCGGCGCCGCCGCCCGTCATTTCCGGCTTGATCGACCTGATATAATCGGGCATAGGAGCGCCTCGCTAATTCTGGAGCCGTGGGTCCGCCCGTCGGCCGTAATCGCCCGGGTGACCTATGAAAGTCCGCAATTCCCTGAAGTCGCTGCGTAATCGCCATCGCGACAACCAGCTCGTGCGTCGCAAGGGCCGCGTCTATATCATCAACAAGACCCAGAAGCGCTTCAAGGCGCGTCAGGGCTGAGGCCAGGTTCGAATCGCCGGTTCGCACGGGCCTGACAACGCTTCCTGTCGTTTTCAGAGCTCACCGGGATGTGACCGGTCGACGCGCCCGCCGACCGCGTCGACCTTTTGACCGGACGGATTTGGCGGCCTAGACTGGCGCGATGATCTGCCTTGCTCGTATCGTTTCCGTCGGCGTTTTCGTTGCAAGCCTTGGCGGTTCTGGCTTTGCCGCCACCGATAAGATTGTCGGCCCGCCGGGCGTTGCCTCGGCCGCCACCCCCTCCGAGCGGATTGTCACTGCCGCCGAACCGGAGGAGAGCGATGATGCCCTGCCGCCCGAGGTCAAGTCCGCGCCTGACGCCACGCCGGCGCCCGCGCCGACGCGCCAGCAAAGACTGGACGATTTATTCGCCCGTCTCGCCGCTTCGACGGATGCCGCCGAGACCCAGGGGCTGATCGCGGCGATTGATCGCCTCCATCTCGAATCGGGATCAGACACCGGCGATTTTCTGATGGCGCGCGCCATCGCAGCGCTCGGTTCGCAAAATTTGCAGGTCTCGCGCACGCTGCTCGACAAGCTCATCGTTCTGCAGCCTGACTGGGCCGAAGCCTGGAACAAGCGCGCGACAGTGCGCTATCTGATGGACGACGAACAGGGTTCGATGGCCGATATTGCGCGCGTGCTGGTTCTCGAGCCGCGCCATTTCGGGGCTTTGTCGGGCATGGGTATGATCCTGGAGCGCGGCGGTTTTTCTGACGAGGCGTTGCGCGCCTATCGCCGCGCCCTCGAAATCGCGCCACAGCTTGCCTCGCTCCGCGCCGCGATCGATCGGCTGACAGCGGCGGTCAAAGGGCAGAGCCTGTGAAACCGTCGCCGCGGCTGGACGGCGGCTGACGTGATGAACGCTGTCTGGTTGGCTTTGACGGCACTGTTCTGCTTTGCCGGCGCGCTCTTTCTTTTCACCCACTCGCGGACGCGCCAGATCGAGGCGCGTTTTCCTGCTGTGGGCGTTCTCGTGGACACCGGCGGGGGCGTCCTTCATATCGTCGAACAGGCGCCGGTCGCGCCGGAGCGCGGCGCCGTCCTGCTGGTCCACGGCGCCTCGGGCAATCATGCCGATATGATGGTCGCGCTGGGGCCCCGGCTGGCGGCGCTGGGCTTTCGCGCCATCGCCATCGACCGTCCCGGCCATGGTTGGAGTTCGCGCTCGGGACGTCATCATTCCTCGCCCGCGCGGCAGGCCGCTTTCATTCGCGAGGCTTTGGCGTGTCATGGAGTAAGCCAAGCGATCGTCGTGGTCCATTCCTGGGCTGGCGCTCTTGGCCTCGCGATGGCGCTGGAGGCCCCCGAATTCACCCGCGCGCTGGTCCTGCTGGCGCCGGCCACGCATCCCTGGCCGGGCGGCGTGAGCTGGTATTATCCGCTGGCGACGACGCCGGGCCTCGGTTGGCTCTTTCGGCATTTCCTGGTCATGCCGGCCGGGCTGATGACGATGGGGGCAGGGGTGGCTTCGGTTTTCGCGCCAGGCGCGCCCCCCGCCCATTATACCGAGACGACGAAATTGCCGCTGGTGCTGCGCCCGGCTCATTTTCTCGCCAATGCGGAAGATGTCGTCGATCTTAAGCCCTTCGTGACGCAATGGGCGCCGCGCTACGGCCGGATCAAGACACCGACAGTCATCGTCACCGGCGATCGCGACGGGATCGTCTACGCCCACATCCATTCGCTAGGCTGCGCACGCGATATTTCCGGCGCCGTTCTAACGACGATTCCCGGCGTCGGACACTCTCCGCACCACAGTGCGCCGGACGCCGTGATCGCGGCGATCATCGAGGCGGAGCGACGCGCGCTTGGCGGGGCGCCGGTCAGCCAAATCGCGGAGAGCCCCGCTTAGGCCGATCCGCCCTCCGGTCCGATCAGCGCGATGCGCATGTTATTGGTGGCGCCCGGCGTGCCGAAGGGCACGCCGGCGACGATGATGACGCGTTCGCCGGTCTGCCCGAAGCCTTCGATGTAGGCGTGTCGGCAGGCCCGGTCGGCCATGTCGCGTTCGTCGCGCGCGTCATCCGTCACCACGGCGTGAACGCCCCAAACCAGCGCCAGCCGCCGCGCGGTCGCGACGATCGGCGTCAACGCCAGGATCGAGGAGCGCGGCCGCTCGCGCGCGATGCGAAGGCCAGTGGAGCCCGACGCCGTCCAGGCGCAGATGACACGCAATTGCAAGGTTTCGGCGACATCCCGGGTCGCCACCGCGATCGCGTCCGCGCCGGTTCGTTCGGGCGCGGCGCGTTGGGAGGTGATGATGGAGGGATAGATTTCCTCCGCCTCGACCTCTTCGGCGATGCGATTCATCGTCGACACGGCTTCGAACGGATATTGTCCAGAGGCGCTCTCCGCCGACAGCATCACGGCGTCGGCGCCCTCGAACACCGCGGTGGCGACATCGGAAACCTCGGCGCGGGTCGGCACCGGCGCGACGATCATCGATTCCAACATCTGCGTCGCGACCACCACAGGCTTGCCGTGGCGGCGTGCGAGGCGGGTGATGCGCTTTTGCAGGCCCGGCACTTGTTCGAGCGGCATTTCCACGCCAAGGTCGCCGCGCGCAACCATCAAAGCGTCCGAGACGGCGAGAATCTCATCGAGACGGGCGATCGCTTGCGGCTTCTCGATCTTGGCCATGATCAGCGCGCGCCCTCCCACCACCTTGCGCACTTCGACGACGTCCTCGGGGCGCTGCACGAAGGAAAGCGCGATCCAGTCGATATCTTCTTCGAGCGCCGCCGCCAGATCCTTGTGATCCTTATCCGTCATAGCCGAGGTGGGGATCGTGGTGTCGGGCAGGCTGACGCCCTTTTTGTTGGAGACCCGGCCGGCGATCTCGACGGTCGTCACCGCGCGGCCCGGCGCGACGCTGGTCACCCGGAGCAGCACTTTGCCGTCGTCGATGAGAATGCGATGGCCAGCTTCGAGCGAACTCAGGATTTCCGGGTGCGGCAGAAACACACGCGTCTGCGTGCCGGGGGTCGGATCGGAATCGAGCGCGAATGTTTCACCCTTGCGCAGCAGCACGGCGCCCGATTCGAATTCGCCGACGCGCAGTTTCGGCCCTTGCAGATCGATCAATATGCCGATCGGACGGCCGAATTGTTCTTCCAGCGAGCGGATCATCGCCACCCGCTCGCGCATGCCGTCGTGCGAGGCATGGCTCATATTGATGCGAAACACATCGGCTCCCGCCTCAAAAAGGGTGGCGAGCACCGCCCGGTCAGACGAAGCGGGACCGAGCGTGGCGATGATCTTGATGCGGCGCCGTCTTCTCATCGAACGCTTCCCTCACGAAACATTGTTCTATCGAGCCCAGTTGCGCGACTAGCGCCGACGCGACCGGCCTGAGCCCGGTCGGATGGCTTCCTATCGCTTTTTCGTGACGCATTTCCGCAAGGAAAAACGCGCTTGTCGGAGCGGAAGACCTGTTTCAAGGATTGGTCGGATCGGTAAGCTGCACCGTCCAGTTTTTTGCATCCTTGCCGGTGTCTACCTCGAAGAATCCGGTGCGGTCGTAACCGCGCACGAAGCAATCCTGGCGGCCGTCGATTTTGAACTCCCGGTCGCTTGTGCACATGAAGGCCTTGCCCTTCCATTCGCCGCCGCGCTCGTCCATCGCATAGACGTAGTAGAACTGGGCCGCCAGCGCGCCGCGTACCAGCGTATCGCAATCGGAAGGCTTTAAATTCCACCAGCCTTCGCTGACCCACGCCTGGCCGTCGGTATAGGCAAGCGAGACGCTCACGCGGTTGGTCGTGTTGTTGCACATCCGGAAATCCGCCAGCGCCGGCCCCGCATGGGACACCGCAACCGCGCCCAGCAAGAACAAGCCGATTTTACCGCTCATGGACACCCGGATTCGCGCCTCGTCGATCGTCGCCGCGCCATATTCTTCGCCCGCGTCCATGTGTCAACTTGTCTGTTCGTCGCGTGGCGCAGGCTCCGAGCGGCCTATCGCGGCCGCGCGACATAGATGCCAGCCAAGATCGCAAGGCCGCCTGCCGCCTGGATGAGCGTCACGGGCTCGCCAAGAATGGCCCAGGCGAAACAGGCCGCCGCGATCGCCTCCAGAAAGATCACCAGGGACGAGAAAGCCGCCGGCAGCCGGCCCAGCGCCACCGACAGCAAACCTTGGCCGCCAGCATGGCTCAGCCAGGCGAGGGCGATAAGGGCGGCGAGACCCCGCGCGGTTTGCGGCAGCAATTGGCGCTCCAGCCCCAAAGCGACCGCCAGCAGCAAGGCGGCGGTGATGATTGTCGCCTCGAATGTCACCCGCGCCGCGGAATTTCCGCCCCGCGCAGCCTGCACGGCAAGAAAATAGAGCCCGAAAAAAACGCCGGTGATGAGGCCGTAGATATCGCCAAGAGCGCCGCCCGCCCTGATCTGGAAGCTCTGCGCGAGCAGCGCGCCGCCGCCTAGAATGCAAAGGCCAAGGCCGGCCAGCACGGCCGCGGAGGCGCGGTGGCGAAAGATCAGCCAGCCGAACAGCACCACCCAGACCGGAGCGGTCGTTGCGAAGAACGTCGCATTGGCGATGCTGGTGGTGACGATCGACAAATGCCAGAAGAACAGATCGCTGGCGAAGGCGAGGCCCGCCAGAATTGTCGCTGGCGAAAACCTCGCAAAGGGCTGCGACTGGCCGCGCTCGCTGACCCTCATCCAGGCGTAGAGCACGGGCAAAGCGAGCGCGACGCGCCAGAAGGCGCTGGTGAATGGGCCGACATCGGCCAGACGCACAAAAACGGGCGATATGCCCATCGCCAGCGCGCCGAGGACAAGCGCCGCGAAGGGCGCGGCAATGCTTGCGGATACGGGCGCTGCCGACGACGAGGAATTCATGGAAACTCCTGCTTGCGACGCGAAGGCCTGTTCGAAATTGTTTGTTTTGGTCTCGCTTTGTCACACTGGCCGGAGCGCGCTTCGCCCGGCTTCAAAAAAGCCGAGTTGGCCGTTTGCATCAAGCGAGGCTGTCCTTATTCTGGCCGCATCGCTCAAGCAAGTGGCCGACATGCGCGCCTCTCTACAAACCGAAACTGCGGATGCGGAAGGGGACTTCGTTCCGGTCGAGCGGGTCGAAGGGGCGCTGGACGCCGGCGTCATCGTGATCTGCGACCATGCGTCCAACGGCTTGCCGGCGGCCTATGGCGATCTCGGTCTGTCGCGCGAGTCCCTTCAGCGCCATATCGCCTACGATATCGGCGCGGCCTGGTTGACGCGCCGCCTCGCCCGTCTGCTCGGCGCGCCGGCGGTGCTTTCCACATTCTCGCGCCTGCTGATCGATCCCAACAGGGGCGCCGACGATCCGACCCTCGTCATGCGCCTGTCCGACGGCGCCATCGTGCCCGGCAATGCGCGGGTCGACGCCGCCGAAATCGAACGCCGCCGTGCGCTTTACTGGGCGCCTTATCGCGCCGCCGTCGCTGAGGTCGTCGATGCGATGGTCGCGGCGGGCGCCGCGCCCGCCGTCGTCTCCATCCATTCCTTCACGCCGCATTGGCGCGGCGCCCCGCGGCCGTGGAAGGTCGGCGTCTTGTGGGACAGGGATCCCCGGCTGCCGGCGCCTCTGCTAAAAGCGCTCGCCGCTGAAAGCGATTTGGCCCCGACGCACGAGAAGGTCGGCGACAACGAGCCTTATGACGGCGCGCTCGAGGGCGATACGATCGACGATATTGCGACGACACGCGGTCTGGCCAATGCGTTGATCGAAGTGCGGCAGGATCTGATCGCGACCGAACGTGAAGCCGAGGCCTGGGCCGAGCGCCTGGCGCGCCTGCTGGCGCCGATCATTGCGCGTCCCGACCTTCACACACGCGCCGATTTTGGCAGCCGTGCGCCGGGCAAACTGCGCCAATTCCAGAACAGCGGGGATGAGCCGCGTCCGGTGCTTGACGCGGAGCGCTGAGCCGGCCATGGCTCCCGCCTTGGTTTTCACCTCACCGATTAATGGATCACGGCATGAGCACGGATAATGTCAGCGCCGAGCACGTCAACGCGGGGCATTTGCGCGCCTTCATCGAGCGAATCGAAAAGCTTGAAGAGGAAAAGAAGGCGCTCGCCGACGATATCAAAGAGGTCTATGGCGAGGCCAAGGGAACCGGGTTCGACGTCAAAATCATCCGCAAAATCGTCTCTATTCGCAAGCAGGATCGTGATAAGCGCCGCGAGGAAGAGGAGATCCTCAGCCTCTATCTCTCCGCCCTCGGCATCGAGTGACTTGCCCCCCGACGGCCGCGGCACTAGTTTGCCGCCCTTGTTTTAACAGTTTTAGGATGGTTTGATGCCCGCACAGCCCGTCGAAGCGACGCCCCCGATCGAGCGCTTGAGCCCCGCCGCCGCCAGTGTGGCCGATGCTTTCGCCGCGGCGATCGCCAAACGCCGGGTCTTCGACGAACCCTACCGCCATTACCTGATCGAAAATTGCTTCCCCAAAGACGTGGCGGATGAATTGGCCGGCCTGCCTTTCGCCGCGCCGGTGCTTGACGGCGTATCGGGCAAGCGGGAGCTGCACAACGACCAGCGCAGCTATTTCGACGCCGCCGCCATGACGCGATTTCCCGTCATGCGCGCTGTCGCGGAAGCTTTGCAGTCACGCCGGATCACGCGCCTCATCCATGACACTTTCGGCGCTCCGATCGACGATACGTTTCTGCGGCTGGAATATGCGCAGGATATCGACGGCTTCTGGCTGGAGCCGCACACCGATCTTGGCGTGAAGAAATTCACCTGCCTGATCTATCTGTCCGAAGGCCCTGGCCACGAGAAATTGGGCACGGATATCTATGCAAGCCGCGATCGTCATTTCGGCTCTCCGCCGTTCAAGCGCGGCGGCGCGATGATTTTCGTGCCCGGCGACAATACCTGGCACGGCTTCGAGAAACGCCCGATCGAGGGCGTGCGCCGCTCGGTGATCCTGAATTACGTCACCCATGAATGGCGCGCGCGCGAGCAATTGTCCTATCCCGAAGCGACGGTCCGGGTTTAGCGCGACGACGCGTCAGCCGCCGCGCACGACGATCGGCGGCAATCCCAATCGGCGGCAGAGATCGAAGAGCCGCCGGCCTTGCGTCACGCGCGGACGATACATTGATTGTGGCGGCCGATCCCGGATAGATTGATCGAAGCATGAAACTTTCGGGCGAAGAGATCGAGCGCTACGCTCGCCAGATCGTACTTCGCGGCGTCGGCGGCCCCGGGCAGAACAAGCTCAAGGCGGCGCGCGTGCTGGCGGTCGGGGCGGGGGGGCTCGGTTCGCCCTTGCTCCAATATCTGGCCGGCGCGGGCGTCGGCGAAATCGCCATTGTCGACGACGATGTCGTGTCGCTGTCCAACCTGCATCGTCAGGTGCTGCACGGCACCGGCGATATCGGGCGCCTGAAGGTCGACAGCGCTGAGGAGGCGCTGGCCCGCCTCAATCCGCATGTGCGGGTGGACAAGATCGTCCGGCGCCTCGATGCGGATAACGCCCGCGCGCTCGTCGCCGGCTATGATGTCATCGTCGACGGCTCCGACAATTTCTCCACGCGTTACGCAGTTTCCGACGCCTGCTTTTTCGAGCGCCGGCCGCTGGTCAGCGCGGCGATCGGCGAGTTTGACGGTTCGCTGACCCTGCTGAAACCCTATGAGCGCACCAAGGCGGGCGCGCCGAACCCGACCTATCGCTGCCTGTTTCCGGAGGCGCCGCCGCCCGGGACCGTCCCCGCCTGCGCCGAGGCCGGCGTGCTGGGGGCCCTGGCCGGCGTCCTCGGCTCGCTGATGGCGCTCGAGGTCATCCGTGAGATCGTCGGCGGGTTCGGCGACGGCGACTGCGGCCTGCTGGGGCGGTTGTTGCTGGTGGACTTGCGCGCGATGCGTTTCGAGACGCTGACCTATGGCTGGGACGAGAATAATCCGCTCAGCGGGCAGGGCGCGCCGGGCGCGCTGACGGCGTGACGCGCAGCAAGACTTTCTTATCGCCCCTCGGTTAAACCAGACAATTCCGGTCCGGCCAAATAGACCTGCGCCGGGACGAGACCGCCTCCGCGCGAATTGGATCTGATCGATGGTCGTCGGGTTTGCCTTCGCTTCGAACGCCGTGTTCAACTTCCTCGTCGGGCTGTTCGTCGCCAGATTCCTGGGGCCGGAGGAATTCGGCCGTTTCGCGATCGCCTCGGCGACAGCGGTCCTCATCAACACCGCCGGTTTCGACTGGATCCGGCTTTCGGCGGTGCGTTTCTATTCCGCTCGCACACGCAGCGACCGGCCGCAAGTGCGCGCCACGCTCGACGCCTGCTTTGGCGCGCTCGCGGCGATCGTCAGCCTCGCCGCCGTCGCGGTGAGCCTGTCCGGCCTCAAGCTCGCACTTTCGCCGGGCCTCCTGCTGATGGCGGCGACGACCGCCGTCTTCAGCGCGTTCTTCGACTATCGCACCGCGCTGGCCCGCGCCCGTTTCCACGACGGCGCCTATGCGCGCACGCTGATCGTCAAAAATACCCTGGGGCTGGTGCTGACCGTCGGCGGCGCCTGGTGGTTCGCCTCCGCGCCGATCGCCTTGGCCGGCATCTGCCTCAGCGTCGCCGGAGCGCTAGCGAGTTCATGGCGCACGTTGCGGGACGCGGGCGCCTCGCTCGCCAATGGGCGGCGCGCGCTGACCCTCGAATATATGGGTTATGGCCTGCCGCTGGTCGGCGCTTCGATCCTGTTCCAGATCATTCCGCTCGCCAATCGACTGATCGTCAGCGGGCTCTTTGGATTTGGCGAGGCCGGACAGTTTTCTCTGGCCAATGATCTGGGCTTTCGCATCCTTGGGGCGATCGCCTCGACGTTCGACGTCTTGTTATTTCAACTCGCGGTGCGCGCCGACGAAACGCATGGCGCCGAGGGCGCCGGCGCCCAGCTCGCCGAGAACATGGGCGTGGTGTTCGCCGTGATCCTGCCGACCAGCGTCGGGCTCTGGCTGGTCCTGCCGAGCTTTCAGGCGCTGATCGTTCCGGAGGCCTTTCGCGGTCCGTTCGCCGTCTATTTGACCGCCCTGCTGCCGGGCCTGTTCTGCTATGGGCTGCTGCAATATGCGGTGGCGCCGATTTTCCAGATCGGCAAAAGCACCGCGCCGATGATCATTTCGGCTCTATCGGCTTGCATCGCCGATATGATCCTGCTCGCCGCGGCGCCGCATGGGCTTGACGTCTACTGGCTGGCGCTGTCGCAATCGGGCGCTCAGATCATCGGCTTGATCGTCGGGCTTGCGTTGGCGGCGACGAAAAGGCCGGTGTGGCCGAGCGCCCTGGACATTCTGTCCACGCTGGTGGCGACCGCGGCGATGATGGTCGTGGTTCTGCCGCTGCGCGCGCACGCGCCGGGACTTCTCGTCCTCGTCGCGCAAATCGCGATTGGCGGCTTCGTCTATGGCGCGCTGGCCTATGTGCTCGATATCGGGCGGGTGCGCATGAAAATCGCCGGCATGGTCAAGTCGCACGCCTGACGCCGCGATAAGATTTCATTCACCGCGTTTCTTCATCGAAATTTCAGGACGATTTCTAAGCTTGCATTTACTTTGGCTCGGCTGGTCACCATCCAATAACCATCATGTCTAAATTGCATATTCGACGATTAACATTCGGGTATGATTGACGCCGAGAGAGTCGCAGCGCGTTCCTCGAACTTTCTCGCCAGCAGCGGCTTCGGGGCCTCGATCATGCAGCGCGTCTATCGGACTTTCATTCCAGGAGCGGCGATCTTCCTGCCCTTCGCACTCGGTCTCGCCGCCCTGGCGTCCGCGGTTCCGGCCGCGCGCGCCGCGCAGGACCCGCTCGTCGTTCCCGGGGTCACGCCGGAGCAGATGCAGAAGGTTCGGCGGCCGATGCAGGGGGACCAGCGCCGCCCCTATGGCGGCGGCTTCATCGATTATCTCGTGACGGGCTATACGGGCTCGGCGGCGCTTTACAACCAACCGGGCGCCCAGGCTGGCGCCATCGTCTATGGCGCCCCGCTGGCGCCCGCCTATTCCGCGTCCACGCAGGTAGCGGCGCTCAACCCCGCGCCGGCGATGGAGGCCGAACCGCGCGAAGTCGCTGACCAACAATTCCGTCGGCAGGAAGTCGACTATGACGGCAGCGAGCGACCCGGCACCGTCGTCATCGACACCCCACACAAGTTCCTGTTCCTCGTCGAGCCGAACGGGCGCGCCTTGCGCTATGGCATTGGCGTCGGCCGGCCGGGCTTCGAATGGTCGGGAGTCAAGACTGTCAGCCGCAAGGCGGAATGGCCCGGCTGGACGCCGCCGCCCGAAATGATGCTGCGCCGCCCCGACCTGCCAAGCCATATGGACGGCGGTCCCGGCAATCCGCTCGGCGCGCGCGCGCTTTACCTCGGTTCGTCGATGTATCGCATCCATGGCACCAACGAGCCCGCCACGATCGGCACGAATGTCTCGTCGGGCTGCATCCGCATGATGAACCAGGATGTGATCGACCTTTACAACCGCGTGCCGGTCGGTACGAAAGTCATCGTCATCTGAAGAGATGCGCGGCTGAATCCGGCGTCAGATCGGAACGGCCGCCGGGGCCGGCGTCGGGCAGAGACGGGCCGCCTCGCCACCAGGCGGGGCGGCCCTTTTTTGTGCGCTTTCAGGTATCCGAGCTGCCGCTGTCGTCGCCTGAACTGTCATAGCCGGCGTCCTGATCAATATCCTGGTCCTGATCCTGGTCCTGCAGGACATCCTGGGCATGCTGGCCGGCCGCGTCGGGCGCGGCTTCGTAATAATTATTGACGACCTCCTCGCCGCCGCCGAAACCGCCGAAGCCCGAGCCGGAATGGCCGCCGAACAGGCTGCCCAGCGAATGAGCGAGCACGACGCCGCCGGCGACGCCGGCCGCCGTCGTCAGCGCGCTCTGCATGAAGCCGCCCCCTGTGGGCGCCGCGGCCTGCGGCGCGCCCCATGGACCCGGCTGCGGCTGGGGCGCGTAGCCCTGCTGTTGCGGCGGCGGCGCGTAAGTCGGCTGGCGCTGATAGGCGCTCGCATCGTAATTGGAGCGCGGCGGCGGGGGCGGGGCGCTCTGGCCGGAGCCGAACAGGGATTTGCCGATGCTGCCGAGGAAGCTGGTTTCCTCCTGCGGCGCGGCCTTGGCCTGCGCCTCGAGCTCGGCGAGCCGCCGGCTGGCGTTTTCCAACGCCTGCTGCTGAACCAGAACGGTCTGCGCGAGCACGTAGGGCGCAAAGGGCAGCGCGCGAACGGCGTCGGCGATAAAGGTCTCCGCCTGGGGATCGCGCGGCGTCGAAGCGGTCGAGCCGACGCGTTCGAACAGGCTGGCGAGCATTTGGCGTTCTTCGGGGGTCATCGATTTCTCCCATTCGGGCTCTCCGCCCGCGCACAGGCATATGGGCGACGATCAAGGCCGATCCAAGACGGGGGGTTGAGCGAAATTTTTTGCTCAGGCGGCGGGGCGCGCCCTCACGAAAGAAACGCCGCCTCCATAGCCCGAACGGCCGAAAAAGCGCGGGATGGGCGCGCCCGCGCACCCAGCCGAAGGGTTCATTCCAAGATCGGAGCGCGCAGATAGTACCTGGATTCGTGATATATCAATAGGTTAGATGACGGTTTAGTTTCGCACGCCTATTCCAGCGGATCGCCGCCGGGCCAGCCGGCGGGCAGACCTCAACAATAATATGGCTTGGCTTTTGCGCCTAGCTTTTGTTTCCCTCCGCGAACGCCAGGAATAGCTTTATGGATGCGAGCGGCGATCCCGGTTCACCCGAGGCCGCCGTCCGCGCGACCGGCCTGGGGGGAGTAAAGCGATGGGTGATTTTTCGACGCGGCCGCCGCATGCGCCTCTGCCGGTCCGCGCCCGGCGCGCTGGCCCGGTTCACGCGGGCAAAGGTTTCATCGTCACCGGCGCGGCGGGCGGCGTCGGGCGCGCCACGGCCGAGCTGCTTCTCGCCGAGGGCGCGCATGTCGCGCTCGCCGATGTGCGCCAGGCGGCGCTCGACAGGACGGTGGCGGCGATCGGCGACGCCAAAGCGTTCGCAATCGTGCTCGACGCCGCCAGACCCGCCTCGATCGCCAGCGCCATCGCCGCCGCCGAGGCGGGGCTCGGCCGCATCGACGGCCTCGTCAATTGCGCGGCGATCGTCATCCATGCCGATCCCCTCGAAATCGCCTGGAGCGATTGGGAGAAGATTTTCTCGGTCAACCTGTTCGGCGCCTATGAGGCGGCGCGGCTCGCCGCCAAATCGATGATCGCCAATGGCGTGCGCGGCGCCATCGTCAATGTCGCTTCCGAAGCGGGCAAGAAGGGGCACAAGGAATCGCTCGCCTATAGCGCCAGCAAGGCCGGCCTGATCAGCGTGACGCGCGTGCTGTCGGCGGCGCTCGCCGCGCACGACATCAATGTCAATTGCGTCTGCCCGGGCGGCGTCGCCACCGACATGCTGCGCGAGGTCGCCATCGCCTATGGCAAGCTCGTCGATTCCCCGCCCGACGATGTGTTCGGCAAGTTGGTCAGTTCGCAATTGCTGAGGCATATCGATCCCAGCGAAGTCGCGCGCACGATTTCGTTTCTTTTGAGCGATGCCGCGCTCATCATTCGCGGCCAGGCGATCAGCGCCGATGGCGGGGATACGCCGTATTGAAGGGCGGCGCTGAGAGGTGGCGCAAACCGCGCTCTTATTCGTCGTTTTCGGCGTTCAGCTCCTCGACCGGGATCGCCGCGCCCTTGCCGCCCTTGCGCAGCCAGACGCCGCAATCGCCGCCGTCCGAAACAAATTCGACGCCGGCGCGTTCGAGCGCTTTCTGGAACAGGCCGACGGTCATCTCGGGCACGCCCTGACCCGATTCGAAGCGGCTGACCGTGCCGATCGACACGCGCGCGGCTTCCGCCAATTCGCGAACGCCAAGCGCAAGGCCGGCGCGGGCCATTCTGCATTGTTCAGGGGTCACTGGATGTCTTCCGTTCTGGCGCGGCCGCGTCGGCCAAGCCCATTTCAGCCATTGTAAAGCATGGAACGCCGCGCGCGCCAATTCGGCCAAGCGTCGTCCTGTCTCGCTAGCCGGCCTCGCGTCCGAGCCTGGCCAGATAGGCCCAGGTGAAAATGCCAGTGGAATGGCCATCGTCGAAGGTCGGCCGGATCGCATAATTGCCGACCTGCGCGATTTCTACGATGCGGACGGGCCGGTCGCCAATCTGAGCCTCGCGCTCGGCCGGCGACAGGCGCTTGGCCTCGGCGCTCGGCGTGGCGAGGCGAAGACGCCGCGCCGGCAAGGCGAAGAGCTCGCCGGAATCGTAAGCGATCGTCAACAGCCGCCCCTCGTCGGTCAGCCGCAATTCGGTCGGCCAGGGCTCGGCAGGTTTTTCCTGGACAGGTTCGGCCATCCGGCTCAGCCGATCGTGATTTTAGGCGCGGCGCGTCGCGGCGCGTCGAGCCTGCCGATCAATGCGCGCGCGATCGCGCGAAACGCCGCCGCATGTGCGCCATCGGGATCGGCGGCGACGATCGGGCGCCCGGCATCGGAGGTTTCGCGGATCGCCATGTCGAGCGGCACTTCGCCGAGGAAGGCGACGCCCCGCTTTTCGGCTTCGTGACGCGCGCCGCCATGGGCGAAAATATCGCTGCGCCCCTGGCAATGCGGGCAGATGAAATAGCTCATGTTCTCGATAATGCCGAGCACCGGAATGCTCACTTTGTCGAACATCGCAATGCCGCGCCGCGCATCGATCAGGGCGAGATCCTGCGGCGTCGAAACGATGATCGCGCCGGCGAGCGGCGCGCTCTGCGCCATCGTGAGCTGGACGTCGCCGGTGCCGGGCGGCATGTCGACGACGAGGCAATCGAGTTCGCCCCACGCCACTTCGCGCAGCAATTGCGTCACCGCCGACATCACCATCGGCCCGCGCCAGACGACAGGCGATTCCTCTTCGATCATCAGCCCGATCGAAATCACTTTGACGCCATAGGCGAGGAGCGGCACGAGGAAGCTCTGCTCGACTTTCGGCTTCTCGGTCAGGCCGAACAGGCGCGGCGCCGAAGGGCCGAACACGTCGGCGTCGAGCAGGCCGACGCGCCAGCCCTCTTGTCCCATCGCAATGGCGAGATTGGCGGCGACGGTCGATTTGCCGACCCCGCCCTTGCCCGAGGCGACGGCGACGATGTTGCGCACGCCGGCGACGCTTTCGGGAACGCGGCGCGGCGCGCCTTTGCCGGCGGGCGCCGGAGAATGGCCATGACCATGATTATGGGCGGGGGGCGCCCCTGGCATACGTTCCGAAGTCAGCGTGACGATCGCGGCGGTAACGCCTTCGACGCCGCGCAGCGCGGTCTCGGCCGCCTTGCGCATCGCCTCCGCTTTATCAGCCTGGGCTGGATCGACGACGATCGACAAATAGACCTTGCCGTCGCGTTGGGTGAGCCCGCCGATCGCGCCCGATTGCGGCAGCGGCGTCTTGCCGTCTGGCCCATGAACCGCGCCAAGCGCCTCTGCGATCGCATTTTCGTCGAGCAAAATTCATACTCCATGGAAGCGCCGATCCAGCGACGCCGCCCCCGCATTGCGCCGGGGACCGGGCTCTCGAAAATCGGAAGCTTTGGATCGCGCGGCATTTGATATAGGCGTCTTGCCGGGGCGTTTGAAGGAAAATTACGCGAGGCCCCAGGGAATGGTGACGATATGCCCGACGATTTGGGCGCCCGATCCGAATTTTCCGGCGATGCCGCGCCGCGCCGCAACCCCAGCGAGCGGGCGCTTGACGCGATACGTCCGCTCGCCAACCTGCCCGTCTTCTTCAAGCTGACGGGGCGGCGGGTGGCGCTCGCCGGCGGCTCTGAGGCGGCCGCCTGGAAGGCCGAACTGCTCGCCGCCAGCGGCGCCGATGTCGCCGTGTTCGCGCCCGCGCCGTCGCCCAAAATGCTGGAGACGGCGGGACGCCATCCGCGGATCGCCATTTTCCTGCGCGCCTGGAAGCCGGGCGATCTTGCCGGCGCGGCGCTGGCGGTCGCCGACGCCGCCAGCACTGAGGAGGCCGAGGCCTTTGCCCAGGCGGCGCGGCAGGCGGGGGCGCCCGTCAATGTCATCGACGTGCCGGAATATTGCGACTTTTCGTTCGGGACCATCGTCAATCGCTCGCCGCTCGTCATCGGCATTTCCACAGATGGCGCGGCGCCGGTGTTCGGCCAGGCTTTGCGGGCGCGGATCGAAGCGCTGATCCCGGCCAATTTCGCCGCCTGGGCGCAGGCGGCCAAGGAATGGCGGCCGCAATTTTCCGAACTCGGCGCCGCCTTCCGGCGCCGGCGCAATTTCTGGGAACGCTTTGCAACGCTCGCCCTTTCCAGCGCCGGCCGCAAACCCAGGCTCCACGATCTCGACAGCCTGATGGCCGCCTCGGCTGGCGAAAAGGAGGACGGCAAGGGGCAGGTGGTGCTGGTCGGCGGCGGGCCGGGGGACGCCGAATTGCTCACGCTGAAGGCGGTGCGCGCGCTGCAATCGGCCGATGTCATCCTGTTCGACGATCTCGTTTCGCCCGCCGTGTTGGAATTGGCGCGCCGCGAAGCGCAGCGTGTCAATGTCGGCAAACGCGGGCATGGGCCGTCGGTCGGACAGGCCGACATCTCCGCTTTGCTGGTCTCGCTCGGACTTGCCGGCAAGAAGGTTGTTCGCCTCAAGGGCGGCGATCCCGCAATTTTCGGGCGCACCAATGAAGAGATCGCCGCCGCCCAGGCCGCCGGCATCGAATGCACGATCATTCCTGGAATCACCGCGGCGCTCGCCGCCGCCGCCTCGCTCGGCCTTTCGCTCAGCGAGCGTGACCGGGCGCGGCGCATCCAGTTCATCACCGCCCATGCGGCGGACGGCTCGCTGCCGGAGCGGCTCGACTGGCCGGCCCTCGTCGACCCCGGCGCGACGACGGCGGTCTATATGGGGGTCAAGACGTTGCCGGCTTTGGCGCGCCGCCTGCTTGACGAAGGGCTCGATCCGGCGACGCCGGCAGTGATGATCGAGAACGCGAGCCTGCCCGAGGAGCGCCGTTTCATCACGCCGATCGCTGAAATGCCGGCGCTGATCGCCGCCGCCGCGCCGACCGGGCCATGCATGCTGCTCTATGGGCGCACGCTCGACCGCGCGAAAAATTCCGACGAGGGCGCCGCGCCGTGAACATCTTCTGTTTCGGCCTCGGCTATTCCGCGCTGCACTTTCTTGAGGCCCAGGAGAGCGTTGCGGCGAGCGGCACGGTGCGCGATGCTGACAAAGCGCAGGCGTTGCGGCGCGACGGCATCGAGGCCTTCGTCTTCGACGGCCAACGCGCCGAAGCGGCAATCGCGCCGCGCCTTGCTGAGGCGGAGGCGCTCATCGTGTCGATCGCGCCGGGCGCCGGCGATGTCGTGCTGGCGCGTTTCGCCAATGCGATTGGCGCGATGCGGCGCCTCAGCGCGATCGTCTATCTCTCGACGATCGGCGTCTATGGCGACCATGGCGGCGCCTGGATCGACGAGACGAGCGTGGCCTCGCCCCGCTCCGAGCGCGGCCGCGCCCGCCTCGCCGCCGAACAACAATGGATCGCGCTCGGCGCGTCGATGGACGTTCCCGTCCATATCCTGCGCCTGGCCGGCATCTATGGGCCCGGGCGCAATCTGCTGCTCAAATTGCGCGCGGGGCAGGCGCGGCGCATCGTCAAGCCCGGCCAGACGTTCAATCGCGCCCATGTCGAGGATATCGCGCAGGCGATCGGGTTGACGCTTCTCGCGGGCGGCCGGGGCGAAGTCTGGAATGTCGCCGACGACGAGCCGGCGCCGCCGCAGGACGTCATCGCCTTCGCCGCCGGTCTGCTCGGATTGCCGCCGCCGCCCGAGGAGCCGTTCGAGACCGCCGAGATGACGCCAATGGCGCGCAGCTTCTATGCCGACAACAAGCGCGTCTCGATCGCCAGATTGAAGAGGGAGCTGGGCTTTGCGCCGAAATACCCGACCTACCGCGAGGGGCTGCGGGCGCTTGCAGCGGCGGGCGAGGGCGGGGAGGAGATTGAACGCAAGGAACGCCTTTAAGGCGACGCCCATAGCAATCAGTTTGGTGACTGCGCGAGCTAGTCAGCGATGGCGGTATAAGCTTCGCTTTTGTCCTGTCCAGGCGCAAGATGATTCAACCTACGCTGACGCTCAGAGAAACTTCATCGCGCTGGCCTGCCGGTGAAAATCACCGACGAGCTTGGCGGCGCGATCGCCGGCAGATTGTTCGCGATGCGCATTGGACGACGGCCCAGGGAGACGGACGCGTAGCGCCGCTTTTTCTCGCAATTGGACTCATTTTCCCGCTAATGATTGACTGACGCCGCAGCGCGTCACGGAGGCCCTATCATGCGCCAATATATCGCCCTCGTCCGGGCGAACCAGGAGGATTTCCTCGCCGCCAAGCTGCCCGACTTTCCTGAATTGTCGGTCGCCGCGAAAACCCTGGATAGGTTGCGCGCACTATTGGCCGACGATCTCGCCGCCTGCCTCGAGAAAATGGAGCAGGCGGGGATGGTTGCTCCCGAGCCGTCATCATTCGAACGCTTGATGGCCGACCCGGCCAATCAGGATTGCGCGGCGCTCCTCGTCCGGGCGCGGGGCGTCAAACAAGCGGCCGCGCGCGAAGGCGCCGCCGCCGCCCTGCACGGCCAGTCGAACGACGAATGGCCGGAAGCGGACGCGTGAGCGGCGCGCCGGCGATCGCAGTCGATTTTCTCGAGGCGGGCGCCGGTCCGCTTGTCGTGCTTTTGCATTCGAGCGTGTCGGGCGCGCGTCAATGGCGCCGTCTGATCGACGACCTGAAAGCGAACCATCATGTCCGCGCCGTGAATTTGTTCGGCTATGGCCAGACGCCGCCCTGGCCGAATGATAGTCCGCAAACGCTTGACGACCAGGCGCGCCTTGTCGAAGCGGCGCTGCCGGCGAACGTCGATTCTTTCAGCCTTGTCGGCCATTCCTTCGGCGGGTCGGTCGCCATGAAATTGGCGGCGCGGCTGCCCGGCCGGGTCGCAAGGCTCGCGCTCCTGGAAGCCAATCCTTTCTATCTCTTGCGGCAAGCGGGCGAGAGCGACGCTTTCGCCGAAGCCTGGCAATTGCGCGATTGCATCAAGAAATTCGGCGCGCTCGGCCAATGGTCGATCGCCGCCGAACGCTTCGCCGATTATTGGGGCGGCGCGGGATCATGGAGCGATACGTCGCCCGAACGGCGCGCCGCCTTCGTGGAGGCGTTGAAGCCGAACTATTTCGAATGGGACGCGGTGATGGACGAGAGCACGCCCCTCGCGCAATGGGCGCGCCTGCTGCCGCGCGCCACGCTTGTCGTCTGCGATCCCAACACCGTGGCGCCCATTCGCGCGATCAATGCGCTGCTACGCCGCCATTGTCCCCACTGGACCTATCGCGAGATCGCGGAGGGCGGCCATATGGCGCCGCTGACCCGGCCCGACATCATCAACCCGATCGTGCGAACATTTCTGACCGCGCCGCTTGGCGTTGACGAACGTTGAGGTTTGAACGCTCAAGTTCGCAGACACGGCGAAACTCCGGTTGCGCGGCCCTGCGGCCGTCGCCGAATCTTGCGCCGAATCAGTTACAGGCGGCGCGCCATATAGAGATGCGCCTCATAGCCCGCTTCAAACGCCCCGCCATGCGTCTCGATCGCCTCCGCCACCGCGGCGGTCAGCGCGTCGCGCGCGGCGGGGTCCAACATCTGGCAGTCAGATCTTGTGCACAGCAGGGCGACGTAGTCGGCGGCGTCATGCCGGCGCGTCCATGGATAGGCTTTATGCGTTGCCGGGCCGAATAGCTGCGTATCGGCGAAGAGTTTCGTGAGGACGCCGCCGGGCAGATACCAATCGCCCGGCGCCGACTCGATGAGGCGGGGCGCATAGCGCCGATAAAGGCGATCGAGCGCCGGTCCGAGTGGGGCTTTGAGCGGCATCGACACATTGCCGAACACCGCGGCGGCGACGAGCTTGAACGCCGCCGGCGCCATCGGCCATTCCTCGAAAGTCGCTTCCGTGAAACGGACATTGGCGAAATCGGCGAGCCTTGCGCGTGCGACGTCGAGCAGCGCCGGGCCGGGATCGAGCGCGAGGATCGGCGCGCCGAGACGCCCCCGCGACCGATGCGCGAGAACTCTCGCGTTGGGCGGCAAGGCTTTCTCTTTTCAAGAAATCCTTTTCTGAAATTTGTCTTTTGCACTATGCGGCGCGCTCGAACAGAGGCGCGAACGGCGACTTGGCGGTTGACGCGGCCGCGGTGAGCGACTAAATAGCCGCGATCCCGAATGGTTCTGGGTCCCGGCGCCGCTTTGTGCGACCGGGCTCGTTTGCGTTTTGGATCCCTCGACAAGGGCCGGCCTCCACCGGACGTCTTGGGCGTTTCAGCCCCGCGCTCCGGCGCGGCCATATGGAGAAAGAGCTTGGCTCGTATAGCAGGCGTCAATATTCCGACCAACAAGCGCGTCATCATTGCGCTTCAATATATTCACGGCATCGGCGCCAAGAAGGCCGCCGAAATTGTCGAGAAGGTTCATATCCCGCCGGAGCGTCGCGTCGCGCAATTGACCGATTCGGAAGTGCTGCAGATCAGAGAGACGATCGACCGCGACTATATGGTCGAGGGCGACCTGCGCCGTGAAGTGGCGGTCAATATCAAGCGCCTGATGGATTTGGGCGCCTATCGCGGCCTCCGCCATCGTCGCGGCCTGCCGGTGCACGGCCAGCGCACCCATACCAACGCCCGCACCCGCAAGGGCAAGCCGAAGGCGATCGCCGGCAAGAAGAAGTGACGGCTGGACTGCTGAAGGTTTCCCTGATTTTTCGCGCCGCAGGCGCTTTGTAAGGAATGAACTATGGCTAAGGAAGCGACCCGCGTCCGCCGTCGCGAACGCAAGAATATCGTTTCGGGCGTCGCCCATGTGAATTCGACGTTCAACAATACGATGATCACCATCACCGACGCGCAGGGCAACACCATTTCATGGTCGTCGGCCGGCACGATGGGCTTCAAGGGCTCGCGCAAATCGACGCCTTTCGCCGCCCAGATGGCCGCCGAAGACGCGGTCAAGAAAGCCTCCGAACATGGCATGCGCATGCTCGAGGTTGAGGTTTCCGGACCGGGTTCGGGCCGTGAATCGGCATTGCGCGCGATCCAGGCGGCGGGCTTCAACGTCACCTCCATCCGCGACGTGACGCCGATCCCCCATAACGGCTGCCGGCCACGCAAGCGTCGGCGCGTCTGAGCGCGCCTTGAACTGCTGCAAAGCGCGAAGCCGCGACGCGCTTGTCTGAAAAAAATGCATCCGCGGAAGGCGGTGGGAATTCGTCCCCCCGGCCTCGTCGAATGGAAGGCGATCCAAGTGATTCAGAAGAACTGGCAAGAACTCATCAAGCCCAAGAAACTCGAAGTCGTGCATGGCGACGATCCCCGTCGCTTCGCCACCGTCGTCGCCGAACCGCTGGAGCGCGGCTTCGGCCAGACGCTCGGCAATTCGCTGCGCCGCATTCTGTTGTCGTCGCTGCAAGGCGCGGCGATCACCTCGATCCATATCGACGGCGTGCTGCATGAATTCTCGTCGATCCCCGGCGTGCGCGAGGATGTCGTCGACATCGTGCTCAACGTCAAGGATATCGCCGTCAAGATGCAGGGCGAGGGCCCCAAGCGTCTCGTGCTCAAGCGCCACGGTCCTGGCGCGGTGACGGCCGGCGAAATCCAGACGACCGGCGACATCCAGATTCTCAACCCGAACCTCGTGATCTGCACGCTCGACGAGGGCGCGGAAATCCGCTTTGAATTCACGGTGACGACCGGCAAGGGCTATGTCCCCGCCGACCGCAACCGCCCGGAGGACGCGCCGATCGGCCTTATCCCGGTGGATTCGCTATTCAGCCCGGTGAAGAAGGTTTCGTACAAGGTCGAGAACACTCGCGAAGGGCAGATTCTCGATTACGACAAGCTGACCATGACGGTGGAAACCAACGGCGCGGTCAGCCCTGACAACG
>DATBZF010000038.1:0-6113 GCA_036513315.1 Roseiarcus sp.
TGGAGGCAATTCTTTCACCGCTGAGACCTTTGTCAATGATGGCCTTTCAGGCCACCGCCGAAGGCGGCGACCGCTTTCGCGGTCGTCATTGACAAAGGTCTCAGCGGTGAAACACGCTCCGCCATGCGAAACGATGGATCACACTCGACCGTTTCAGTTGGTGTTGGTCTCCCGCTGGCGCGGCCCGCGCCTTCTTCCTGAGAACCAGCCCGGACGAATGCTGTTGAAGCTTTTGTCTCCTACCCTGCACCTCCTTCCTATCGGAGGCCCGATCAACGAAATTGTGAACCTGCACAATTGCGAGGGAGCGCAGCGACGAAGCAATCCGGACGAGGCTGACAGAGCTCAGTCTGGATTGCTTCGTCGCTGCGCTCCCTCGCAATGACGCCCAGACGGTTCCACCAAATATTATCCCGCTCCGGCCGCGGCGCCTCGCGGCCTTCAGCTCAATCGCGTAAACCCATCTGCGCTCCAGCGTTCGCTGCCGACCCCGTGATGGCCGAAGAACAGTCCGTCGGGATCGTATTTGTCCTTGATCGCAAGCAGCTTCGCGTAATTCGGCCCCCAGAAAGATTCCCGCCACGTTTCCTCGAAGAAATTGCTCTCCGCGAAATAGGCGCCGGGGCTCGGCGCCAGTTTGCGCAATTGGCTCATCGCGCCTTCGATCGCCTGCGCGTGAGCGCGCGCGGCGGCGATATCGGGTTCGTGACCGGCGATGCCGGGATAGGCCGGCGGCCCTTCGGCGGCGCTGATGACCAGCGCGAAAGCGTCGACAACAGCGGGATTCATCGCCGTATCTTTCGCCGCTTCGATCGCCTCGGGCGGGGCGCCGGCGAGGCCCTTGTTGAGATGGAGCGCAAAGCCCCAGCGCCGCGACGCAGCGAATAGCGCGTCGGCGAGGCTGTCCTGTTGGCCATCCCGGAGAAGGGAAGCGGGAAGCCAGGCGGATTGATAGCCGTGCAGCACCCAGCCCGCTTCGCCCAGAGTGGCGGCCCAGAACACATTGGCGGCGGGCGCGCCGGGGCGATCATCGGCAATGACTACGCCCGGCAGCATCTTGAGAAAGCCGGGGTCCCAGAAACTCCGGGCCGGCAAGGCGATGATGATCGGCGGCCGCGTCATCGTGAAATCTTGCGGGGCGGCGGCCAGCCAGTCGAGGAACGGCTTCCAGGTCGCCTGCGCCTGCTGCTGGCCAAGACCCTGGAACGTCATATTGATCATCAGAACATTGCTGGGCCGGAATGCGATCTGCTCGCCCCAATGGGGATTGAACAGCGCCTCGTTATAGAACGCGACGATCCTGCCGATCAGCCGCCGATAGGCATCGTCCGATTTCGCCTCGATCGTCAAGATCGCGGCGCCGACGAATTCCGGCAGGTCGTGCGTGCGCAAAGTGAGTCGCGTCACCACGCCGAAGCCGCCGCCGCCGCCGCCCTTGAGCGCCCAGAACAGATCCGGATTGGCGCAGGCATTGGCAATTTTCACCGCGCCGTCGGCGGTGACGATCTCAGCTTCCAGAAGGCTCGCCGCCGCCATGCCGAAGCCTTTCGAGAAACTGCCAAAACCGCCGCCCTGGATCAGGCCGGCGACGCCGACCGTCAGGCAGCCGCCGCCCTGGACATAGCGGCCGCCCTTGGTCATCACCGCATCATAGGCCTGTTCCCAGATCGCGCCCGCCTCGATGGTGACGGCCGGTTGTGGCGCGGCGGCGCCTGCGCAGCCGGCGCCGACAAAGGCCTCGTGCAAAGCGATGGCGTTCATGCCCCGCGTCCACACCAGCAGGGAATCGGCAGAATTGGATGTGCCCTGATAGCTGTGGCCGCCGCCCTTGACGACGAGGCGCAGATTGTTCTGGCGCGCAAAATTGACCGCCGCGACGACATCCTCGGTCGTCCTGGCGGCGACTGCATAGGCGCTCGGCTGCGAGGTCCAGGCGTCGACCCAGCCGAGGGTCTGGGTCAGCCCGACTTCGTCGCCGAGATAATAGGGATTCTTCAATTCCTTGAACAATTGCGTGCAATCGTCGCTGGACGGCGCGGACGCGCAGGCGGCCAGCGGCGAGACGACTTTGACCAGCCGCCCGCCGACAGCCTGGCTCAGCCGATCCCAATCCGCCTGCGCTGGCCACGCCGGATCGCCGGGACGGATGCGAGAAGCGGATCGAGCGACCGCCGAGGCCGGCGACGGAAAGAGCGCGGTGGCCAAAAGGCCGGGCGCGGAGGCGATCGCCGCCGCCAACGCCTTCAACAGGCTTCTTCGATTCATTGGCCGCCTTCCTCTCGGATAGAGCGCAAATCGAGGCCAAGATTATCCCCGCCTGTCAGGGCCAGCAATGATTGCCGCCATTTCTGGCCCCGTGACATGACCGAAGCCGCCCAGGGCGCCATCCATCTTTCTATTTTAGAGAAACAATGCCTCGACAATTATATTTTTTAAAAATATAATAGTCGTCGTCTCGCCGAAAGCGAACACGCGCCGCCAAGGCCATTTCACCCGCTCCGAAGTCAGAAGTGGACAAAACCGCACCGCAAGGCTTTGATATCGCTGGATAGGGTGGACTAAACGGCGCCTATTGGCTGACGATACGACACCAGGACGATCGTTCGCCATTCCGGCGGGCGGCGAAAGACCGCCCGGTTGGAAAGACCGCGCGGGACCGCTTCTCCGCTTCTGTTTGGCGGAACCCGCGCCAGCGCCTACATTGGGTGAAACGGCAAAAGGAGGTCTCATGGCCCAGGACAAGGAACCAGCCGCCGCTCCCGCCGCCAAAGGCCATGGCGGGGGAGGCGATCCTCGCGCGCGCATCGTCGATGCGCTGATGGCGCTGGCGGCCGAACAAAGGTTCGAAGAGATTTCGATATCGGCGATTTCGGCCAAGGCTGGCGTCTCGCTCGCCGATTTCCGCGATTCCTTTCCTTCCAAGGGCGCCGTGCTGGCTGGCTTTTCCAAGCGCATCGATCGGATCGTACTGCAGCATGCGAGCGACGAAATGGCGAGCGAAACGCCCAAAGAGCGGTTGTTCGACGTGTTGATGCGCCGGCTCGACGCGATGAGCCCCTACCGCGAGGGCTTGCGCGAGGTCAGCCAATGGCTGCGCCGCGACCCATTGTCCGCACTCGCCTTCAACCAGGTCGCCGTCAATTCCATGCGCTTCATGCTCGAGGCGGCCGGCATCGACAGCGAGGGGGGCGCCGGGGCTCTCAAATTGCAAGGCCTCGCGCTGTCCTGGGCGCGGATCGTCAACATCTGGCTCGACGACAAGGAGCCGGAACTTTCGAAAACGATGGCCGCGCTCGATCGCGAGCTGACGCGCGGGCAGCGTTTTGTCGCCGGGGTCGATCGTTTCGGCCGTTTCGCCGCCCCGTTGAAGGCGCTGGCTCGTGCGGCGTTCGACACGCGCAAGCGAGCCGCTGAATCTTTTCGTCGCGGATCGCGGCGCGACCCGGCAGAGCCGGATCCGCGCGAACACGAACATTAAGAAATCAAAGCGGAAGAACAGATCGTCCGGCCGCGATGAAAGCGGCGCCCGCGATTGTGGAGCTTCATCATGTCCGACGTGTTGACCGTGCGTTCCGTCGCGCCGGCAGATTTCGCGCAATGGTCGCCGCTATGGGAAGGCTATAACAGCTTTTATGAGCGCGTCGTGCCCGCCGAGGTCACAGGCACGACGTGGTCTCGTTTCTTCGACGCTTATGAGCCGGTTCACGCGATGGTGGCGGAAGAGCGAGGCCAGCTTCTTGGCCTCGTCCATTATCTCTTCCATCGCAACACCGCGATGATTGGACCGACCTGCTATTTGCAGGATCTGTTCACCAATGAGGCGGCCCGCGGCAAGGGCGTTGGGCGGGCGCTGATCGAGGCGGTTTATGAACGGGCGAAAGCTGCGGGGTCGCCGCGCGTCTATTGGATGACGCATGAAACCAACCTGACCGCGATGAAGCTTTATGACAAAGTCGCAGAGCGCTCGGGCTTCGTCCAATACCGCAGACAGATGTGATCCCAGCCGGCGATCCCGGATTGTTTACAGCCGCAAAGAATTTGCATCGAATTCGATTGAATTGGGAAAGCACGCGCCAGCCATCCCCGCGGAATGCCGGGCAAAAAGGCCGATTCAACGCCGCTTAACCACAGATATTAGGCGACCGGCAGGCCGCCGACCGCCAATCTCCCGCCACCAAACGAGCGCACGGGAGATCATCACATGCAGGCGGAGCGATCCAGAAGCCTTTCAGGCGTTGCGGCCGCCCACGCGCCCAAGCCCGGCGTCGCGGAGCCCAGGCGGATCGAAGTTTCCGACCCGCGCGCCGACGGACGGCGGCGCGTTGTATTGCTGGCGCGCGACCGTGTGGTGATCGCGCGCAGCGTCGCCGGCGTGTTCATGCATATCGCGATGGCGCCGAACGCCTATCGCGGCGTCGTTCTGCGGCTGAGCGCTTTGCAGGACGGAATCTTTCACTATGAAGTCCGTCTCGCCCATCGTGACCCCGATCTTTCCGTCACCTTGCATGAAGCAAACGACGACAGCGAGATCGGAGCCGAGTGGCGGCTCTGGGCGCGTTTTCTCGGGCTGCCTGCGCTCGTCGAGCGCGAAGAAGGGTGCGCCGAACCGGCAAGCGCGCATCTCGGCGAGATCGCGACCACGCGGACGCGGGCGCGCCGGCGCGGCAAGACCATTACGTCGCGGCGGCCGAGATTCCTGACGCGACGCAAGACGGGCCGGCTCGATGCGAGCCATCGACTGCCACCGGGATCGCGCGTGATGTTTCCGGGATCGAAGGAAGACCGCTGACTGTCGCCCGCCGCCATTCGCCAATGCCGTGAAAAAGGTCTATAGCCGCGCCTCGATTCCCTCAATGGCATGAAAGCGAATTGACGGGCTATGCGGTTCGGCATTCTTTACGCACTGATCGTCTTTTGCTTTGTTTCGGCGATCACGCCCGGCCCCAACAATCTGATGTTGCTGACCTCGGGCGTCAATTTCGGCTTTCGCCGCACGATCCCCCATATGCTGGGCGTCGGCCTCGGCTTTGCACTGATGGTGGGGCTGGTCGGAATCGGCCTCGATGCGATCTTCACGCGGTTTCCCGCGCTTCTGCCGATCATGCGCTATGCAGGCGTCGCCTATATGCTTTGGCTGGCGGCGAAGCTGGCGCTCGCAGGACCCGTCGGCGAAAAGGAATATAGCGGCAATCCGCTAGGCTTCTTTGGCGCGGCGGCTTTCCAATGGATCAATCCCAAGGCTTGGTTCATCGCAGTGGGCGCCTTGACGGCCTACGCCGTGTCCGAAGATTACACCCGCTCCGTCATCGTCGTGGCGCTCGTCTTCGGCATCGTGACCTTGCCGTGCGTTGCGGCCTGGGTTCTGTTCGGTACGGCGATGCGCAGGGTGCTCAGCAATCCGCGCTTCGTGCGGCCCTTCAACATCGCGATGGCTTTGTTGCTGGTCGCCTCGATCATTCCGGTGCTTACTGAGGGATAGGCGAGCGAGGCGCGGAGGGAGACCGACGAGGGCTTGTCGCCGAACGCGCCGCCGCGCTTGCGTCGACTCGAATGCTTGATCTCTCATCGAAGGAGCGGCCATGGCTGGTCATTGCACGCATCTCAAGACGATCCGCGACGTGACGCCCAGCGCATTGGGCTGCGAGGAATGCCTGCGAACGGGCGATGTCTGGCTGCACCTGCGCATCTGCCGCGCGTGCGGCCACGTCGGCTGCTGCGATCAATCGCCGGGCCAGCACGCCACCAAACATTTTCACGCGACCCAGCATCCGATCATCGAAGGCTATGATCCGCCCGAGGGTTGGGGCTGGTGCTACGTCGACGAATTGATGTTCGACCTTTCCGAACGCATGACGCCGCACAACGGCCCGATCCCGCGTTATTATTGACAAGGCGGCTCGGCCCGGCAATCGCTCGCCCAGTCTCTCTCCGTCATGGTCGGGCGTGTCCCACGGCTGTCCGGTTTGCGCTAAAAAGTCCCGTCACGCGAGAGAATCTAAGTGGAATAGAACCTCTCGGCGTCTTGGCCGGGCTTGTCCCGGCCATCCCAAGGCGAATGCGGAGCATTCGTCCGCACGCCGTGCCGTTGCAAGAAACTTTCGAAGTTGGCGGCT
>DATBZF010000039.1:0-3553 GCA_036513315.1 Roseiarcus sp.
CCGCCAGCCGGCCGCCGCGACGCGACGACAACGACGTCGCAATTGACAGCCGGCAGGCGCTCGTCAACATTGATCCCAGACGCAAGGACTGTCCCTTTCGCCGGCGTGGCGGGGTCCTTCGGCGTTTGAACGGCTCACCAAAGTAGCCGCGTCAAACCGCGTCCATGGGAGATCTGTGATGACGCAATTCGACAAGTTCGCCTTGACCCGGCGCGACGCGCTTCGACGCGGATTGGCCGGGGTCGCGGCTTCGGGCGCCTTGTTCGGCGTGACGGGCTCCGCCTTCGCCGACGATACGCTGGCGGAGATCAAGAAGCGCGGCGTGCTCGCCACCGCGACCGAAATGCAGTTCCCGCCGTTCGATATCTCCGACAATGGAACCTACAAGGGGCTTAACCGCGATCTCGTCGACGCCGTCGGCAAGGAGATGGGGCTCAAGGTCACCTATCTCGATCTGCCGTGGACCAGCGTTCTGCCTGGGCTAGAAGCGAAGAAGTTCGACCTCTGCATCGCGCCGGTGACCATCACCAAGGAGCGCATGAAGCACTACGCGTTCACGATTCCGATTGCTGACGCGACCGCGGCGCTGATGAAGCGCGCCGACGACAAGACCATCATGAAGCCCGAGGATATCGCCGGCAGGACAGTCGGCGGCCAGAAGGGCACCTCCCAGGTCGCCCAGCTCAAGGAATTCGCCGCGAAGTTGCCGAAGCCGGTCGAAGTCAAGGAATATGTCGACAACAACCAATCCTACGCCGACCTGGCCGCCGGACGCATCGACGCTTCGGTCAATTCGCTGCCGAACCTCGCCTACGCCGCGCAGCAGCGCTCCGATGCTTTCGCGATGGTGATGCCGCCATTCGGCCAGCCGACCTATTTCTCCTGGGTGGGACGGCTGGATGACCAGACGCTGATTGACGCCATCAACGCGGCGATCCTCAAGGTCGAGGCCGACGGGACGATGGCGAAGATCCAGAAGACCTGGTTCGGACAGACGATGGACCTGCCGAAAACGGTGCCCCAACCCTCCATCTGACGTAGCCTTGGACGCGGGGGCGCGGCGCCGGCGGCTCCTCGTGCGCCGCCGTAATGAAACCTGAGGTCATCCTCCATTCTTTCGGTTATCTGACGCAGGCTGCGGCGACGACGGTCGCCGTTTCCTTCGCCGGCATCGCGTTCGGGTTTGTGATCGGCGCGCTTATCTGCGCCGCTCGCGTTTCGCCGCGCCTATGGCTCAAGCGTCTCGGCGGCGCTTACGTCAGCGCGTTCCGCGGTGTTCCGCTGCTCGTGCAGCTCCTGTTCATCTATTATTTTCTTGCCGAATACGGGCTCGACGTGCCGGCGATCGTGGCGGCGGTCGGGGCGCTGGCGCTGTCGTCGGCGGCCTATCAGGCGGAGATCCTGCGCGGCGCGCTCAACGCTGTGCCACGCGGGCAGGGGGAGGTCGCGATCGCCCTCGGCTTTTCCGGCCTCGATATCTGGCGGCGCGTCCTTCTGCCGCAGGCGCTGAGAATTTCGACGCCGCCGCTCATCAACGAATTCATCCTCCTCATCAAGGCCTCCTCGCTCGTTTCGGTGGTCGGCATCGCCGAACTCACCCGCGTCAGCATGAACATCGCCTCCCAGACCTATCGGCCGCTCGAGGCCTATGTTGGCGGTGGCCTGTTCTATCTCGCGATCAACCTTTGCCTGGCGGGTTTGGGCGGACTCGCGGAGCAGCGCCTGGCGAAGGCAGGCGCGCGATGAACCTGGACCTCTTCTGGCGCTATGCGCCCTCCCTTCTGAGCGGCTTTGGCGTCACCATCCTGTGCTGGGCCGCGGGCGGCGCGCTCGGCCTCATTCTTGGCTTCGCGATCACGCTTCTTAGGCGGCTGCGAATCCCGCCGCTCAACTGGCTCATCAGGGCGTTCATCGAAATGTTCCGCGGCACGCCCTTTCTGGTGCAGCTCTTCCTGCTTTACGCTGGCGGTCCGTCGATCGGGCTCAGGCTCAGCGCCACCGCAGCCGGCATCCTGGGCCTCGGGCTCTACTCGTCGGCGTATTTCGCCGAGATCTTTCGCGCCGGCTTCGCGGCCGTGCCAGTCGGCCAGATCGAGGCGGCGGTCAGCGTCGGCATGCCGCCGTTCGATACGATGATGCGGGTCCTGCTGCCGGGCGCTCTCATCGCCGCTGTTCCGGCGATCGTCAACATGCTGATCATCCTCTCGAAGGAGACGGTGGTATTGTCGATCATCACCGTGCCGGAGCTCATGTATCAGGTGCAGACGATGGCGGCGGAGACGTTCACGGCGTTCGACGCGATCTTCGCCATGGCGGCCTTCTACTGGCTTCTGGTCGAAGGGGTGTCGCGCCTGGGCGCCCGAATCGAAGCCCGGGTGACGGCCTATCTCGCGCATGAGGAGGCGAGCCCGTGAGCGCCCCGATGATCGAGCTTGCGCGGGTCAGCAAGAGTTTCGGCGCCCACCAGGTTTTGCGGGGCGTCGACTTTTCAGTGGGGCGCTCCGAGGTCGTCTGCCTGATCGGGCCGAGCGGGTCGGGCAAGAGTACGCTGCTCCGATGCGTGAATTTTTTGGAGCCTTACGATTCCGGCGATCTGCGGATCGACGGCAGGCTGATCGGCTACGTGGACGCGTCCGATGGGACGCGTCGGCCGATGGGCGCACGAAATTTGCGCGAGATGCGCCGCGAGATCGGCATGGTGTTCCAGCACTTCAACCTTTGGCCGCACATGACCGCGCTCAGCAATGTCGCCGAGCCGCTGCGGCGTGTGCGCCGACTTCAGGCCCGCGAGGCGGCGGATCGTGCAATGGCGATGCTGACCCGGGTCGGGCTTGCCGCCAAGGCCGACGCCTATCCGTCACGTCTGTCGGGCGGCCAGCAGCAGCGTGTCGCCATCGCCCGCGCGCTCGCGATGCAGCCGAGGCTCATGCTGTTCGACGAGCCAACCTCGGCGCTCGATCCCGAGCTGGTCGGCGAAGTCCTGGAGGTGATGAAGAGCCTCGCGGCGGAAGGCATGACGATGTTGATCGTCACCCACGAGATGGGCTTCGCCGCTCACGTCGCCGACCGCATCGCCTTCATCGACGAGGGCCGTATCGTCGACGAGGGCCCGCCGCGCCGCGTGTTCCACGAGAGCCCGGAGCCGCGCGTGCGCCAGTTTTTGCAGACCTATCACGACCGTAACGCATTCTAAGAGGTCCGCCTTCGCGGGCATGGGAGCATCGCCGCTCGCCGCTCCCCGCGTGGCCTTCAGCTTTGCGCCGCCCTTTCGTTGAGGATTGGAAATCCGCGTTGGTGCCAGACCGGATAGGCCGGCTCGACGTCGCTCGCCGCGTCAAGCTTCGCCAGCTGCTCGGGCGTCAGTTTCCAGCCGACGGCGCCGATGTTCTCGAGCAACTGCTCTTCGTTCCGCGCGCCGATGATGACGTTGGCGATGGTCGGACGGCGCAGCAGCCAATTGAGCGCGGTCTGCGGAATTGTTTTGCCGGTCTCTTTGGCGACGGCGTCAAGCGCATCGACGATGGCGAACAGGCGCTTCTCGTCGTAGCGCGGC
>DATBZF010000040.1:0-19800 GCA_036513315.1 Roseiarcus sp.
TGGATGGCCGGGACAAGCCCGGCCAAGACGCCGAGAGGTTTGGCTCCCCTTAGACCTTTCCGCGTGACAGGCTTTACTGCTCAACCGGACACCCGTGGGACAAGCCGCAGCGGAAACGACGCGGCGCGGCGATGAACATCCTTGGGTTTAATCCCGCGACTCCATAGATATCAAGGCCTTGCCGGCCGGTTTAGTTTCCTCGGCTGTTCCTCGGGGCGCCTCGCCGCCATCAATGCGCAGCCGCGCTCGTCGAAGACAACGGGCGTTCGTTGAGAATATTCTAAAAAACGGAATTCGTCGATATTTTGTTTCTAACCGGCCGGCCGGTCCGCCGCCGCGACGGGCCGTTCGGCTGGCGCCGGCCTGGCGGCGCGCTTCTTGGCGTCGAGCGCCTGAATGTCGCGCCAGGAATTGGATTGGGCGATCATCTGGCGGATCGAGGCGACATTGGCGGCGGCCGCCTCCGGCGAGCGATCCTGCCGTTCGACCTGTTCGGCGTCGGCGAACTTGCCTTCGAGCGAGAGAACCAGCGCGAGATTGTCCCGCACCCGCGAATCGGCGCGCGGATTGGCCGCCCCCTCGCGCATAACCTGCTCGGCGAGCGGCAATTGCTTGGTCAAAGCGTAGGAGAGCCCGAGATTGCTCAAAATGGTGGGTTCGCCCGGCGCAATTTTCAGCGCGTCCCGGTAAAATCCCTGTGCGCCGACATGATCGCCGAGCTGATCGGCGATCGATCCCTGCACCGACATATTCGACCAGTTCGGCCGCTCCGCCGTATAGGAATGGCTGAGCACATCGGCCGCCTGCTGCAATTGACCGGCGTCGGCGAGCGCCTTGCCATAGGCGCCCAACACATCCATGTCTTTGGGGGCCTTGACAGCCGCCGCCTGCATTACGGCGGCGGCCTCGGCGTAGCGCGTCAGCGCCCGCAACGCCTTGGCGTAATTCATCGAGGCGACTTTTTCGCCCGGGTTGGAATCGTAACGCTTGCCCCAATCTTCCGCATAGGCGCGCAAATCCGCATCCGACTTCGGCAGCGGCTGATTGGTCTCGCCGATCGAGCCCGTAATGTCGCCATTGTCGCGGCAACCGCCCAAGGCGAAGAGCGCGCCGACGAAAACGATGAAGGCGGCCTTGCGAAGCTGGTTGCGGGAGGCGGGCCGGGCTTGCGGAGATGAAAATATCGGCATGATATAGGCCTCCCAACGGCGCCGGATGAAGGCAAAGCAATAAATTGTTAACGCTAACGACTCGTTAACGCGTCACCCCCGCCGTCCCTCATTCCAGCGCACAAGGAGCCGTCCGCTTGTCATTGTCCTTCGCCGCGCCGACCCCAAACGCCATTCCGATCACTTTCGTCACCAAGGCGACTTGGGGCGATATCCGTGCGGGACTGGCTGCGCCGGCCGCCGCTTTCGCGGAGGCTGCCGGCTTCGACGCTTCGCCCGGCCAGATTCAGCTTCTGCCCGACGCTACAGGCGGCCTTGCCGGCGTCCTCTTCGGCTTGGAGAATGCCGAAGCGCGCGATCGCGAGCCGCTGCTGCCCGGCAAGCTCGCCAGCCTTCTGCCAGCGGGGACCTATCGTTTCGCCAATGCGCCGCATGATGCGAGCCTCGGCGCGCTCGCCTTCCTGCTCGGACTTTATCGCTTTTCGCGCTATCGCGCCGCGACCAAAGCGCAGCCCGCCCTCGTCGCGCCCGACAATGTCGACGCCGTTCGGACTGCCTCAATCGCCGAAGCTGTCGCCTTCGGCCGCGATCTCGTCAACACGCCGGCCAATGATCTTGGCCCCGATGCGCTGGAGCGCGAAGCTCTGGACGTCGCCGAGCGCTTCGGCGCCAGGACCGAAGTCATGCGCGGCGACGATCTGATCGCACGCAACCTGCCGCTCATTCACGCCGTCGGCCGCGCCGCCGGGCAGGCGCCGCGCCTTGTCGATTTCACGTGGGGCCGCGCCGACGCCCCCAAGGTGACGCTGGTCGGCAAGGGAGTCACTTTCGACACTGGCGGCCTCGACATCAAACCGCCGAGCGCGATGGAGATCATGAAGAAGGACATGGGCGGCGCGGCGGCGGCGCTCAGCCTGGCGCGCATGATCATGCAGGCGGGTCTGGACGTGCGGCTGCGCACGCTTGTTCCGATCGTCGAGAATTCGATTTCGGCCAACGCATTCCGGCCAGGCGATGTGCTGAAGAGCCGCAAAGGCCTCACCGTCGAGATCGGCAATACCGACGCCGAGGGACGATTGATCCTCGCCGATGCGCTCGCGCTCGCCGATGAAGAGACGCCGGCGCTGTTGTTCGATTTTGCGACGCTGACCGGCGCCGCGCGCGTCGCGCTCGGCCCCGACCTGCCGCCCTTCTACACCGACGACGAGGCGCTCGCCGGCGATATCGCGCGCCACGCGGCGGCGGTTCGCGATCCGCTCTGGCGCCTGCCGCTCTGGCGCCCATACGACAAGATGGTCGCTGGCAAGATCGCCGATCTCACCAATGCGCCTGGCAGCCCCTTCGCGGGTTCGATCACCGCCGCTTTGTTCCTGCAGCGCTTCGTCGCCAATGCGAAAGCCTGGGCGCATTTCGACATTTACGCCTGGAACCCCTCGGCGCGTGCGCATGGTCCGGAAGGCGGCGAGGTGCAGGCGGCGCGGGCGCTGTTCGCGCTGGTCAGCGAGAGGTTTGCAACATAAACCGGCGCGGTCGTCTGGGGTCATAGGGGGACGGATAGCGCCCGTGGCGACAGCAACTCATTGATTGCATGGAGGCGATTATGCGCGAGAGGAATTCGAACTCAAGGACGACCACAAAGTGGTCGCCGCCGGAGGCGGTCGCCTAAAGGCGATCCTTGACTTCGAATTCCTCTCGCGCACACGCTCCGCCATGCAAACAATGGGGAATTCCGCTCGCGATCGTTTGGGTCAAATCTCGTAATCGAGGCGCCGTTTGCACAACGATGAACGTGGCGCTAGGGATGGCGGCGCCGCAACGCTCGGCGAAAAGGGAGGCGGCCATTGTCAGATGATCCTGTTGCGCCGGTCGTTCGCAGCCAAAGCCACGGCGATGTCGCGCTGATCCTGATCGACAATCCTCCCGTCAACGCCTCGTCGCGCGCCGTGCGCCAGGGCCTCGTCGCGGCGATCGAGACGGCCAACAAGGATACGAACGTTGCGGCGATCGTCATCGCCTGCGAGGGGCGCACTTTTGTCGCCGGCGCCGACATTCGCGAATTCGGCAAGCCGCCGCTGCCGCCGGGACTGCCCGATGTTCTCACGATCGTCGAAGCTTCGACGAAACCTGTCGTCGCCGCCGTACATGGCACGGCGCTCGGCGGCGGCTTTGAACTCGCGCTCGCCTGCCACGCGCGTGTGCTCGATGCGCGCGCGATCGTCGGCCTGCCGGAGGTCAAGCTCGGCCTTATCCCCGGCGCCGGCGGGACCCAGCGCCTGCCGCGCCTGATTGGCCTGCGCGCCGCCATCGATCTGGCGGCGAGCGGACGACAGGTCAAGGCGGAGGAAGCGCTCGCGCTCGGCGTCGCGGATTCCATCGCCGCCGGCGATTTGCGCGAGGAGGCGATCACGCTCGCGCGCTCGCTGATCGGGCGCCCGATCCGCCGCCTCAGCGAAGGCGCCGCGCCGGCGTTTGATCGCGCCGAAATCGACGCGGCGCTGGCCGGCGTTGCGCAGAAATCGCGCGGCCACGCTTCGCCGATGATTGCCGCGAAGACAGTGTTGCTGGCGGCCGAGCTTCCTTTCGTCGAAGGCATGGCGCGCGAGCGCGCGGCGTTCATCGAGTGCCTGCAAAGCGACCAGTCGAAGGCGATGCGCTATGTCTTCGCCGCGGAACGCGAAGCGCCCCGCGCGCCGCAGATCGAAGGGATCGCGCCGCGCCCTGTCGCGCGCGTCGGCATCATTGGCGCCGGCACGATGGGCGCGGGAATCGCAGTCGCTTTCGCGGACGCGGGCTACCGCGTTTCGGTTGTCGAGACGAGCGAGGCCGCGGTCGAAGCGGGGCGCAAGCGCATCGCCGCGCCCTGGGACCGTCAGCTCAAATCCGGCCGGCTCGATGCAGGCCAATATGAAGCGCGCAACGCCAACGTCGCAGTGGGCAGCGAATTCGCCGCGCTTGCTGATTGCGATCTCGTCGTCGAGGCGGCGTTCGAGGATATGGACGTCAAGAAAGATATTTTTGCGCGGCTCGGCGCCATCGCCAGGCCCGGCGCCGTGCTCGCCACCAACACGTCCTATCTCGATGTCGGCTCCATCGGCGCGGCGAGCGGGCGCCCCGCCGATGTGATCGGCCTGCATTTCTTCTCGCCCGCCAATGTGATGCGCCTCGTCGAAGTCGTCGAGGCGCCGGCCAGCGCCAGAGACGCGGTGGCGACCGGCGTCGCCGTCGCCAAGAAGCTTGGCAAGATCGCCGTGGTATGCGGCGTATGCGACGGCTTCATCGGCAATCGCATCCTCGCCCACTGGCGCCCGATCGTCGACATGTTGGTCGAGGACGGCGCCGCGCCACAGGGGGTCGATGGCGCGCTGGAGGAATTCGGCTTTGCGATGGGCCCCTATGCGGTCGGCGATCTTGCCGGCCTCGACATTGGCTGGGCGCGGCGCAAGCGCCTCGCGCCGACGCTCAATCCGAATATCCGCTACGCCGCGACCATCGCCGACGAACTTTGCTTGCTCGGCCGCTTCGGCCAGAAGACTGGCGCCGGCTGGTACAGCTATTCCGGCGGCAAAAAAGCGATCGATCCTCTGGTCGAAGGCTTGATCGACAAAGTGCGCGCCCAGAAGGGCCGCGAACAGCGCGTGTTCTCCAACGAGACGATCCAGCGGCTGGTGCGCGCGGCGATCGTCAACGAAGGCGCGAAAGTCTTAAGCGACGGCATCGCGCGCCGGCCGCTCGACATCGATGTGGTGCTGATCCACGGCTATGGCTATCCCGCCTGGCGCGGCGGTCCGATGTTCGAGGCCGACGCGATCGGGCTTGGCAAGGTTCTCGCCGATATCGAGGAGGCGCATGCCTTCGCCGGCGCCGGCTACGAGCCTTCGCCGCTGATCGTGAAGCTCGCGCGGGAAGGCCGTCGCTTCGCCGACCTGCAGTCCGGCGAGGCGGCGGGTGGCAAAACGTGACGATGGATGATTGAAACGTCATTGCGAGGGAGCGAAGCGACGAAGCAATCCAGACTAAGCCTCTGAAAGCCTTCGTCTGGATTGGTTCTCAAGGCGAATGCGAAGCATTCGTCCGGACTGCCGCTCGCAATTGTGCATGCTCGCAATGTCGTTGATTCGGCCTCCAACAAAGGAGGTCCTCAGGACGCGAGACAAACCAAAACTGAACGGGTCGAGTGTGATCCATTGTTTCGCATGGCGGAGCGTTTTTCACCCCAAAAGCTTGTCAAGGATCGTCCTTCGGACGACCGCCGGAGGCGGCGCGCTTCGCGCGTCCTGGACAAACTTTATGGGATGAAAAGAATGGCCTCCCATGCGAACAATGGCTCAATAGCGAATGCATCGCCGGTTGCGCTATAATATCCCAGCCAAACGCCACGGAGCCCCGACATGACCGAAGCTTTTCTTTGCGAAGGCGCGCGCACCCCGGTCGGCCGCTATGGCGGCTCGCTGTCATCCGTGCGTCCGGACGACCTCCTCGCCCATGCCATCAAAGCGACGCTCGCCAAGGCGCCCGGCCTCGATCCTCATGCGATCGACGACGTCTTCGCCGGCTGCGCCAATCAGGCGGGCGAGGACAATCGCAACGTCGCGCGTATGGCGGGCCTGCTCGCCGGACTGCCGACAAGCGTTCCCGGCGCGACGATCAATCGCCTGTGCGGCTCGGGCCTCGACGCGATCGGAACGGCGGCGCGCGCCGTGCGCGCCGGCGAGATCGAAGTGGCGATCGCCGGCGGCGTCGAATCGATGTCGCGCGCGCCATTCGTGCAGGGCAAGGCGGCGGAGGCTTTCTCGCGCCATGTCGAAGTCTATGACACGACGATCGGCTGGCGCTTCGTCAATCCTTTGATGAAAGCGCAATATGGCGTCGATTCGATGCCGGAGACCGGCGAAAACGTCGCCGAGGAATTTCAGATTTCGCGCGCCGACCAGGACGCTTTCGCGCTGCGCAGCCAGGCGCGCGCCGCCGCCGCGCAAAAGAACGGGCGCCTCGCCCGGGAAATCGTCGCGGTGGAGATCAAGGACCGCAAGGGCAATGTCACGCGCGTCGAGCGCGACGAACATCCGCGCGAGACCAGCCTCGACAAGCTCGTCGCTTTGCCGACGCCGTTTCGCAAAGGCGGCACGGTGACCGCGGGCAACGCTTCGGGCGTCAATGATGGCGCGGCGGCGGTCATCGTCGCCTCCGGCGCCGCCGTCGCGCGGTTCGGGCTGAAGCCGCTCGCGCGCATCATCGGCCTCGCCACCGCCGGCGTCGCGCCGCGCATCATGGGCTATGGCCCCGTGCCGGCGACGGTGAAGCTGATGGAGCGGCTCGGCCTCAAGATCACGGATTTTGGCGTCGTCGAGCTCAACGAGGCCTTCGCCTCGCAGGCGCTCGCCGTGCTGCGCGGGTTGCACCTGCCCGACGATTCGCCGCATGTGAATCCCAACGGCGGCGCCATCGCGATCGGCCATCCCCTCGGCATGTCCGGCGCCCGCCTCGCGCTGACCGCGGCGATCGAGATGAACGATCGCGACGCCAGGCGCGCGCTGGCGACGATGTGCATCGGTGTGGGGCAGGGGATCGCGCTGGCGCTGGAGAAGGCGTGAGGCGGCGGCCCTTGCCCCCGCGGCCCGCTCGCTTGTCCGCTCGCCCGATCTATGCGCCTATCAGGGTTGAGCAGGGGCGGCATGGAGCAATGGTTGGAATATGAGCGAAGAAGCGGAGAAAGCCGAGCAGGTCGAGACGCTTCTCGCCACGCCTGATCTCGCCGGCGCGCTCGATAGCGACGCGTTCAGGCGTTTTCTCGACCAGATCCCGATCGCCATCGTCATTTCGCAAATGAAGGAGCCGGAGCGGATCGTCTACGCCAACCCGGAATTCGAGAAAATATCCGGGCAAAGCGCCGCCGCGTTGGTGGATCAGCCCTGGAGCGTTCTCAACGGCCGCGTCCATGGCGAGGAGACGCCGCGCGAACTCGGCGCGGCGATCGTCGAGTCGACCGACTTCGTCGCGACATTCAGGCTTGAGCGCGGCGATCAGCAATTCTCGATCGTCGACGCCTATTCCAACGTCATCGAGGACGATGACGGCAAGCCTTGCTATCGGCTTGCCGCATTGATCGACGTCAGCGCGCATGGCGAGGGGCGCGATGAGCTCGAGCGCGCGGTTCGCGAGAAGGAAACGCTGCTGCTGGAGGTCCAGCATCGGGTCAAGAACAATCTGCAGATGATCACCGCGCTGATGCGCATGGAGGCGCGCAATGCGCGCGGCCGCATGGACACTGCGCCTTTCGAGCGTCTGGCCGGCCGGATCGAATCGATTCAGCAGCTCTATGCGCTGCTCGCCGATCGCGGCGCGAGCGACGAGGTCGACCTCGGCGCCTATCTCAGCAAGGTGGCTTCTTCCGTATTCACCTCGCATGCGGTCGAGGGCGTCCGGCTCGATCTCAAGGTCGACGCCTATCCGGTCTCGGTGAATGTGGCGATGCCCGCCGGACTGGTGGTCAACGAACTGATGACGAATGCCCTGAAACATGCCTTCGCCGGGCGGGACAGCGGCGAGATCACGCTGAACAGCCTTTCCGACGGCGACGGCTGCCGCGTCGTCATCGCCGACAATGGCATCGGCCTTCCCGACGGGGTCGAATGGCCCGAGCGCGGCAAGCTCAGCGCATTGATCGTTCAATCTTTGCGCGAGAACGCCAAGGCGAGGGTCGAAATCGAGTCGCGCCCCGGCGAGGGCACGCGCACCACGATCGTCTTTACGCGCGCCGCCGCGGCGCCGCGGCCGACGGCTTGATGGGTTCAGCGGGAAGGCCAAGACGGGCGACGCCGCTCGAGAGGCAACGCGCGCCCGCTCAAGACGAGACCGGCAGACCCCCGCTCCCTCGCGCCGCGACCGCGAGCGCCCGGCCTAACGGCAGGCGCGCTCTTTAACCCGCATCGCGAAAATCTTGGTCGGATCGTCGCTAAGCGACAGCGCGGAGGCGTCGCGAAGATCCTGCCGGGTCAGCCGGATGTCGGCCAGTTCGCGGTCGGTCATACCGGCGAGTTGGCGCATCGAGGCGCGCGCCGCCGCCACACGAAACGGCCAGGCGGCGAGCCGCCGCAAATGCGCCCATAAAGGCGTCCGCGCCGGCGCTGGCGGCGGAGTTGTCTCGGGGAAGATTTCTCTGGAATGGAACATGACGGCGATCCCGCTTCAATATTTCGCCGAGGATCGTCGAAATGCGCTGGCTATTCCAGAGACAGACGAGTACAGTTTCGCCAAACTGTCCACCCTGAAAGCGCGTACAGATGCTCGATCGCCAATCGCCCGAAGCGCCCGGCCTCACGCTCACCGCCTCCGTCGTCGCCGCCATTCAGGGGCGTATCGACGCCCGGTCGCTGGCTCCGGGCGCCCGCCTGCCATCGGTGCGCGGCCTTGCCGAGACGATGAAAGTGTCGAAATCGACGGTGGTCGAAGCCTATGACCGGCTGATCGCCGAAGGCGCCATCGTGGCGCGCCGCGGCTCGGGCTTTTATGTCGCCGGGCCGACGCGCCCGCTGTCGCTGGCGGCATTGGGTCCCCCGCTCGATCGCGCCATCGATCCGCTCTGGCTGATGCGTCATGCGCTGCAGGCGGGTCCCGATGTTTTGAAGCCGGGCTCCGGCTGGCTGCCTGAATCCTGGATGCCCGACCTCAGCGTGCAGCGCGGCCTGCGCGCGATCGCGCGCGGCCCGGCGCCCGCCCGCATCGAATATGACAACCCGCTCGGCTTCGCCCCTTTGCGTCTGTATCACGCCAGGCGCCTGGCGGAGCGCGGCGTCAATGCCGATCCCAATCAGATCCTGCTCACCAATTCGGCATCGCAATCGCTCGACCTGCTCTGCCGTTTCCTGCTGGAGCCGGGCGATTCTGTATTGGTCGACGATCCCTGCTATTTCAATTTCCTGGCGCTTTTGCGCGCCCATCGCGTCAAGGCGATCGGCGTCCCGTTCACGCCGGACGGGCCTGACGTCGAGGCTTTCGGGCGCATTCTTGCGGCGCATCGTCCCCGCTTCTATCTGACCACCGCCGGGCTGCATAATCCGACCGGGACGACGATTTCCGCCGTTGTCGCCCATCGCGTGCTGAAGCTCGCTGAAAAGCACGACATCATCATCGTCGAGGACGATGTATTCGCTGATTTCGAACCTGAACCAGCGCCGCGTTTTGCCGGCTTCGACGGCTTCGACCGGGTCATTCAGGTCGGCAGCCTGTCGAAGACGATTTCGGCGTCGGTGCGCTGCGGCTATATCGCCGCCAAGCCCGAGTGGGTCGACAAGCTCATCGACATCAAGCTCGCCATCAGCCTCGGCAATGGCCATTTGTCGGCGGCGCTGCAGCATCGCCTGCTATCCGACGCCGGCCATCGCCGCCATCTTGACGGATTGCGCGCCAAACTGTCGGCGGCAATGGGCCAGACCATGCGCCGCCTCGGCGCCCTCGGGCTCAAGCCGTGGGTACAGCCGCGCGGCGGCGTATTCCTGTGGGCGCGCCTGCCCGAGGGCCTCGACGCCGCCGACATCGCGCGACATGGACTGAAGAACGACGTCGTCTTTGCGCCAGGCAATGTGTTCAGCCTGTCGGAGGCGGGACGCGGCTTCATGCGCTTCAACGTCGCGCTCTGCGCCCATCCCCGCATTTTCGAAGTGCTCGAAGAGGCGATGTCGGCGGGGCGCAGGAGCGAATGACGCGCGCCTTCGCATGAACCATCAACCGCAAAGCCCGCAGCCGACGCTCACCGGCCACGTCGCCATCCTGCGGCCCCTTCTCGCCGGGCACGCGGCGGCCCTGCTGGACGCCGCGCGAGACGGCGAATTGTGGAAGCTGAAGGTCAGCGTCATTCCCGGACCGGAAACTGTCGTCAGCTACATCGCCGCCGCGCTCGCGGGACGCGAAGCCGGAACCGTCATGCCATTCGTGATCGTCAGAAGGCGCGATGACAGGATCGTCGGCAGCGCGCGGTTCTGGAAAATCGACCTCGTCAATCGAAAACTGGAAATCGGCCATAGCTGGCTGTCGGCTTCGATGCAGAGGACAGGCTTGAACACCGAGGCGAAATACCTTCTGCTCGCTTATGCTTTCGACGTGATGCGCTGCGTGCGCGTGCAATTCACCACCGACGAGCTCAACGAAAAATCGCGGACGGCGATCCTTCGCATCGGCGCGAAGCAGGAAGGCATTGTCCGCCATGAGCGGATAATGCCGGACGGCCGCAAGCGCAATTCGGTGCGCTTCAGCATCATCGATTCCGAATGGGCCGGCGTTAGGGATGGGCTGGAGGCGAAGATGAGGCGCCGGGTCGACGAAGCCTGAAACTATTCGTGGCCAGCGGGGCGATATTGAAATCGCTTCACGGTGCGTTGCTTCCTTTCGGTGCTTCATCCGTCATTGCTGTGAGGGAGCGCAGCGACGAAGCAATCCAGACTGAGCTTTGATAGCCTCGTCTGGATGGCTTCGTCGCTTCGGTCCCTCGCCATGACGGCGGAGCGACTCCAACCGAAATCGGCGCGCTATTGCAAGCGCCCGCGTTCTATTGCGTGGACTGGCCGCTCGTCGTTACGGACATCCCACGGCGCGCGTAATCCAATAAGCTCTCGATCCCTCGAAATACTCGACCTGGTCACTGGTCAATCCGCATCGTGCGGGGTCGTGCGTGATGATGGAGATCGAGTGGTCTTCGATGTGAATGATATTATGCGCGATCGCACACAGATCTGGAAGGCTTGAACGACCCGCTTCGCGAATGATTTCGAATTCGGCTTGCGCCTTGGCGGCGTCTGTTTTGATCGCGCTGCATTGGCCCGATAGCGATACGGCATTGGCGATGGAGGGCGCCGCCACGGTCGCGGCGACAAGAATCATGACGGCGGATTTTCTAATAAGCACGGGACACTGTTCCAAGCGCGGGAGACCAATCGATCCTGGCCAGCGCAGACTGTCATTGGCGCCCCATATTGACAATCGAGGTTTTGGTTCGATCCCTCGGACCCTTCCATTCCTCACCGCGCCGCTGCAACCCTCTGCCTTCGCCCGACGAACACCAGCCCCACCACCAGCGCAGCGAATCCGATCGTCTCTGCGTCGATCCGCTCGCCGAGCAGCAGCGCCGACAGGCCGATGGTGATGAATGGCTGCGCGAGCTGCGCCTGCGAGACGCGGGCGACGCCGCCAAGCGCCATGCCGGCGTTCCAGGCGAAGAAGCCGAGATACATGCTCATCGCGCCGAGATAGGCGAGGCATGCCCAGGCGTAGAGCGGCACGAGGGAGGGCTCGGCGGGCCGATAGATGAGGGTCAGCGGCGCTGACAGCGGCAGCGCCAGCACGACGATCCAGGAGATGACGTCGCGCGCCGGCATTTCGCGCGACAATTGGCCCGACAGCGTATAGCCGAGCGCGGCCGAGGCGATGGCGAGCAGCAGCAGCCCGTCGCCCCATTGCGGCGCGCCGCCGCCCTGGCGCAGCGCAAAGCCGCCGACCAGCAGCGCGCCGAGCAAGGCGCAGGCCCAGAACGACAGCGATGGGCGCTCGCGCCCGACGAGCGCGGCGACGACGACGGTCGCCAACGGCAGCACGCCGACGATCACCCCGCCATGGGCGGCGGGCAGGCTGCGCATGGCGAAGCTGCTGAAGCCGGGAAAACCCACGACGAGGCAAACCGCGGCGATGGCAAGGCGCGGAAATTGCCGTCGGGGCAGGGGACGGCGCGCGCTGAGCAAGACGCCCGCCGCGAGGAGGCCGGCGATCAGGGCGCGCGCGGCGGTCAGGAATTCCGGGCCGAGGCTCGGCACGGCGAGGCGCGTCGACGGCAGGGTCGCGGCAAAAATCACGACGCCGAGGAAGCCGAGCGACAGGCCGAGACTTTCTTGTTCGCGCGTCCGCGGCGCCGGCTGATTCTGGGGGCGCCTGCGCTCCGGCGCCAAAGCAGGAATATCGGCCAAGTCAGCCCGCGCGCGCCAGGCGCGCGCTCCCAGGTCGCACGCAAATGCGACCCCCTCGGCCGATATTTTCGGCCGGGCGCCATCGCCGCCTGTACATGTTCACGATCTCGCTGTGCATTTTGACGGGCAGGTTGCTCGCCAAACGCGCGGCGGCCCAGAGACAGAAGCGCCTCGTTTCGCCAGACTGTCCGCCGGCGCCATCGATACAGAGCGCGGCGCGCCGGCGAAGCATATTGCCGATGAATTTCCAGTCCTGCTCGGTGCGGCCGTGGCAATCGGAAGTGACGACCGATGCGGCGGGATTGTCGGAGCCTGATCCCAGGCAATGGCTTTCCCACCGGGAGCGCCGCATCAGCTATGGCCAACCACGCCAAGCTGTGATGTTGATGAGCGGACGCCAGGAGGCTCCGGTGATGACGCCCATTCTTTTATTGATCGCGCTTGCGACGCCCGCGCCGAATGTCGATCTGGACAGCATTTGCCACAGCGCGCGCGCCAACGCGCTTCCCGAGGAACAGGCGCGCGCCTACGAGAGCTGCGTCAGCGAGGAGAAAGCCGCGCGCGAAGAAGTCCAGAAAAGGTGGTTGAAAGCGTCCGTCGACGCGCGCGCCGAATGCGCGCCGTTGAAAGGCATTCCCTCCAGCTATGTCGCGATTCTGACTTGCCTGGATATGCAGCCCGGCGGTGATTTCGATGCGGGAAAACCGAAGTGAGGCGAATGCTTTCTGTGGGTTCCGCGTTCCGGTTGCGCCAATCGCCTCCGCGACACGCGGCCTGCCGCAATAAAGCCTGAAATTCACCGGCAATTTACTTTCCACAGGCTAGGGTGCGGAGGAACGCTTAAAGCGACGGCTTCGACTTGCAAGACGGAGAGTGTGGCGGCACAACCCACCGATCGACGCCACAGCGCCAGGACTAGCCTCGCGCCGCAATTTCAGTTTGCGCCACAGATGCGGAGTTTGAAAAAATGAACAGACTGATTCCCCTTGCCGCGGCTCTGGCTATGGCGGCGTCGCTGGCGGGCTGCCAAACGCCTGAACAGCAGAACGCCGCCAATGGCGCGGTGCTGGGCGGGCTGGCGGGCGCGTTAATCGGCGGCGCGGCGACCGGCCATGCCGGCGGCGCCCTGGCCGGCGGCGCCATTGGCGCAGCAACGGGCGCCACGATCGGCGCCGCTTCGACGCCGCCGCCCGGCTATTATGGTCCGGGGCCGGGCTATGGACCGGGGCCAGGACCTGGGCCGCGCTGCGCGGAATTCTACTATGATTACAACGGCAATCGCGTCTGTCGCGCTTATTACTGAGAAGTCCCGAGGCGTGCGTAGGCCGCCGCCCAAGACGGCATCCGTCTCAAACGCGACGGTCTCATCTCTTGTGAGCCGCCATCGAACGATGAGGTCATGAACCCTCGATTGCTTCCTGACAGCGCGATCGCGGAAGATTTCATCGCCTCTCCCAATCATAACGAGCGGCGCGGGTTCGGCCGCCCCGATTGCGTGATCCTGCATTATACCGGCATGCCGACCGGCTCGGAGGCGCTGGCCTGGCTGTGCAATCCCGCCTCCGAAGTCTCGTCGCATTATTTCGTCTGGGAAGATGGGCGGGTCGTCCAGCTCGTCGCCGAGGATCGGCGCGCATGGCATGCCGGGCGCGGCCTGTGGAAGGGCGAGAGCGACATCAATTCCGCGTCGATCGGCGTCGAGATCGTCAATCCCGGCCACGATCTGTCCCCCGGCGCCGGCGATCCGCCGCCGTTTCCCGAACGCCAGATCGATGGCGTCATCGCGCTGTTGCGCGACATCGGCGCGCGCCGCAATATTGCGCCCGAACGGGTGCTCGCCCATTCCGACATTGCCCCGATGCGCAAGATCGATCCCGGCGAGAAATTTCCCTGGGAAGCTTTGTGGCGCGCGGGGATCGGCCATTGGACCGCGCCGGCGCCGCTTGGCGAGGCCGCCGCTTATCGGCGCGGTCAGCAAGGGCCGCCGATTCGCGCGCTGCAGGCGCTGCTGGCGCTCTATGGCTATGGCGTCGAATTGACGGGCGTCTATGATGGGCAGACGCAAGGAATCGTCGCCGCCTTCCAACGACATTTCCGCCCCGCGCGGGTCGACGGCGAGGCTGATCCTTCGACGCTGGCGACATTGCGCGGGCTGATCGATACGCTGCCGTCGCGTCGGTAACGATCCGGCTTCGGCGTTAGGAGAAGCGATGACATTGATGCTGATACGCGACGCGCAGGAGCACGACCTGCCGCAAATGCTTGCGATTTACAACGAAGTGATTGCGACATCGACGGCGGTCTATGCGGTCGAGCCTGTCACGCTCAGCGAACGCGCCGAATGGTTTGCGCAACGCCGCCAGCGCGGCTTTCCGGTGCTCGTCGCGGCCGAGAGCGATTCGATTCTCGGCTTTGCTTCCTTTGGCGAATTCCGCGGCGCCTGGAACGGCTATCGCTACAGCGTCGAACATAGCGTTCATGTGCGCGCGGACATGCGCGGCAGAAATGTCGGACGTGGGCTCGTCGAAGCTTTGTTTCCGCGCGCCGCCGCCATGGGCAAACATGTGATGATCGGCGGGGTCGACGCGGCCAATGACGGCTCGATCCGCTTTCACGAGCGACTCGGCTTCGAACGCGTCGCTCACTTCAGGCAAGTCGGCCATAAATTCGGCCACTGGCTCGACCTTGTTTTTCTTCAGCGTTTTCTCGATGCGCCAGGCAGCCCACGCTAAAAATGGACGGCGAGGGAACTGGATCGCGTTTTCATGCGTTGCCGGAGCCTCTACTGACCCAGGAGGCGGACCATGGATAAGGAACATCTCAAAGGCGCGGCCGACAAGGCCAAAGGCGCGATCAAGGACGCCGCCGGCAAATTGACCGGCGACAAGCAGATGCAGGCCGAAGGCAAGTTCGACAAGGCCAAGGGCGCGGCTCATGAAGCGATGGGCGACGCCAAGGATGCCACGCGCGAGGCGATGGGCAATGCCAAGGACGCCGTGCGACGCGCGCAGGATGATTAGCTCAAGGCGCATATGAGGCCCCATCTTCCCAGAACAACTGGCCGCCCTTCGGGGCGGCCTTTTCGCTAAAGCGGGATGTCGCCGCATAGCTCGGCTATCGTCGTTTGCCGCGTGCGCGGCTATGACAGGGGAGGAGTGCGCGCATCGAGGGAGCGCACGCGCGCCATCGATCTGGAGCGTCTTGCAATTGCCGACGCAGAAGTGCGCCGCCACACTTGGCGATAAGCCTTCATTGATCTCTTGGCGGACATTCTGCGCATTGAACTCAAGGACGATCGCGTTGCGATCGCCGCCGGAGGCGGCAACAGCTACGCTTTTGTCCTTGACTTCAATCTCCTTCCGCGCCCGCTCCGCCCAAGAAATCAATGGAGGAATCTGATCTCAGTCCTCTCGAGTGTTCTTGGTTCAGACGCCAAGCGACTCTGCTTAACCCCAACGTGCGCGCGGCGCTCGGTTTCGAGCCGCGCCGTCAATCGTCGCGAGAAAGGCGCCTCCGCCGCGGCGCGCTACTTGCCGTATTCTTTCAGCATGTCGCTGCAACGCTTCGACAGGTCGTCACGATGCAATTCGAAGCATTGAAGGAAAGCGTCGGAACCGTCGGATTCTTTCAGCTTGTGGCAGAAGCGGCGCACGTCAGGCGCGCATGCGGCGCGTTGCTCCGGCGTGCCCGATTGCTGTGCGAGGGCCATGGACGAGACGCTTGCAATGATTGCCGACGTCAGGATTGCGCGAATGATCATGAGGTTCGTCCCGCTCTGTTTGGTCAAGGGAATGAATTGGGATCGGCCCTTAGCGTTGCGTGAACTCGCAAGATGCGATCGCGTTCCATCGCGCCATGCCGACGTGGCGACAGCGCATGTTTGCGGCGCTTTCCGAATCTGCCGGCGCGCTATCGGATCGCGCGGCTTTGCTATCGGCGTGGGCGCTTCGGTGTTGGCGGCGCCAGATCCTCCGCGCGCGCGAAGAATACCTCGCCCACGCTTTCACGCGTGTCGAGCCAGATCAGCGGCAGGGCGGGAAATTCGCTCTCGAGCCGCGCGCGGCCGGCGCCGATTTCGCAGATCAGCGCGCCCTGCCTGGTCAGATGGCCGGGCGCTTCGCGCAAGATGCGGCGGATGACGCTAAGTCCGTCGCCTCCCCCTTCATGGGCGAGGCGCGGTTCGGCGGCGAATTCGGGCGGGAAGGCGTCGACCGCCGCCGTCTCGACATAGGGCGGGTTGGTCAGGATGACATCGTAGCGCCGGGCGCCTATCGGTGCGAACAGATCGCCCTCGCGCAGCGCAATGCGCTGGCCGAGGCCATGATCGTCGACATTGCGCCTTGCGACCGCCAAGGCGTCGGCCGATAGATCGACAGCGTCGATGCGCGCATGTGGAAAGACCCGCGCCGCCAGGATCGCCAATGAGCCGCCGCCTGTGCAGAGATCCAGGACGGTCGTGACGTCGTCCGCGTTTTCGATCAGCGCCCCTTCGCCCACGAGGCCGGAAAACAGCAATTCGCCGATGAAGCTGCGCGGCACAATCACGCGCTCGTCGACATAAAAGGGCTCGCCCTGGATGTAAGCGCGGTTGAGGAGATAGGCGGCCGGCTTGCGCGTCGCGACGCGCGCTTCGATCAGGGACAGAAGCCGCGCGCGCTCTGCGGGAAGCAGGCGCGCGTCGAGAAAGGGATCGAGCGCATCGATGGGCAGATGCAGCGCCTCGAGCAGAAGGAAGGCCGCTTCGTCAACGGAATTCGTCGTTCCATGGCCGAACGAAAGATTGGCTGCGTTGAACCGGCTGACCGCAAAGCGGAAAAAATCACGCAGGGTGACGAAAACGTCGGGCATGTTGTCGCGCCCGGGATTTTCCGCAGAATCCGACAAACCCGGCCTCTTCTTCGGCTGTTCATGAAAATGGCCGGGACGAGCCCGGCCATTTCAGCAAAAAACATCAGGCCGCCGCGCGAGCGCGGCGGGCGCCAATCACTTGGCGGCGCTCTTCAGGCACGATGCGCGGAATTTCTTGCGCTCCGTCCCATGCAGGCCCTTGGCGTCCGCTTGCTTCGAGCATTCGAGCGATTGGGCGCTGTGCTGCACGGGAGCGGCCTTGGCGGGGGTCGTCGCGGGAGCGGCGGGCGCAGGAGCCGTGGCCTGCGCGAAAGCGGCGCCGCCCAGCAAGCAAGCGGTCATGGCCGCGGAGGTGACGAGAGCGATGATCTTCATGGTCAAAAATCTTTCCGGGTTGAATATCTGCCAGGCGCTCGCCCGGAGCGCAACGCTCCGGCGGCAGCCGCCCGGGAGCCTTATAGAGCGAGGCCGCGCTGTGAGACAAGCCTCAGTGCGAAGCTGGGCCTCGGGCGCAAAGGGGCGGCCGATTCTCGTCGATCGTGCGGCCGGGCAAATGAAACCATCGCGATTTTCAGTCTTGCCGATCGGGCTGTTGGGATATAAAGATATATTTATGTCTAGTGAACAGCGCGCATTCGCCCCGCGGCGGCTTTTGGGTGTCGACGGTCTGTTGGCCGGGCTCGAGGCGGCTGGCGAGATCACAAGGCTGCGTCTGCTCAATCTGCTCTGCGCAGCGGAGCTGACCGTCAGCGAGCTCGTCGCCATTCTTGGCCAGTCGCAGCCGCGCGTTTCGCGCCATCTCAAATTGCTGGTCGAGGCCGGGCTTGCCGAGCGTCAGCGCGAGGGCGCCTGGGCGTTTTTCCGGCTCGCCGATCAGGGCGGCGCCCTGGCGCGCGATCTGGTCGCGCGGCTTGACCCGGCGGACCCGCTGCTCGTCGCCGATCGCGCGCGGCTCGAGATGACGCGCGAGGCGCGCCGCCGTCAGGCCGCCGCCTATTTCGCCCAGCGTGCGACAGACTGGGACAATATCCGCGCGCTGCATGCGCCGGAAGAGCGGGTCGAGGCGGCGATCATGACGATGATCGGCGACAAGCCGATTCGCGCGCTGCTCGATCTCGGCACCGGCACCGGGCGCATGCTGGAGCTCATCGCGCCAATGGCCGAGCGGGCGATCGGCGTCGACCAAAGCCCGGCGATGCTGGCGCTGGCGCGCTCGCATATCGACCAGAGCGGGCTCAATAACGCCCAGCTGCGCCAGGGCGACATTTACGCGCCGCCGGTCGAGCGCGATTCCTACGACCTCGTGATCATCCATCAGGTCCTGCATTTCCTCGATGATCCCGGACGCGCAATCGCCGAGGCGGCAAGAGCGCTGCGGCCGGGCGGGCGCCTCATCGTTGTGGATTTCCTCAGCCATGACGAAGAGCAATTGCGCCAGGACTATGCCCATCGCCGGCTCGGCTTTTCGATTGTCGAGATCGAGACTTTCCTGAAAGACGCCGGCCTTTCGCCGATGCAGAACCATCAGATTCGTCCTGCGCCCGGCGAATCCGGTAAGCTGACGGTGGCGATCTGGCTGGCGCGGGACATGCGCATCCAGATCGCCGAGACGCGCGCCGACGCCCCGATACGCTACACTGCGGAGATCGCCTGAATGACCGCCCCCATCCGCCTCAGCCGCACGCGCGCGCCGGTTCGCGTCTCGTTCGAGTTTTTTCCGCCCAAGACCGAGGAGATGGAAAAGACCCTGTGGGAGGCGATCGGCCGCCTGGAGCCGCTGCAGCCCAATTTCGTGTCGATCACCTATGGCGCCGGCGGCACCACGCGCGAGCGCACCCATGCGACAGTGGCGCGCATCGTCAATGACACGAGCCTGAAGCCGGCGGCGCATCTGACCTGCGTCGGCGCCTCGCGCGCCGAAATCGACGAAGTGGTGCGCGGCTATCGACAAGCGGGCGTGCGCCATATCGTGGCGCTGCGCGGCGATCCGCCGGGCGGCCCCGACGCGCCCTATCATCCGGCCGTTGACGGCTACCGCGACACCGCCGAACTCGTCGCCGGCATCAAGGCGATCGGCGATTTCGAAGTCTCGGTCGCCGCCTATCCGGAAAAGCATCCGCAGAGCCCCAACCTCCTGCATGACATCGACCTGTTGAAGCGCAAGGTCGACGCCGGCGCCGACCGCGCGATCACCCAGTTCTTTTTCGACAACAGCGTCTATCTGCGTTTCCTCGATGTCGCGGCGGCGGCGGGGCTGAATATCCCGATCGTGCCGGGCATCGTGCCGATGCAGAATTTCAAGCAGACCGCCGGTTTCGCCAAGCGCACGGGCGCTAGCGTGCCCGCCTGGCTCGCCGAGCGTTTCGAAGGGCTCGACGACGATCCGGTGACGCGCCGGCTGGTCGCGGCGGCCGTCTGCGCCGAGCAGGTCGTCGATCTCATCGATCGCGGCGTCCAGGACCTGCATTTCATCACCATGAACCGCGCCGACCTGGTCTTTGCGATTTGCCATTTGATCGGCCTGCGCGCCGAGAATCTTTCGCAAGCCGCGACATGGACGCGCGGCGCCAACGGCGAGGCGCCCGTGAAGGCGCTCTCCGGCTCGGCGAGTTGATCGGCGTTCATTGCCGCCGGTCGTCGAAAGCCGCCGCGCAAGGCGGCGCCAACGTCTCCGGAAACGCCAACCAGACGGACGTTGGCTCGGCGCCGGCTATCCGCTGATGCACATCCGTGAACAATTGCGGTTCAAATGGTTGCTTCCGATCGTCCTCATCGTCAGCTAGTACGTTGGTATCGCACGCGACGCTTTACGCGAACGCGCGATCTGGCTGGCG
>DATBZF010000041.1:0-32701 GCA_036513315.1 Roseiarcus sp.
TTACGAATCAAGGTTCAGCGACCCGATCCTATCGAAGAGACGCGATGACCGCCCCAGCGCCGGTCCGACGAGCTCCGCAATATGCGGAGCTCCGCTCGTCGGACCTCTTTTGAAATCCCCACCACCTATTCGGACGCTACCACGACCCTGCGCCCAACCAACATCGGCAATAAAGCGTTGGCATGCCCGCTGCTTCCTAAAAGCCCATGGCCGCCTAGGGGCCTGCGCCTGTGTCATATCCGGACAGCGCGCCCCAAGCTGGAACGAGGGGACGAGGGTGAGACTGGCGGCGAGTCGAGAATTGCACTCTTACTGGAACCTTCTGCGCGGCGGGCGCAGCGCGCCGGAGCGCTCCGAAATCGATCCCAGCGCGATCCGCGGCGTCCTGGCCGACACCTTCATTCTCGAAGTCGACAGTTTCAGGCGCTATCCCTTCCGGATTGCCGGGACACGTACCAATTCCCTGTTTGGGCGCGAACTGAAAGGCGAGGCGTTTCTCGATCTTTGGCAGGAATCCGAGCAGCGGGAAATCGCCGCGATCGTCGCCAGCGTCGCCGACGAAGCGACAGCGGTGCTCGCCGGCGCTGCGACCCGCCCGCAAGGCACGCAGCGGCTCGACTTCGAACTTCTTCTGCTGCCGCTCCGCCATCACGGCGACCCGCAGGCGCGCATCCTCGGCGCCATTTTACCGGCCTCACTGCCCAGTTGGGTTGGTCTGTTGCCAGCGACGCCAATGAAGCTATCGTCGCTGAGGGTGCTGGGGCGCGCAGAGTCGCCTTTGGCGACGCGGTCTTCCTCGCCGGCGCGGGACGAACATGTCGCGGCGGCCGAATTCGGCCGGATGCCGCCCGTCGATCGCCGCGGACATCTTTTTGTGTTTTCGGACGCGGCCCACCGCGGCTGAATGGCCCGAAATGCGCAGCGGCGGTAATCGGCCATTAACCCAAAAGACAATATGGTCGCTGGGCTAAGCTCAGCACGACGATATTCAGCCGGTTCGGGAAGGCGCACACGTGAACTCCAGCGCGATGCCTCTGATAGAGGCCAAGATCCAGGAGCGCCGTCGTCATCAACGCGTCAAAGTGGTTCTGCCGGGCCGCTATATGCTCGAAGATCGACGCGAATATCCGTGCCAGACCATCGATATTTCGCCGGGCGGCGTCGCCTTCGCGGGAGCCGCCAAGGGCGGCGTCGGCGAGCGCGTCGTCGCTTATTTGAATCAGATCGGCCGCGTTGAAGGAACTGTCTCTCGCCATTTCGAGGAAGGTTTCGCGATCCAGATGAAGCTGCCGGTGATCAAGCGCGAAAAGCTCGCCGATCAGCTGACCTGGCTTGCCAACCGGCAGGCGCTCGGCATGGCCGAGGATCGCCGGCATGAACGCATTCCGCCGCGGTTCTCGCATACAACGCTGAAACTGCCGAACGGGCAGGAATTTCTCGCCAGGCTCGTCGACGTTTCGATATCGGGCGCCGCGCTCGCCGTCGCGGCCAAACCGCCAATCGGCTCGGCGGTGGTGATCGGCGAAACCGCCGCCCAGGTCGTTCGCCATTTCGAAGGCGGGATCGCGCTCGAATTCAATCGGCTGTTCCCGATCGAGACTTTCAGCGAGAACATCACGCTCTAGGCGCCCGCGCGGGAGCGCGCCGCGCTCATTGCAGCTCGACCACCAATCCATCCTGGAGGGTCACGCGTCGATCCATGCGCGCGGCCAGATCCAGATTATGGGTGGCGATCAAGGCGGCAAGCCCGCTCGCCTTCACCAGCGCCGTCAGCGTTCCGAACACATGATCGGCGGTTTTGGGGTCGAGATTGCCGGTCGGCTCGTCCGCCAGCAAAAGTCGCGGGCCATTGGCGACGGCTCTGGCGATCGCCACCCTTTGCTGCTCGCCGCCAGAGAGTTCGGCGGGGCGGTGACTTTCGCGCGCGCCGAGACCGAGATAGGCGAGAAGCTCGCTTGCGCGCTTGGCCGCTTTGGCGCGCGTCAGTCCGCGGATCATCTGCGGCAGGATGAGATTTTCGGCCGCCGAAAATTCCGGAAGCAGATGATGAAATTGATAGACGAATCCGATCTCGTTGCGGCGCAACGCAGTGCGCGCATCGTCGGACATGGCGGCGGTGGCGGCGCCGCCGACATAGACTTCGCCGGCGTCCGGCGATTCCAGCAGCCCCGCCAGATGCAGCAGCGTCGACTTGCCGGCGCCTGACGGCGCGATCAAGGCGACCGACTGCCCCGCCCAGAGCGTCAGATCGGCGCCGCGCAGAACCTCGATCGTCGCCTCGCCGCGCCCGAAGCGCCGCTCGACCTGATGCAGCCAGAGCGCCGGCGTCGCGGCGGCTTCATTCATAGCGAAGCGCCTCCACCGGATCGAGCCTGGCGGCGCGCCAGGACGGATAAATGGTGGCGGCCAGCGAAAGGAACAGCGTCATCAGCACGACCGCGATGACGTCGCCCGATTCGACCTTCGAGGGCAATTGCGAAAGGAAATAGAGCTCGGAAGGAAAGAGATTGGCGCCGAGCAGATGATTGAGCCCCTGCCGGATCGCCTCGACATTATAGGCGGTGAGCAATCCGAGAATCAGGCCGAAGGCGGTGCCGACAATGCCGATCATCGCGCCGGTGATCAGGAAAATTCGCATCACCGCGCCCTTCGTCGCGCCCATCGTGCGCAGCACCGCGATGTCATGCGACTTGTCCTGCACCAGCATGATGAGGCCGGAGATGATGTTGAGCGCCGCGACCAGCACGATCAATGTCAGGATCGAGAACATCACATTGCGCTCGACGGTCAACGCGTCAAAGAAAGTCTTGTCGCGGTCGCGCCAGTCGACCTCCATCATCGGACGCTGCAGAGCCGGCTCGATGCGCGCGCGCATGCCGTCCATATGGTCGGGGTCGTCGACATAAACCTCGATGACATTGGCCTGGCCGTCCTGATTGAAGTAGGACTGCGCCTCGCCCAAAGGCAAAAAGATGAAGGCGCCGTCGAAGGTCGACATGCCGACCTGAAACGTCGCGGCGACCGTGTAGGACTTGCGTCTGGGCGTGACGCCGAACGGGGTCTGCGCGCCCCCCGGCGCAAGCAGCGTGATCTTGTCGCCGATGCGCAGGCTGAGATTTTCGGCAAGTCTCGCGCCGACCACGGCGCCTTGGCCGTCGTCGAAGCCATTGAGCGTCCCCTGCCTGATATTGGCGCCGACGCCCGGCAGACGCTTCAAATCGGCCTCGCGAATGCCGCGCACCAAAGCGAAAGACGAACTATAGGGCGAGGACGCGAGCGCATGGCCCTCGACGAGCGGCAGCGCGAAGCTGACGCCGGCGACTTTGGACACGCGATCCGTCACCGCTGCATAATCGGTCAGCGGCGTATCGACGCCTTGCAGGAATATATGGCCGTTGAGGCCGATGATCTTGTCGAGCAAATCGTGGCGAAAGCCATTCATCACCGACATCACCACGATCAGCGCCCAGACGCCGAGCACGATGCCGGCGAAGGAGAAGCCGGCGATCACCGAAATCGATCCGTGCGACCGGCGCGCGCGCAAATAGCGTAACGCGATCATCCATTCAAAGGCCGAGAACGGCCGCGTGGCCGAAGGACCGGGACTGGCTTCCAGGGCGGCGTCGGTCATGCGGCGGAGGCTTCAAAAGGGGTCACGCGGCGCCGCCAAGGCGCACAATCGCGTCGTCGACGCTGACCAGTTCGCGCGCGCCGGAGCGCCGGTTCTTGATTTCGACCTTGCCCTCGCCGAGACTTTTCGGTCCGACGATGATCTGATTGGGCAGGCCGATCAAATCCATCGTCGCGAATTTGGCGCCGGGACGTTCGTCGCGATCGTCATAGAGCACGTCGACGCCCGCCTTGCTCAAGGCGCCGTAGATGCGCGCGCAAGCCGAATCCGTGGCGCCGTCGCCGACTTTCAGATTGGCGAGGCCGACCGCGAAGGGCGCGACCGGGTCCGGCCAGATAATGCCGGCTTCGTCATGGCCCGCCTCGATCAATGCGGCGGCCAGACGCGAGGGGCCGATGCCGTAAGAGCCCATATGAACCGCATGCTCCTTGCCGTCGGGGCCGTTGACGACGGCTTTCATCGGCAGGGAATATTTGGTCCCGAAGTAGAAAATATGACCGACCTCGATGCCGCGCGCCGACACCTGCAAGGCCGGATCCAGCGCGCCGAACGCCGCCGCATCGTGCTTCTCCGACGTGGCGGCGTAAAGCGACGTCCATTTGTTGACGACCGCCTGCACGGCGCCCGCATCGTCGAAATTGATGTCGGCGGGAGGCGGGGCGAAGCCCAGATAATCCTTGTGGCAGAAGACCTCGCTCTCGCCGGTCGAGGCGAGGATGATGAATTCATGGCTGAGGTCGCCGCCGATCGGCCCGGTGTCGGCGACCATTGGAATGGCGGTCAGGCCGAGGCGCGCGAAAGTGCGCAGATAAGCGACGAACATCTTGTTGTAGGAGTGGCGCGAGCCCGCCGCGTCGAGATCGAAGGAATAGGCGTCCTTCATCAGGAATTCGCGCGAGCGCATGACGCCGAAGCGCGGGCGCACCTCGTCGCGGAATTTCCATTGGATATGGTAGAGATTGAGCGGCAGATCCTTGTAGGAGCGGATATAGGCGCGGAAAATCTCGGTGATCATCTCTTCATTGGTCGGCCCATAGAGCATGTCCCGCTCATGACGATCGCTGATGCGCAGCATTTCCTTGCCGTAATCGTCATAGCGCCCCGATTCGCGCCAGAGATCGGCCGATTGAATGGTCGGCATCAGCAATTCGATGGCGCCCGCGCGATTCTGCTCCTCCCGCACGATTGCGCTGATCTTGTCGAGCACCCTGAGGCCGAGCGGCAGCCAGGCGTAAATGCCCGCCGCCTCCTGACGGATCATGCCGGCGCGTAGCATCAGGCGATGCGACGCGATCTCGGCCTCTTTGGGCGTTTCGCGCGCGATGGGCAGGAAATAACGGGAAAGACGCATGGGTGGAGGACTCTTGAGAATGGCCGGCGGCGAATCGAATATTCGGCCGCTCATACTGCTTTTGCCGGGCCAAATGAACCCAACAGGGGCGAAATGACAAGTTGACCGGTTCACGGCCTGACATCGCCGTCGGCGACGCCGCCAAGGACGGTCACGTTTTCGTGATCCCGTCGGCGCGTAATCTTCCGCCGGCGCTGACGAATAGCTTCCTGTCAGGCCCAAAAGAGGCGTGGCGGGCGCGGGACGGATCGGCGCCCATTCTCTCAATCCTTCACGAGGACATTTCCATGAACTCCAAGACCGCATTGACCGCCGTGACGCTCGCCGGTTCACTCGCCGCCGCGCTCGCTTTGGCGACCGCCGCCAAGGCCGGCCCGGCGCCCGCCCAGCCGGGCGCCGACAAATGCTACGGCATTTCCCTGGCGGGTAAGAATGACTGCGCCGCCGGCGCCGGCACGAGCTGCGCCGGCACTTCGACGGTCGATTACGACGCCCATGCCTGGAAATATGTCGCGAAGGGCACTTGCGATGCGATGATGACGCCGAAGGGTCACGGTTCGCTGACCCAGATGTGAGAAACGGCGCCTGATATTGAGAATCGCCCTCCCCGGCTCGGCGCCGGGGAGGGCTTTTTATTGGGCGCCCGCCCGGCCGCCCTTGCCTCCGCGCCGGGGATCGGCGAATTTCGCGCCCCCCGCACGAGAGGCCGAGATGAACGACCAGCTGTCGACACTAGCCGGTTTAAGAAGCGCGTTAGAAACCGGCGCCGCGAGCGCCGAGGAGATCGCCGAGCAGACGCTTGCCCGCATCTCGCGCGACAATGCCAAACTGCACGCTTTTGTCGCGCTCGACGCCGACCGCGCGCTGGCGGATGCGCGCCATGTCGACGCTTTGCGCAGACTCGGCGTCAGGCTCGGGCCGCTCGCCGGCGCGCCGATCGGGGTCAAGGACATTATCGACGTCGCCGGCCATCCGACGCACGCCGGCTCGTTGACGCGCGCCGACGCGCCCGCCGCGGCGCGGGATGCGCCTGTCGTGCAGCGCCTGCGCGCCGCCGGCGCCATCGTCATCGGCAAGACGCATACGGTCGAATATGCGTTCGGCGGCTGGGGGACCAATGCGACGGTCGGCACGCCGCATAATCCACGCGACATGAGCCGCGCGCGCGCGCCGGGCGGCTCGTCAAGCGGTTCGGGCGTCGCGGTGGCGGCGGGCCTCTGCCCGGCCGCGCTCGGCTCCGACACCGGCGGTTCGGTGCGCCTGCCCGCATCCTTCTGTGGAATCGTCGGCCTGAAAACGACCTGGGGGCTGATCGACAAAAGCGGCGTCGTGCCGCTGACGCCGATGCTCGACACGATCGGACCGCTCACCAATAGCGTCGCCGACGCGGCGGCGCTGTTCGGCGTCCTTGCGCCAGCGCAGGACGAACGCCGCGCGGGCTGGACGAAGCGGCTCGACGCGGTGGCGCGCGGCGAGGGCTCCAGCATTTCCGGCATGCGAATCGGCGTCATCGCCAATCTCGGCGTCGATCTTCATGACGAGACGGCGCGCGTCTCCAGGGAAACGCGCGCGCGGCTGCAATCGCTCGGCGCGCTCGTCACGGAGATAAAGCTGCCGCAGACCTTGCGCGATCTCGCCGCGCCATGCGGCGAATTGCTGGCGATCGACGCGTATCGCCTGCATGGCCATTTCGCCGAGGCCGAGCCAAGTCGTCTGGGCGCGCCGGTGCGCGCCCGCATGCTGGCGGGCCGCGACATCCCCGCCCATCGCCTGATGGCCGTCCTCGACGACCGGGCAGAAAAGAAGCGCGACTTTGCGCTGCTGTTCGAAAAATTCGATGCGCTGCTGATTCCGACGACGCCGTCGCCCGCTCCGCTTGTCGCCGACATTGACGAGACCGTCTCGCCCGGGCTGCTCACGCGCTTTGTCAACTACGCCGATCTTGCCGCGCTGTCCTTGCCGATGGGCGCGACGCCGGACGGACTGCCGATCGGCATGCAGATCGTCGTCGCCGGCTATGGCGAGCCGACGGCGCTCGAGATCGGCGCCGCGCTGGAGGCCGATCGGGGGACGCTGCGGCTTGGGGCCGCAGGTCGGTGATCAGGCGACGCAACCTATGAGCAGGATCGCACAGTCCTTGCTTTGGCGGTGGGGCTGATCGGCGCCGTCGCGCTGGTGATCTGGTTCGGCGCCGGCGCGATCGGCGCGGCGGTAGCCGGCCTCGGCTGGCTCGGCTTCGCAGCGCTCTGCCTCGTCCATGCGCCGGTTGTCGCGCTGCTGGGCCTTGGCTGGCGCTGCTGATCTGGCAGAGGGCCGAGGCGGCGCGGCTGTGGCGGAACGCATCTTGGGCCGCGCAAAACTGTGCGATTGACTGATTGGCCGAACGCGACCGCTCCCTGCTGCTTCCGTGGGCGCAACGTTGCAGGCGATCCGCCCTAATCTAATTCCGGTATCGCAGCGCCTCGACCAGCAGGCTGAAGGCCGCCGAGGATTGGCGGCGGCTCGGATAATAGAGATGATAGCCCGAATAGGGCGCGCACCAATCCACAAGCACACGTTTGAGACGGCCCTTGACGATATGGGGCTGGGCGAGGTCTTCGGGGACATAGGCGAGCCCAAATCCCGCCAGCGCAGCGTTGAGCATCTGGAACGAGCCGTTGAACGCAAGCTGGCCTTCGACGCGCACCTTGATTTCACGGCCGCCCTTTTCGAACTCCCAGGCGTAGAGGCCGCCGGAGGTGGTCAGGCGCAGATTGACGCAATCATGGCCGATCAGATCCTGCGGCCGCTTCGGCTCCGGGCGCTTCCTGAAATACGACGGCGCCCCGACCACCGCCATACGCAGGTCGGGCCCGATGCGCACGGCGATCATATCCTTGGCTACCTGCTCGCCGGCGCGCACGCCGGCGTCGAAACGCTGGGCGACGATATCGGTCAACCCGTGGTCGATGATCAGCTCGACCTTGATGTCGGGAAAGCGCGGCAGGAACGTCGCGAGTTTTGGCCATAGCACCGTATCGGCGGCATAATCGGTGGCGGTGATGCGGATGGTGCCGGCGGGCTTCTTGCGAAGCTCCGAGAGGGCGGCGAGTTCAGCGTCGATCTCCTCAAATCTCGGGGCGAGTATGTTCAGCAGGCGCTCGCCGGCGTCGGTCGGCGAGACGCTGCGCGTGGTGCGGGTGAGCAGCCGGACGCCGAGCCGCGCCTCGAGCTCGCGGATCGTATGGCTCAGCGCCGATTGCGAGAGGCCAAGCCTGGCGGCGCCCTTGGTGAAGCTGCGCTCGCGCCCGACCGCGAGGAAGGCGAGGAGGTCGTCGAGGTTTCCGCGCTGCATTCATGGCCCCTGCTCATAAGTCCATGCGCATTATAGCGACTATTCGCGCGTCGTCGCCCGCCCTAGATTGATGGGCGATAACGCGCGGGAAACCGCCGCCCCGTGCAAGGAGAGAGCGATGGAGATCAAGCGAAACGGTTCGCGGCCTTCGGCCAGGGGACCGGCCGAATATTTCACCGGCGCGGTGCGCATCGACGCCTTGGTGGAGGCGCCCGAGCCGGCGCGCGTTCGCGGCGCAAGCGTCACCTTCGAGCCGGGCGCCCGCACCGCCTGGCACACCCATCCGCTCGGCCAGACCTTGATCGTCACCGCCGGGCTCGGGCGTGTCCAGCGCTGGGGCGGCCCGATCGAGGAGATCCGGCCCGGCGACTTGATCTGGTTTTCGCCAGGCGAAAAACATTGGCATGGCGCGACGCAGACCAATGCGATGACGCATATCGCCATCCAGGAGGCTTTGAACGGCAAGCCCGTCGACTGGATGGAGCATGTCAGCGACGAACAATACCTGGCCAATTCAGGGGACTGAAGTGCAAAAGCGCAAACTTGGAAGCAGCGGTCTTGAAGTCTCAGCCATCGGCCTTGGCTGTATGGGACTGAGTTTCGGCTATGGTCCGGCCGTCGAAAGACAGTCGGGAATCTCGCTGATCCGCGCCGCCTTCGAGCGCGGCGTGACGTTTTTCGACACCGCCGAGGCCTATGGCCCGTACGCCAACGAGGAACTGGTCGGCGAGGCTCTCGCGCCCTTCCGCGACGAGGTGGCGATCGCCACCAAGTTCGGCTTCAACTTCGATCCCGATACGCGCCAACAACAGCCGCTCGACAGTCGGCCGCGACATATCAGGCAGGTCGCTGAGGCTGCGCTCAAGCGCCTCAACACCGATCGCATCGATCTTTTCTATCAGCACCGCGTCGACCCGAACGTGCCGATCGAAGACGTGGCGGGCGCCGTGAAGGAGCTGATCCAGCAAGGCAAGGTGAAGCATTTCGGCCTCTCCGAGCCCGGCGTGCGAACGATCCGCCGCGCCCACGCGGTTCAGCCGATCACGGCGATCCAGAGCGAATATTCCTTGTGGTGGCGGGAGCCGGAGGAGGCTCTGTTGCCGGCGCTGGAGGAACTTGGCATCGGCTTCGTGCCCTTCAGCCCGCTCGGCAAGGGCTTCCTTACTGGCGCGATCAGCGAGACCACGACATTCGACAGCAACGATTTCCGCAATGTCGTGCCCCGTTTCACGCCGGAGGCCCGCAAGGCGAACCAGGCGCTGGTCGCGCGGCTCGGCGAGATCGCCGCCCGCAAGCAGGCGACGGCCGCTGAAATCGCGCTCGCCTGGCTGCTCGCGCAGAAGCCGTGGATCGCGCCGATCCCAGGCACCACAAAGCTGCATCGGCTGGAGGAAAACATTGGCGCGGCGAGGATCGCGCTGACATCGGGCGATCTCGACGAAATCGACGGCGCCGTCTCCGGCGTCGCGGTGCAGGGCGCGCGCTATCCTCAACATTTGCAGCAGCTCGTCGACCGCTGAACGGGCGCCATGAAGCATTGGGAGTGGGGATGGCGACGCGCCGGAAGAACCGCGAGAGCGGTAATTTGTCACGGTCCCCGAACAGATCGGAGATAGTCGCCGGGTCCGCCATGTAGACAATGAGGAAATCCGCCCTCGGTCACCGCACTCATAACTCGTGACCTCATGCGCAATCTTGTTCAACCGAACGCCGGCTCCTATTGTCGCAGGCCAGGGACCAAGCTGGCGATGAAGAAGGCGCAAGACCGATGGATGAGCCCCCTCCCGACAATCACGACCACGACCACGCCCACGCGGACAATCATCTCTCCGAAATGGATCTGCGCGTCCGCGCGCTGGAATCGCTGCTGGTCGAGAAAGGCTATGTCGATCCCGGCGCCATCGATGCGATCGTCGAGACTTATGAAACCAAGGTCGGCCCGCGCAACGGCGCCGCCGTCGTCGCCAAAGCCTGGAGCGATCCGGCGTTCCGCGACTGGCTGCTGCGCGACGCCACGGCGGCGATCGCTTCGCTCGGCTTCACCGGCCGGCAGGGCGAACATATGGTCGCGGTGGAAAATAGCGCGGACGAACACAACCTCGTCGTCTGCACGCTGTGCTCCTGCTATCCCTGGTCGGTGCTTGGCCTGCCGCCGACCTGGTATAAATCGCCGCCCTATCGCTCACGCGCGGTGATCGACCCGCGCGGCGTCCTCGCCGAATTCGGCGTGACCTTGCCGGCCGCGACGCGCATCCGCGTCTGGGATTCGACGGCGGAACTCCGCTATCTCGTGGTGCCGCGCCGCCCCGAGGGCAGCGAGGGCATGAGCGAGGAGGCGCTTGCCGCGCTGGTGACGCGCGATTCGATGATCGGCGTCGGTCTTGCGCGGCAGCCTTCGGAAGCCACATCATGAATGGCGCGCAAGACCTTGGCGGCATGATGGGTTTCGGCGCCATTGCGACAGAGCCGGAAGACCATCGCTTCCATGCCGAATGGGAAAAGCGGGCAATGGGCCTGACGATCGCGATGGGCGCGACCGGTTCTTGGTCGATCGACGCCAGCCGCCATGCCAGGGAATCGCTGGATCCCGCCGATTATCTGTCTTCGAGCTACTACGAAATCTGGATCAAAGGCCTTGAACGATTGTCCGTCGCGCAAGGATTGGTCACGCAAGAGGAAGTCGATCACGGCAGGGTCGCAACCGCTCCGGCGCCGATCAAACGCGTCCTCCGTCGCGACGATGTCGCCGCGGTTTTGGCGCGCGGTTCGCCCTGCGACCGGCCGGCGACCGCGGCCGCCGTCTTCAAGCCGGGCGATCAGGTCCGCACACGCAACATCAACCCGATGGGACATACAAGATTGCCGCGCTATGCCCGCGCCAAGAAGGGAGTGATCGACCGCGTTCATGGCGCCTTCGTCTTTCCCGACGCCAACGCGCATGGCGGCGGCGAGCAGCCGCAATGGGTCTACACAGTGCGCTTTTCCGCCCGCCAATTATGGGGCGAAGCGGCGGAGGCGGGCCATTCCGTCTCGATCGACGCGTGGGAGAGCTATCTTGAACGCGCCTGACGCGCCGGTATTCCAGGAGCCGTGGGAGGCGCAGGCTTTCGCTCTTGCCGTCGCGCTGCACGAGCGCGGCGCGTTCACCTGGGCGGAATGGGGCCAGACGCTGGCGGCGACGATCAAGGCGGCCGAGCGGCAACAAAGGGACGAACCCTATTATCAAAGCTGGCTGAAGGCGCTCGAGCATTTGATAGCGGAAAAAGAGCTCGTCGCCGCGACGGCGCTGTCGACGCGCAAGGAGGCCTGGCGCCGCGCGGCGCATGCGACGCCGCATGGTTCGCCGATCCTGTTGGAGAATGATCCGCTCGCGCATTCCTGAGGCAAGGCCCCTGCCCGCTGTCGACCGCCTCGGCTTCCACCAATGCTGCCTCTTGGAGACCTCAATGACGACGCGTGGAATTTATCTGGCCGGGCCGGATGTATTCTTTCCCAATGCGATCGACGTGCTCGCGGCGAAGAAGGCGCTCTGCGCGCGCTATGGCTACCTCGGCCTGCCGCCGCTGGATGTCGAACTCAGCGCTACGGGCAAGCCGAATGCGGGAAGCATTTTCGCGCGCAATCTCGCGCTGATGCGGCGCGCCGATCTCATCATCGCCAATCTGACGCCATTTCGCGGCGTCAGCGCCGATCCCGGCACAGTGTTCGAGCTTGGCTGGTTTCACGGCGCCGGCAAGCTGGTCTATGGCTATTCCAATGTCGCCGCGCCGTTCGAGATGCGCATCGCCGCCGCTTTCGCGCCGATCGCCGATGGGCCGGCGGAGCGCAAACTCGCCAATGACGGCATGGCAATCGAGGGATTCGGGCTCGGCGACAATCTGATGATCGACGAATCGCTGCGCCCGCTCGGCGGCCTCGTGCGGCCGGCGGACGCGCAGGACCGTCCGATCGACGATCTCAAGCTTTTCGAGGAATGCCTGAAACGTCTCGATGAGTCGACGCAGCCCGCAAGGCTATGAAGTTCGGGCGGCTTCGTCCGAATCCGCGACAGGCGCCTGCCATCGCATAAGAGGGCACTATTCAACGGCCAGAAACATCCGAATTGAACAGGATCTCTTCAAGAGACCGGACAGTGGCGGACTGACCCCATTTTGGGGCGGCGGAGACATGTCTCCACACCAGGATCGCCCTCATTCCCGCGGCGAGCGCGCCTTGAATATCTTTATGCTCGTTTCCCGCGTAACAGCACGCGTCAGGCGATAAACCCGTCAAATCGCAGAGAGCAACATAGCCTTCCGGTCGGGGCTTGCGGTATCCGACGTCGGCGGAGGTTAGCATATGGCCAATCAACGGCGTCAGGCCGCCAACCTCAAGATCGCTGACGACGAACTGTCGCGGCATGCCATACGGAACATCTGTGAGCGCCGCTGTCGCAATGCCGCGCTCTTCGGCGGCACGAAGTACAGGAATCGCGTCAGGATAAACGTATAGGCGTTGGCGAAAGTACGAAAAAAATTGATACACAATTTTTTTCAAATACTGCTCTGGTATATTCAGCGTCTCCAAAAGCTTCATAAATATATATTCTGATTTAAATTCAATTTCTCTTGGGTTCGTACGCGTATTAAATTCACCGAGCACGCCAACTGCCCGATCAATCGAAGCTTCGTTCAATATGAGATCGCACGACAATACAGCGGCGGCAAGCGCCGGTCTGTTATGCTCATCCCAATTGAGAGGAACATCCTGGTAGGTGTACAGCGTGTCGCCCAGGTCGAAGAAAAGCCCGCGCACCGGCCACAATATCGGCCGAGCCTCTTGTGTCATGCGCCCTCTTCGGCTCGGGCCATTGGACGTGCGTCCTCATCCAGCCACAACCAATTTTGCACAGACCGCCCGAAAGAGATCGCGCCAACAGGCACCCCGAGGAGGTATTCAATGCCTGAGACAAAGTCTTTCAGCGTCTCGGGCATTTGGCAGCGGCCGTTCGAACGACACCACGCTACCCATCCCGTGGTTGAGTATGTTTCTCGGTGGCCATCGGCAAGCACGATCATGAAAGTTGGAATGCAGGCCAAGACGTCTATTCTGGTTATTATCAGAAAATCCGGCTGGTTTAGCTGGCAGGCTCGTTGCAAGAGTGGAATGTTCAACCAACCGCAGCGACGCGTCTTGCCGGTTGCGCCATCGATTTCGGCTCCCTGGGCTTGTAAAGCAGCCTCCAGGGTCAGTGGCATCGGATCGGAAATAGCGCCCCCACCGACTTTGGTCATGTAACAAGACGCCACCAGAAAAGTCCGTTCAATGTCATCAGGGACCGCGCCCAGGCTGGACAGAACGGCGGAAACTCCCGCGTTCGAGCTGGAGACGAAGGGATACTCGCCATGGTCTATATCCAACAGCATTCCCTGAGCGCCCTCGCCGATCAACAATTCTCCGTTCTCTAATATTGATCGGACATAGGATGCACAGTCGACAATGCGACCTTCGAGACGTGCGACCTCTTCCCTGTAGTCTTTCCACTCGGGGTCCAGGCTGAATTGCTCCAAATGCTCTTTTGACGAAATAAACTTCTCGAAGCGAACGCCCCGGCGCCCGCACTTGCGACTGTAGGTTTGTCCAATCCCATTTCCTGTCGTTTCAACGCTTTGCCTTGTAGAGCCGACGCAATCTTCCCCTCTGTACTCTGGCAACACAACGTGAGCGTTCGATGCAATAAGAAGCCGATCGGTAATATTTTCGCCAATCATTTGCCCAAGGGCTCGAATTTCCTTAACCAGCGCAAGGGGATTGATCGTCATGCCGCCGCCGAGGAGCCCCGTCCTCGCATGGAGAACCCCGCGGGGAATCTGCCTAAGGACGAACCCGGATCCATTTAACTCGACGGTGTGTCCGGCATTGGCTCCTCCTTGAAAACGAGCACAACATGCCGCCCCCGCGGACAATATTTGCGATACTTTTCCTTTCCCCTCGTCCCCCCATTGAGCCCCCAGGATCGCGTGAATCGGCATTGCAACGCACTCTCTCGGAAAATGTGGGCGTCTCCAGCCCTGGCCCGCTTGTCGGCGTTGTGAAGCGCATCGCAAAACTCGCGGTCGAAATCCCGAACACGTGCTGAACAGAACAGCCGGGAAAGAATATCGCGATAGCGATATCCCTGCGGAGTTAACTGAAGCCCGGCAGGACCGATATTTTACGGAAGCCCGCCAGCAACAGCGGCGTCAATTACCAGTCTGTGTCCCGAATAGTGGTTATAGCTTATATCGAACTATTAGTTATAATCTATAACGGTTAGCGGTTATGACATGTAATCAATATTTCTCATAAGTATAACTCTTTTAATTCAGATTAAAATCCCGTTGCGATGAAGTTGCAAGCGATTTTTCTACTGTAGCCGGGTACCTGCGGGCCAGGGCGAGAGCCGTGCAAAATCGATGATGGCAGGCCCCATCGGACCCGCCCGATCACGGTTCGGCCGAGGCTCCGCTCGCCTCGCTTCCGCCAGATATTCCCTGTGTCGTGATCAGAACGCGCGGTATGCGCCATCGCCTCCCTTTTGGCCTAGATGGGGCTGTGCTATGGAGCGCCCTTGTCGCCAAAGAGCTCCACCATGCCGACGCCGATCCGCCCGTTGCGCAAGCCCGCCGCCGATTCGCCCGCCGCCCCGCGGCTCGATCTCGCCAACCGTCCGCGCCGCAATCGCAAGTCCGATTGGGCGCGCCGGCTGGTCGCCGAGAATGTGCTGACCGCCGATGATCTGATCTGGCCGCTGTTCCTCGTCGACGGCGCCGCGCGCCGCACGCCGGTCGCGGCGATGCCGGGCATCGACCGCGTCAGCGTGGACGAGGCTTTGCGCGAAGCCGAACGCGCCGTCGCGCTCGATATTCCAGCGATTGCCTTCTTTCCCTATACCGAGGCGGCGCTGAAGGACGAGGAGGGCAGCGAGGCGTTCAACGAGAACAATCTGGTCTGCCGCGCCTGCCGCGCGATCAAGAAGGAGTTCCCTGAGCTCGGCCTCGTCACCGATGTCGCGCTCGATCCCTATACGAGCCACGGCCATGACGGCCTGATGGCGGGCGACCGCATTCTCAATGACGAGAGCGTCGCCGCTCTGGTGCGCCAGGCGCTCGTCCAGGCGCGCGCCGGCGCCGATGTGATCGCGCCCTCCGACATGATGGACGGAAGGGTCGGCGCCATCCGCGCCGCACTCGACGCGCAAGGTTTCGAGGACGTGCAAATCCTCGCCTATGCCGCCAAATACGCCTCGGCGTTCTACGGCCCGTTTCGCGACGCGATCGGCTCCTCGGGCGCGCTCAGGGGCGACAAACGCACCTATCAGATGGACCCGGCCAATGGCGACGAGGCTTTGCGCGAAGTCGCCGCCGATCTCGACGAAGGCGCCGATATGGTGATGGTCAAGCCCGGCCTGCCCTATCTCGACATCGTCCGCCGCGTGAAGGAAAGGTTCGCCGTCCCGACTTTCGCCTATCAGGTGTCGGGCGAATATTCGATGATCATGGCCGCCGCGCAGAACGGCTGGCTCGACGGCGACAAGGCGATGATGGAAAGCCTCATCGCGTTCAAGCGGGCGGGCGCCGACGGGGTGCTGACCTATTTCGCGCCGCGCGCCGCCGCGAAGCTGAAGGCGGCGCGGTAGAGCGCCAGCAGTTCTCTTTTGACCCACATCCGTCCTGGCTGGGCTTGTCCCGGCCATCCCAAGGCGAATGCGTAGCATTCGTCCACACGCCGCGCCGCTGCAGAAAACTTCTCGATTTGGACGCAACCTCTCGGCGTGGATGGCCGGGACAAGCCCACGGCTGTCCGGTTCGGCAAGACCGGTTGTAAAGTTCAGCTTACTCACAACTCTCCGGCGTCGTGCCCGGGCTTGTCCCGGGCATCCACGCCGCGCGGAAGCCACCAACTTCGAAAGTCTGATGCAACCTCTCGGCGTGGATGGCCGGGACAAGCCCGGCCAAGACGCCGAGAGGACTTTTTCCCTTTAGATTGTTTCGCGCGAAGGGATTTATTTGCTGAACCGGACCGGACAGCCGTGGGACAATCCCGGCCAAGACGAGCCAGAGGTCGGTGGCTACACAAAAGCGAGAGCTGCTGGCGGAAGCCCGGCCGCCTTCCCTTTGCGGCCGGCATGGCCCATGGTCGCTGGCGTGTCGCGATTCTTCCTGATTCTCGCCTGTTTTGCCTTGCTCAGCGGTTGCACGCCGCTTCTTGAAACCGATCAGGCGCGATTGTGCCGGATGGCGCTCCCCGCCATCGAAGACGCGGACGCCAAAATCGAGATCATTGGCCAGTCCGCCTTTATCGACGGACGAGGCCTGCGCGTCGATTATCTGGCGGCGGCGCCGGGCGAAGCGATGGCGCCGCATTTCGCCGAATGCCGTTTCATCGCGCCCGGCCGCCCAAGGAAATCGCAAGACCTGATTTCGATCGTCACCGACCGAGGCAAGCTCGGCGACTATCAATTGGCGACGCTGATCCGCTTCTGGCTGGCGACTTCCGAAGCGCGCGCCGCCGACCCCTCGCCGCTGGTCGGCGCGGAGACGGTGTGGAGCGCGCCCAAGCCGGTCGCCTACGCCCTCCAGCAAACCATCAACGGCCTGCCGCTCGCCGCGATCTATGCTTTGCTCGCGGCCGCCTATTCGCTGGTCTATGGCCTCATCGGTCGCATCAATCTGGCCTTTGGCGAGTTTGCGGCGACGGGCGGCTATGCCGCGACTTTCGGCGTGCTGCTGGCGGCCAGCTACGCGCCGGCCGCGATTTTGGCCCTGGCGCTGCTTTTGGCGGTCTCGACCGCCAGTGCGTTCGGCGTCGCGTCCGGCCGCGCCGTCTTCGCCCCGCTGCATCGCGCCAGCGGCCAGCAGGCTTTGGTCGCCACCGTCGGCCTTTCGCTGTTCCTGCAGGAATTCCTGCGAATCACCCAGGGCGGGCGTCTGCACTGGGTCAATCCGATCCTCAACGACCCGTTCGCGATCCTGCGCGCCGGCGATTTTTTTGTGGCGGCGACGCCGATCGCCTTCCTGATCGGCGCCTTTGCGCTGGTCGCCGCCGGCGCGCTGCTGGCGATCATGAAATGGAGCCGTTTCGGCCGGCAATGGCGCGCCTATGCCGACGATCCGGTCGCCGCCGAAATGTTCGGCGTCAGTCCGCGTGCGATTTTCGCCAGGACATTCGCCCTCGCCAGCGCTTTTGCCGGCCTGTCGGGCTTCGTGATGACCATCTATTACGGCGGGGTCGGCTATGGCGCCTCGACCACGCTCGGCCTCAAGGCGCTGATCGCCGCGATCCTTGGCGGCATCGGCTCGATACCGGGTGCATTTCTCGGCGGCCTGATTATCGGCGGCTTCGAGGCGGCCTGGTCAGCCTATCTGCCGATCGATTATCGCGACGTCGCCGTTTTCAGCCTGCTGGCGATCATTCTCGTGCTGCGGCCGGGCGGCATTATGAGTATCGGCGCGATTGCGCCGCGTCGCTGAGCCATGATCGCCCTTGAAACGACTTCTGGGCGCCCTTGAAACGGCTTTTTGCGCGCCCCACATCGAAGCGGGCGGATCGGCGCCCGAGGAGTTCGTTCCATGTCGAATTTTCCCGGCGTCGGCGGCGCTGCGTCGATGGCCGCCCCGGCGTTTCGCTCAGACGCGCTGTCGGGCGTGCGCAGCCGGCGGATCGTCGCCTTTTGCATCGACATTGTCATCATTTCGGCGGTCGCGCTGTTCGTCTGGACTGCGCTGTTCATCCTGACCCTTGGATTGGCGCTGTTCCTGCTGCCGCCTATCTACCCGCTGGTCGCCTTCTTCTACAATGGCCTGACCGTTTCCGGGCGCAAGATGGGCACGCCCGGCATGCGGATCATGGATCTTGAAATGCGCATGCTCGATAGCGGCGCACGCGTTCCCTTCATCAACGCGGCCGCCCATGCCCTGTTCTTCTACCTCTCCTGGATGCTGCCGCCGGTTTTCCTGGTGACCCTGGTCGACCAGGAAAAGCGTTGCCTGCATGACATGCTGGCCGGAGTCGTCGTCGTGCGCCGACTTTGAGCCCACAGGCATTTGATAAAGAATTTGGCGTAAGCCATTCCCGTTCGACGCAATCCGTTCTAGCCTTGCGCTCTGGACCCGAGGCATGGAGTGGGAAGGCGTGACAAAAGAGCCGCGCGACGCCCCGCAATTCTACCTGACCGCGCCATCCGCCTGCCCCTACCTGCCGGGCATGGAGGAGCGAAAGGTCTTTACTCACCTGGTCGGCCGGCGCGCCATCGCGTTGAACGACATGCTGACGCAAACCGGGTTTCGCCGTTCGCAGACCATCGCCTACCGGCCGGCATGCGAGCAATGCCGGGCCTGCGTTTCGGTGCGCGTCGTGGTCGACGATTTTCGCCCCAGCGCCAACCTGCGCCGGATCGCGCGCCGAAACAGCGATCTGATCGGCGCGATCGGACCGGCCAAGCCGAGCGCCGAGCAATATTCGCTATTCCGCGCCTATCTCGACCAGCGCCATCCCGACGGCGGCATGGCCGACATGTCGGTGCTCGATTATTCCATGATGATCGAGGACAGCCACATCGAGACGCGCATCATCGAATATCGCCGCAAAGGACCCGATCATTTCATCACCCATCGCGGCCAGGGCCGGCTTTATGGCGCGTGCCTCACCGACCAGCTCGCCGACGGGCTGTCGATGGTCTATTCCTATTTCGATCCGGAGGAGCAGCATCGCTCGCTCGGCGCCTTCATGATTCTCGATCATATCGAGAAGGCGCGGCGGCTCGGCCTGCCCCATGTCTACCTCGGCTACTGGGTCGAGGGCTCGAAGAAGATGGCCTACAAGGGCCGCTATCTGCCGCAGGAGCGGCTCGGCATGGACGGCTGGAAGCGGGTTGAGAGGGAATGATCGGCCCTGCCCTCAGTGCAGGATCTGGCTCAGAAACATTTTCGTGCGTTCGTGCCTCGGGTTGCCGAAAAATTCTTTCGGCGCGTTGATCTCGACGATCTCGCCATTATCCATGAACACCATTCGGTCGGCGATTTCGCGGGCAAAGCCCATCTCATGGGTGACGACGATCATCGTCATGCCGTCTTGCGCCAAGCCTGTCATCGTATCGAGCACTTCCTTGACCATTTCGGGATCGAGCGAAGAGGTCGGTTCGTCGAACAGCATGATTTTCGGGTTCATGCAGAGGGCGCGGGCGATGGCCACCCGCTGCTGTTGGCCGCCCGACAATTGGCCGGGATATTTGCCGGCCTGCTCGGGAATCTTGACGCGGGTGAGCAGTCGCATCGCCAGTTCCTCGGCTTCCTTTTTCGGCGTTTTCCTGACCCAGATCGGCGCCAGCGTGCAGTTTTCCAGAATTGTCAGATGCGGAAACAGGTTGAACTGCTGGAACACCATGCCGACGTCGCGGCGCACCGCATCGATGCGTTTCAGATCGGCGGTCAGTTCGACGCCATCGACCGTGATGATGCCGCGCTGGTGTTCTTCAAGGCGATTGACGCAACGGATCAAGGTCGATTTGCCCGAACCCGAGGGGCCGCAGATGACAATGCGCTCGCCGCGCCGCACGGCAAGGTTGATGTTGCGCAGCACGTGAAAGCTGCCGAACCATTTATGCACGCCGGCCATCGAAATGGCCGCGCTGTCCGTCTGGTCCCCTTCATCGGCCATCAGCGTCGTCGCCCCCGGCCAAGCCGCCGCTCCATCGCCGCCTGATAACGCGACATCGCAAAACAGAACACGAAATAGAACAGCGCGGCGAAGGCATAGCCGGTCGGCGCGATGGTCGGGCCGTTCCAGACAGTGTCCTTGAAGGCGTTTTCAACCGTCGCCAGGAAATCGAGCATGCCAACGATGGAGACCAAGGTGGTGTCCTTGAACAGGCCGATGAAATTATTGACGATGCCCGGGATCACCAAAGTGAGGGCCTGCGGCAGGATAACGAGCCCCATCATGCGCCGGAAATTCAGGCCGAGCGCCATGGCGCCCTCGAACTGGCCCTTGTTGATCGACTGCAGCCCGCCGCGCACTTCTTCCGCCATATAAGCGGCGGCGAACAGAGCCGTGCCGACCAGCGGGCGCAGAAAGCGATCGGGCGCCCAGCCGTCGGGGAGAAACAGCGGCAGCATAAAATTGGCCATGAACAGGACGGTGATGAACGGAACGCCGCGCACGAATTCGATATAGATGACGCTGGCGAGCTTGACGACCGGCAGGCGCGAACGCCGCCCGAGCGCCAGCAATATTCCGAGCGGCAGCGAGAAGACGATCCCGACCAGCGCGGTCAGCAGCGATACGAACACGCCGCCCCACAGCACGGTGTCGACCAGAGGAAGGGCGAACCAGTCCGAGCCGCGCAGCAGGATGAAGGCAAGGATCGGAAAGGCGATGAAGAACAGGCCGGCGCCGATCGCGCGCCTGGGCGCGCGCGGCCATAGCAGCCAGACGATCAGCGCGGCGCCGATGATTTCCGTCAGATCGACGCGCCAGCGCTCGGTTTGCGGATAGGAGCCGTAGCGGAAATAATTCATCTTCTGCGCGACGAACGCCCAACAGGCGCCGTCCTGGTGGGCGCGGCAAAGCGCGCCATCCGGCGCCGACCAGATCGCGTGAAACGTCGCCCAGCCGATCAGCGGCGGGATCAGCCAGAGGCAGAGGGCGAGAGACAGCACGGTCAGCGCGCCCGACAGCCAGCTCGAAAAGAGATTGGCGCGCATCCAGGCGAGCGCGCCGCGCGAGAATATCGGCGCCGGCAGAACAGGCTCCGGCGCGACGCGCACGTAAGAGAGCGGAGCGTCGAGGCGCGCGTCGGTCAATTCAACGCTCCTTCATTACGCTGCGCGCATTGTAAAGATTGAGCGCGAGCGCGACGGCGAGCGAAATGACGAGATAGACGCCCATGGTGATCGCCATCACCTGCACGGCGGCCTGGGTCTGATTGAGCACGGTGCCGGCGAAGACCTGGACGAGGTCGGGATAGCCGATGAAAACGGCCAGCGACGAGTTTTTGACGATGTTGAGATATTGGCTCGTCAAAGGCGGCGTGATCAGCCGCATCGCCTGGGGAATGACGACCAGCTTCATCGTCAGCCCGCGGTGCAGGCCGAGCGCGCTCGCCGCTTCGCTCTGGCCGCCTGACACCGCCAGTACGCCGGCGCGCACGATCTCGGCGATGAACCCGGCGGTATAGGTGACGAGGCCGAAAACCAGCGCGGCGAGCTCGGGTGGGACCTGCACGCCGCCGCGCAGATTGAAGCCCGAAAGTTGCGCCAGTTCGAAACTCACCGGCCGGCCCGCCGCGAGATAGACGATGGCGGGAAGTCCGATGCAAAGCGCCGCAGCGACCAGCGCGACGGGGGCTCGCTGACCCGTCAGGGCCTGGCGCCGGCGCGCCTGGAGGCGATAGGCGAGCGCGCCGACGATCCCCGCCAACAATGCCGCGCCGATCCAGCCGGCGCCCGCGTCAAATTGCGGGCGCGGGATATAGAGGCCGCGATTGTTGAGGAAAACCAGGCTGGAGAATTGGATCGACTGGCGTGGCCCGGGCAGCGCCTTCAATACCGCGTTGTACCAGAACAGAAGCTGCAGCAGCAGCGGCGTATTGCGCATGATCTCGACATAGACCAGGGCGATCCGGGCCAGAATCCAGTTCGGCGACAGGCGGGCGACGCCGACCGCGAAACCCAGCGGCGTCGCCAGCGCGATGCTGATCGCGGCGACCATCGCGGTATTGGTCAGCCCGACCCAGAAGGCCCGGCCATAGGTCGAAAGGGAGGAATATGGGATCAGCGTCTGGCTGATGTCGAAGCCGGCGGTCTGGTCCCAGAAGCCGAAGCCCATCGGGATGCCGCGCGCCTGCATGTTGACATAGGCGTTGTAGCCGGCGGTCAGCGCGAGCCCGATCAGCGCGGCGACCAGCAACGCCTGATAGCCATAGCCCCTGATCCTGGGGTCGTAGAGCAAAGAACCGGCTGATGATCTTGCAGTTTCGGCCATAGCCCGCCGGTCAATCGCCACACAGAACCGGCTACGCTGAGCGCGAGGCCGGTCGGCGATGATCGCAGGCCAGCCGGATTGAGACAAGCCGCGCCAACGAAAACGGCGGAGGAGGATTGCCGCAAAACGCGATTCGTCCGATAGAGACATCTGAGGAAACGCCGCCACAGCAGGAGCATCCACGATGAAAACGCGCGCCGCGATCGCCTGGGAAGCGGGCAAGCCGCTGACCATCGAAACCATCGAAGTCGGCGGCCCGCGCGCCGGCGAAGTGCTCGTCGAAGTGATGGCGACCGGGGTTTGCCACACCGACGCCTATACGCTGTCGGGCGCCGATCCGGAAGGCTTGTTCCCGGCGATCCTCGGCCATGAGGGCGCGGGCGTCGTTCGGGAAGTTGGCGCCGGCGTGACGAGCTTGAAGGTCGGCGACCATGTCATTCCGCTTTACACACCCGAATGCCGGCAATGCAAAACCTGCCTGTCGCAGCGCTCCAACCTTTGCACCGCGATCCGCGCGACGCAGGGCAAGGGGGTCATGCCCGATGGCTCCAGCCGCTTTTCCTGCGAGGCGCCGGGCGACAAATCGCTGTTCCATTATATGGGCTGCTCGACCTTCGCCAATTTCACCGTGCTGCCCGAAATCGCGCTCGCCAAAGTGCGCGAGGACGCGCCCTTCGACAAGATTTGCTATATCGGCTGCGGCGTCACCACCGGAATCGGCGCGGTGATGTGGACGGCCAAAGTCTGGCCGGGCGCCAATGTCGTGGTGTTCGGCCTCGGCGGCATCGGCCTCAATGTCATCCAGGGCGCGCGCATCGTCGGCGCCGACAAGATCATCGGCGTCGACATCAATCCCGCCCGGCAAGAGATCGCCAGGAAATTCGGCATGACCCATTTCGTCAATCCCGACGAGATCGGCCGCGATAAAGTGGTGCAGGCGCTCGTCGACCTGACCGGCGGCGGCGCCGATTTTTCGTTCGAGTGCATCGGCAATGTCCACACCATGCGCCAGGCGCTCGAATGCTGCCACCGCGGCTGGGGGACAAGCGTCATCGTCGGCGTCGCCGCCTCGGGTCAGGAAATCGCGACGCGTCCGTTCCAGCTCGTCACCGGCCGCGTCTGGAAAGGTACGGCGTTCGGCGGCGCGCGCGGGCGCACCGATGTGCCGAAAATCGTCGACTGGTATATGGACGGCAAGATCAACATCGACGATCTCATCACCCATAAAATGCCGCTCGGCGACATCAACAAAGCGTTCGACCTGATGCATGAGGGCAAGTCGATCCGCTCGGTGATCGATTACGCGATGGGGTGAATGCTGCGCGGCCCTAGAAAACGATTCCGCGCAGCTTGTCGGGATTGCGCACGAGATAGATCGCCGCGATTTTTCCATTGGCGATTTCGAGCGCGATGGTCTGGACGCCGCCGCCCGGCTCGGCGACGACAAAGCCCGGCATGCCATTGATCGGCGCCGCGCGCAGGCGGAATTGGCCAGGCGGCGCCTTGCGCGCCAGCCCTTCGAAAAGGCGGACGATATGGTCGGCGCCGCGGATCGGATTGAGCGCCGCCGCGCGCTTGCCGCCGCCATCCGAAACCAGCACGGCGTCTTCAGCGAGAAAGGCGGCGAGCCCCGTCGCGTCGCCGCTTTCGGCCGCCTGTCTGAACGCCGCCGCCAGCCGCCGGCTCTCCTCGGCGCTCGGCCGATAGCGCGGCCGCGAGGCCTGGATATGGGCGCGGGCGCGCGCGGCAAGTTGGCGGCACGCCGCTTCATTGCGGCCGAGCGTCGCCGCGATCTCCGAAAAATCGACCTCGAACACATCATGCAGCAGGAAGGCGGCGCGCTCCAGCGGCGACAATCTTTCGAGCGTCAGCATCAGCGCCATCGACAGGTCATGCGCATAATCGCTGGCGCTGTCGGCGTCCAGCGCGGCGCTTTCCAGCACGGGCTCCGGCAGCCAGGCGCCGACATAGGTCTCGCGGCGGCTGCGCGCCGATTTGAGCTGGTCGAGACAGAGGCGCGTGACGATGCGCGACAGGAACGCGCGCGGATTGGCGACCCGCGCGCGATCCGCTTCCCGCCAGCGCAGATACGCCTCCTGCGCGGCGTCTTCGGCCTCGGCGAGGGAGCCCAGCATGCGATAGGCGAGCGCCATCAGATGACGGCGATGCGGCTCGAAGCCCGCCGCAGATTCGTCCGCGGCGGCGGCGGTCACGCCGCCAGCCGTGGCGCGGGCGTCGCGGCGCCCGCGACAACGATCCGCTGGCACGCCTTGCCATGGCCAAGCGCATATTTCACCGTCGGAAACACCCGCGCCGAGGCGATGACGAAAGCCAGCGACACCAAAGCATGCTTGCCCCAACGGCGCTCGATCTCTTCGCGATATTCGTCGGCCGCCATGTCATGCGCGAGCGTCGCCATCGCGAAGCGGAAGCCGAGCGCGGCGTCGGCGGACATGGCGCCGGGCTCGCGATTGACGACAGCGCGGATGACGTTGGGATCGACGCCGGCGCGCTCGGCCATGGTCACGGTAAGCTGCGTGCAGGGACCGCAATCCTCGCTCTGCGCCGTCGCGATCTTGGCGGCGTACCAGGCCTCCTTGGGAACGTCGTAACGATATCGAGACATCGGCATGATGCGGTTGAAGGCGAGTACAGCCCGCAGGCTGACGTCCAGCATGTCGTAGATATAAGAGGAATCGTAGCCATAGTCGCGCTCAAACGCCGCGACGCGCCGACGGATCAACCATTTCAGCATGATGCTTCTCCTTCCTGACAATCGAGTTTGGCCAAGCGAGCCACAAGGCGAGCGCCGGCGGCGCGAACACGGCCGGCAGGTCGGCGATGAGATGATCGAGCATTTCGCGCCCGCTCGCCCAATCCCAGAGATGGACCAACGCATGCAGCGCCAGGAACGCGCCGCCCGCCAGAGCGGCGGCGCGGGCCCGCGCATCGAAGGCCAGCGCCGCCAGCGCGGCGCCGGCCACGCAATAGGCGCAGCCGATGTCGCGCACAAAATGCGGGTTGAGCGGGCCGGTCATGGGCACGCCGGGCACGGCCGCATACCAGGCGGCGGGATCGCCAAGCATGAAAAGACCATTGGCGGCGAGCCCCGCGCCGAGGATCAGAGCCAATATTTTGCGCATCGTCGGTTCCTTGTCTCGCCACTAAGACGAGACAGGTCTGGCGGCTGTGACATGGAAAAAATGGGGCGTCACGCTGCCGGATTGCTTTGCGCGCGCCTCCTCCGGCGAGGGCTTCGCTTGACCCAGAATCGCGATTTAGGCGGAAACCTGGCGTTTGGCTGGTTTCGACGCGCTCGAGACGGTATTGCCTGGATGGTCGGCGGTATTACGGAGGTGGAAATGGCGACGACCCTCACGGCGAAAGGCCGGGTCACCGTGCCCAAGGCGGTGCGGGAAGCTGCCGGAAGCCTACCTGGCGACCGCGTGGACGTGCGCATCCGGCCCGAACGCGGGGTTATCGTCCAAGCCGAGGAATCAAGCAGGACCGACGACTCCTATCGGCTCGGATTGGAGGATATGAGTCGTCGAAGACCGATCCAAGGCGTCTCGACCGAGGAAATAATGGCCATGACGCGAGGCAATGATCGGCGTTTGTCGATACGAAAAACCTGATCGACATCGCGTGCCGCCCTGCTCTGTCGCGGCCAGAGATTCAAAACGAAACTAAAAGCCGCTCCGGGTTCAGAAACCGGAGCGGGTTCAAGTCGCGCCGACTACCTTGCCGGCGCGGTTCTCGCGACAAAGGCCGGGCGATCGCGCCGCCCCTGGCGGGCGCGATGCGGCTGGCCGGTGGGGCGGCGCGGGTCGTTGTGGGGCGCGTGATGCGGACGATCGGGCGCGGGCGTCGTCGTCGCCTTGCGCACCACCGGCGCCGGAACCGGGCCGTTCACCCCGCGCCGGTCGATCGTGAAGATGCGCAGGCGCGTCAGCCGCTCGATATTGCGCAGCAAATCGCGCTCGGTTCCGTCGCAGAGCGAAATCGCATTGCCTTCATGGCCGGCGCGGGCGGTGCGCCCGATCCGGTGCACATAGGCTTCGGCGACCTCAGGCAATTCGAAATTGACGACATGGGTGACGCCGTCGATATCGATGCCGCGGGCGGCGATGTCGGTGGCGACCAAAGCGCGCGCCTTGCCGGCGCGGAACGCGGCAAGCGCGCGCTCGCGCTGGCCCTGGCTCTTGTTGCCGTGAATGGCGAGCGCGCTAATTCCCGCTTCATCCAAAGTCTGGGCGACGCGGTCGGCGCCGCGCTTGGTGCGGGTGAAGACCAGCGTTCGCGACATTTTCTCGTCCTTGAACAATTCGACGAGCATGTCGCGCTTGCGCGGACCATCGACGAAAATCACCTGCTGCTCGACGCGATCGGCTGTTTTGGCGACCGGCGTCACCGCAATTTCCAGCGGATCGCGCAGCAACTCGCCTGCCAGCTTGCGAATGTCGGGCGGCATGGTCGCCGAGAAGAACAGGTTCTGCCGCTGCTTGGGCAGATCGCGCACCACGCGGCGGATCGACTTGACGAAACCGAGGTCGAGCATCTGGTCGACTTCATCGAGCACGAAAAACTCGGTGTCGCGAAGCTGCGCGACGCGCGCATCCATGTGGTCGACGAGGCGGCCGGGGGTCGCCACAAGCACGTCGAGGCCCTTGGCCAAGGCCTTGATCTGCGCGCCATGCGGCACGCCGCCGAACACGACGGCGATCGCGAAGGGCTGGCCGGCGCTGAGATCGCGAAAGCTCTGGGCGATCTGGCTGGCCAGTTCGCGCGTCGGGCTGAGCACGAGCACGCGGGCGCCGCCACGCGGGGCCGGCCGGGGATGGCTGAGGAGATGGTTGAGGATCGGCAGAGCGAAAGCGGCGGTCTTGCCGGTTCCGGTCTGGGCGATACCGATCAGGTCGCGCCCCGCCATCAGAGCGGGAATCGCCTGCGCCTGGATCGGCGTCGGCTTGGAATAACCCATTTGAGTCACAGCGTTAACGAGCGGCGCGGCAAGGCCGAAGCCGTTGAAATTTTCCAATTGTTTTTCTTTCAAACAGCCGCGTATGACGCTGGATGGTTCCAGCGCGGCGGCAAGAGGTTTGTTAAGGGAGACGCCCTGCGTGTCTGGGCTGTCGAGCGGCATTCAAACAGGCGCTCAGCAGGAGGACGTTTGGACATCCTTCACGCAGCCGGCGCGCATCGACCGCCATCGGGCGGTGCCGTCCTCATGAATGATGCAGCGCAACAAGTCAAGGAAAATGCGTCGGAACCGCCTTCAGGTCGCCTCATCGGACGATTTGATGAGCAGGCATCCATTGATCAGCCACTGACCATCGGGCTGGCGCGCCAGCTTGTAAAGCGCCTTCCAGACGACATTGTCGTCGTCGACGATGGTGACGACCTGCGAGACATTGTCGCCATCAATGTCTGTCTGGCCGAAATCGACGCTGCGATGGTGATAAACCGGCGCGTAATTCTTGCGAACCATGGCGAGGAACGTGTCGGAATCGGTGAAGATCGTCTTTATTCCCGGCGCCGCGAGCGCATAGGCGGCCGCGGCGTCGTCATGCGCGAAGGCGTCGAGCTGCCGCTCGATCAGCGCCCTTGCCTGCTGACCGCCCCCGGCGCTGTCGTCGGCCAAGGCCGGAGCGGCTGACAGCAACAACATCATGCCTAGACCTAGAAGGCCCCGACCGAACGCATTCGCCATGATCGCCTCCTGCGATGGGCACGAAGCAGATAACTGTCCGAGCAGTGCAAAAGTTTCATGCGGGGCCAGCAAAAACGCTGTGTTGCGATCGTACAGGTCGCGCGTCCTCGCCCGCCGCGGCCGAAGGCGCGCCGGCTCAACATGGACTTTGAGCGCGGCATGCGCTACAAGGCCGGATCACGTTTAGGCCGAAGACTTCGCCGCGCCCCTACCATGGCCCTGCTCAAGACCTCTAGCAAACGCGATTCACACCGGCCCGCGCGAGCAGGTCAATCTAAATACTGACGTCAAGGAACGAACATGGCTACGGGAACTGTAAAGTGGTTTAACGGCGAAAAAGGCTATGGCTTTATTCAGCCGGACAGCGGCGGCAAGGACGTATTCGTCCATATCAGCGCCGTCGAACAGGCTGGATTGCGCAGCCTGAATGAAGGTCAGAAGATCAGCTTCGACGAGACGGCCGACAAGCGGACCGGCAAGTCGTCGGCGACGAATCTCAAGGCCGTCTGAGCGATCGATCGAACAGCTTTCGCCAGCGGGAATTATCCGGCGGCGTGGCGTGGGCTGTGAGATGTCGGACGAAATTATAGGGGCGGCGGCATCCGATGGGATCGCCGCCGCTTCCGTTTGGGCTGACGGCGCCCAGTCGCATATCCTGCGCGCCGTCCTCGCTTCGAGACCGATCCTGCTTGCGACCCGCCTGATCCAGGCAAAGCAGCGTCGCAGCGCACCGAGTCTGCGCCCGCAAATCGTCGGCGCTCTGTCGCGAAACTGTCAAACTCAGCCGCGAGGGTGAATTTTTGAGGGGGATTCGCACGGCATGGATTTTTTCAGACATCTGACGGTGCTCGTCTGCGCGCCGGCCTTCGATCCCGACGATCTGGAAGGGGCGCGGGTACAGCAGATCGTCACCGCCGTGGAGAAACTGGGATTTGAAGTGATCAGGGCGCGCCGCTTCGAGGATGCGGCGATCGCCGTCCAGACCGACGCCGCCATCGGCTGCATGGTGGTCGACTGGGGCAAGCGCGGCATCGACGGCAAGGCGGCCGCGCTGATCAATCTGATGCGCAAACGCGGCCTCGAAATGCCGATCGTCATCCTGGTGCGCCGCAAGCGGCTGGAGGACATTCCCGTCGAAGTGCTGGATTTCATCGACGGCTATGTCTTCCTCGCCGAGGAGACGCCGGAATTCATCGCACGCGGCCTCGTCAGCCGCCTCAAACAATATGCCGAGACGCTTAAGACGCCGTTTTTCGGCGCGCTCGTCGATTACGCCGAGGAAGGCAATCAGCTCTGGACCTGCCCGGGGCACAATGGCGGCATTTTCTATAACCGCAGCCCGATCGGGCGCATTTTCGTGCAGCATCTCGGCGAATCGGTGTTCCGCGACGACCTCGACAATTCCGTGCTCGAACTCGGCGACCTGCTGGTCCATGAAGGCCCGGCGCTGCAGGCCCAGAAAGAAGCCGCCGTCATTTTCGGAGCGGAGAAAACCTATTTCGTGCTCAACGGCACGTCGGCCTCCAACAAGGTCGTGCTGTCGGCCCTGGTGGCCGAGGGCGACCTCGTTCTGTTCGATCGCAACAACCACAAGGCCGCCCATCACGGCGCGCTGTTTCTCGGCGGCGCCATTCCGGTCTTCCTTGAGACCGACCGCAATGCCTATGGCCTGATCGGACCGATCTATCACGAGGCTCTCGACGAGGCGGCGATCCGCGAGAAAATCCGCACCAATCCGCTGATCGAAGACAAGGGCGCGTGGCGAAAGGAACGGCCGTTCCGCGTCGCGGTCATCGAACAATGCACCTATGACGGCACGATCAACAACGCCGCAATGATCCTCGAAAAGATCGGCCGCCTCTGCGACTATATCCTGTTCGATGAAGCCTGGGCGGGCTTCATGAAATTCCATCCGCTCTATGCCGGCCGTTTCGCGATGGGGCTGAAGAATCTCGGGCCCGACGCGCCCGGCATTATCGCCACGCAATCGACGCACAAACAGCTCGCAAGCTTCTCGCAGGCCTCGCAGATCCATACCAAGGACAGCCATATCCGCGGTCAGGAGCGCCGCGTTGAGCATCGGCGCTTCAACGAAAGCTTCCTGCTGCACGCCTCGACCTCTCCGTTTTATCCGATCTTCGCCTCGCTCGATGTCGGCGCGCAGATGATGAAGGGGCGGTCGGGCGAGATTCTATGGGACGACACGATCAAGCTCGGCATCGAATTGCGCAAGAAAGTTCGCGCGATCCGCCGCGAGTTCGAGGAGAAGGAGAAGGATCCGTCGCGGCGCTGGTTCTTCGATTCTTTCGTGCCCGATCGCGTGGCGCCGCCGGCCAATGGTTCGCATATATCCCATTCCGAGAGCGTGCCGTGGGAGAGCATCTCGACCGATGAGCTCGCCGCCGACCCGCGTTACTGGGAACTCGCGCCCGGCGCCGCCTGGCATGGCTTTGTCCATGTCGCACAGGGCTATGCGATGACCGACCCTAACAAGCTGACGCTGCTGACGCCCGGCTTCGACCGTCAGACCGGCGGCTATGCCGAGAAGGGCGTCCCGGCCCCGATCGTCGCGCAATATTTGCGCGAAAACCGCGTCGTGCCCGAGAAGAACGACCTCAATTCGCTGTTGTTCCTGCTGACGCCGGGCGTCGAATCGAGCAAGGCCGGCACGCTGCTGAGCGCGCTCGTCGCCTTCAAGCGTCTGCATGACGACAATGCGCCGCTCGAAGATGCGATGCCTGAATTCGTGCGCCGGCGGCCGAAGCGCTATCGCGGCCTGCGCCTGCGCGATCTTTGCGCCGATTTCCATGCCTTTCACCGCGATTGCGGAACGTCATCGCTGCAGCGCGGCCAGTTCGCGCCGCAGCATCTGCCCGAAATGGTGGTCGCTCCGCATGAGGCGGTGCGCCAACTTACGCGCAACAAGGTCGATTATCTCCCGATCGAACAGGCGGAGGGTCGCATTGCGACGACCTTGATGCTGGTCTATCCGCCCGGAATTGGCACGATCGTTCCGGGCGAGCGGATCGGCCCGCGCGCCAAGCCGATGCTCGATTATTTCAAAGTGTTCGAGAAGAGCGCTAATCTTTTCCCCGGATTCGAGGCGGAGATTCAGGGCGTTTTCCGAGAGGTCGAGCCAAGCGGAGCGATCCGCTTCTACACTTACGTCATGCGCGAATAATCAAGGAATTTCGAGATCAAATGACAGCAGCCTTGGACCAACCGCGAAACATCGTCATCCGCGCCTCGACCGACGCGGATGTGCCCGCGATGCTGGCCATCTATCAATTCCACATCCAGCGCGGCGTCGAAGACCTCGGCGATTACGACCCCGATCCGCTGGACGGGGAGGATCTGAAACGTCGGCGCAAGACGATGCGGCGCAAGCGGCTGCCGCATCTGGTCGCCGACATCGAAGGTGCGGTCGCCGGCTACGCCTATGCGGTGCCGTTCCGCAAACGGCCGGCCTATCGCTATACGCTCAAACATTCGATTTACGTTCATCCCGGCCATCTGCACGAGGGCATCGGCCGGCGCCTGTTGCCGACGCTGATCGAGGCCTGCGCGGCCGCCGGCTATCGCCAGATGATCGGCTATATCGATGGCGCCAACGAAGCTTCGCTGCGCCTCCACGAAGCTTGCGGTTTTCGCCGCGTCGGCCTGCTGCCCTCGGTCGGCTTCAAATTCGGCCATTGGAGCGACAGCGTGATGGTGCAATGTCCGCTCGGCGACGCCGACCAGACGCGGCCCAGCCCCTGGGTCAAGCCCGGCGACCCGGCCGGCCCGTTCGAAGCCGTGAAATAACGCCCCCTGCCCTCGATAGCCTGCGCGGCGTCGCCGACAGCATCCATCCCGTAAGCCGCATGTGGCCAGGCGCATGTTCTCGCCATCGGCGACACCGGCGAGACGATCAACGAAGACCCGGTGGCGCGGCTGACCCTGCGCGTGACGCCGCCTGCGGGCGCCAAAGCGTTCGAGACGACGATCGAGGCGACGGCGCCGCGGCTTTCCGTGCCGCGCAAAGGCGACCAGCTCGCGGTCGTCTGCGATCCCAACAAACCGGAAAATACCGAACTGCTCGAATAGGCTGGCGGTCTGGCTTGTCAGTCTGTCCCCTGTAGAAACCGCCACGGTCGGCTCCGCCAGCCCCCGGTTTCGGATTGCGGCGCCTCGCGCTAATCTCGCGCGGCGGCGGGCTGGTCCGACGCAGAGGTGGGATACGCGCGTGCCGCAAGCCGATTTCAGCGCCATTCCGGTGATCAGTATCGCCGCGCTACAGAGCGGCCGCGCGGCCGATATCGACAAGGTCGCCGCCGAGATCGCCGGCGCCTGTGAGAGCGCGGGGTTTTTCTATGTGGTCGATCACGGCGTTCCCGCGGCAACGGTCGAGGACGTCTTTGACGCGGCGCGCTGGTTCTTCGCGCAGCCGCAGAGCGCGCGCGATGCGCTCGATGTCGCGACATCGCCGAACTTTCGCGGCTATGTCCCGATGGGTATCAAAGGCCCCGGCGTGCCGCGCCGGATGCTCGAAGCCTTCCAGATTATGCTGGAGCTCGGCCCCGACGATGCCGACGTGCGCGCCGGCAATGTGATGCATGGCCCCAACCGCTGGCCGCCCGACGCGCCGGCGTTTCGCACGGCGATGGAGGCCTATTACGGCGCCGTGACGGCGCT
>DATBZF010000042.1:0-3207 GCA_036513315.1 Roseiarcus sp.
GCCTGGAAGCGCGAGCGGCTCGCCAGCGCGGGAATCGCGATTCCGCCGGCGCTCACTTTCGCCCCCGTCGATTTCGAGCATGAGAGCCTCGCCGAAGGCCTGGGCGCCGCCGGCTTCGATCCGGCGCGGCGCAGTTTCTTCACCTGGCTCGGCGTGACGCCCTATCTGACGGAGCAGGCGATCTTCGCCACGCTCGACGCCATCGCCAACCTGCCCGGCGGCGCCGAAGTCGTGTTCGACTACGCCAATCCGCCCGAAGCGATCGACGATCCCGAGCGTCGCGCCGCCCATGAGGAACTCGCCGCGCGCGTCGCCGCCGCCGGCGAGGCGTTCCGCTGCTATCTCGACACGCCGACGCTGCACGCCAGGCTGACCGCGCTGGGATTCAGCGAGATCGAGGATCTCGGCCCCACCGAAATCGCGGCGCGCTATTTCCCCGGCCGCGCGACGCCGGCCGCGCGCACCGGCGGCCATGTGCTGCGGGCGGCGACGCGCTGAGGCCGAGCGCATTGCGCTTTTGCGTTGAGGCGGAAGCACGCCGCCCTGTTCGGCGACCGCCCTCCATTGTGTCGGATGGTTGAGGAGGCGAACGCCATTCGGAATCTTGCCCGGTTGGGCAAGATTCCGAATGGGCCGTTGCGGAATCCTGCCGCTTTTGGCGGCGGCGGCGAGGCGGATTTTGGTTCTTCGAAAATTATTTTAGCTTTTTATTTCAGCGCCTTGATTGAGGTTTAAGGCCGCCCCGCGCCGGCCTGCGTCGCTTCTGGCCCGCCCGTTGCTCTTCATGACCGCAAGCGGGCGGCGCGCCGTTCCGCTTCGGCGCCTGCCGCGCCGATCCATTTCCCGCCTGTCGGTCAAGGCCAGCCAAGGAGCCGTCATGTCCGCCCCGGACAGCATCGGCCTGAAGCCGGAATCGCTTCCGCTCGAAGGCAGCCGCGACACCGGCGACGGCATCCTGATTTCGATCTATCCCGACGTCTGCCTGACGCCGGTCGGCGGCGTCATGGTGGCGATACCCTATCGCAAGATCAATTGGGAGCACACGGTGGCCGGCACTTCCGGCGCCGACGACTGGCGCTCGCCCAAGGCTTGAGGCGGCGCCGCGGAGCGGGGCTGCGCGCGCCCTGAAGCCGCGCCATCAGGAAAGCCACGCATGCGGGTCTCAAGACCCGCCCCGATCCCATCGCCGCGCCGCCCGCTCCCCGCGGGCCGGCGCGGCAGGGATGCGGCTGCTTTGTCGCCCGTCTCCCGCCTTTCCCATTCCCGCGCCGGATCGCCGCCATGAACGCCATCACCGACACCATCCTGCAGCATCAGGACAGCGACCTCTATTTCACCTTCAAGGCGACCGGCGATCCCGACGCCGGCTTTGTCGTCACCAGCTTTCGCGCCTGCGAGCGCGTCTCGCACCTTTACGAGGTGGAGATCGAACTTGCCTCGCGCCGCTCCGATATCGATCCGGCTGACATCATCGACCGCCCCGGCCAGCTCACCATTCATGACCGCTATGGCGAGCCGCGCCATTATCACGGCCTCGTCGAGACGATCGAGCAGGGCGATGTCGGCGACCGCTTCACCGCCTATCGCATTCGCCTGATGCCCAAGCTCACGCGCGCGACGCATGTGACCAACTGCAAGATCTACCAGAAGCAGAACATCGTCGCGATCATTCAGTCGATCCTCGACAAACATCGCGTCGCCGACGTCCGCTTCGACCTGCGCGAGACCCATCCCGAGCGCGAATATTGCGTGCAATATCGCGAGAGCGACTTTGCCTTCATCGCCCGCCTGCTGGCCGAGGAAGGCGCCTTCTTCTCATTCCAGCATTTCGACGGGCGCCATGTGCTTGTCATTGCCGACATGAGCCGGACCGCCCCGGATGCGCCATCAACCTCCAGCATCCAATATAATGCCGCGCCCGGCGGCGACGTGAAAGGGCCCTATCTCAAAAGCTTCACCCGCAAGCATCAGGTGCGAAGCTCGAAGGTCGCAATGCGCGAGGCGAGCTTTCGCCTGCCGCGCTATCCCTTCGACGCCTCCCATGATTCAGGCAAGCCGAACGGCCAGGTCGCCGACCTCGAACATTACGATTATCCCGGTCGCTACAAGGCCGACAGGGTCGGCTCGGATTATGCCCGCTACCGCCAGGAGCATCATTCCTCCAACGCGGCCAATTCTCGCGCCGCCGGGCGCTTCGCCCATGCCGGCGCCGGGACCATCTTCGCTCTGACCGAACATCCGGCGCCGGCGCTCAACGCGCGCTATTTCCTGACCGAAGTCACGCAGCAAGGCCGCCAGCCGACCGCCCTGGAGGAGGACGCCGGCAGCGAGGCGAGAGCCGATGGCGGCGGCGTTTTCCTGACCACCGAGATCGCCCAGCAATCGGTCGACCTGCCGTTCCGCACCCAGCAATTGGTCAAGCCGCTGATCAACGGCGTGCAGATCGCCACTGTCGTCGGGCCGCCGGGCGAGGAGATCTATACGGATGAAAACTCCCGCGTCCGCCTGATGTTTCGATGGGACCGCGACGCCAAGGGCGACGACACCTCATCCTGCTGGATCCGCGTCGCGCAAAACTGGGGCGGCGGCCAATGGGGCCATATCGCCATTCCGCGCATCGGCCAGAGCGTGCTGGTCGCCTTCACCGAGGGCGATCCGGATCAGCCCCTCATCATCGGGCGCACCTATAACGCCGACCATGTGACGCCCTATCAGCTCCCCCATCACAAGACCAAAATGGCGATCCGCAGCCAGACCCATAAGGGCGCCGGCTTCAACGAGATGAGCATGGAGGACGAGAAGGGCCAGGAGAACCTCTTCCTGCACGCCCAGAAGGACATGACGAGCAAGGTGCTCAACAACCAGGTGCATGCCGTCGACGCCTCGGGCTTTCATTCCTACGGCCAGCAGCACCAGCTCACCATCGGCGCCAATATGAACCATCAGGTCGGCGGCGGCCTCAACCAGGTGATCGGCGCCAGCACCGGCGCCGGCGCGGCCGCGCTGATGAGCGGCGCGCTCGGCCCCCTGATGGGCCAGAGCGCCGGCATGCTGCAACAGGCGATGAGCATCGCCAGCCAGGCCGCGGCAGGGCAATCTGGCGATGCGGCAAGCAAGACCGCGGGCGCGGCGATGGGCGCGGTGGCGAGCGCGGCGACCGGCGGATTGCCTGCGGGCGGAGGTCAGCCGCCATCGGGCGGAGCGTCG
>DATBZF010000043.1:0-17242 GCA_036513315.1 Roseiarcus sp.
GCAGCGCCGCGATCTCGCTGGCGCGAGCTGAGGAATCCTCGCCCATCCGCCATGTGCCTTGCCCGAGGCAGGAGACGGCGCGGCCGTCGGGGAGAAGGACGGTGCGGAGGGGGGAGGTCATGCGTGCTCCTGTGGCGCTGAGATCTGCACCGTCGCGCTGCCCCTCATCCGTCATGCTCCGCATGACACCTTCTCCCCGCATAGCGGGGAGGCGCGAAGCGCCGGATGAAGGGCGGCGCGACATTTGACGCTCTTCTCTCTACCCTCAAAAACTGTTGCGGTCATGATAGGTCTGCAGGAACTGGCGCACGCGCGGCTCCTGGCTTTCATGAAAGACCTGGCGCGGCGGGCCGCTCTCGACGATGCGGCCACCATCGAGGAAGGCTATGCGGTCGGCGACCTTGGCGGCAAAGCCCATTTCATGGGTGACGATCAGCATCGTCATGCCTTCCGAGGCGAGGCTGCGCATCACTTCCAGCACTTCGCCGACGAGTTCGGGATCGAGCGCCGAAGTCGGCTCGTCGAACAGCATCAGGCGCGGCTGCATCGCCAGCGCCCGCGCGATGGCGACGCGCTGCTGCTGGCCGCCCGAGAGATGGCCGGGATAAGACGCCGCCTTGTCGGCGAGGCCGACGCGGGCCAGCACCTGCTTGGCCCGTTCGGCCGCCGCCGGCGCCGACAAGCCGCGCACCCGGCGCAGCGGTTCGGCGACATTTTGCAGCGCGCTCATATGCGGCCACAAATTGAAATGTTGGAACACCATGCCGATTTCGCAGCGCATCTCGCGCAACGCGCGCTGGCGCATCAGACGGCGCGTTCCGTCGGGTCGGTCTTCGTAGCCGATCAACCGGCCTTCGATGCGGATTTCGCCGGAATCGTAGCTTTCGAGAAAATTGACGCAACGCAGCAGCGTGCTTTTGCCCGAACCGCTTGGCCCGATCAGGCAGACGACTTCGGACTTGCCGACCGCCAAGTCGACGGCGCGCAGCACCGGCGCGGCGCCGAAACTCTTGCTGACGGCGCTGAGTTCGATCATCGCCGCGCTCATGAGGCCCGCGCCTCCGGCGAGAGATAGGCGGTCACGCGCCGCTCGAGCCGATAGCCGAGGCGCGAAACCGTCTCGACCAGCAGCCAATAGAAGATCGCCATCGCGAAAATGGCGTTGAATGCGGTGAAGGTCTCAGCGGCCATCGTCTGCATCTGATACATCAGTTCGGGCACGGTGATGATCGACAGGATCACGGTTTCCTTCGACAGGACGATCAGCAGATTGACGATCGCCGGCAGCGTCGCCACCAGCATGGTCGGCAGCGCAATGCGCCAGAGGATGTCGAAAGAATTCATGCCGATGCTGGTCGCCGCCTCGATCTGGCCGCGCGGCACAGCGCTGAAGCCGGCGCGGAACGCCTCGGCGAAATAGGCCGAGGAATAGAGGCCGAGCCCGAGCACCCCCGCCGTCGTCGCCTCCAGCCGCAGCCCGATGAACGGGCCGCCGGAATAGAGCAGAAATAATTGCACGAGGAACGGCGTGCCGCGGAGGATTTCGATGTAGACGCGCAACAACCACCGCAGCGGCGCAAACGGCAGCCGGTAGAGCAGCGCGATGGCGAAGCCGACGGCGAGGCCGAGCGCTGAGCCGCCGAGCCAGCACAGGATCGTCACCGCGAAGCCGCTGAGCAGCGAAGGCGCATAACGCCAGAGCACTTCGAAACTCATCGCGCCGACCCCGCCGACAACCGCCGTTCAGCCAGAATGCCGAGGCCGGCCAGGCACAGATTGATCGCCAGGTAGAACAGTCCGGCGCCGGCATAGGCTTCGAGCGGACGATAGGTCGACGACGCGATATTCATGCTGACGCGCGTCAGTTCGGCGATGCCGACCACCGAGACGAGCGAGGACGCTTTCAAAAGCAGCGTGAATTCATTGATCAGCGGCGGCACGCTGATGCGAAGCGCCTGCGGCAGCAGAATGCGTCGCCAGATGTCGATGCGCGAGAAGCCGACGGCGGTCGCCGCCTCGGCCTGGCCACGGGGCACGGCGTTGAGCGCGCCACGCAATATTTCGGCCTGGAAGGCGCCCGACGCCAGGCCGAGGCCGCCGATCGCCGCCGCCATCGCCGGCACGTCGATGCCGAATTCGGCGAGAAAATAGTAGATGAACAGCAATTGCACGAGCACCGGCACGCCGCGAAAAAAACTCACGTAAAAAGCGCCGGCGCGCGTCAGGACCGGATTGCCCGAAACCCGCGCGAGACAGACGGCAAAGCCAAGGCCCATGCCAAGAACGATGCCGGCGACCGAGACATAGATGGTCATTCCCGCGGCAAGGGTCAGATAGGCGAGGGAATGGGCGATGACCTGCGGCTGCATCGGCGCGGCGAACGAGACGCGGGACGGCGGCGCGCCGCCCCGCCGAAGAACCCTAGAGCTGCGGTTCAGGCACCGTCTTGGGCAGGTCGAAGGATTGGCCGAACCAGGCCTTCTGGATTTTCGCCATGCGCCCGTCGCCCTCCGTCGCCAGAATGGCGGCGTTGACCGCGTCGATCAGGCTCTTGTCGTCGAGCCGCCCGACCCAGGAGAAATAGGTCGGCGTGCCGAACGGCGGCGTCACCATCGCGAAAGTATCGGCGCGCTGCGAGGCGGCATAGGCGAGATTGGGGAAGGAATTGACCGACGCGTCGATCCGCCCCGCCGCCAGATCGGCGTAAGACTGGTTGTTGTCGACATATTCCTTGACCTCGACGGGCTTGGGCAATTTGGCGGCGAAAGCCTTGAGCTGCGCCAGTTGCGACGTGCCCTTCTGGCCGCCCACCGCTTTGCCGGCGATGTCCTCAGGCTTGGCGATGCTGGCGTCGTTGGCGCGTTTCATCAGCGCCGCCGTGGCGTCGGCGATCGGCAGGGTGAAGAGATAGCGCTGCATGCGCTCCTTGGTGATGGTGACCGGCGCGATGCAAAGGTCGAATTTCCTCGCCTCGAGGCCGGGCAGGATGCTGGTCCATGGCAGGTCGAGATATTTGACCTTGACGCCGAGCTCCTTGCCGACTTCGTCGATGAGATCACGGTCGACGCCCTTGTAGGTTCCGTTGTCTGAAATATCGAAGGGCGGAAACTGCATTTCGGTGGCGATGACGAGTTCGCCGCGCTTCTTGACATTGGCGAGCGTATCGTCGGCGAAGGCGCCGCGAAGGCCGGCCAGCCAGGCGCCGGCCGAGGCGGCGCCGATCAGCCCCGATTTAAGAGCGTCGCGGCGCGTCATGGAATAGATGGTGGATTTCATCGTCGCCCCCTTTGGGATTATCGTTGCGCATTTCATGCAGCATCGCTCGCGAGACAGGGTCGGCGCGATAAAGCTGCATGCGAAGCTAATATGGTATAACTGAACCCTCGAAGCCTAGACATCACGGTCGGGTTGCGTCAAGCCGAACCAGGAGCCGCCGCGCCGGCAAGACGTTGTTGAGGTAGTCATGTCCAATTCCGCGACGCGGACCGAGTCCGATACATTCGGTCCGATCGAAGTTCCCTCCGATCGCTATTGGGGCGCGCAGACCCAGCGCTCGCTGCAAAACTTTGCGATCGGCGACGAACGCATGCCGAGGCCGATCGTTCATGCGCTCGGCCTCATCAAACAGGCGGCGGCGGGCGTCAATTCCGACCTCGGCCTGATCGAGCCGCGCCTCGCGCAAGCCATTGCGGAGGCTGCCGCCGAAGTCGCCGAGGGCAAGCATGACGCGGAATTCCCGCTGTCGGTCTGGCAGACCGGCTCCGGCACCCAGACCAATATGAACGCCAATGAAGTGATCGCCAATCTCGCCAATGAGAGGCTCGGCGGCCGGCGCGGCGCCAAAGCGCCGGCGCACCCCAACGATCATGTCAATCTTGGCCAATCCTCCAACGACACTTTTCCGACGGCGATGCATATCGCCGCGGTTCGGGAGATTAGCCAGAGGCTGACGCCGGCGCTTGGCCTCCTGCAAGGCGCCCTGGCGGAGAAAGCCGTGGCTTTCGCCGATATTGTCAAGATCGGCCGCACCCATCTCCAGGATGCGGTGCCGGTCACGCTTGGACAGGAATTTTCCGGCTATGCCGCGCAGGTCAGTCTCGGGATGAAGAGAATTGAGGCGGCGATGCCCGGCCTCGCCGCCCTCGCCCAGGGCGGCACGGCGGTCGGCACGGGACTGAACACCCACCCTGATTTCGCTGAAGCCTTTGCGCGACGGGTGGCGGCGCTCACCGGTTTTCCGTTTGTTTCGGCCGCCAACAAGTTCGAGGCGCTCGCCTCGCATGACGCACTGGTCTTCTGTCATGGCGCCCTGGCGAGCCTCGCCGCCGGCCTGTTCAAGATCGCCAATGACATCCGTCTGCTCGGCTCAGGCCCGCGCTCGGGCCTCGGCGAATTGCTGTTGCCGGAAAACGAGCCGGGGTCTTCGATCATGCCCGGCAAGGTCAATCCGACCCAGGCCGAGGCGCTGACGATGGTCTGCGCGCAGGTCATCGGCAATGAGACGACCATAGCTTTCGCCGGCAGTCAGGGCCATTTCGAACTGAATGTCTTCAAACCCCTGATCGCAAACACCGCGCTCCAATCGATTCGGTTGTTGACCGATTCTGCGCAAAGCTTCGCCAAAAATTGCGTCGCCGGCATCGAGCCTAATCGGGAACGCATCCGCGAGCTGGTCGACCGTTCGCTGATGCTGGTGACGGCTCTCGCGCCGACGATCGGCTATGACAAGGCGGCGCTCATCGCCAAATCGGCCCACAAAAACCATACGAATCTGCGCGAAGAGGCCATAAGGCTTGGTTTTGTCACCGGCGCCGAGTTTGACCGGATTGTCCAACCGCGGACGATGCTCGGGCCAGGGCTTTAGGGGGATGAAACGCCCGCTGTACCTCGCCCTGGTCAAAGGGAAGGGCGCCGTAGAGGAGGCATTGTCAGTTCTGGCGAATAGACGTAAATTTCATAATGATTTGGCTTAACGCGTAGCCGGGATCGATGCGGAGGAACAGTCAAGCCGGTTTGGACCGGCAAAGTGGTGGGGAAAGATAGCACCTTAAACGGCAGAACACCGGGCCGAGGATTCCATCAATCGGCACAGCCACGAGGCGATCTATGAAATTGAGTAAAGCGCTTTACTTCGGTGATTTTGTTGCGATCCCTGTCGTCATTCTGTGGCTCGGCGTGGCGGCGGTCCAACAAGAGGGCTTTACCGGCGCGGGGCTGTGGATGATAGCGTTCCTCGCGGGAGTGGCTGTCTGGACTTTCGTCGAATATGCCGTGCATCGCTGGATCTATCACGCCGTGCCGTTTTTCGAAAAATTCCACGACGCCCATCATGAGGATCCCAAGGCACTGATTGGCGTTCCCTCCTTCATCTCGAGCGGGATCATCCTGGCGGTGTTTTTCGTGCCGCTGTGGCTGACGATCGGCATTGTCCTTGCCGGCGGCTTCACCAGCGGTTCATTGCTTGGCTATGCCGGCTATATGCTGGTTCATCATGCCTCGCATCACTGGACGCTCAAGCCGGGCGGCATGCTCTATCGCGCCCGCGTCCAGCACATGGCCCACCATTATCACAACACGCCTGGCAATTACGGCGTCGTGACCTCGTTCTGGGATCATGTTTTCTCCACCAACGTCGACCGCCGACGCCGGGTCGTCGAAACCTGAGTTCAGGCAATTTTGAGACCAATTCCCGCGAGGCCACAACTCTTCACCGCAATGTGATGGTTGGCCTGTGGCAATTCTGCTACAGATGCGCGGCTGCATTGTAGCATGATAGTTCCCCTCGCTGTGACTGAGACGTCCAATCGATGATCGGCATCGTTCGCATCGCGCTAAGCCGACCGTATACATTCGTCGTGCTGGCGCTGCTGATCTTGATCATCGGCCCGTTGGTCGCCCTGAGGACGCCGACCGACATCTTTCCTGACATCCGCATCCCGGTCATCGGCGTCGTCTGGCAATATACCGGCCTGCCGCCGGATCAGATGTCGGGACGCATTACGACGCCATTCGAACGCGCTCTGACGACGACCGTCAACGATATCGAACATATCCAGGCCAATTCTTACAACAGTTTTGGCATCATCAAGATATTCTTCCAGCCCAATGTCGACATACGCACCGCCAACGCCCAGGTCACGGCGATTTCGCAAACGCTGATCAAACAGATGCCGCCGGGCGCGACGCCGCCCCTGATTCTCAACTATAACGCCTCGACGGTGCCGATCCTGCAGGTCGCCTTGTCGGGCGATGGCCTGACCGAACAAAATCTGGCCGACCTCGGCATTAATTCGGTCCGCACGCCGCTGGTGACCATTCCCGGCGCGGCTATTCCCTATCCGTTCGGCGGCAAGACGCGCCAGGTGCAGATCGATCTGAATTCCGAGGCGCTGCAGGCGCGCGGCCTCTCCGGCCAGGACGTCTCCAATGCTTTGGCGGCGCAGAATCTGATCACGCCGGTCGGCACCGAGAAGATCGGCGCTTTCGAATATGCCGTCCAGCTCAACAACGCGCCCTCGAGGCTCGACTCGCTCGGCGATCTGCCGATCAAAACCGTCAACGGCGCGATGGTCTATGTGCGCGACGTCGCGCAGGTGCGCGACGGCAATCCGCCGCAGACCAATATCGTCCATGTCGACGGCAATCGCTCCGTGCTTTTGCAGGTGCTGAAGAATGGCTCGGTGTCGACGCTGGCGATCATCGCGGGCATCAAGCAACGGCTCGAGGACATGAAGTCGGCGCTGCCGCCGAACCTCAAGATCGGGCTGCTCGGAGATCAATCCCTGTTCGTTCGCGGCGCGATCGCCGGCGTTGCGCGCGAAGGCGCGATCGCCGCGGCTTTGACCAGCCTGATGATCCTTCTGTTTCTCGGGAGCTGGCGCTCGACAATCATCATCGCGACTTCCATTCCGCTGGCGATTCTGGGTTCGATCATCGCCCTGTCGGCGATCGGCGAGACGCTGAACATCATGACGCTGGGCGGTCTGGCGCTCGCGGTCGGCATTCTCGTCGACGATGCGACGGTCACGATCGAAAACATCAACTGGCATCTCGAACACGGCAAGGATGTCGAAACATCGATCATGGACGGCGCCCGTCAGATCGTGACGCCGGCCTTCGTTTCGCTGCTGTGCATCTGCATCGTCTTCGTACCGATGTTCTTTCTCGACGGCGTCGCCCGCTTTCTGTTCGTGCCGATGGCCGAAGCGGTGATGTTCGCGATGATCTGCTCGTTCATTCTGTCGCGGACGCTCGTCCCGACAATGGCGAACTACCTTCTGCAACCGCATGCCACGCATGGCGAAGGGGCGACGCGGCCGCGCTCGCGCAATCCCCTTGTTCTGCTGCAGCGCGCCTTCGAGGCCGGCTTCGACCGTATCAGGCTGGGTTACCGCGATCTTCTGGAGCTGGCGATGAGCCGCCGCCCAATATTCGTCGTCGGGTTTCTCGCCTTCGTCGGCGCAACCTTCCTGTTGACGCCCTACCTCGGCAGAAATTTCTTCCCCTCCGTCGATACCGGCCAGATCCTGATGCATGTGCGGCTTCGCGTCGGCACCCGCGTCGAGGAAAGCGCCAGACAATTCGCCGAAATCGAGAAAGCGATCCGCGCGATCATTCCCCAGGAGGAACTCGGCGCGCTGGTCGACAATATCGGCATGCCGATCAGCGGCATCAACATGACCTACAACAATACCGGGGTGATCGGATCGCAGGATGGCGATATTCAAATCAAGCTGACGGAGGGCCACCACCCGACCGCGGGCCACATACGCAGATTGCGAGAAGAGCTGCCGCAGCGGTTTCCCGGCGTCGTTTTTGCGTTCCTGCCGGCGGACATCATTAGCCAGATCCTGAATTTCGGCGCGCCCGCGCCGATCGACCTGCAAGTCCGCGGCGCCAATCTCGCCGCTAATTTCGACTACGCGAATCTGCTGCTGCGCCGCATCCGTCACGTGCCGGGCGTCGCCGACGCCCGCATTCAGCAGTCCCTCGCCAATCCGACGCTGAACGTCGATGTCGACCGCACCCGCGCGCAATATATCGGCCTGACCGAGCGCGACGTCACCAATAGTCTTGTCGTCAATCTGGCCGGCAGCGGCCAGGTCGCGCCGACCTATTGGCTCAATCCGGACAATGGCGTCTCCTACCCTATCGTGATGCAAACGCCGCAATATCAAATCGATTCGCTCAGCGCCTTGCAGACGCTGCCGATCACCGCCGGCGGCTCACGCATTCTGCCGATCCTCGGCGGCGTCGCCAATATCACGCGCACCGTCAGCAACGCCGTGGTGTCGCAATACGATATCAATCCGATCGTGCAGATTTATGCGACGCCGCAGGGGCGCGATCTCGGCGCCGTCGCCGCCGACATCCGCAAGATCGTCGACGAAACCGCCGGCTCGGTTCCCAAAGGCAGTTCGGTCGTTCTGCTCGGCCAGGTGCAAACGATGAACAGCGCCTTCTCCGGCCTGCTGTTCGGGCTGATCGGCGCGATCGGGCTGATCTATCTGTTGATCGTCGTCAATTTCCAATCCTGGTCCGATCCGTTCGTGATCGTGACGGCGTTGCCGGCAGGCCTGGCCGGCATTGTGTGGATGCTGTTCGTCACACAGACGACGCTGTCGGTGCCTGCGCTCACCGGCGCGATCATGTGCATGGGCGTCGCCACCGCCAACAGCGTTCTCGTCATCAGTTTCGCGCGCGAGCGGTTCGCCGAACTTGGCGATCCGATCGCGGCGGCGCTCGAGGCGGGCTTCGTGCGCTTTCGCCCCGTCGTGATGACCGCGCTGGCGATGATCATCGGCATGGCTCCGATGGCTCTCGGCCTCGGCGAGGGGGGCGAGCAGAACGCGCCGCTCGGCCGCGCCGTCGTCGGCGGGCTGCTCTTCGCGACGATCGCCACATTGATATTCGTTCCCGTCGTCTTCAGCCTTGCGCACAAGCGCGAAGCGAAGCCGGCGCCTTCGGAGACCCTCCAGCATGCCTGACGCCATTCCCCCGCGTCGTTCGAGACGCAAACTTGGCATTTTCGGAATCGGCGCTCTCATCGGCGTCGCGGTGCTGGTCTTCACCGGCATCGAATCGCGCGACAGAAGCGCCGCTGAATTACAGCAATGGACGGAGACTCAGGCGATGCCGACGGTCGCCATCGCTTTGCTCAATCCCAAGCCGGTCGTAGCGAGCCTGGATTTGCCCGGCAGGCTCGAAGCCTATGTGCGCGCGCCGATCTACGCGCGGGTCAGCGGTTATGTGAAGAACTGGGCGGTCGATATCGGCGGCGCCGTCAAAGCAGGGCAGACGCTCGCCGAAGTCGAGGCGCCGGACCTCGACCAGCAATTGCTGCAGGCGCGCGCCGATCTCGCCAATTCCCAGGCGAGCGCCAGGCTGGCGGATGTGACGCTCAACCGCGGGCGGGCGCTGCTGACTTCGAACGCCGTTTCCCAACAGGACGTCGACCAGCGGGCTGCCGATCTCGCCAGCAAACAGGCGACCGTTCATTCGAACGAAGCCAATGTCGAGCGCTTGCAGGTGCTGGCGGGCTATAAGAAAATCGCCGCGCCATTCGACGGCCTGGTGACGGAACGCAACACCGATGTCGGCGCGCTGATCAGCGCGGGATCGAGCGCGGGCCTTGCGATGTTCGTCATATCGGACGTGCGCAAATTGCGCGTTTCGATCAATGTCCCGCAAAACTATGCGCCCGCCATCAAGATCGGCGCGCAGGCGAGCCTTTCCGTTCCCGAATATCCCGGGCGGGCGTTCCCGGCGGTCGTGGACGCGTCGGCGCGCTCGGTCGATGTTGGGTCCGGCACCACCCATATGCAGCTCATCGTCGACAACGCCAATGGCGAGCTGATGCCGGGCGCCTACGCCAATGTGCACGCCGATCTTGCGGGCGCGGCCGGGACGTTGCGCATTCCCGTCAGCGCGCTGATTTTCGACCAGAAAGGATTGCGGGTGGCGACGGTCAAGCCCGACGATAGCGTCTTGTTCAAGACGGTGACGATCGCGCGCGATCTTGGTAGCGAGATCGAGATCGGATCGGGGATCACCGCCGACGACAGGGTGATCGCCGCGCCGCCGGATGGCATCGCCGACGGCGATAAGGTTCGCATCGCCGGAGATCGCTCTAAACAGGGCGCGCCGATGGCCGAGAGGACGAAGCCGGAGAACGGCGGCTGACTGACAGGCTTTTCCAAGGAACGCGCCGAAACCCGCATCATCGGCGCGCCGGCGTCGGGGCCGCTGCGAGTTCCGGCTGCCTAATATCAGGCGATCTTGAGCTGGACATCCGAATCGAACATCGCGCGGATATCCTTTTCCGGAATCGCGGGGCTGAACAGGAAGCCTTGAACTTCGGCCACTGACCCGAGACCATCGACGAATTGCATTTGGCGTTCAGTTTCGATGCCCTCGACAAGCACATCCATCCCAAGCATCTTGCACATGCCGGCGACGCTCGCGATCACGATCGACGCCCTCTGGTCCGACCCGAGCGCCATCGTGAACGAGCGATCGATTTTGATCTTGTCCAAGGGGAAGGTGTGGAGATAGCTCAGGCTCGAAAATCCCGTGCCGAAATCGTCGAGGGCGATTCGAACGCCCAACTCCCTGACCAGCCGCAACGTCTGGCGCGTTGAGGGAAGATCATGCAGGATGGTCGATTCCGTGATTTCGACTTCCAGCCGATGCGGAGCAAGGCCCGACGATTCAAGCGCCTCTTTGATCGCATGCGTCACGCGCCCTCCTCTGACTTGGAGGGGCGATAAATTGACCGCGACAAAGATCCGCTCGGGCCAGGAAGCGCAGGCGCTGCACGCGCGCCTTAGGATCGAACGGCCCAGCGCATCCACCAGCCCGAGCTCCTCGGCGATCGGAATGAACTCCGCGGGCGAGATGCGGCCGCGGGTCGGGTGGTCCCATCGCGCCAAAGCCTCGCAGCCCACGATTTCCCGCGTCGCGGAATTGTTGATCGGCTGATAGTAGACGTCGATCGTCTCATTGGCGATCGCGGCTCTCAAGTCGATCTCCAGCGTCCTGCGATTTTGCGCCTTGAGGCCCAATTGCGGTTCGTAGGAGCGCCAGCGATTGCGCCCTTCCCCTTTGGCGGCATAGAGCGCGAGATCGGCGTTGCTCAGCAACGTCTCGATGGTCATGCCGTCGCGCTGGAGCCTTGCGACGCCGACGCTGACGCCGATGACGATTTCATAGCCGTCGATCTCGAAGGGCCGATTGATTTCCGCGATGATGCGTTCGGCCTTGCCGGAAGGCTCGCGCATATCCTCTCTGGCCGGCAGGAGAATGGCGAATTCATCGCCGCCCCAGCGCGCGACGACATCGACGTCCTCCACCGCGGAACGCAGGCGCTCGCCGACTGCGCACAACAGCTTGTCCCCGCGCGCGTGACCCAAACTGTCGTTGACCTGTTTGAAATCATCGAGATCAAGAAACATAATCGCGCCATTCTCGCTGCCGCTTTGGCGAGATAGCAGCGCTTTCGAGAGTTCCTCCTCAAAGCGCCTTCGATTTGGCAAGCCGGTGACCGGGTCGAACCATACCATGCGATAAATAGCCGCTTCGGCGTTCCGGCGTTCGGTAATGTCCTGGATGACGACGACCGTCCCTTCGCTCTTGATGCGTTGGACGGTAACTTCGAGCGCGCGCTGGTCCCTGGTTTCAATCGGCACGACGAAGTCTTGGTCCGTGTTGCGGAACAGCGCCCGCGACAGACGCTTGAATTCGGAACGCGTCAAGACGCCATTGCGCACCAGGTCGCGCAATATCGCCCGCATATCGGCGCCGGCATGCGCCTCTTTTTCGTTGAGGCCGAAGATGCGCAGGACTTGATTGTTCGTCACATTGAGCTTGCCGTCGGCATCGACCATGCAAAGCCCGTGCGACATGTTGTTGAGCGCCGTGTCGAGCCGGGTTGCGAGCATCGCAGCCTTTTGTCTGGCCGCCACTTCGGCGAGAAAGTTCTGTTTCATCCGGCTCGATGAAGCCTTTATCAACAAGAACAGCGGAATGAACAAAACAACGATCGTGGCGGGATACCAGCCGCCGGCGACGATCATCGCAGCGCTTAGCGGAACGAACGCGACGAGGATTTGCGCATTGATCCCCTTGTCGAGCGCAAAGCTTCGCGTCAACATCCCAAAGGCGTAGCTGAGGGTTGTCGACGCGGTGACAAAGCGCGTGAATCCATCGTCGGTCACCCGGAACGCGACAAGGGTCCAGGTCGCCAGAAGGGCCATATAAGCGACAGCGCCGACAATGAAGACCGTCTCACGACTGCGCGCGGCCGCCACGTCGGGGCTCGGCCGGTTGCGCGCATGAAGCGTCATGAGGCGCAGCCGGATCAGATTGACGAGGAGCAAAAGCGCCACGCAAATCCACAGGCCGGCGCTGCCGGCGGCGACCGCGGTGACAACGCCCACCGCCGTAACGGCCACGGTGGACATGATAAGCGCTTTGATCTCGACCAAAAGGCTGTCGACGAACGCTATGTACAAAGCGTCCGGCAGCCTGTTCTCCAGGCTGGAAATTGCGCCGAATCGGCCAACTCGCATTAATCTTTCCATCCGTGAGCCGGGATTTGACGCGACTATCCTCTTTGGCCGTTAAAAAGTTCTTTAGTCTGTTCTGGTAATCCCAATGCCGCTCGGCCGCGAGTTTAGTAAGGAAAGAGGTTTCCCGCGATCTGAACTTCGTGAAAGCCTTACGAGATATCGATGAACGATTTCTTCACCGAACCGGAAATCGCAGTATTCCGGGACCGCCAGACGAATGCAGAGACGGCGATTATTGCGCTGGTGAGCGAACAGGAATTCGCCCGGGCGCGGACCATCGTCCCAGGTTTGAACGCCTATTTCGACTATGAGGACTGGCGGGAATCCCGCGATGGCTTTCAGATGGGTCTCGCAATGGCCGGCGTCGATGTGAAGATGGTCACTGTCGGGCTGACGCCCTTCCTCACCTGGCGCCGTCTCACCGGGGCGCCAGCCAGCGAGGAGGCGCTTGACGCCTTCGCATCAACGATCGGACGCTTCGAAGCGTCGCCCGAGCCGCTCGCGCTGGCGATTGTCGATGAGCGGGAGTTTGAAGCGCATTCGCGCGACGTCGCCGCGTTTTCAGCGCATGGCGGCGATCGACAATGGTCGCGCTGCCCCCGGGCGATCCCGCATTAAGGCCGAAACGTGTCAGGTCAACACGTCGAGAAATTAGCGATTTCTGTCGGTGATTTTTCTGGATGGAGCGACTGCGTCAGTCAAATCTGCGAACCGTCGATCGATCATTGTGCTCAACTCCTGCTCGAACATTTCGTTAATGATCGGGGCGAGCAGGCTGCCAGCGGGCTCCCGGAAGCCGCTCGGATTCAAGGCTTTTTGATGGTTAACCAATCCCGTTAGAATGCCTTTACATTCATTTACCGTTTGTTAACCTCGCTCATCGTTCAACGTTGAGTGAGTTTATCGATGGTTGCGAGCGTCGGCGGCACGGCCTCACGATTTTCGGACCGAGTGCTCCGATTCCTTGAGAGAGTAGAGCATCGTTGCGCGGTTACGCCGGCCGAAAAAGAAGCGGTCTATCGGCTCCGATATGAGGCCTATATCAGGGAGGGGCTCATCGAGCCTCGCGCCGATGGCCAACTTTATGACGAAGCCCTCGATGACGCGCCAAACGCGTGGATCACGACCACATTCATCGATGGCGAGCTCGCCAGCACGGTCAGGGTCCATGTGGCCTCCGACGAGACCGGCGTGCTTCCTGCCCTTGGCTCCTATTCCGATTTGATCATGCCGCACCTGAAAAAGCGTCGGGTGATTATCGATCTGACGCGCTTCGCGGCGCGGCTTGAATTCGCCAGGAGATTTGCGGGACTCCCCTATGTTGCGCTGCGCCCCACGTGGCAAGCGATGGAATATTTCGAAACCGATTTTCCCCTCGCCACCGTTGTCGAACAGCACCAGGCCTTCTATCGGCGCGTGTTCGGCTTCACGCCATGGTGCGAACCGCGCGACTATCCGAAGTTCAACTTCAAGGTCGCGTGCATGGGTCTCGACTTTCGCGCCGTCAAGGAACGCGTCGAGGCGCGATACCCGTTTTTTCGTTCGACACGCGCCGAACGCGAAGCTTTGTTCGGCCGCCGGCCGCGGCGAACGCATAGGTCGGCTCCTCCGGAAGGCTGGCTGCGCGCAATGGCTGGATGAGATTCGGGCCGCGTAAAGAGCGCTTCCTCAGCTCTCGGCCGCCTATCTAAGATCGGCGTCGCGCTTATTCGTTGCGTCAAAGCGAACGCCGCGCGTCATTCGCCGGCAAGGCGATCAGCGACGCTGTCGTCGCGCGCAGGCGAGTAAGACGCCCGTTTTGCTTCATACATCGCGGCGTCGGCGCGGCGGACGACTCTTTCGAGGCGCTCTCCCGGCTGGCTTGTCGCCGCGCCCATGGCGAAGTTCAACGCCAGGCCTGGATAGAATTGATTGTTGAGCTCCAGCAATTTTTCGATATTGGCGATCATCGCCTGACCATCGCGCGGCTCGCGCCCTGGCATCAGGATGACAAATTCATCGCCGCCGATTCGCGCGGCGTGGCTGGGTTTCTCGACCAGCTTGTTCAAGACCTCGCCGGCGCGGCGCAAGAGCTCGTCGCCGACCGCATGCCCGAACTGATCATTGGCGGCCTTCAGATCGTTGACGTCGATGACGATCACGGTGACGATCGCCGGTCCCGTGCGTTCGAGACGATTCAATTCGTCGACATAGAAGGAGCGGTTGTAGAGCTTGGTCAGGACGTCGTGCTTGCCCAGATATTCCAGATAGGCTTCGGCCTTCTTGCGGGCGGTGATGTCGGTCAGGGCGACCTGGACCAACGACCAGTCGCTCTCCCTGCCGGGGAGCACCGAAAATTGCAGGTGAAGGTGCAGAATGGAGCCGTCGAGCTTGTGATTGACGACCTCGCGCTGCTGGAACAGTTTGCCGTTCCACAGATCGATCAATTGCTCGCGGAACGGCTGCACCATTGCGTCGCCAAAAATGTCGCGCAGGCGCTGCAGCAAGGCTGATTTGTCCGGCGCCCCGAACAGTTTCAGCGTATGAGCGTTGACGTCGATCACGCGAATTTCGCTCATGCAGCGCCGGACGAATTCGGGATGCACGTCAGTGAATGTGCGGAAATCGTCGATGCCGCGCTCACGCGCCTCATCCATCAGAAACTTGACCTGGCTGAAATCCTCGACCCATAGCGAAATCGGGGAATGCTGGAACAGGCCGCGCGCGTAATCCTCGCTGAGCGCCAGCAGCCGGCGCGCGCTCTCCCGCTCGGTGACATCTTCGACGGCGATCAGAACGCGTTCCCAGTTCGCCTCGTAGCCCGGCAGCACCGCGCCCTTGAGCTGGATGTCGATCCGACGACCCGACAGGGAATAATTGACGCCGTGACTGATGAATTCCAGCCTGCCGCTCCACAGCTGAGCAAGTTCGTCGATCAGATTGACGAACATTTCGTCGCGGAAGATGGCGCCGAGATTGGCGACAAGGTGAGGCAGATCGTCAACTTCAAACAGCGTCAGCGTCCGGCGATTGACCCTGACGATCCGAATGCACTTGACGCAGGCCTCGACCCGGCCGCGGTCGGCGGCGAGGTAGTCGCGCAAATCCGCGACGCCCGCCCCGCGCCACTCATCGAACAGGGCCTTCAGCGCGCTGTAATCCTCCAGCCAAAGCGAGACCGGCGCGACTTCGAACATGCTGGAATCATCGCCTGCCTCATTAATCGCTTGAGCGGAAACGATTTTGGCCGACACCAGCTTCATCGAAAATCCTTCTCCCACAGGCGCCGCAAGATTGGATTGCCGCGGCAGGATTGGCAACGTTAAACCGCGGGGGCTTACGAAAAAGTAACCAGCCGGCGGCTCTCAACGGCGGCTGAAGCCAAGCCGCCGGCCAGAAGGACATGCTCAGCGGGCTCCGGGAACTTCAGCGCTGCTGCTGCTGCTCCGGCACGAGGATCGCGCGAAAATCATTGACGTTGGTGCGCGTCGGGCCGGTGACGATGAGGTCGTTGAGGTTCGAGAAGAACGCATAGGCGTCATTATTGGCAAGATGCTTGACGGCATCGACGCCGGCCGCCGCCGCGCGCCGCAAACTATCGGGGCCGATGATCGCGCCCGCATTATCTTCGCTGCCGTCGATCCCGTCGGTATCGGCGGCGAGCGCCGAAATTTCGGCGCGCCCGCCAAGTGCGATCGCAAGGCTGAGCAGAAACTCGGCATTGCGCCCGCCGCGGCCTTTGCCCCGCACGGTGACGGTCGTCTCGCCGCCCGAGATGATCGCGCAGGGTGGCGCAATCGGCTGGCCGAATCCGGCCGCCTGCAGGGCGATGCCGGCATGAACGATGCCGCATTCGCGCGCTTCGCCCTCGATCGCATTGCCGAGAATGAGGGGCGCGAAGCCCGCCTCGCGCGCGACCTTCGCCGCCGCCTCCAGCGCGTGCTGTGGCGTCGCGATCAGAATGTTGGAGACATTGGCGAAGGCGGGATTACCGGGCTTGGGCGTCTCGGCGGTCGGGTTCGACAATTGCTTCAGCACGGCGGGCGAGGCTTCGATGTCATATTTGCGCAGCACCGCCAGCGCATCGGCTTGCGTCGTCGCGTCAGGAACGGTTGGACCGGAGGCGATCACCGAGAGATCGTCGCCGGGCACGTCCGAAATGATCAGGCTGACGAGCCGCGCGGGGGCCGCGGCGACTGCGAGGCGCCCTCCTTTGATCGCCGACAAATGTTTGCGCACGCAATTCATCTCGCCGATATGCGCGCCGCTGCGCAGCAGGGCGCGATTGATCGCCTGTTTGTCGGCAAGCGTGATGTCGCCGTCGGGCAGAGCGAGCAGAGCGGAACCGCCGCCGGATATGAGGCAGAGCACGAGATCGTCCGGCCCGACGCCTTTGACCAGCTCCAGAATCGCGCGGGCGGCCTTCGGCCCCGCTTCGTCGGGCACCGGATGGCTGGCCTCGACCACTTTGATGCGCTGCGTCGGCGCGCCATGGCCGTAACGCGTGACGACGAGACCTTCGAGCGGGCCGCGCCAATGCGCCTCGACAGCCGCGGCCATCGCGGCGGCGGCCTTGCCGGCGCCGACCACGATCGTGCGCCCCTTGGGCGGCGCAGGCAGATGCGGGGGCACGCAAAGCGCGGGCGCCGCGGCGTTGACCGCGGCGTCGAACATGGCGCGCAGCAGCGCGCGAT
>DATBZF010000044.1:0-39284 GCA_036513315.1 Roseiarcus sp.
ATGGGTCATCGCCCGCCTCGGCGCCTGGACCGGATACTACGGCAAACCAGGACCACGCGTCCTCAATCGCGGGCTGCAGGAATTTCACGCCATCAAATATGGCGCGAAACTGGCCCGCGGAAATGTGTGAATCGAATAGCCGCGAAGCGGGGAGAAGGGAACGCGCTCCCCTTCGCCCCGCGTAGCGGGGAGAAGGTGGCCTTCGCGTTAGCGAAGGTCGGATGAGGGGCAGCGCAGACTTTTGACAAACCTGCCGCTCACCGCATATTGCCGGCCGCAACGCCAAACCGAGGTCCTCCCTTGTCTCCCCAGCCCGCGCCGGTTCCGCACAGAAGCGATGAATCCTGGCGGCAGAAGGCGTTCATCGCGGTGATGGGCTTCATCCTCACCGGCGTCGTCGGCACGATGGTCACGAGCTGGATCCAGCAGCGCGGCTGGGCCTGGCAGAACCACGTCGCCAAGATCGAGAAGGACACGCAGAATGCGCTCACCGCCTATCAGAACGTCTCCGATCTCATCAACGCGCGCTGGCACGCGACCTATGGCATGGTGCGGGCGATCGAGCGCGGGGCGGGCGGCGACGAATGGAAGGCGGCGCGCGACGAATATGCCGCCGCCGACAAGGATTGGGCGATCCGCTACACCAGCGTCGCGCGCGACGTCGCTTTTTATGTCGACACGCCGTTTGGTTTTGAGACCAAGGACAAGCTCAGCCTGGTCTGGCCGCTGCCCTGCACCAAATTCGCGCTCGGCGAGGCAGGCGGCGCCGGCCTCGACGCCAGCACCGCGCGCGTCGTGCTGGAAGTCATCAATCATTGCACCGGCCTCGTCAGCGCCGAGATCGACAAGACGGTCGACGCCGCCTCAGGCGCACCGCCGAAACTCGACGCCGCCACGCGCAAGACCTTCGCCGATTCCGCCTATCCCAAGCTCGATGCGATCTACAAGACCAACGAGGCGCTACGCTGCGTCATCTTCGCGCGCTCGCTGGCGATCCGCGAGAGCCTGGTGGCCAATTCCTATTGGGGCTCGTTCTTCGGCTTCGCGCAGCCGACCTATGCGCCGCCGGGGGATGGCAAGGAGTGTCTGGGGTGAGGGTGGGGCTCAACCGTCATCGCGAGGGAGCGCAGCGACGAAGCGATCCAGACTGAGCTGCATACGCGACTCGGCGCTGTTGCGAGAGCGTTGCATTGCCGCGAATGGCTGTGATTGACATCGAAGGGCGCGGCGTGTTGACCGCGCACCTATCCCTCGGGGTAGGGCGTTTTGCATTCGAGTTGACCCAGAAGCGCACCGCCTCGCTTGGCGACCCACCTTCATTGATCTCTTGGCGGCCATTTTGCGCGGAAGGAGAGTGAACTCAAGGATCGCTTTTCAGGCGACCGCCGAAGGCGGCAAAAGCTACGCTTTTGTCCTTGACTTCACTCTCCTTCCGCGCCTCGCTCCGCCCAAGAAATCAATGGACGAACCCAATCTCAACTTTCTTGAGCGTTCGCCGTCCAGTCGCCAAATGACTCCATTGACGCCGACGCGCTCCAATAGAAATATTCACCGTTTCGGAGCGCCAGGAGGCCTAGTCTGGATTGCTTCGTCGCTTCGCTCCCTCGCAATGACGGCGCGTAATCCCCGCGGCGATGTACCTTCACCGATGCTCGCGCACATGACGCCGGTGGCGCGTCGTGGGGGTGGGGGAATAGACCGGCTGCGGTTCGAAGGACGGGGGCTGCTGAGCGCGGTTGTTCGTCAATGTCTCCGGGACCAATATTGCATAGGGCGATTGGTCGGGCGACAGGTCGGCGCTGCCCGCCATGGCATTGGCGTCGCGGATGCCCAGGGCCAGGACAAAGACCGTCGTTCCGAGCAGGATGAGCTTTGGCATTTGTTTTTCTCGTTTCGTTGCCGAGGCATTCGCCAGGTGAACCAGAGATAGGCGCGAACGAGGCGCCTTCAATTGTTACGTCGCGCGCCGGGCGAGGTTTCGCGCGATCGCTATGCGACATTCTTGAACACCCAAGCGGCGTAATTTATTTGCTTCGAGTCGAAATTTCCTTTTTGGGCAGCCTTGGATCGTGGCAAGTACCGCCGCCGACGACCCGACCGCGAGAGACTGCCGCCACTTTTGGCGACAGCGGCTCATTGATTGCATGGAGGCGATTTTGCGCGAGAGGAATTCGAACTCAAGGACGATCGCGAAGCGATCGCCGCCGTTGCTGACAAGTTGACGCAGTGCCCTCGGTTTTCTTCCTGCATCGGCAGAGCAGGCAGCCGGCCCCCGCTGGCGCATCACGATCCGCCAGCGTAATTTGGCCTGATGACCGATCCTTCCGCGTCCAACGGGCCGACCCGCCTTACCGCCCGCGCCCTCATCATCGGCGAGCGCATCGAAACGGCCGGGTTGGAGCGGCCGGACATGATTTCGGCTCTGCCGCTGGCGTTTCGCGTCGGCGCCGGCGGCATGGTGGCGCTTTTCCGGTTTGGCGTCGCGGTGCTGGTCGGCCTGTCGCCGCTGGAGGAGGAGGACGTTCTCGCCAAGCTCAAGCAGCGCAGCACGGGGGCGCGGGCGCGGGTCGACGACGAGACGGCGATCCTCGAAATAGCCCCGGAATTCGACGATCTCGCGCCGCCCGGCGGCCCGATCCAGATGAAGAACCTGTCGCCGCAGCGCTTTCTCGTTGTCGCCGACGCTTTGGCGAAAACCGTCGCGCTCGGACGCGACGAGCGCGAGGTCAATGCGGTGTTCGACGTGATCGAACCTTTCGCCGCGACGCTCGCCCGCAGCGGGCGCCCGCCATTCCGGCGCAGGGCGATGCTGCGCCTGATCGGCCAGGCCTTGCTCGCCCAGCACCGCGTGTCGGGCCGCGTGGCGGTCGAGGAAAAGCCGGATGTGCTGTGGGACCGGCCCGATCTCGAACGGCTTTATGCCAGGCTCGAGGACGAATACGAGCTGAAGGAGCGGGCGAGCGCGCTGAAGCGCAAACTCGACGTCATTGTGGAGACCGCCCATGCACTGACCGACATTATCGACGCCGACCGCGCGACCAGGCTGGAGGCGACCATCGTCATCCTGATCGTCGCGGAGATCCTGCTGACGCTCTATCAGCTTTATGCGAGCGGGCGGCATTGAACGAACTGTTTCTCCGTGCGGCGATCGACTGTCGCAGCGCCGCGCGGCGTGGCGCTCATGGCGGGCGATATAAAACGTGATCAACAATGAGCCGATGGGGCAGATTAGGAACGATTTGGTGGAAGGCCACGGGAGGAACGGGATGGCTATGCGGCGCTGGAAGACGATGACCTTAGCCTTCGGCATGATCGCCACGACGCTATCGATGCAGGGCGTGAGCCCGGCGTTGGCAAGGAGCACCAGCCAAGTCCCCAACATTGGCGGCTCCAACGCTCTCAAGGTCGCCCTGCAGGTTAAGAAGAGCTACGGCGCTAAATGGGCGACAATGAGCCAGGGAGAGAGGGTGAGGATGATCGAGTGCGAGTTGGATCCAGAATGTAGGGACGCAGGGAACGACGGATCGCCAATGCAGTCGCGGCGATAGGGTTCACGTCGGCCAAATAGCAGCGAACATTTTCAACCGTCCGCGCTGTCGTCCCGGTCTGTCTCGTCATCTTGCGAAACCCGGCGATCAGATGTTCTTTCGCTCTATCGCACCCTCTTACGGAGCTGTCGAAAATCCGATGCGGCGATCTCAGCTCTATTGTTTAGAGCGCGCCGCTATCTATTGGAATCACTCTCCGTCATTGCGAGGGAGCGAAGCGACGAAGCAATCCAGACTGAGCTTCTGAAAGCCTTCGTCTGGATTGGTTCTCAAGGCGAATGCGACGCCCCTACTGACTTCGCTATTGAGCCATTGTTCGCATGGACGCAATTCTTTCGCCGCTGAGACCTTTGTCAATGACGACCGCAAAAGCGGTCGCCGCCTTCGGCTTTGGCCTGAAAGGCCATCATTGACAAAGGTCTCAGCGGTGAAACACGCTCCACCATGCGAAACGATGGATCACACTCGACCGTTTCAGTTGTCGTTGGTCTCGCGCTGGCGCTGCCCACGCCTTCTTCCTGAGAACCGGCCCGGACGAATGCTTCGCGTTCGTCTTGAGAACCAATCCAGGCGAAGGCTTTCAAAAGCTTAGTCTGGATTGCTTCGTCGCTTCGCTCCCTCGCAATGACGACGAGGCGATTCCAGTAGAAAGCGGCGCGCTCTAAGGGCGAGCTTGGTATTCGCCTGAGACGCCTGACCGTGCGGACCGGCGAAGGCCTTCGGCCTCGCGTTTTTCCTTGACTTTCGCGGGCATTGGGCCTGGGCGTCGCCGATATCGGGGATATTACCTCGCGCGAGCGCGCGGCATCAGGGGACCCGGCGGGCGGTGCGGACGCGAAGCCGACAAGCCTTGACTTCGAACGGGTCTCGCGCTCCGCTCCGCCGATCAAATAATGCCAGCCTTTGCCAATCCACCGACAGATTGAGCCGCCATAGTAGAGTCAAAAGCGCTGATCATCATCCGCGGAACTGGGCAAAAAGGGACAATCGTCATGCAGAACCTTGGCATTCCGCGCCGTTCGATGGGCGCGAAAGAGAACGAAAAGCCTCTCAACTGGCGCCGTGGGCTGTTTCGGATATGGCTGCTGGTTTCCGCCGCCTGGATTTTGGCCTGGACCATCGACCTGATTCTGCACGGCATTCAGGGCGGGTTTAAAACCGCAAGCGATTTCCTCGAGTTGCCGGTATTGCTGTTCGGGCCGCCAATCGCGGTGTTCATCCTCGCCGTCGCGGCGGAATGGGCGTTTCGCGGGTTTAACGTCGATGACAGTCCGGCGGGCGAATGAGGCGGAGCGGGATGAGATTGGCGCGGGCGGTCATGGGCCGCGAAGACTTTGCTCTGAGCCCGATCATGTAATCGCGGAGAGCGCGATGAGAGCGCACCGCATTCTATTGGAACCGCTTCGCCGTCATTGCGAGCGGCAGCGAAGCAATCCAGACGAAGGCTTTCAGAAGCAAGTGATGCGTGAAGGCCAAATATTCTATTGACCAGTTTCATAAAGAACGTTATGCAATTGATATATTACGGCGGCTGACGGAGCCGCACAGGATTGGTGAGATTAAGCGCGCGGCGCTTCCGGTCGACAGGCGTGCTCTGCGCCCTCGCCCGGCGGGACAAAATTCGTGAATTCAACGTGAAGGGGATCGATGATCGACAGCGCCAATCATTCAAGCGTCACCGGGCGCCCACCGCTCCGCGCAGGTTCGAAAGTGCGGCGCCGCTGGCTTCTTGCACTGCTGCTGCCCGCCTTGATCCTGACGGCTTCCCCTGAGCCGGTCATGGCTACCCATGTAAATAAGCAACCCGCGATCGAGTATGGGCTAATCGCTGCGGGAATTGCGATTGCTATAATCACGGCGGTCAACGGTGTTGGAACTCAACTTCGAGGCAAGTTCGATGACGTTAAGAGCAAACTTGGGGCCAATCCTGAATCTCCCCAGAATAAAGGATTGTGATTGAGCTTTCCGTGGCGGGGAGGCTTGGATAGGAAGCAGGTTTATTGGCTGAGCGCCGCGGAATGGCGGCGGTTGAGCCTTTGCTTGCGAACGGATGCGCGCAGGGCGCCGGGTCGATGATCGGCGCGCCGATCGACAGGAACGGCGTCTATAACGTGAGGAGGAAGCGATGATCGACAGCTCACTTCATTCAACCGCCACCCCCGGCGCTTCGCGCCGCGCCGGATCGAAAGTCGGCGCCCGCTGGCTTGTGGCCCTGCTGCTGCCGGGCGTAATTTTGATGGCTTCAGCCGCGCCTCTGGCGGCGAGCAAAGCTTATGCTACGCAAGTGTCCAAAAACGCCAACGGACAGACAGTTTACCAACTGGCCAACGGCACGTGGACGACTGCAAACCCGGAAATGCAGGCGGCGGCAGCGAAGCCTATCCCCGAGGCGCAAGCCAGAGATCTCGCGCGCGAGCAGGATTTCTGGTTTAGGGGGGTGAAATAGCGCCACCCTCACGGCCGATCGTCATCCTTATCGTCCCGGAGATCCTGTTGGCGGCGCGACGGTGGGGGTGGAAGTGTAAGATGGGAAAATCCGCGCACCCATCACTGTAATCCGTCAGTGAAGACACTCAATGCGCAATGACGGTTAGCGGCAGTTCCGTTCTCTTGGTGGATTGAGTCCGAAATCTCGCAGAGCCAGCGCCCTGCTCGTCGCCCGCCAAATCTCAGACTGCCGGAAAGGCAACGCCTCGACGCCCCAGCCTGGCTGATCGCCCTCTTGACAGGCAAGAATATGCTTGCCTATATTCATGCAAGTGATTACTTGCCTGATATGTCCATGAGCAAACATCGTCGTGACGCCGATCTGCTATTCAAAGCTCTGGCTGATCCCAGCCGGCGCAAACTGCTCGATGTGCTGCACGCGCACGACGGCCGCACGCTCAACGATCTGTGCGAGCACCTGGACATGACCCGGCAGGGCGTCACGCAGCACCTGGGCGTGCTCGAGGCGGCGAACCTGGTCGCCACAGTGCGTAGCGGCCGCGAGAAGCTGCATTTTCTCAACCCGACGCCCCTGCAGGAAATTTATGAGCGCTGGATCGCCAAGTTCGAGAAGCCTCGCCTCAAGGCGCTTTCAAAGCTGAAACAACGACTGGAGAAAGCCAATGACTAGATCGACATTCCACTATGTCACCTACATCCGTACAACGCCCGAAAGATTGTGGTCGGCGCTGACCACTGATGCAGAGTTCATGAAGCAGTACTGGTTCGGCACGCACTGCGAAAGCAAGTGGACCGCCGGATCCTCGTGGAAGATGGTGTCCCTCGATGGCGGCGTCACGGATGCCGGCGAGATTGTCGAGGCCGAACCGCCAAGGCGGCTGGTGATCCGCTGGCGCCACGAGAAAAACCCTGAACTTAAAGCCGAAGGAGAGTCCCTCTGTACGATGGAAGTGGAGCCCAGCGGGTCCGCGGTGAAACTGTCAATCATACACACCATCGAGCGCGAGCCCTCGAGGCTGATCGGGGCGGTGTCGGGCGGTTGGCCGAAAATTATCTCCAACCTGAAGTCGCTGCTGGAGACCGGCTCCGTCGTGCTGAACGACTCCGGAAAGAACTAGATGTTTAGTCCCGCTGAGGGCAACGCGGCAACCGCGGCGAACGGAAGTTCTTTGGCGATGGCGACTATGCGCTCGATCGCGACCTCCTCGCCCAAGCCCGCCGGAGATTCGGTGTCGCGATCGGGAATTGCGGTGACAGGTATTCATTTCGCTTTCTAGGGCCATGCTCAGCAAACCGGATGGCCCGTATCGCGCGCATCGTCGGTCTGCCCAAGCGCGGACGAAAGCCGGGCCGCGCGACGGTGGGGGGCTGAAGTGTAAGATGGGGAAATATGCGCCTGTCACCGTCTTCGCGTCGTTCTGAGAAAAGTCCATTTTCTGCTTCAGTGCCTTGTCGTCGAAGGTCCCGTTGTCGCCAAGATAGAGCCAGGCGTAGGCATTGGCCCTTGTCCAGCGAGCCCTTCAGCTCAAAGCGATCGCCTCCGCCGAACGAGAACGGCGCAGACGGTTTGGTCAGCGCTCATCATCGGTTTGGCCTTCCGCCTTCTCTCGACGCCGCACATTCGCTCAGAGGAGCGTCATAAATTGTGATCGAATACGAGCGCCCGGCGCAAATTATTCTATTGAACTATGTTTTAAAGTACGTTATGATACAGATATAAATGGTCGAAGATGCATAAGATCGGTCATTTCTTCGCCTGACGTCCTCTCTGGCGATGCGCGGTTGCGCTCGCGGGGACAATATCCGGGCGCACAATTCGTCAGGAGGAACCGATGATCCACCGCTCACATCATTCAAGCGTCGCCGCTTCTGCTTCAATGGCTGCCGGATCGAAAGTCCGGTCCCGTTGGCGTCTGGCTCTCCTGCTGCCCGCCTTGATCCTGACCGCTTCGCCGCAGGAGGCGGCGGCTACGACGGTTCGCAAGGAGTGCAAGGCAGGGCACATCAGGTGGGCGAATAATAATGGTGAAGTTGGAAGGCTTTATATGGAAATCTCTAAGTTTTCAGACGAAGAATTCAAACAATCAGATGCCTACGATAAGAAGCATAAAGAATATATGGACGCTGTCTTTAAGTATGGCACCGGGGGATGGGGCTACGGTGCTTTCGCCTTTTGCAAGAGCACTTAGCGGGGACAAGAGTTGGCGGAATGCACCCTTTGGCTTAGACGCGGGATTACGAATAGCTATTCAATTCGTTTTTTAGGAGCCATGCTAGGCAAGCCCCATGGCCCGTATCGCGCGTATCGTCGTTCCCGGCCTGCCCGCCAACTCGGCCGCGCCGTCGGATTACGGTGACAGGGATGCACCTGTCACCGTAATCCGAGCTGCGTCTTCGATTTATCGCGCCCGAGAAAATTGAGCCCCATATTGCAGTTCCTTGAGACACTTATCGTCGTATGTGCACTCTCTCAGCCGCTCCTTCTTATCGTGCGCAATGTCCCCATAGGAAGAGCCGAACAGCTCGCGCAAAATTTCGTCGGCCCTGTCCTTTTTGGCGCGAAGGCTGACGCCGCTTTCTGTGCCGTCCCGCGTCATCGCGCTGGCCATGGGAGGCGCGAGCGCGGCGATCAGTACGAGCGCCGCCAGCAGCGCCAGCGGCCTTCGGAATTGGCGTTTCGATCCGTAGCCGGCGGTGATCCGCGGAAGGCGTGCGGCGAGGACGAGCAGCCAGCGACGCCGGGGGCTTGATCCGGCGCGGAGCGAAGCGCGAACAACGACGCTTGAATGATGCGAGCATGGAATCATGAGTCTCTCCTCACCAATTCAGTGTTTGCAACCTGTCCCGACGATTGCCGGCCTTCGTTCGCGCGTCTTTGGCGGCTGGGTCGGCGCCTTGTCTCGCTTCCCGTCCTTGTCTCACTTGCCGCGAGATCACCGGCGGACGGGGGACAGGACGACGAGGCGCAGGCGCCTGCGAACCGCCATGCCCTGGGCGTCGCGGGGGGGGGGCGGCGGCGTGCGCTTTGCCATTTCGCTTGCCCATATCGATTCCGTCGCTTTATTACACAATTTCAGATAGGACAAATAAGAAATGGATTCAATCGGAAAGCGCAGGAATTGTCAAGGAAAAAGTCTGATCTCGAAGCACAGCCGCCAGGCGCCAGCGCCTTCGAAATTTGCCGGAGAGATCTTACGCAGCATAAATCGGACATTGCATGCGCCAAAGATATTCGCGCGGACAAATTCTTGACCGAGGAAGGCGGCGATGAGATCTTTTGGGGCGTCCATAAAGGGCGTCGCCCGTCGGCGAGTGGCGGACCACTCCAAAATCAGATTCGAAACTAAAACCGGTATTAAAGTATTGAAATTGAATACGGTGACAGGCCATGTCACTCAATTAGCGTGTCTCACTTTTGGGGTGCAGTTAATTTTCCTCCCGTAGCATCAAATCCAAATAATATCCACGCCGCCTCCTCTTTAGTGCCTGTGAGTTCTGTGTGCGCCAATTTATTCGATAAATCGGCATCGTTAGCGCCTAACAGTTCATGCCGAATATTGTCGACCTTTTTGGTTTTCTCGAAATGGCCGTTTTTGTCTGCCTCTAACGTGGTCGCTGCGCTGGCCATGGGAGGCGTGAGCGCGGCGATCAGCACCAGCGCCGCCAGCAGCGCCAGCGGCCTTCCGGGTTGGCGTTTCGATCCGTAGCCGGCAGTGAACCGCGGAAGGCGTGCGGCGCGGACGAGCAGCCAGCGACGCCGGGGGCTCGATCCGGCGCGGAGCGAAGCGCGAACAGCGATGCTTGAAAGATGCGAGCCTGGAATCATGAGTCTCTCCTCACCAATTCAGTGTTTGCCACCTGTCCCGACGATTGCCGGCCTTCGTTCGCGCGTCTTTGGCGGCTGGGTCGGCGCCTCGTCTCGCTTCCCGCGAGATCACCGGCGGACGGGGGAAAGGATGCCGAGGCGCACACACCTGCGAGCCGCCATGCCCTGGGCGTCGCGGGGGGAGCGGCGGCGTGCGCTTTGCCATTTCGCTTGCCCATATTGATTCCGTTGTTTTATTATTCAGTTTGATATAGGACAAATAAGAAATGGATTCAATCGGAATGCGCAGGAATTGTCAAGGAAAAAGTCTGATCTCGAAGCACAGCTGCAAGACGGTCAGCGTGGCGTCAGCGCCTTCGAAATTTGCCGGACATATGAGACAGCCGCCGGGTCGTGGCGACACCATCTCATTGATTGCATGGAGGCGATTATGCGCGAGAGGAATTCGAACTCAAGGATGGTCCTCCGGACCACCGCCGAAGGCGGCAAAAGCTACGCTTTTGTCCTTGACTTCGAATTCCTCTCGCGCACACGCTCCGCCATGCAAACAATGAGGAAATCTGCTCTCGGTCATCGTCTCATATGTCAATGACCACGGACAAATTCTTGACCGAGGGCGGCGGCGATGAGATCATTTGGGGCGTCCACAAATGGCGGCGGCCGTCGGCGGGCGACGGACCACCCCAAAATCAAAGACGAAACTAAAACCGGTATTAAAGCATTGAAATTGCAGGATTTGCGGTACGATAACGGCCTCTCTGAACGCTCATTGTCAATGACTTAGCGCCGGCTCGGCGGTCGCTTTCTCGCTATTTGCACTTCCAACGGCGGCTTTTGCGCGCAAAAGCGCCGCGTTGGAAGCTGCGATGCCCTGCCTCTTCCCCCACCAGCGATTCTCGGCTAGGAGGGGGCGCTTTCCGGCGGGCCTTGCCGGTCGCTTTTCCAAGGACGCTTTCCGGCGCCGGGCGCCTGCGAGGCGGCCTTTTTTTGTGTGCCGGATATGCCGGCTTGAGCTAGATGATCGAAGGGCGAATTTCTCCGCCGTCATTGCGAGCGGCAGCGAAGCAATCCAGACGAGGGCTGTCAGGGCTTAGTCTGGATTGCTTCGTCGCTGCGCTCCCTCGCAATGACGGCGAGGCGACTTAGACAATTAACATCACACAGTAGAATTCCTTGCCCGCCTGGCGGGCAAGCGCGGGGAACCATGCCGAAGCGGACAGATATATCGACGATCCTCATCATCGGCGCCGGCCCGATCATCATCGGGCAGGCGTGCGAATTCGATTATTCCGGCACCCAAGCCTGCAAGGCCTTGCGCGCCGAGGGTTATCGCATCGTCCTCATCAATTCCAATCCCGCCACCATCATGACCGATCCGGATATGGCGGATCGCACCTATATCGAGCCGATCATTCCGGAGATCGTCGCCAAGATCATCGCCAAGGAGCGCCACGTCGTTCCCGGCGGCTTTGCGCTGCTGCCGACGATGGGCGGCCAGACCGCGTTGAACTGCGCTCTGTCGCTGAAGAAAATGGGCGTGCTCGAGGCTTTCGGTGTCGAGATGATCGGCGCCACCGCCGCCTCGATCGACAAGGCGGAAGATCGCGAATTGTTCCGCGAGGCGATGACCAAAATCGGCCTGGAGACGCCGCGCTCGCACCATATCAAGACGCTGTCGCAGGCTTTGGTCGCGCTCGACGACATTGGCCTGCCGGCGATCATCCGGCCTTCGTTCACGATGGGCGGCACCGGCGGCGGCATCGCTTATAACAAGGGCGAGTTCATCGAGATCGTCGAGCGCGGCATCGACGCTTCGCCGACCAATGAAGTGCTGATCGAAGAGAGCGTGCTCGGCTGGAAAGAGTTCGAGATGGAAGTGGTCCGCGACAAGGCGGACAATTGCATCATCGTCTGCTCGATCGAGAATATCGATCCGATGGGCGTCCATACCGGCGATTCGATCACGGTGGCGCCGGCGCTGACGCTGACCGACAAGGAATATCAGATCATGCGCGACGCCTCGCTGAAGGTGCTGCGCGAGATCGGCGTCGAGACCGGCGGCTCGAATGTGCAATTCGCCGTCAATCCGGCTGACGGCCGCATGATCGTGATCGAAATGAACCCGCGCGTGTCGCGCTCCTCCGCGCTCGCCTCGAAAGCGACGGGCTTCCCGATCGCCAAAGTCGCGGCGAAACTGGCGGTCGGCTATCTCCTCGACGAGATCGCCAATGACATCACCGGCGGGGCGACGCCGGCCTCTTTCGAGCCGACGATCGATTATGTCGTCACCAAAATCCCGCGCTTCGCCTTCGAGAAATTCCCCGGCGCCGATCCCGTGCTGACGACGGCGATGAAGTCGGTGGGCGAGGCGATGGCGATCGGCCGCACCTTCGGCGAATCCCTGCAGAAGGCCTTGCGCTCGCTGGAGACGGGCCTGACCGGCCTCGACGAGATCGAGATCGAGGGTCTGGGCAAGGGCGACGACCACAATGCCTTGCGCGCCGCGATCGGCAAGCCGACGCCGGACCGTTTGCTCAATGTCGCGCAGGCGATGCGGTCGGGCATGAGCGTCGAGGAAATCCACGACGCCTGCAAGATCGATCGATGGTTTTTGCAGCGCATCGCCGAGATCGTCGCGCTCGAAAAGAAAATCAGGCGGTACGGCCTGCCCGAGGATGCCGATAATCTGCGCAGCCTCAAGGCGGCGGGCTTCTCCGATTCCCGGCTGGCGACTTTGGCGGGCGTCGCCGAGGCGGATGTGCGCCAGGCGCGCCGCGCGCTCGGCGTTGCGCCCGTCTACAAGCGCATCGATACTTGCGCGGCGGAATTCGCTTCGCCCACCCCTTACATGTATTCGACCTATGAGGCGCCTTTCGCTGGCGCGCCCGCCTGCGAGGCGCGGCCGACCACGCGCGACAAGATCGTGATCCTGGGCGGCGGACCCAATCGCATCGGGCAGGGCATCGAATTCGACTATTGCTGCTGCCATGCCTGTTTCGCGTTGAGCGAGGCGGGCTTCGAAACCATCATGATCAATTGCAATCCCGAGACGGTGTCGACCGATTACGACACGTCCGACCGGCTCTATTTCGAGCCGCTCACCGCCGAAGATGTGCTCGCCATTCTCGACAAGGAGCGCGAGCAGGGGACGCTGAAGGGCGTGATCGTGCAGTTCGGCGGCCAGACGCCGCTGAAGCTGGCGCGCGCGATCGAACTATCAGGCGCGCCGATCCTCGGCACGTCGGTCGATTCGATCGACCTTGCCGAAGACCGCGACCGGTTCAAACGCCTGCTCGACAAGCTCGGCCTGAAACAGCCCAAGAACGGCATCGCCTATTCGGTCGAGCAATCGCGCCTGATCGCCGCCCAGCTCGGCCTGCCGCTCGTCGTGCGCCCTTCCTATGTCCTGGGCGGACGGGCGATGGCGATCATCCGCGACCAGACCGCCTTCGACAATTACCTGCTCGACACCTTGCCGGGCCTGGTGCCGTCCGACGTCAAGGCGCGCTATCCCAACGACAAGACCGGGCAGATCAATACGGTGCTCGGCGCCAATCCGCTGCTGTTCGACCGCTATCTCTCGGACGCCACCGAGATCGACGTCGACGCGCTTTGCGACGGCAGGGATGTCGTCGTCGCCGGCATCATGGAGCATATCGAAGAGGCCGGCATTCATTCGGGCGACAGCGCCTGTTCGCTTCCGCCGCGCTCGCTCAGCCCGGAGATGATCGCAAGGCTCGAGGCGCAGACCCGCAAGCTGGCGCTCGCCCTCGATGTCGGCGGCCTGATGAACGTGCAATATGCGTTGAAGGACGACGAGATCTACGTCCTCGAAGTCAATCCCAGGGCCTCGCGCACCGTGCCTTTCGTCGCCAAGGTGATCGGCCAGCCGATCGCCAAGATCGCCGCCCGGCTGATGGCGGGCGAAGAACTGGCGTCGTTCGAATTCAAGCTCGAGGCGATCGACCATGTCGGCGTCAAGGAGGCGGTGTTTCCGTTCGCGCGCTTCCCCGGCGTCGATACGGTGCTCGGCCCTGAAATGCGCTCGACCGGCGAAGTGATGGGTCTCGACCGGTCGTTCGACATCGCCTTCGCCAAAAGCCAGCTCGGCGGCGGCACCAGCGTGCCGCGCTCCGGCACTGTGTTCGTCTCGGTGCGCGACGTCGACAAGCCGCGCATATTGGAGACGGTGAGACGGCTTCTCGCCCTCGGCTTCAAGATTCAGGCGACGGGCGGCACCACGCGCTTTCTCCAAGCGCATGACGTGCCCGCGCTGAAAATCAACAAAGTTTCCGAAGGGCGCCCGCATATCGTCGATGCGATCAAGAACGGCTCCATCCAGCTGGTTTTCAACACGACCGAGGGCGCCCAGGCGCTAGCCGATTCCAAGCCGCTGCGTCGCGCCGCCCTCTTGCATAAAACGCCTTATTACACCACTCTCGCCGGTTCCATCGCCGCGGCTGAAGGCATCAAGGCCTATATCGACGGCGATCTTGAAGTGCGGGCGCTACAGGATTATTTTGATTAATGCTTCGCGCGCCAGATTTGGCGCTGTTAAGCTGTAAAATCTCGACACTGCGAGAGAGAGGACCGGGTAGGAATACGCTATGGACAAGTTTCCGATCACCATCGCCGGGCATGCTGCGCTTGAGGCGGAGTTCATGCGGCTCCAGCAAGTGGAGCGGCCGCGCATCATCGAGGCGATCGCGGAGGCGCGCTCACATGGCGATCTATCCGAAAACGCCGAATATCATTCGGCCAAGGAAGCCCAATCGCATAATGAGGGGCGCATCGCCGAACTTGAGGACAAGTTGCAGCGCGCCGAGGTGATCGACGTGTCGAAATTGTCCGGCTCGACGATCAAGTTCGGCGCGACGGTGACGATGGTCGATGAGGATACGGAGGCCAAGAAGGTCTTCCAGATCGTTGGCGAGAGCGAGGCCGACGTGAAGTCCGGACGTGTTTCGATCACCTCGCCGACGGCGCGCGCGCTGATCGGCAAAAAGGTCGGCGATAGCGTGGAAGTGAACACGCCGGGCGGCGGCAAGAGCTACGAAATATTGAAAGTCGCCTACGTGTGAGCCAACTCAGCGAGGCGCGTCGCTTCGCGACCGCCTCCGGGGAATTATCGCCATGAACCGCATGAACGGGTTTGGTCGGGCCGCCATTCTGGTCTTGGGCGCGGCAATGGCGTTTGGCGCGCCGGCCTCGGTCGGCGCATCCAGCGCATGGGCTCAGGCGGCCGAGGCCAAATTCCGGGCGATCAGGATCGATGTTTCCGCCTTGCCCGGCAAGGGCCTGGGGCCGGAAGCGGAGTGGCTCGAACAGGATTTGCCCGGCCCGCTGCGCGCCGCCTTTGCGGGGCGCCTGGCGCCAGGCGATGCCGCCGCGCCGACATTGGTCGTGCGCATCGATACCGTGATTATCGGCGAGAGCGGCGACGCCGGCGGTCCTTTCGGCGCCACCGCCGCGCGCGACCAAATCGAAGGCGCCGGCGTGGTGGTGGCGCCCAATGGCCGGCCGGTCGCGACCTATCCGATGTTCACGACCTTACGCGCTTTCACCGGCGGCTCGGCGCGCGAGATGGATTCGATCCGGGGTAGGGTGGACGACCTCGCCAAAAGCTTCGCGCAATGGCTGCCGGGGCAGATGGGGCAGTAGCGATCGGGATGCCGGACTTCTCTCTTGCAAAATGAGGCGCTGCTGGCGAAGGACGCGCGCGTCCTCGTGCTGAGCTCCGGCAAGGCCGGCCATGAGGCCAATAGTCGGGGCGTCGCCGACGCGCTCGGCGCGCCCTATCTGTTGCGCGTTGTAGCGCCGCGACCGTTTTTTGCGCGTCTGGCGCCCTATGGCCCGCTCGATCCCAAGGACCGGCCGGGCAGGGCGGGGTCGCTATTGGCGCCGCCCTTTCCTCATGTCGTGATCGCCTGCGGACGCGTCACCGTGCCCTATATCCGCGCGATCAAGCAGGAAGCGGGGCGGTCCGCGTTCACAGTCTTTTTGCAGGACCCGCGCGCGTCGCGCGCCAGCATGGACCTGATCTGGGCGCCCGACCATGATGGGCTTGCCGGGGACAATGTCATTTCGACTTTGACCTCGCCCCATCCGTTCTCGGCGCCGCGGCTCGCGGCGGCGCGGGCGGAGCCCGATCCTCGTATCGCCGCGCTGCCTGGTCCCAGGGCTGCGATCATCCTGGGCGGCCCTAGCGGCGCTTACGCCTATACGGCTGCTGATGTTGCACGGCTCGCGGCGGCGGCGGCGGCGATCGCCGGCGCGGGCTTTAGCGTGATGGCGACGCCTTCTCGGCGCACGCCGCCCGAACTTGTGAGCGCGGTGCGTGCTGGCCTCGGCGATGCGCCAGCTTTCGTCTGGGACGGAACAGGCGCCAATCCCTATGCGCAGATGCTCGCTCATGCCGAGGCGATTCTGGTGACCGGCGACAGCGTCAATATGGTTGGCGAGGCGACCGCCACCGGCGCGCCGGTCTATGTTTTCGAGCCCTCGGGAGGGGCGGGCGGCAAGGTCGCCCGCTATATCGATGCGCTTGAGCGGCTGGGCGCGGTGCGCCGCTTCGCCGGGCGCATCGAGCGCTTCTCTTACCAGCCGATCGATTCCAGCCTGACGATCGCGCGCGAGATCGCGCGGCGGTTTGCCGCGTCGGGGGCGGCGTCTCTATCATCGGCCTCCTGAAGCATTGGCGGGATTCATGGTCGGGGCGGGAACGGATCGCACGAAGCCGGCAATCGCGGGCGGTCCCGCCATCGTGCTGGTGCGCCCGCAACTGGCGGTCAATATCGGCATGTGCGCGCGGGCGATGGCCAATTTCGGCCTCGACGATCTCAGATTGGTAAGCCCGAGGGAAGGCTGGCCGCGCACCGGCGCGCGTCGCAAGGGGGCCTATGCGGCGGCGGCGGGCGCTGTCTATCTCCTGGAATCGGCGCGCGTTTTCGACAGCGTCGAAGCCGCGGTCGCCGACCTGCATTTCCTCTACGCGACGACCGCCCGCGAGCGCGGTCAATTAAAGCGCATCGCGGCGCCCGCCGAAGCGATGGCGGAGAGCGCGGCGGCCTATGGGGCAGGCCAGAAGCGCGGCATTCTGTTCGGGCCTGAGCGCACCGGGCTCGACAATCGCGAGGTGTCGCTCGCCGATGCGATCATCACCTTTCCGGTCAATCCCGCCTATGCCTCGCTCAATCTCGCGCAGGCCGTGTTGCTGTGCGGCTATGAGTGGTTCAAGGCAGCCCATGGCGGCGCGCCCCCGCTCGTCGCGCCCGAGCGTTCGGGACCGGCGACGCGCGAAATGACGCTGGCGTTTTTCGATTTTCTCGAGACCAAACTGGACGAGCGCGGCTTCTTCCGTCCCGCCGGCAAGAAGCCGGTGATGCAGCGCAACCTGCGCAACATATTCCACCGCATCGGCCTGACCGAGCAGGATGTGCGCACGCTGTGGGGCGCGGTGGTGCGCCTCGTCGAAGGGCCGCGCGTGAAGGTGCAGACGCGCAAGCGGGTGCGGCAGAAGAAGCCGGAGTCCACACCGCGGGAAGGCGACTTATAGTGCGAGACATTTTTTTCGTATATACGATTTTCGTCGACCTCAGCTCTTTAACCGTATATACGATATTTGCGGATGATCGTTTGGGACGAACCGAAGCGCGTATCCAACCTCGCCAAGCATGGGCTCGATTTTGCTTCCCTCGAAGCGGGTTTTGATTTTGTGCGGGCTATCGTACTTTCCCGCGAAGACCGCCAAGTCCGGTCGTCCGCGAGTGAGGATTATCGGCGAAATGGATGGCGAGCTGGTCGCTCTTGTAGCGTCGCCGTTAGGCGCAGAAGCCTTGGCGATCGTGAGCCTGCGGCCAGCGAGCAAACGCGAGCGCATACTACATGAAAGCTAAGCATGCTCCGGGATATGTCCCGAATTCGCAATATAGCCAGGACGATTGGGACGATGTCTCCGACAATCCGGAATGGACCAAGAAGGACTTCGACGATGCAAAGCCTGCGCGGGAAGCGTTGCCGCCTGCTCTCTTCGAGGCGCTTGCACGCAAACGCGGCCAGCGCGGATCGCAGAAGGCGCCGACCAAGGTCGCGATATCGATCCGATTGAGCAAAGATGTGATCGACGCGTTCAAAGCGGACGGGCCTGGCTGGCAGGCGCGAATGGACGAAGCCTTGCGGGCGGTGGTGAGGCGGCGCGCATGAGGCCCGCGCGGCGGCGATCGCCGCCGCGCAATCGGCCTCGCCCGATTGCCCGCCGCCTGCCCGCACGCTAAACGCTTAGCCCATGACCGCACCCGCCAATCGCCTCGTCATCGCCATCGCCCAGCTCGCCGCCATCGTCGGCGATATCGCGGGCAATCTTGCTCGCCTGCGCGCCGCCCGCGCCGAAGCGGCGGCTTTCGGAGCGGATATTGTGATGTCGTCCGAGCTTTTCCTTTCGGGCTATCCGCCCGAGGATCTCGTTCTGAAGCCGGCCTTCCAGGAAGCCTGCCGCGCGGCCTGCGAGACTTTGGCGCGCGAGACGGGCGACGGCGGGCCGGCGGTGCTGGTCGGATTGCCGTGGGTCGAAAACGGCGCGCTCTACAACGCTTACGCTCTGCTGGACGGCGGCCGGATCGAGGCGGTGCGCTTCAAGGTCGACCTGCCCAATTATGGCGTATTTGACGAGAAGCGGGTGTTCACGCGCGGCCCGGACCCCGGGCCGATCTCGTTTCGCGGCGTGCGCATCGGCACGCCGATCTGTGAGGACATCTGGGGTCCCGATCCCGTCGAATGCATCGCCGAGACGGGCGGCGAGATTCTACTGGTTCCCAACGCTTCGCCCTATGAGCGCGGCAAGGTCGCGCTGCGGCGGAAAATCGCCGCCGAGCGCGTCGCCGAGAGCGGTCTGCCAATGATCTATCTCAACCAGGTCGGCGGGCAGGACGAACTGGTTTTTGAAGGCGGTTCGTTCGCGCTCAACGCCGACCGCTCGCTCGCGGTGCAATTGCCCGCCTTCCGGCAGATGGTGGCGCCCACGATTTGGGAGCGCGGCGAGAAGGCGTGGCGCTGTCTCGATGGCGAGCGTGCAATCGTCGAAGAGGGCGATGAAGCCGATTATTGCGCCTGCGTGCTGGGGTTGCGCGACTATGTCGAGAACAATCGCTTTCCAGGCGTGGTGCTGGGGCTTTCAGGCGGCGTCGATTCGGCGCTTTGCGCGGCGATGGCGGTCGACGCCCTGGGCGCCGCGCGCGTTCACGCGATCATGCTGCCCTATCGCTTCACCTCGATGGAATCGCTGAAAGACGCGGCCGCCTGCGCCAAGGCGCTCGGCGTTCGCTACGACATCGTGCCGATCGCCGAGCCGGTCGAAGGCGTCGAACATGCGCTGAAGGATCTGTTCGCCGGGCGCCCGCGCGACATTACCGAAGAAAACATCCAGAGCCGCGCGCGCGGCCTGATCCTGATGTCGATCTCCAACAAGTTCGGGCCGATGGTGGTGACCACCGGCAACAAATCGGAAATGTCGGTCGGCTACGCCACGCTTTACGGCGACATGAACGGCGGCTTCAATCCGATCAAGGATCTTTACAAGATGGAGGTGTTTCGCCTCTCCGCCTTACGCAATCGATGGAAGCCGGCCGGCGCGCTGGGGCCGGACGGGGAGGTGATCCCGAACAACATCATCGTCAAGCCGCCAAGCGCCGAATTGCGCGAAAACCAGAAGGACGAGGATTCGCTGCCGCCCTATCCCGTTCTCGATGCGATCCTGCATGGCCTCGTCGAAGAGGAGATGCGGCTCGCCGACATTATCGCGCAGGGGCACGATCCTGACACCGTGCATAGAATCGAGCGGCTGCTCTATCTCGCCGAATACAAGCGCCGCCAGTCGGCGCCGGGCGTTAAAGTGACCGCCAAGAATTTCGGCCGCGACCGCCGCTATCCGATCGTCAATCGCTTCCGCGATTCCGGCTTGCCGTTGGCCACGCCCGACGCGGCGATTGCGCCGCGAGGACAGGTGGGAATAAGCGAACGGTTCGAGGACTAGCTTTGATTGGGCGATCGCCAAAAGAGAAGGGCCGCCCAGGGGCGGCCCTTCCATTGTCGCGACCACGCAGAGATCGCTCAGGGTTTTCCGTCTGGGCGCCTGCTATGCGCGGTCTTTCTCCGCACGGACAATAACCCAGGCCCTGCAAATCACTCGTGGCGATAGACAATGAGACACTGGATCACCTCCTTTCAGTTCGTTGACGACGATTGAGAACATACGATGATTCGGGGCTTTGGGAAGCCCCTGGGCCTGCGGCAATTTGGACGATGCTTAAGGCTTTATTCAGCGGCGGGCGGCCACGCCGCCTTCGTCTTCGGCGACCGACATCGCATTGCCCCGCCAGACAAAATTATTGCTCGCCCATGCCTGCGCCCACAGCCAGGGCAAGGCGAGATCCCGCGCCATCCAGGCCGGGACGGAGCGCAGGCTCAGTCGCCATCCGGCCGCCCGGGCCAGAGCGGCTTCCGAGCCATACCAGGCCAATGCCGCGATCGGCACGGCGACTGCCGGATCAAGTCCGAATTCCGACGCCCCGAAGAAAGCGGCAATGAAGGCCAACAGGCCGGAGGTGAGAAGCTCGGGCGCGAAATGCAGGGGAAAAGTCGCACGCCGCAACCGCGCCCACCGCAGCTGGCGCGCCCAGACCTCGCCCCATTTGCGCGGCCCGAGCGGTTGGACGAAAGGCGCGTCGACCAGATGGGCTCTAAGACCCGCCTTGTGGATCAGCTTGGTCGCCGCGGCGTCTTCGGCGATCTCGGCGCCCAAGGCTTCGATGCCGCCGCCCGCCTCTAATACTGGCCGGCGCCACAGCATAGTCTTGCCTTGTGCAAAGCCGAAGCCGCAGGACTCGCCCGCATATTGCCAGCGCGCCTGATAGGTGTTGAGGAAGGCGCATTCGATTTCGGCGGCGAAAGAGCCCGGCGCGGAGCCGATCGGCGGCGCGCAGACGATCCCCGTATTGGCGCGCCAGCGCGCCATCAGCCGCTGGACGTAGTCGGCCGGCATCAGCACATTCGAATCGGCGATAATGATCCAGGAATGGGCCGCCGCTTTCCAGCCCTTGACCACATTATTGAGCTTGGGGTTGCTGCTCGGCCGGTCGTCGCCGATCAGCAGGCGCGCTTTGACATGCGGATGCGCTTCGACCAGGCGTCGCACAATCGGCGCGACAGGATCGTCGCCATCGGCGAGGCAGAACAGGATTTCGTAAGCCGGATAGTCCAGCGCAAAAGTCGAAGCGAGCGTTTCCCGGGCGAAAGGATCGATCCCGCACAAAGGCCGCACGATGCTCACCGCCGGCGCGCCGGCGCGGGGGGGCATCGGCGCCGTGCGTTTGGCGCATCGGGAAATGGCGATCAAGGCGCTCAGCATCTGAATCGAGACGGCGAGGAGGCAATAGGCGGCCGCCCATTGAGTTCCGGTCATCGCATCCTCTTGATCGGCGGCGCCCGATTCGCGCCCATCCATGTTGCAGGGCTCGCGCGACGCTTCTATGAAGGCGCATGCCCAAGGGTCCCATCGTCCGCTTTGCGCCGTCGCCCACCGGGCGCATCCATATCGGCAACGCCCGCACCGCTTTGCTCAACTGGCTCTTCGCGGCGCGCAAGGGCGGCCTTTTCATTCTGCGCTTCGACGATACCGATCGCGAGCGTTCGCGCGTCGAATATGCCGATTCGATCGAGACCGATCTCGCCTGGCTCGGCGTCGCGCCCGGCTTTCAGTGCCGTCAGTCAGAGCGCATGGCGCTTTATGACGCCGCGGCGGCGCGGCTGCGCGAGATGGGGCGTCTCTATCCGGCCTATGAAACGGCGGAGGAGCTCGACCGGCGGCGCAAGCGTCAGCAGGCTCTCGGGCGCCCGCCGATCTATGATCGCGCCGCGCTGCGCCTCAGCGCCGAAGAACGCGCCGCGCTGGAGGCGCAGGGCCGGCGCCCGCATTGGCGCTTCCGCCTTGAAGCCTCGACTGTCCATTGGGACGACATGGTGCGCGGCCCCAGCCACATCGATTGTTCGTCGCTGTCCGATCCTGTGCTGGTGCGCGAAGACGGCTCCTATCTCTATACGCTGCCCTCGGTCGTCGACGACATTGACCTCAAGGTGAGCCATGTCATTCGCGGCGAGGATCACGTCACCAATACTGCGGTTCAGATTCAGATTTTCGAAGCTTTGGCGGGTCGCGCGCCGGCGTTCGGCCACCATAATCTGTTGACCAATGCGAGCGGCGAAGGCCTTTCCAAGCGCACTGGCGCGCTGTCGATATCGTCATTGCGCGATAGCGGCGTCGAAGCTTTGGCGGTGGCGGCGCTGGCGGTGCTGGTCGGCTCCGCCGAGGCGGTGCGCCCCGTCGGCTCGATGAGCGAATTGGCGGAGGCGGTCGATCTTGCTCATCTCTCCCACGGCGCCGCGCGGTTTGACGAAGCGGAGCTGCGAGCCCTGTCGGCGCGGACTTTGCACGCCTTTCCCTATGAAGCCGTGCGCGAACGTCTCGCCGCGTTTGAAATCGTCGGCGCCGACGCCGAACCGTTCTGGAACACGGTGCGTGGCAATCTAGCCCAACTCACTGAAGCCCGGGACTGGTGGCGCGTCGTCCATGGCGAGATCGAGCCTGTCGTCGAGGAGCCGGAGTTTCTGGCTCAGGCCGCAGCGAGCCTGCCGCCCGCGCCATGGGACGAGGCGACCTGGGGCGCCTGGACGGCTGCTCTCAAGGCGTCGAGCGGGCGCAAGGGCAGGGCGCTGTTCCATCCCCTGCGCCTGGCGTTGACCGGCCGCGAATCCGGGCCGGAACTCGCCGCGCTGCTGCCGCTGATCGGCAGGATCAAAGCGTTGGATCGATTATCCGCACGCGCCGCTTGACGCCGTCGGCGCCGGTGACATCCTCGGTCTGCCCCTGGCCCTTGGGGACGAGCGGGCCGCTTGCTGCGTCGCCGCCGGCGATGCCGGAGGATTCGCGGCTGACGGTCGCGGCTTGCTGGCCGAGCAATGGGTCAATCGGCGCCTGATCCTGCGCCGCCGCCTTGGGATCGGGCGCGACGATTTTCGGCGGATCGGCAGGAGGCGGCGTCGCTTTGCCGGGCTTGGCTTTCGGATCGGGCTTCGGGCGCGACAATTCTGCTGATTTTTCCGGCGTCACCATAATGTCGGTCTTGCCCTGGCCGCCCAGCCTTTGCTCGGCGCCGGCGAGCGCATCGGCCCAACTCTGCCCGCGCCTTCGGCAGGAGCAGGTGGAATCGAGGGTCTTGCGGTATTTGAGCGCGTTCGGCGAATCCATATAGCGCGCGCCGCTGATCGAGACCGCGGTCTGGATATCCGCCGAGGGCGAATAGGTGTAGAGGCCGACATCGGCATTGGGGCAAAGGGCCCGGCACATGTCCTGGAGTTCGTCGAGCCGGCCTCCGCCGGCGGAATAGGACACCGGGAAAAAGCTGCCGTCGCAGGAGCGCACGCAAACGGCCTTGGACCCCGCATGCGCCTCCTTGTCGGCGTCGGCTGGCGACTGGTCGGGATTGGCGTTGGGGTCTGGATTGAGCGGGACGGTCTGCACGTCGGACTGCCTGTCGCTCGGATTGCCGAACAAGGCGTCGAAAATGCCGTGCTGCTGGCCGCCGCCGGGGTTTGCGCATTGGGCATTATAGCGGGCGACGAGATCGGCACGCCCGCCGTCCGCGCCGCCTGCGCGCTGCTCCAGGCTGGCGAGATTGGCCTGCATGCGAGAAATTTGTCCGTTGATCTGGTCGCATTGGGCTGGCGGTTCGCTGCCAAAGAACAGGAACTTTCTGTTTTCACAGCCGATCGATCGGGCATAGGCGACCGTCCGGTCGATCTCGCCGCGCTGCTTTTGGGCGGCCGCGCCATATTGCGCATTCTGACCGCCGCCGTGACCGGCGGCGGCGATCGCCTGTTGCAGCCGCTGACAGTCCGCGCTCTGCGCCTGCGCGGCGCCGACCGCCGCCGCGATGGCGAGAAACGCGCCCGCCAATCCAAAGATCAATCGCATCGAAGTCCCTGATGGGTGGAGACGTCCATTTTCCCGCAAATCCACGGCCTTTGGTCCACGTCGATCATCCGCGACATTCCAAGTCAAGCGCCTGACCGCCCCGCCATTTGAGTCGCACGCCGCTCGCCGGCAAACAGTTGGAGCGACATTCGGGCGTGAAGATGGCGACGGCGCAAAAGGGCCGCTCTCACCGCCCAAATCCGCCCGGCCTTTAAGCGAATTTATCAGGCAGAGCCATAGCGCGGGCGTAGGCAATCCGCGCTCTGGCCTGCGCCGCGCCAATCGGGCATAGAGACGGCATGGCCGAATCCCCAGCCCCCACCAATGCGCCGGAGCTTTCCGTCACCGAGCTTTCGAGCGCGCTGAAGCGCACCATCGAGGATCGATTCGGCTATGTCAGGGTGCGCGGCGAAGTCTCGAATTATCGCGGGCCGCATTCGTCCGGTCACGCCTATTTTTCGCTGAAAGACCAGGGCGCCCGGATTGACGCGGTGATCTGGAAAGGCGTGTTCGGGCGCCTGCGCGTGCGCCCCGAAGAGGGAATGGAAGTGATCGCCACTGGCAAGATCACCACTTTTCCCGGCAAATCGGCCTATCAGATCGTCATCGAGGCGTTGGAGCCGGCCGGCATCGGCGCCCTGATGGCGCTGCTGGAGGCGCGGCGCGTCAAACTCGCCGCCGAGGGCCTGTTCGATGCGGCGCGCAAGCAATTATTGCCTTATCTGCCCGGCGTGATCGGTGTCGTGACATCGCCGACCGGCTCGGTCATTCGCGACATTCTCCATCGCCTCGCCGATCGCTTTCCGGTTCACGTGCTGGTCTGGCCGGTGCGCGTGCAGGGCGAGACTTCCGCGGCTGAGGTCGCCGCCGCGATCAATGGCTTCAACGCGCTAGCGCCGGACGGCGCGATCCCGCGTCCCGATGTGCTGATCGTCGCCCGCGGCGGCGGTTCGCTGGAGGATCTGTGGAGCTTCAACGAGGAGATCGTCGCGCGTGCGGCGGCCGGCAGCCTCATCCCGCTCGTCTCGGCGATCGGCCATGAGACCGACTGGACGCTGATTGACCATGTCGCCGACATCCGCGCGCCGACCCCGACCGCCGCCGCCGAACTCAGCGTGCCGGTGCGCGCGAAACTTCTCGCCAATCTCGCCGATCTCGAAGGCCGCCGGCGCGGCGCCATTCTGCGCGTTGCCGAACGCGCTAGAGCGGCGTTGCGCGCCAGCGCGCGCGCGCTGCCTTCAGGCGAGGCGATTCTCGCCGTGCCGCGCCAGCGGCTCGATCGCGCCGGCGCGACGCTCGAGGCGAGCATGCATGCCGGTTTCGCCAAGCGTGCGATCGCGTTGGAGCGCCTCTCGCGCCGGCTCGCGGTGCGCTCGCCGCAGGCTCTGCTCGCCAGCGCCGTCGCGCGCCAGAGAGGCGCCGCGCGAAGCTTTGAACGCGCGGTCGCGCTCGACCGCGAAAGGCGACGCGAAAACCTCCGCCGGCTCGCCGCGCGCCTCACCGCGGCGCTCTCCGCGCGCAGCCGGCTCGATGCGCAGCAATTAGCGCGCTCGGCGCAAGCGCAAATCCGGCTGCGGCGCGCGCTACAGAGCGCGATCGCGCAGCGGCGCGCGCGCCTGACCGCCGCCGCGCAATTCCTCAATGCGGTGAGCTATCGCAACGTGCTCAAACGCGGCTTTGCGCTGGTGCGCGATCAGCAAGGCGCGCCGTTACGTAGCGCGGCGATGATCGGCGCCGAACAACCGATCCGCATCGAATTTTCCGACGGCCAGATCGCGGCCCTCGCACGGGGAGGGGCGGCGTCCGCTTGGGTCGATTCGCCCGAGAAGAGCGCGCCTGCGCCGCGCGTTGGCAAGCCCAGCAAACGGGCGCCGTCTGACAAACAGGGCTCGTTGTTCTAGAAGATCGCGTGAGCGCACGCGGCGGCGCGGTCATCCAGATCATGAGCCGCCCGGCCAAGGGAGGGTCATTGGGATGATCGTCGTCACAACCGAAAACGTCGCGGGATATCGCACGGCGCAGACCTTGGGCCAATGTTTCGGCATTGTGGTTCGCAGCCGCGGGCTCGGCGGCAATGTCATGGCGGGCCTGCGCTCGATCGTGGGCGGCGAAATTCACGAATATACGCAAATGCTCGAGGAGGCGCGCCGCCATGCATTGGACCGGCTGGTCACGAACGCCACCGCAATGGGCGCCAATGCGGTGCTGATGATGCGCTTCGACAGCGCCGAAATCGGCAATACGATGAGCGAGATCGTCGCCTATGGCACGGCGGCGGTGATCGAACCGGCAGTGCGATGATCGCGTTCCTCATCTGGTGCGTGATCGTCGGCGCGCCCGTGCTGATCTGGCTGTTCTTTCGAAGCGGCGGCTATAAGCGCCGGCCGCTTGAGGCGCCGCCGGGGCCGGAGTGGAGATTGACCGGCGAACGCTTCGTCGATCCGACGAGCGGAGAAATTCTGGAAGTCTGGCAAGGCCCGAAGGGCGGCGAGCGCGCCTATGTTCGCTCGCGTTCGTCGTCAGGCGTCTAGGAAACGTCGGAGAACAACTTGGCGCAGTCCTGTCACGCCACCGCGAGCAGAGGCTCGGCGGCATTCGCCGTCGCCGGCAGCTTGCCGGCGAGCCATGCCGGCAGGAACGCGCGCATCCATGCGGCCACGGCGGGGTCGTACTGATGCCAGCCTTCAAGATGCTCCTGGCGGGGCTGCGCGCCGGGTAGCTTCAGCTTCTCCGCGCCGCGCACCGTCCAGCGGCACATCATCTGATAGGTCACTTCGGGGTGGAACTGCAGCGCCAAAGCCTTGTCGCCATAGCGATAGGCCTGGGCGGGGAAATCGGCGCCGCCCGAGGCGATCAACTGCGCGCCGTCCGGCAGATCGAACCCGTCGCAATGCCATTGATAGACCTGTCGCGGAAAGGGCGTGGCGCAAAGCTCGTCCGCGCTGGGTTTAGGCGCCAGCGGAAAATAGCCGATCTCGCTGCGCCGGTCGGGAAAGCTGAAAACCCGTGCGCCGAGCGTTTTGGCGAGCATTTGCGCGCCAAGGCAAATGCCGAGCAGGGGCTTGTCCTCGCGTAACGGCGTCTCAAGCCAGGCGATCTCGCGCGCGATCCATTCGCAATCGTCATTGGCGCACATCGGGCCGCCGAAAACCACAACGCCGTCATGACCGTCGAGGGTCTCGGGCAGGGCTTCGCCGAGGCTGGGGCGGCGGATGTCGAGGCGGGCGCCGAGCGCGCTAAGATAGCAGCCGACGCGTCCAGGCGTCGAATGGGCCTGGTGCATCACGATCAAGACTTTTGGGCGCGAATCGCGCTCCATCATTGCGCTGCTCCGAACTATCGCGAAAGTGACACGATCCGGATTGTCGCGTCGAGAAAATTGTAAGCAAAGACTATGCCGGGACGGTTAACGCGACGATAAGCCGCGCCTAGTCCGCATGGACCGCGAACGGATTAACGAGGGGCAATTCCAGGCCCTCGAAATCGCCGGTATTGCGGGTGGCCAGAATCATCGAATTGGCCAGCGCGATCGCCGCGATCAGGGCGTCCATCGCGCCAATAGCTTTGCCGGCCCTGCGCCGTTTGGCGCGAAGCTTGCCAAAATGGTCGGCAGCCGTCCGATCGAAGACGAGAATGCGGCCAACGAACAGGTCCGTCGCAATGCGCTCATAAGCCTGTTCCAGCCGCGCGCGCCTCGCGCCAGGCTCCAGCAATTCGACCCCGAACCGCAGCTCGGCAAGAACCGGAGCGCTGATGTAGATCGAGCGCGTCGGCTGCGCATCGAGCCATCGGCGCGCATTCGTTTCGCCGTCCGACCGCATGATTTCCAAGATGACATTGGTGTCGAGGAGGATCACGAAAAATCCGGCGGCTCGCGGTCAGATATTTCCCTTTCAAGGATGAAATCGTGGGTCCAGTCTTCGGCGGGAACAAGAGAGGCCAGGCGCGTTCCCAAACCTCCGGGCGTTTCATCCTCGGCTTCAGGCGTTGCAAGCGCTTGCCGGATCAGAAGGGTGATTTCGCGCGACAGGCTGTGGCCGTGACGCGCGGCGCGCCCATCAATCCGTGATTTCAAGTCGTCTGGTATTCCCCGAACCAAAATATCCACCATTCGAACCTCCTTGATATCGATGATATCAGGTTCTGGCGGTCAATCTAGGGGGAAACGGAGCGCGACTCGTCCTTTAGGCTTTTTCGCTTTCGCGCTGCTTGGCCTGCTTGATGAATTTCTTCGTCACGCGGTCGCGCTTCAGCTTCGAAATATGGTCGATGAACAGCACGCCGTTAAGATGGTCGATTTCGTGCTGGAGCGCGGTCGACAGCAGCCCCTCGGCGAGGATTTCCCGCGGCGCGCCGTCGCGATCGAGGAAGCGCGCGCGCACGCTCGCCGGCCGCTCCACCTCTTCGTAATATTCGGGAATCGACAGGCAGCCCTCCTCGTAGACCGACCTCTCCTCCGAAGACCACACGATCTCCGGATTGACGAAATGCATCGGCTGCGGCGGCTCGTCCTTTTTGGCGAGGTCGATCACAACGACGCGCTGGAGCACGCCGATCTGGCTGGCGGCGAGGCCGATGCCGGGAGCGTCATGCATCGTCTCGACCATGTCGTCCATGAGCTGGCGCAGCGCATCGTCGACCTTAGGAATCGGCTCGCAGACGAGCCGCAACCGTGAATCGGGCAGGATGAGGATCGGACGAAGGGCCATTCGCGCTCTTTAAATCGGCGTGCGAGATGGGTCTGATAATCGGCTGTGCGCATCCGGTCAAACCGTTCTTCGTTCGTTCGCGCGCCTGCGAGGAATCGGTTATAGAAGGGACATGAATCAGACCTTTCTCATGCTCGGCTCCGCCCCCGTCTCGTTCGGCGAGGCGTTCGCGGCGGCCGCCGGCTTGATCGCCTTGTTGCTGCTGTGTCTCGTCGTCGGCCTGGCGCGGGCGCGCGGCCATCGTCTTCGCGAACGGGCGGCGGCGGAGGAGCGCCAGCACGAACTCGAACAGCGAATGGGCGAACTGGCGCGCTCCGGCGCCGAGCTCAACGGGCGCCTGCAAAGCATGGCCGAGGCATTTGGCTCGCGTCAGGCTGATCTGGTGCGCGTGATGGCCGACCGGCTCGACAATGTCAGCGCGCGGGTTGGCGCAGGCCTGGAATCGGCGGCGCAGACGACGGGCGCCAATCTCAACAAGCTCAACGAGCGCCTCGCGGTGATCGATGCGGCGCAGAAGCGCCTCGACGGCCTCAGCCAGGAAATGGTTTCGCTGAAAGACATTCTCGCCAACAAACAGGCGCGCGGCGCTTTCGGCCAGGGCCGGATGGAGGCGATCGTGCGCGACGGCCTGCCGTCGGGCGCCTATGATTTCCAGTACACGCTCTCCAACAAGTCGCGACCCGATTGCGTGATCCGCCTGCCGGGCGACCAGCGGCTGATGGCGGTCGACGCCAAGTTTCCGCTGGAGGCTTTCACTCTGTTCAAGGATGCGCGCAGCGAGGAAGCGCGCAAAGCCGCTTTCGCCCGCGTGCGCACGGACGTCGGCAAACATGTCAAGGACATTGCCGAACGCTATCTGCTGCCGGGCGAGACGCAGGATATCGCGGTGATGTTCGTGCCCTCGGAATCGGTCTATTCTGACCTCGTCGAACATTTCGACGATATCGTGCAGAAAGCGCATCGCGGCAAGGTGATCATCGTCTCGCCCTCGCTGTTGATGATGGCGATCCAGGTGATGCAGGCGATCGTGCGCGACGCGCGGATGCGCGACCAGGCTCATGTGATCCAGGCCGAAGTCGGCAAATTGCTCGAGGATGTGCGCCGCCTCGCAGAGCGCACGGCCAAGCTCGACAATCATTTCCGCCAGGCTCAGGAAGACGTCGGCCAGATCGTCGCCTCGTCGGACAAGATCGTGCGGCGCGGCGAGCGCATCGACACGATGGAGTTTTCGCAGAACGAAGCGCCGGCGCGGATCGAAGCGCTGCCACATCTGCGGCTGGCGCGCAGCGGCGACTAGGGGCACGGGCAGAGTTCTTCGCCTCGCCTGACGTCCCATTTGGCGTTTGCCGGATCTTCGTGCTTTGCTCGCATCGATCCAATTGAACATGGGGAGGCGAGCATGATGAAAGTAGCAAACTGGCTCCTGGCTCTCTTGCTGTTCGTCGCCGGCGGCGCGAGCGCGGCGCTTGCCGACGAGGGCGTTTCGGTCGGCGGCGTCAGTGCGGTTCTGATCAAACCCGCCAGGCCGCGCGCGAGCATCATCCTGCTCGCCGGCGGCAGCGGCCAATTGGGCATCACCAGCGCCGGGGTCATCACCCAATTGACGGGCAATCAACTGGTGCGCACGCGCGAGGCCTATGCGGCGCGCGGACTCGCCGTGCTGCTTCCCGACGCTGGCGTCGATCTCGCGCAGGCGATCGCTTTTATGGCGGCGATCAAACGGCCGGTGACGCTGGCGGGAACAAGCCGGGGCACCCAGCGGGCGGCGCAGGGATTGGCCAGCGGCGCGCGGCCGGACAAGCTCGTGCTGACGTCGGGGTTCCTGTCGGATCAGTCCGGCGATAGCGACAATGTCGAGAATATTCTTGGCTCGCCGGCGAATTTGCCGCCGACGCTGGTTGTCGAACACCGGCACGACGATTGCCCCAAGACATTGCCGGCCGGCGTCGATCCATTCGTCGCCTGGGCGCATGGCAGGGCGCATGCGGTGTGGCTGGACGGTGGAATATCCGAGGGCGACCCCTGCGAGGCGATGGCGCATCACGGCTTCAACGGCATCGACGGCAAGGTCGTATCTGTGGTGGCCGGATTCGCAGGTCGATGATTCCAGCGAATGGTCCTCGCGCGGGAGATTGAATAGAGCGTGTTATCGCATCGCCGTATTTTGTAATGAGCCGCGTCCTCGCTTCGCCCGCCACGCTCGGCTTCGCGCTTATCGCCTCGGCGACCGCGCTTGGCATTGCCGGAACCGATCTGGTGCTGCCCGCCGTACCGAGTCTGCCGGCAGCGCTTGGCGGGACGCCGGCCCGAGCCCAGCTTGTGCTTGCCGCCTATGTCGCGGGCACTGGACTGGGGCTGCTGCTGTTCGGCGAGCTTGGCGCGCGGATCGATCCGCGCAAGGCGCTCGTCGTCTCGCTCGCGCTCTATGCTTTGGCCTCGCTCGGCGCCGCCTTCGTCTCTTCGCTCGACGCCTTGATCGCGCTGAGGTTCGTTCAGGGCGCGGCGAGCGCGGCGCCGGCGGTGTTTGCGCCTGGCTTCATCCGCGCCTTATTTTCCGAAGGCCGCGCGCTGCGAATGATCGGCTTGCTCGGCAGCGTGGAATCGCTGGTGCCGGCGCTCGCGCCGATCGCCGGCGCGTGGCTGCTGGTGCGTTTCGGCTGGCAGGCCTCGTTCGTGGTGATCGGCGTCTTCGCGCTCGCGCTCGCCGCGCTGCTCGGCGCCATCGCTTCGCGTCTGCCGCGCCTTGCTTCGCCAGATGCCCGCGGCTCCTATGCCACGTTGCTCAGCGATCCCGTCTATCTGCGCTACGCCCTCAGCCAGGCGTTCGCGCTCGGCGGCCTGCTTGTCTTCGTTTTCAGCGCGCCTGCGGTCATCATCGGCCCGATGGGCGGCCAATTGTCGGATTTCATCCTGCTGCAGGTTTCCGGCATCGCCTTTTTCATCCTCGGCGCCAATGTGACGGGGCGGCTCGCGGAGCGTTTCGGGCGAGAGAGGTTGATAACAGGCGGCACGATTCTGGCGGCGATCGGCGCGCTCGCGATTCTGCTCTACGCGCTGGCGGGTGGAAACCGGCCCGCCATGTTGATCCCGTTCTCGATCGTCTGGAACCTCGGCTTTGGTCTTCGCGGGCCGCCGGGATTTCTACAGGCGGTGCTCGCCGCCGATGGCGACGATGCGCGCGGCGCGGCCCTTGTCATTCTGGCGATCCTGGCGAGCGCGGCCTGCGGCACGGCGCTCGCCGCGCCGTTCGTCGCCTCGGGCCTGCTAGGGCCGGCGTTCGTCGCGGCGGCCATTTCGACGGGCGCAGTCTTGTGTCTGGCGGTTCTGCCGGGCGCCAAGCCGCGCAGGCAAGCTTCGTTGTAAATCAGGGCGGCGGCGCAAGGCGCTACGCCTCGGCCCTTCTCCGCAGCCACGGCCGCGTTCCCGTGGGCACCTCGTGCGGCGCCACGCTCGGCTGGTAGAACAGAGAAGCCTCCGGCAGCGCGCCGCGCCTTAGCGCGCGCAAGGTCGGCTCGTTGACGACCTCGAAGGAATCGAAACCGCAGCGCAGCATCAGCGGGATTTCGTCGAGCAGCACGTCGCCGGCCGCGCGCAACTCGCCCGTGAAGCCGAAGCGTTCGCGCAGCAGTTCCGCATAGGAAAAGGCGCGCCCGTCGGCGAATTTGGCGAAGCTCAGCGCCACCAGCGGCCGGCTCGCCGCTTCGCGCAATTGATCGATCGCTTCCTTGCCCGCGGCGATCAAGACGCCGACCGGATCGGCGCGGCCGCGCAAAGCGTCGCGCTCAGCGGCCCAGCGCTCGGCCGATACGATGATCGCGCCGGCAGGCGGAACGGAATCGCCGCCGGCGATATGGGTCCAGACGTCTTCGGCGAAACCGCACTTGCGCCAGAGCGACATCAGATTCCCGCCCCCGCGGTCAGCGCGCCCAGATGGATGCCGCATTCGGTCTTGGCGCGCCCACGCCAACGCCCCGCCCGCGCGTCCTCGCCCGGCTTGACCGCGCTGGTGCAGGGCAGGCAGCCGATCGAGGGAAAGCCCTTGGCGACCAATGGATGCGGCGGCAATCCAGCTTCAGCGATGTAGGCGAGAATGTCGCTGGCGCTCCAGCCGACCAGCGGATTGATCTTCACGCGTTCGCCCTCGGCTTCGAACAACGGCACCGCCGCGCGGGTCGCGCTCTGAAAGCTCTTGCGCCCGGTGATCCAGGCCTCATAGCTGTCGAGAGCCTTGCCGAGGGGCATCACCTTGCGGATTTCGCAGCAGCGATCGGGGTCGCTGGCGAACAGGAATTTCTCAGGGTCCTCGGTTGCCAGAAGCGTCGCTTCGGGCTCGGCGACAACGATATTCTCAAGGCCCAGTCTTCCGACGAGTTCATCGCGATAGGCGAGCGTCTCGGGGAAAAGCTGTCCGGTATCGACGAACACGACCGGCGTCTTCTTGTCGACCTGCGCGACCATATGCAGCAGCACTGCCGAATCCGCGCCGAAGCTCGAGACCAGGGCTATGCGGCCGGGATAGAGATCCTCGATCGCCAGGCGCAGAAGCGAGCCCGCCTTCATCAGCGCGAACTTGCCCTCGAGGCGCGAGGCGGCGACCTGGTCGCCGAACATTTTCACATCATGCGCGCTCATTTCAAATGTCCGATCCGGCGCTGCGCTCGTAAAGCGCTTCCTTGAACGGCGCCATGCCGACGCGCCGATAGGTTGAAAGAAAATCCTCGGCGGCGTCGCGCCGCTGGCTCATATAGGTCGTAACCACAGTCTCAATCGCGTCGACAACGTTTTCCGAGGAAAAGCCCGGTCCGGTGATCTGGCCGATCGAGGCGGTTTCATCGCCCGAACCGCCGAGCGTGATCTGATAGGTTTCCTCGCCCGCGCGCTCGAGGCCGAGGATGCCGATATGGCCCACATGATGATGGCCGCAGGCGTTGATGCAGCCGGAGATTTTGATCTTCAACGGCCCGATGTCGCGAGCGCGCGGGCCGTCGCCGAAATGCTGGGCGAGGCGCTGGGCGATTGGGATCGAACGCGCGGTGGCGAGCGCGCAATAATCGAGGCCCGGGCAGGCGATGATGTCGGTGACGAGGCCGGCATTGGGCGTAGCGAGACCGACGGAAGCGAGACGATCGTAGACCGCCGGCAGATCGTCGAAGGCGACATGCGGCAGCACGAGATTCTGCTCGTGCGAAACACGTAATTCGTCGCTCGAATAATCCTCGGCGAGATCGGCGACCGCGTCCATTTGGTCGGCGCTGGCGTCGCCCGGCACGCCACCGATCGGCTTCAAGGAAATCGTGACGATCGCGTAGCCCTGAACCTTGTGCAGCGTGACGTTGGATTGCAGGAAGTTCGAAAACTTGGCGTCTTTCGAGCGGCGCCTTTCGGTGCGCTCGCTCAAGGCCTTCTTCGGCTCCAGCGCCGGCAGCGCGAAATAGGCGTTGATGCGAGAGATTTCCTCGGCCGGCAGCGTCAGGCCCTCGCGGTTATGTGCGGAAAATTCCGCCTCGACCGCTTCGCGCATCGCCGCCTCGCCCTTTTCATGGACGAGGATTTTGACGCGCGCCTTATATTTGTTGTCGCGCCGGCCTTCGAGATTATAGACGCGCAAAATCGCATCGATATAGGCGAGCAGGTCGGCCTCGGGCAGGAAGTCGCGGATTTTGTGGCCGATCATCGGCGTGCGTCCGAGGCCGCCGCCGACATAGACGGTGAAGCCGATTTCGCCGCGTTCGTTGCGCACGACCTGCAAGCCAATGTCATGGGCCTGGATCACGGCGCGGTCCTTCGGGCCGCCATTGACGGCGATCTTGAACTTGCGCGGCAGGAAGGTGAATTCGGGATGCAACGATGACCATTGCCGCATGATCTCGGCATAGGGGCGGGGATCGGCGATCTCGTCCGCCGCCGCGCCGGCGAAATGATCGGCGGTGACGTTGCGGATGCAATTGCCCGAGGTCTGGATTGCGTGCATTTCGACGCTGGCGAGTTCGGCCAGAATGTCCGGCACGTCCTTCAGCGCGGGCCAGTTGAACTGCAGATTCTGCCGCGTCGTGAAATGGCCGTAGCCGCGATCGTATTTGCGCGCGATTTCGGCGAGCTTGCGCATCTGGCGCGACGACAGCGTGCCATAGGGCACCGCGATGCGCAGCATATAGGCGTGCAACTGCAGATAGAGACCGTTCATCAGCCGATGCGGACGGAATTGTTCTTCCGTCAATTCGCCGGCGACGCGGCGTTGCACCTGATCGCGGAACTGGCTGACGCGGGCATCGACGAAAGCCGCGTCGAACTGGTCATAGCGATACATGCGGCTTCTCCACAAGAACGGGCGCCTGCCCATGCGCCTGCTTGCCCAGATCGGGATGGATCGTCGGACCCGAAGCGCGGATCAATTCGCGCAAAGCCTTGGGCACGTAATGGCCGTTGCGCGCTTCGACCACTACCGCATAAGGTTCGACGATGAGATCGCGCGCCTCGTCCTCCTTGGCGCGTTCGAGCGCCGCCTTCGACGCCTCGGCGTTGGGGTAGATAGCAGCGCGGGCGAAGTCCTCAACCCAGCCGCCTGCAGCGTCCTGGAACAGGACGATGCCATCGATCAGCCGGTTGGCGGTAATGATGTCGCTCATCGTCAACTTCGTTTCGGCGCTCATGCGCTCCGTCCCTTAGATGCTGCGCCGCAAGGGCAATTCAAGATCGAAGGCCGCGCAGCAGCAGCTATTTTACCGATAGAAAATGCAAGATTATGCTGATAGGAGAAGCAGATAGCACAAAATACGAATAATTTCTAGGATATATTTTTTATAACATAAAATAGACGCTTAATACCGTTCTCAGGCGCGATCTGCAGCCTTGTCGGAGACCGGCGTCCAGATCGCGCGCAGGAACAGAAGCCGCATGCCGATCCGCTCCATATTGCGATGGCTGGTCGACAGAAAATCCGCGCCGCTGCAGACAAAGTCGACGCCGGCGGCGCTGGCGTCGCGCCGGCGCCGGCGCAGCAGCGCCGTGTGAAGGCCGCGTCCGCGGAATGCCGGATCGGTCGCCGAATCGGCGAAATAGCCGACGCCGGCATGAATGAACAGGATGGCCGTGGCGACGGGCGTCGTCCCGACGCGGGCGATGTAAAGCGACCAGCCGGGTTGACCGAACCAGGGGCGGACATTCTTCTTGAATTGCTCGTGCGCCGCGCCTGGGATGTCCCAACCGGCGACGTAGGCGGCGAGGAAGTCCTCCATATCGACGGCGCTCGCAACCCGCTCCACGCGGACGCTTTCCGGCGCAGGCGTATCCAGATCGGGCTCGCCGATCAGCGCGGCATGAAAACCGGATTGGAAATATCCGAGCCGCGTGAGTTCGCGCCCGAGCGCCGGATCATCGTCGCCCGCCGCAATTTCGAACCGCCCGGCGATTCCGTGCGCGCGGCACCATTCGACCAGAGGGGCGATATGATGCGCCTGTCCGGCGCGAAGGCCCCTGACGCTGTTGAACGAGGCGGACGGCAAATGTCGCGCCGACAAGGCGGTCACATTATCGAACGCCTGATAGGCGATGCCGATTGGATTGCCGGGAATGCGCTCGAGGACTTGCATTCGCGCGACCGTGTACGCCGTCGCCGCCTCGGTCACGCGGCGGGCAAGGTCGACGGAGGGCGCTAGTCGTGGCGTGGGCGTCATTGCATCCCGGGCGGCGCCTTTGGCGCCGCGATACCAAGCGAGGCGCCATATCGCCAAATTGGACTCTGGAAATATCGAGAAATCCCTTGGGAGTCTCCAAATTCCGTCACTGGGTCTTCTTCAACCGATGCGCGCCCGAGGATGCGGCGCCGATCGAGAATTCGAGGACCATCCGCCCGTTGCGGCCGCGCGAGGCGCGCATCGATGGGCCGCCATAGCTACGGGCCGCCCAGCCGCCGCGCGGACCATCCGCGCCTTCGGGCGGCGGCGCGGTCGCTCTCGTCTCATGCGCCACCGGGCCATGCGCCGCCAGGCACTGGTTATAGGCGAGGGGATTGTCGAATTTGGCGCAGGCGGCGTAATCGTCGGCTCTCGCCGGCGTCGCCGCCAGAGCCGCAAAACCCGAGACGCCCGCAAAGGCGATCGTAAAAACTGCGAAATGTCCTGCTCGTGGCGCCATGCTTATCCTCGCAAGACGGCGCCGGTTTTCCTGGCGACCTCGGCGACGATCTTGGCCACCGCCGCCTCGATCTCCGCATCCGTCAACGTCCGCTCGCGCGGTTGTAATGTCACCGCGATGGCGACCGATTTATGGCCGCTCGGCACGCCCTGGCCCTCGTAGACGTCGAAGACTTGCACGCCGACGATCAGGCCGCGCTCGGCGCCGAGCGCGGCTTTGACAATGTCGGTAGCGCGGACCTTGAGGGGGACGACGAAAGCGAGATCGCGCTCGACCGGCATGAAATCGAGGCGTTCCAGCTTCGCCTTGGCGCGGCTCGTGCGCGCCTTTGGCGCCGGGATGCGATCGAGGATAATTTCGAACGCAGCGAGCGGGCCTTCGGCGTCGAGCGCCTCGACGGCGCTCGGATGCAATTCGCCAAACCAGCCGATCATATTCTGCGGCCCGAACTGCAGGCTCGCCGAACGGCCGGGATGCAGGAAGGCAGGGCCGCCGGGAACGATCTGAACGGCGCCTGGGGAAACTCCGAGGGTGGCGAGCAGCGCCAGCGCGTCGCTTTTGGCGTCGAAGACGTCGACGGCGCCGCCGCCGCCCGCCCAATGCCGGCCCGCGCCCTGCGCCTTGGCCGCGCCGCGTCGCAACGAGGCGGCGGCGATGCGCTGATCGTTCTCGCCATCGCCGAGGAAAATCTGCCCGACCTCGAACAAGCCGACATCGCGCTGGCCACGCCGCGCATTGCGATCGGCCGCTGCGACAAGGCCGGGAATCAGGCTCGGGCGCATGTCGGAGAGATCGGCGGCGATCGGATTGGCGAGCGCCAAAGCGGGTGCGCCGCCGCCGAACAATTCGGCTTTCGACTTGGAAATGAACGACCAGGTCACCGCCTCGCGCAAACCGAGCGCAGCGAGCGCGCGCTTGGCGAGCCGCGTGCGCTTTTGCAGCAGCGTCAGCACAGGCTTGGGCACGCCGGCCGACAGTCGCGGCAGCGGCCGCGTCTCGACGCGCTGCAGTCCGGCGATGCGCACGATTTGCTCGACGATATCGGCTTTGCCATCGATGTCGGGGCGCCAGGTTGGCGCGACCACCCTGCCGCCATCGACCACAAAGCCGAGCTTGCGCAGGATCGTCTCGCCCTCGCTCCGCGCAATATCGAGGCCCGTCAGCCGCGCGACTTCGCTGAACGGGAAGTCGATGATCTTGGCGGGCGTCGCCTGCGAGCCGACGACGATGAGATGCGACGCCTGCCCGCCGCAAAGGTCGAGCGTCATCCGCGTCGCAAGCTCCGCGCCGGGAACGCAGAAGGCGGGATCGACGCCGCGTTCGAAACGATAGCGCGCGTCGGTGACGATGCCGAGCTTGCGGCCGGTCTGGGCGATATTGAGCGGATCCCACAATGCGCTCTCGATTAGCACGTCTTTTGTGTTCTCGTCGCAGCCGGAATGCTCGCCGCCCATGATGCCGGCGATCGATTCGACGCCGTTGTCGTCGGCGATGACGACCATGCTTTCATCGAGGGCATGGGTCTTGCCGTCGAGCGCGAGCAGGCTCTCGCCCGCGCGCGCGCGCCGCACATGCAGCGCGCCGGCAACCTTGGCGGCGTCGAACACATGCAGCGGGCGGCCGCGATCAAAGGTGATGTAATTGGTGATGTCGACGAGCGCGTTGATCGGCCGCAGGCCGATCGCCCGCAGGCGCTTCTGCATCCATTCGGGCGAAGCGCGGTTGTTGACGCCGCGCACCAGACGGAAAGCGAAAGCGGGGCAGAGATGGGCGTCTTCAGCGCTGAAATCGAGCGTGGTCGCGACCGGGCAATCAAAGGCGCCGGGGATGCTCGCCGGCGCCTTTGTCTTGAGTTCGCCTATGCCGGTCGCCGCAAGATCGCGCGCAATGCCGGAAACGCCGGTCGCGTCGGGGCGGTTCGGGGTCAGGTTGATCTCGATGACTGGATCGTCCAGGCCAGCATAGGCGCTGTATGCCTCGCCGATCGGCGCATCGTCCGGCAGGTCGATGATGCCGTCATGGTTCTCCGACAATTCAAGTTCGGCTTCCGAGCACAGCATGCCGTTCGATTCGACGCCGCGGATGACGCCCTTCGCGAGGGTGATGTTCTTGCCCGGAATGAAGGTTCCGACCGGCGAGAAGACGCTGCGCATGCCGGTGCGCGCATTGGGTGCGCCGCACACGACCTGGACCGGCGCGCCTTCGCCGAAATCGACCATGCAGACGCGCAAGCGGTCGGCGTTCGGATGCTGTTTGGCTTCAATGACCCGCGCGACGACGAAACCGGCATATTTGGCGGCGGGATTTTCAACGCGCTCGACCTCAAGGCCGATGCGCGTCAGTGTCTCGACGATTTCGCCGAGCGAAGCTTGCGTGTCGAGATGGTCTTTGAGCCAGGAGAGGGTGAATTTCATGAAACGATCTTGTCTGGACAGATGAGTTTCGACGGCCTTATGCGCTCAGGCCGCCCGCCAGCGTCGGGATGTCGAGCGGGCGGAAGCCGTAATGGTCAAGCCAGCGCAGATCGCCTTCGAAGAAGTCGCGCAAATCCGGCAGGCCATATTTCAGCATGGCGATGCGATCGATCCCCATGCCCC